>NZ_JBHZPO010000027.1:0-3252 GCF_042788165.1 Kosakonia sp. YIM B13588 | reverse complement strand
GTGATGGCCAAGAAGAACAAAATTAGATTTAGTAGCATGAAGTAAAAATGTACTAAAAATAAAGAAATTCTGGTATGTTGCATATTGGAATTTTGAGTTTTCCCAATTTACACTGGTGCACACCTTTTTGCTTTTCTTCTTCTTCTTCTTTCGGCTGCTCCCATTAGGGGTCGCCACAGCGGATCATCCGTCTCCATACCCCCCTGTCCTCTACATCTGCCTCTTTCACACCAACTACCTGCATGTCTTCCCTCACCACATCCATAAACCTCCTCCTTGGCCTTCCTCTTTTCCTCCTTCCTGGTGGCTCCATCCTCAGCATTCTTCTACCGATATACCCCATGTCCCTCCTCTGCACATGTCCAAACCATCTCAATCTCGCCTCCCTCACCTTGTCTCCAAAACGTCCTACATGTGCTGTCCCTCTAATAAACTCATTTCTAATCCTGTCCATCCTCGTCACTCCCAACGAAAACCTTAACATCTTCAGCTCTGCTACCTCCAGCTCCACCTCCTGTCTTTTACTCAATGCCACTGTCTCTAATCCATACAACATCGCAGGTCTCACCACAGTCCTATAAACTTTCCCTTTCACTCTCGCAGATACCCTTCTATCACAAATCACTCCTGCTATCACTCTTCTCCACCCACTCCACCCTGCCTGCACTCTTTTCTTCACTTCTCTAACACACTCTCCATTACTTTGCACTGTTGACCCCAGGTACCTGAACTCCTCCACCTTCTCCACCTCTTCTCCCTGCAACCGCATCACTCCACTGCCCTCCCTCTCATTCACACACATGTACTCTGTCTTACTCCTACTGACTTTCATTCCCCTTCTCTCCAGTGCATACCTCCACCTCTCCAGGCTCTTCTCAACCTGCTCCCTACTCTCACCACAAATCACAATATCATCCGCAAACATCATAGTCCAGGGAGACTCCTGTCTGACCTCGTCTGTCAACCTGTCCATCACCACTGCAAACAGGAAAGAGCTCAGGGCCAATCCTTGATGCAGTCCAACCTTCACCCTGAACCAGTCTGTCGTACCTACTGCACACTTTACTGCCGTCACACTGTCCTCATACATGTCCTGCACCACCCTCACATACTTCTCTGACACACCTGACTTCCTCATACAATACCACAACTCCTCTCTCGGCACCCTGTCGTACGCTTTCTCTAAATCCACAAATACACAATGCAATTCCTTCTGTCCTTCTCTATACTTCTCCATCAACATTCTCAAAGCAAATAAGGCATCTGTGGTGCTCTTCCTCGGCATGAAACCATACTGTTGCTCACAGATGGTCACCTCTTCTCTCAGCCTGGCTTCCACTACTCTTTCCCATAACTTCATGGTGTGACTGATCAACTTTATTCCCCTGTAGTTACTGCAGGTCTGCACATCTCCCTTATTCTTAAAGATCGGTACCAGCACACTCCTTCTCCATTCCTCAGGCATCCTCTCACCTTCCAAAATTCTGTTAAACAATCTGGTTAAAAACTCCACTGCCATCTCTCCTAAACAACTCCATGCTTCTACCGGTATGTCATCTGGTCCAACTGACTTTCCACTCCTCATCCTCTTAATCGCTGCTCTCACTTCCTCCTTACTAATCCTATCCACCTCCTGCTTAACTAACTCCACATCGTCCAACATTCTCTCTCTCATTTTCCTCTTTCATCAGCTGCTCAAAATACTCCCTCCACCTTCTCAACACACTCTACTCACTAGTCAACACATTTCCCTCTCCATCCTTTATTGCTCTAACTTGCAGTACATCCTTCCCAGCTCGGTCCCTCTGCCTGGCCATTCGGTACAAATCCTTTTCTCCTTCCTTAGTGTCCAACTTCTCATACAGCTCCTCATATGCCTTTTCCTTGGCTTTCGCCACATCCCTCTTTACCTGCTGCCGCATCTCCTTGTACTCCTGCCTACTTTTCTCATCACTCTGTCTATCCCACTTCTGTTTTGCCAACCTCTTTCTCCTTATGCTCTCCTGCACTTCCTCATTCCACCACCACGTCTCCTTGTCTTCCTTTCTATTTCCAGATGTCACACCAAGTACTTTTCTAGCTGTCTCCCTTATCACTTCTGCAGTAGTTGCCCAATCATCCAGCACCTCTTCACCACCACCGAGCCCCTGTCTGACCTCTTCCCTGAATCTCACACTACACTCTTCCTCCTTCAGTTTCCACCATCTTATTCTTCTTTCAGTCCTCACTCTCCTCCTCTTCTTCTTCGCCTCCAAAACCATCCTACAGACCACCATCCGATGCTGTCTAGCTACACTGTCCCCCGCCAACACCTTACAGTCTCCAATCTCCTTCAGGTTGCATCTCCTGCATAGCACATAGTCCACCTGTGTGCACCTTCCTCCACTCTTATACGTCACCCTATGATCCTCCTTCTTCTTAAAATACGTGTTCACCACTGCGATTTCCATCCTTTTAGCAAAATCTACCACCATCTGCCCTTCCACATTCCTCTCCTTAAAACCATACCTACCCATAACCTGAGAGAAAGAGATTTTTTCCTTCTCCTCCATCTCACAACCCACTTGTGGAGCATAAGCACTGATGACATTTATCATCACCCCTTCAACTTTCAGCTTCACGTTCATCACCCTATCAGAAACTCTCTTCACCTCCACTACACTCTTACTGTACTCTTCCTTCAGAATCACCCCTACACCATTTCTCTTTCCATCCACACCATGATAGAACAGTTTAAACCCACCTCCAATGTTCCTGGCCTTACTCCCTTTCCACTTGGTCTCCTGAACACACAGCATATCTACCTTTCTCCTCTCCATCATATCAGCTACCTCTCTCCCTTTACCGGTCATAGTACCAACATTTAAAGTACCAACCCGAACCTCTACTCTCCTACACTGCTCCTTTTCCTGCCGTCTCTGTAGACGTCTTCCTCCTCTCCTTCTCCTCCTTCGGCCAACAGTAGCCCAATTTCCACCGGTACCCTGTCAGCTAACGATACCTGTGGCGGTCGTTGTTAACCCGGGCCTCGACCGATCCGGTATGAAATTCTCGTTTGTGATCCGCATATTTGATTTGGCACGTTTTTACGCTGGATGCCCTTCCTAACGCAACCCTCCCCATTTATCCGGGCTTGGGACCGGCACTAAGGCTTGTGCAACCCTAATGGCTGGGGTTGGTTCCCTGACCGGGGCTAAAAAAAATAAAGTACTAAAAACAGACAAACATGTTTATGCACAAAAGCAATAATGG
>NZ_JBHZPO010000026.1:0-4922 GCF_042788165.1 Kosakonia sp. YIM B13588 | reverse complement strand
GGCATCAAACACGTGAAGAGGCCATCCTGACGGATGGCCTTTTTGCGTTTGTATGCAGCGAAACACCACAAGCGCTCCCCCTTCGGATGCGGTAAACTAGCCGTGTTTTTGCATCAGGATAGCGCTAATGAATCTCTCCCTTAAGCCCTGGAATACCTTTGGTATTGATCGTCAGGCTCACCAAATTGTTTGTGTCGAAAATACGCAGCAACTGCTCAATGCGTGGCAGTCTGCAGTACAAAGCCAGCAGCCCGTATTGATCCTCGGCGAAGGAAGCAACGTATTGTTTCTGGAAGACTTTATCGGAACAGTCATTATCAATCGTATTAAAGGCATTGCCGTTCACGAAGAGGCGGATGCATGGTTTTTACATGTCGGTGCGGGAGAGAACTGGCATAATCTTGTACGGTGGACACTCGAACAAGGCATGCCAGGACTGGAAAACCTGGCGTTAATTCCAGGCTGTGTGGGCTCCTCTCCTATCCAAAACATTGGTGCCTATGGCGTTGAGTTACAACGTGTCTGCAGTTATGTAGATTGCATGGAGCTCAGTAGGGGTAAGTCGCAGCGTTTATCTGCAGACGCCTGCCGTTTTGGCTACCGAGACAGCATCTTTAAGCATGAATATCAGGATCGTTACGCCATCACTGCTGTTGGATTGCGGTTGGCAAAATCCTGGCAGCCCGTGTTGACCTACGGTGATTTAACCCGTCTGGATCCCGCAACCGTAACACCTCAACAGGTTTTCGATGTCGTTTGCCAGATGCGTACCAGCAAGTTGCCGGATCCAAAAGTGAACGGGAATGCGGGCAGCTTCTTCAAAAACCCGGTGATCACGGCTGAGCAATCTCGCAGCCTGCTTGCTCGTTTTCCTCATGCTCCGCATTACCCACAGGAAGATGGTTCCGTGAAGCTGGCCGCAGGCTGGTTGATCGATCAATGTCAGTTGAAAGGAACCTCATTAGGGGGCGCTGCTGTCCATCACTTACAAGCTTTAGTACTGATTAACACCGGGCACGCAACGAGCGAAGATGTGGTGCGTCTCGCGCATTTTGTCCGGCAGAGCGTAGGCGATAAATTTGATATCTGGCTGGAACCAGAAGTGCGCTTTATAGGATGTTCTGGCGAGGTGAATGCGGTGGAGGTTATTGCGTGAAAGACAATACCGTTCCATTAACGCTAATTTCGATTCTGGCGGACGGCGAGTTCCATTCTGGTGAGCAGCTTGGTGAGCGTTTAGGCATGAGTCGTGCTGCTATTAACAAACATATCCAGACGCTTCGTGACTGGGGCGTAGATGTCTTCACCGTGCCGGGAAAAGGCTACAGCTTGCCAGAACCTATTCAGCTACTGGACGAAGCCTTTATCAGTAGCCAGGTCGCGCAAGGCTCTGTTGCGGTGCTACCAGTGATCGATTCAACCAACCAGTACCTGTTGGATCGCTTAAATGGCTTACGCTCCGGCGACGCCTGTGTTGCCGAATATCAGCAGGCTGGTCGCGGGCGGCGCGGGCGAAAATGGGTATCTCCGTTTGGCGCTAACCTCTATATTTCCATGTACTGGCGGCTTGAGCAGGGGCCTGCAGCGGCCATTGGTCTGAGCCTGGTCATTGGCATCGTTATGGCCGAGGTGCTGCGCGATTTAGGCGCGGAGCAAGTACGCGTCAAATGGCCAAATGATCTCTATCTACAGGATCGTAAACTCGCGGGGATCCTCGTCGAATTAACGGGAAAAACCGGCGATGCGGCACAAATTGTCATTGGCGCTGGCGTCAATCTAGTGATGCGTAAAACACAGGCAGAAGATATCAGTCAAAGCTGGATTAATCTGCAGGAAGCCGGTGTGCGCATTGATCGCAACCAACTGGCGGCACGTTTGATCATTGAGCTTCGCACCGCCTTGCAGCACTTTGAACAAGAAGGGTTAACGCCTTTCCTCTCACGCTGGGAAGCGCTGGATAATTTTATTAATCGCCCGGTTAAGTTGATTATCGGTGAAAAAGAAATCTTTGGTATTTCCCGCGGGATTGATTCGCAAGGTGCTTTGTTACTTGAGCAAGACGGCGTTATTAAACCCTGGGTGGGCGGAGAAATATCGCTTCGTAGCGCGGAATAATTAAAAGGGAGCATTCATGCTCCCTTTTAATTTATTTCCGTAGTCGAACTTGTTCCACGGCATGGTTAGCGCTTTTTGTCATAATCAGGCTTGCACGCTCGCGGGTTGGCAGGATGTTTTCTTTAAGATTTAAGCCGTTAATTTCTTTCCACAATGACATCGCAATCTCAATCGCTTCGGCTTCCGACAATTTGGCGTAGTTGTGGAAATAAGAATCAGGATTGGTAAATGCGCCTTCGCGGAACTTCAGGAAACGGTTGATATACCAGGTTTGCAAAAGATCTTCTGGTGCATCCACATAAATAGAGAAATCAACAAAGTCGGAAACAAATACATGATGTGGATCGTGTGGGTAATCCATACCGCTTTGTAAAACATTTAACCCTTCAAGAATTAAAATATCCGGTTGCGAGATCGTTTTATCACCATCAGGGATCACATCATAAATAAGATGTGAATAAACCGGCGCGGTGATGTTAGTCACGCCCGATTTAATATCTGAAACAAATTGCACAAGGCGGTGCATATCATAAGATTGCGGAAACCCTTTTTTCTTCATCAGGCCGCGGTCTTTCAGTACCTGGTTTGGGTGCAAAAAACCATCAGTCGTGATGAGTTCTACACGGCGATGCTCTGGCCAGCGGCTCAGCAGCGCCTGCAAGACACGAGCGGTAGTGCTTTTGCCCACGGCAACGCTGCCCGCAATGCTGATGATATAAGGAATACGCTGCCCGTTAGTGCCGAGAAATTGTTCAAGAACGGCCTGACGGCGCAAGTTCGAACTGATGTAGAAATTGAGTAAACGGGAAAGTGGAAGATATATTTCAGCAACTTCTTCCAAAGAAAGGTCTTCATTAATACCTTTTAATCTCGCGATCTCGCCTTCAGTTAAGGTCATGGGGACAGAATCGCGAAGCGCAGCCCATTGGCTGCGATTAAACTGTAAGTAAGGCGTCATTAACGTTTGCTCTTTTTTACTCATAAGCTTTTATTAGCCTGCCATTATCACTCGCTGCGTTGGCTTCCTGCGCGCAGTAAGAGAGAGACTCTAAAGATAATGCTATGGCATGACGTTATTGAAATAAGTGGGATCAATGGGCAGGAGGTTAACACCAGATGACAGGGAATAATATGAAAAATCGCGTCGAGGTGATGCTTTCCGTAGAAAGCATCACGCGCTTCACTTTAGCTGGCAATAGAACGAACCATCTGATTTACAGCAAATAAGCGTTTAAAATAAATGGCTGCCGGGTGGTAATAACCGTCCGCAGAGCAGAGAAAATCCGGTATTTCACCAAGGCAGCGGTATCCTTGCGAGCGAAAGAACGCTTCTCCGACAGAACCTGCCAGTACTTCAAGTGATAGCAAACCTCGCTGGCGTGCACATGCTGTCTTCTCGAGCTCAGCAATGAGCTTCTTACCAACGCCTTTGCGGCGGGCGCGGCGATGTACCAGCAGGAGTTTGATATTTCCCCGGTTAAGGGCTTCAGGTTGCATGTTGAGTTGCAGGCTGACGCTGCCAGAAACGCCTTGTTCATCCCGCGCAATCCAGATGAGTCGCTCGCCTTTTTCCAGTTCGCTGCGTAAACGGTAAAAGCTGCTTTCGGCTTCCTGTTGGCTGAGCGAACGTTGATATCCCACGGATGCGCCGCTGTGTAATGCATCAAGTAACAATTGTGCAAGCTCCGGGCAATAGACCGGCAAGGTGGCTGCATTTAATAAAACAATTTTCATGATGACGCCTCCGCAGGGGATGTAATAGCGCAGATGCAATTAGTGATCCATTTCACGATTCCGCATTAGCGCTGAGAATCGGCGTTAAGCGATCATTTATTTGCACCACGATAGCGCAACTGCACTGGCAAAGGTCCACACAGGTATCGAGCAGAGCGTGGGGCTGAGAGAATAGATGGGAATGAATCATGAAAAATGGTGGTTTTTTCCACGGCGTTGCATGAAATTACAGCATTTCTTCGGCTCGTCGTGCAAAATGTGAGCGATAGAACGTTTTGTGCAATTTTTTAGTTGCATCAATCCCTCTGTCTCCCTAGAATGCGCGCTACTTGATGCCGACTTAGCTCAGTAGGTAGAGCAACTGACTTGTAATCAGTAGGTCACCAGTTCGATTCCGGTAGTCGGCACCATCAAGTCCGGTGGGGTTCCCGAGCGGCCAAAGGGAGCAGACTGTAAATCTGCCGTCACAGACTTCGAAGGTTCGAATCCTTCCCCCACCACCATTTTCGGTTACGCTAAAACGTAACCTGAGTTGGTGTCAGTAGTGAATCAGCTCTTTGGGAGAGTGTCTTCTCCCGATAATACAGAAAGTACTGGGTAGCCGAGTTTCAGGATGCGGGCATCGTATAATGGCTATTACCTCAGCCTTCCAAGCTGATGATGCGGGTTCGATTCCCGCTGCCCGCTCCAAGACGTGCTGATATGGCTCAGTTGGTAGAGCGCACCCTTGGTAAGGGTGAGGTCCCCAGTTCGACTCTGGGTATCAGCACCACTTCACTTCTCCTCCCTGGTTTCTCTTCTGTTATTAGCATTCAACGAGTCGGGCATGTTGCCTGGTTGATGTGGTGATATCACCGATTTATCCGTGTCTTAGAGGGACAATCGATGTCTAAAGAAAAGTTTGAACGTACAAAACCGCACGTTAACGTCGGTACTATCGGCCACGTTGACCATGGTAAAACAACGCTGACTGCTGCAATCACTACCGTTCTGGCTAAAACCTACGGTGGTTCTGCTCGCGCATTCGACCAGATCGATAACGCGCCGGAAGAAAAAGCTCGTGGTATCACCAT
>NZ_JBHZPO010000025.1:0-12818 GCF_042788165.1 Kosakonia sp. YIM B13588 | reverse complement strand
GGGGTTTTAATAACTGGCTTAAAGCTGAAAGCTTTACGGAACCACCAGCCTAGCTGGTGGTTTTCTATAGACAAAAAAAGCCTGCTGTTAGCAGGCCATAAATTTTTTAACTCATTTTTTGTTCGATTCTGATAAATAGGGTAAGCATGCAATTAAACGTGGAGCAGAGAGCATGACAAAAATGCTATAAATATTTCCTGACCGCATCAAGTATCTCCTGTGACGTTAACTCCCTGTCAGTAGCCACGTAAACAATACCATGATCGCCAGTTAAGGAAGGAAAACCTGCAGACATAATCCGAAGATGTGTTTCTTCACCGTTTGGATATTCCTGCCTGATAGAAGATATACCTTCCAGAACGGTCATGACTTTACAGGATTCAGCATTAAAGAAAACAAGGACTTTAATCATATTCTATTACCCTGTTCTCTCGTGGGTGTTAACTGGCTGATGCCATTAAGGTCAAAGCCATTACGTGGTGCTTTCGGAGATAGCCTCGCTCATTATGCACTTCTTATTTAACAAGCAGTTAGTTTGTGCTTTTAAAATTTTTATGCAGTAGTCCTGCACTCCATTACATCGGTCAGCGCACTCATAATTGTGAAAAATATGCTGATCAGATATTAAAAATAAACGACTTTTCACTGATTTAAGTTATGAATCTGTCTACTCAGGGATAATCCTTCATCGTTATCGCAGATCCACATTGATTTATTTATCGCAAAGTATTACGTTTGCAGCAGCAGGACCTTTGTCTCCGATCTGAATGGCGAATTCAACTTTCTGTCCTTCAAATAAAGTTTTAAAGTTGTCGCCATTAAGCGCAGAAAAATGGACAACGATATCTTTGCTGCCATCAAGAGGAGAGATGAAGCCAAAACCTTTATCTTCGTTAAACCATTTTACCAGGCCTGTAATTCTAGAGGTCATACTGACTCCAGTTATGCATCATTGTATTGATAGTAAACGTATGGACTCAAAAAGAGGGGATATCAACGATAGCGCCTGGTAATGAGAACTGCCCGGAAAATTTCTAACTTTCATTAGTACATCGAACTGATGGGATTCATTAAGGCACAGGGAATCGATATAAGCAAATTATCTTTTAGCCGTCCAGAGGTCCTGTAGGGAAAATAAAAGTGGCTGAATGCCATTTCCAATGTATAGTCTTTACGTGTTTTCAATAAGGAATTGACTTGTCCCATAAAATGACAGGAATTGTCAAAAGCTTTGACATTCTTAGTGGTAAAGGCCTCATCATCCCATCTGATGGACGAAAAGACGTTCTGCTTCACATTTCAGCCGTTAACTCCCGCGAATCAGAATTACTCATCCCTGGAAGGCGCATAGAATTTTTCCGGATAAACGGTCTCCGGGGGCCTGTGGCTGCTAACATTTATCTTTCCTGATTTTCAGTGTGTCAAAATAGATAGATTAAAACTTAACCACATGTGGTACGGTGAAGCTCATTCATTGAAAGGTTAATGGTTATGTCTGTTATCAATTACGCAATGAAATTCTTCAGCAGTGCGTCTACTGCCACTGCTGCCTGTCCTGTTTGTGGCTTAAAATCAGTACAACCGTTGTCAAAAATCCGGCTCAACCAGACCATGCTTTGCCCCGGATGTAAGGCTCTGTTTATCTCCCGACGCTAGCTCGACCAAAACCGCAGAACAGAGCTCATATCCTATACTTATGTTAGATTCCGGCAGCTGTTAAATCCCTGATGCCTGACGCCCATCCTGAGAGAACGTTTCTGAACTGATTTCGCAACTGCTCCTGCGCGCTAACGTCGCATCAGAGCAATGCTATGAAAATGATCCCCAGAGCGTGGTTTAACCGCTCCCGTATTCTGATGAATGCTGCCGAAAACATAACGTTTTCGGCGAACGATCCTGCCGGTGAAAGCTCGCCGCGGTCAGAACTCTTTTCGACCGTCCAGATGGAACGCTACGGCCAGAAGCTGGCGCGGACTCATAAAGTATCACCGGATAGGCATCCTTATTATCTTCTGAAACGGCTTGGCGACAATGAGGCCGTCATTACCCAAAACTGCTATGAGCTTAACGCGGGTAAAAAGACCAGTATCATGCCCGCCGGTGAATGGCTGCTGGACAATTATTATCTGATTGAGGAACAAATCCGCACTGTCCGCCAGCATCTGCCGAAAAGCTTTGGCAAAGGTCTTCCGTCGCTGGTATCGCCGTTAAATTGCCCACGAATTTATCATATTGCATCAGAGGCCATTGCTCACGGCGATGGCCGCTGGGATACCGCCAGCCTGACCAGCTATCTCACTGCCTATCAACAGGTGACGCCGCTGACGCTGGGTGAAGTCTGGGCGTTACCGGGAATGCTGCGCCTTGCGCTGATTGAAAATCTTCGTCGTATCAGTATGGAAGTGATAAAAGCGCAGCAGGACAGAAACCTTGCTGATACGTGGATAACAAGGATTGTCGAATGCGCAGAGAGTGCGCCTGGTGATTTAATCATGGTGGTTGCCGATATGGCGCGCTCCCGACCTCCGTTAACCAGTGCGTTTGTCGCAGAGCTGGTGCGGCGCCTGCAGGGGCATGGCAACGCGCTGTCGTTACCTCTGACCTGGGTTGATCAGTGCCTTCGGGAACAGGGGATCACCACTGACGTTCTCATACATAGTTTCAATCAGCAGCTTGCCGCCAGCCAGCTGTCCGTCAGTAACAGCATCGCGGGCCTGCGTTTATTGAGTGAAACGGACTGGGCTGATTTCGCCGAAACGATAAGCGTTGTCGAACAGGCATTACGCAATGATCCTGCCGGCATCTATCCCCGGATGCACTTCAATACCCGGGATCATTACCGGCACGTAGTTGAGGTTCTGGCCAGAGACAGCGGTCTCAGCGAGCCTGAGGTTGCTGAGAAGGCGCTGGCGTTTTCAGAGGAAAAAGCGCCTGATACACCGGAACATCATGTTGGTTATTATCTTGCGGGCGAAGGTCGACAGGCGCTGGATATTCATCTCCTGGCAGACGCCTCAAGGCTCATACGCTTGCGGCACAGTTTCAACAGAATAACCCTGCTGTCATGGCTTGGAAGCCTGGCGTTGCTGACAACCGCAGCGACCGCAGCAATATTGCACGAAACCGCCATGCAGGGCGCAGACTGGCTATTGATCGCGGTGATATTACCTCTGATTATCGCATTAACTCAGTTAATGAGCGATTTGCTCAGTGATGCAACCACCCGTTTTCGCGTTCCTCGACCCTTGCCGGGGATGGATTTTTCAGCTGGTATTCCCGCTGACAGTGCCACCATGTTAGTCATTCCCTGTATGTTGACCAGCCACGAAAGTTTCAGCCAGCTCCTCACCAGTCTTGAAGTCTGCTGGTTGGGGAATGAAAACGAAAATCTCAGGTTCGCGCTGCTCACTGATTTTGCTGATTCTGAAAATGAACCCTCGCCGGAAAGTCACGCGCTGCTCAGACAGGCTATCGCCGATACGCAGGCGCTTAATCGCCGCTACCCCTCCGGCCGACCACGTTTTTATCTGTTACATCGCCAGCCTGAATGGAACCCCTCGGAAGAAGCGTGGATGGGCTATGAACGCAAGCGGGGAAAACTGGCGTTACTGAACAGCTGGTTGCGCCATCCCGGAACGCAATTTGTCAGCGTTGCAGAGATGCCTGCCCACCTTTTACCGGGTCACATAAAATACGTCATTACCCTGGACAGCGATACGGTGCTCCCGCGCGATACGGCACACAAACTCGTCGCGACGATGGCGCATCCGCTGAATACGCCTGAGTATGATCCGGTACGCCAGAGGGTTGTCAAAGGATTCGGTATTTTACAGCCCGGTCTTGCGGAGGAGATACCACGCAACGGTCAGGGGCGTTACGCAGCCCTGCGCAGCAGCGTACCGGGCAATAACCCTTATTCGATGATGTCTTCGGATATTTATCAGGATCTCTTTGGGGAAGGCTCGTTTGTGGGCAAAGGGATTTACGATGTTGATATTTTTATGCAGGCCACTACCAACATCTGCCCGGAAAATCTGGTACTCAGCCACGATCTGCTTGAAGGATGCTATGCACATTCGGGTCTGCTGAGCGAGGTGTTACTGTACGAACAGTACCCTAATAATTATCTGTCGGATGTTGCACGACGTTCACGCTGGATCCGGGGTGACTGGCAACTGCTTAACTGGCTAAAACCACGCGTCAGAAAAGCCGATGGAACCCAGGTCAGGAATCCGCTGACCGCGCTTTCTTACTGGAAATTACTCGATAATCTACGTCGCAGTATGGTCGCCCCCTCCTTACTGGTATTGCTGTTCTTCACTCTGCTTTGGGTACCCAATCCGGTTTACTGGCTGGGCATACTGTTGCTGATATGGCTGTTGCCAGCCATCCTCTGCATTAGCCACGACCTTCTGCATAAACCTCTGCGTCGCCGCGTGAAGCCGCATCTGTTACTGGTTGGGGCGGGCGCGCTAAAGCGTCTGTCAGGTATCAGCCTTAATTTTGCGATACTGCCGCACGAAGCCGGATATTCGCTGAAAGCGATCGCCGTGACGCTATGGCGACTGGGGATAAGCAGGCGTCACCTCAGCCAGTGGGTCAGCCACAGCCAGGACAGCAGTCAGGCCAGACCCACTGTTGCACGTTTTTATCAGGCGATGTGGCTGAACGTTGCCGGTGGCGTGGCGTTGACAATACTGACCGGACAATTTGCCCCACAGCTGCTGGGGATTGCGTTACCGATCGGTTTGGTATGGTGTGTGGCACCGCTGCTGATGAGCTGGCTGAGTCGCCAGCCCGTGCGTAAGGTTTTTTCGCCTAATCAGGAACAAAAACAGCTGTTACGCCAGACAAGCCGTGAAATCTGGGCTTTTTTTGAAACATTTGCCACAGCAAAAGAGAACTGGCTTCCGCCTGATAATTATCAGGAAATACCACAACCGACGGTGGCACACCGAACTTCTCCTACCAATATTGGTCTTTCACTTATGGCTAACCTGACGGCATGGGACTTTGGCTACCTGCCTGGCGGAGAGGTGCTCCGGCGCGTGTCGCTCACGCTCGACACGATGGATAAAATGGAGCACTACCGGGGCCATCTCTACAACTGGTATGACACCCGTACGCTGGTCCCCCTAAGTCCACGCTATATCTCCAGCGTCGACAGCGGCAATATGGCCGGGCATTTATTGACCCTGCGTGCAGGCCTGTCTGCCATGCGTCATCAGCCTGTTTTAAGCAACCAACAGATACTGGCAGGACTGAACGATACGCTGGATATTCTGGAAAAACAGTGGGGTAAGAACCCACCTGACAGCCTGAGACTACTGCGCAAGCATTGCCTGAACGCGGTGTCGCTCTCTCCGCAGGCGCTTTTCAGCGAACTGAAAAGCATGCGCACCCAGTGCAACCATCTGACCAGCGCATGTCATCAGGGATCTCCTCTTCAGATGCGCTGGGCTGGACATCTGGAGCATCAACTGGTTCAGCTTTGCCATGAGTGGTCTCTGTTGCTTGGCTGGTTGCCTGCATCCTGGAATGAACAGAAGCTGCCGACGCTGAGCGAGCTTGCCCGTCCGACATTAACCGGTACAGGAACGCCTCCGGCGTCAGTGGCGGAGCAGGCCCGAATGCGACTCAATATTATCACCGAGCTGGAACAGCGGCTGGATGAGCATGCCCGGATGGATTTCGCCTTTCTGTACAGTGAAGCAACCAGTCTGCTCAGCGTCGGTTATAACTGTGACACCAATATGCCTGACAAGAGCCACTACGATCTCCTGCCGTCTGAAATCCGCCTGACCAGTTTTCTTGCCATTGCGACTAATCAGCTGCCTCTTAAAAGCTGGTACGCGCTGGGTCGATTGTTTACCACGATTGATAATGAAACTGCCCTGATGTCATGGAGCGGATCCATGTTTGAATATCTGATGCCGAATCTGGTGATGCCCACCTGGCCCGGCAGCCTGCTCGATGAAATGAGTCAGTCGGCGGTTATGCGCCAGATTCACTGGGGGAAAGAACGCGGGGTACCATGGGGTGTTTCAGAGTCTGGCTATCATGCTTTTGATGTTCAGCATAATTATCAGTATCAGGCATTTGGCGTACCGGGGCTCGGTCTGCGCAGGGGACTTGCCGATGACATGGTTGTCGCTCCTTACGCCACGCTGCTGGCGCTGATGGTTTCCCCACAGAGAGCCTGTGAGAACCTGTTCAGGCTGCAAAAAAATGGTGCACGCGGAGAATACGGTTTTTATGAAGCGCTGGACTATACTCCCTCACGTCTTGCAACCGGTCAGCTCTATGCGGTGGTACAGTCCTGGATGGCGCATCACCAGGGTATGGCATTTCAGGCGCTGGCTCATGTGCTGCTTGACGCCCCCATGACTGAACGCTTTATGTCCAGCACGGTATTCCGGTCAGCGAGTCTGCTGTTACAGGAACGCGTGCCGGATGCGGTCGATCTGTACAGTCCGCGCCGTCATTTTGAATCTCATGAGGGCAGGGTCAAACCCGTTCGCTATGAACCCCGTATTTTCTATAGCGTGGATACCCCCGCCCCGGATATTCAACTGCTGTCCAACGGCCATTATCATCTGATGTTGACCGCGGGCGGCGGCGGTTACAGTCGCTGGAATGATATTGCACTAACGCGCTGGCGCAGTGATACCACCCGTGATAACTGGGGAGCATTCTGCTACATCCGCGATACCCAGACGGGAGATGTGTGGAGCAATACCTGGCAACCAACAGGCTACACCAGCGGACAGGACGAGGAAGTGTTGTTCACCGATGCGGGGGCAGAATTCAGACGCAGCTTAGGGGGACTCAGCGTCAAAACTCAGGTGGTAATCTCTCCGGAGGATGATGTTGAATTGCGACGGCTCACACTGATTCATCGTGGTCGTAAGCCTCGCTCTCTGGAGCTGACAACCTATGCTGAAGTGGTACTGGCACCTGATGCCAGCGATCTGGCACACCCGGCATTCAGCAATTTGTTTATTCAGACTGAGCTGGCTCCTGAGCGTGACGCTATTCTTTGCCACCGGCGCCCGCGCTCACCGGATGAACCGGGCCCTTGCCTGTTTCACATGATGGTGGTGCACGGCGATAACCGACATAACGTGTCGTTTGAAACGGACAGGGCAAGGTTTATTGGACGTGGCAGAAACCCTGCGAATGCACAGGCAATAGAGACGGGAGGGATGCTAGGCAACACGTCGGGCTCGGTGCTGGATCCGATACTGGCAATTCGCAACGCCATCATTCTGCAGCCAGGGCAGCCGGTTACGATTGATATCATTTATGGCATCAGCGAGACCCGTCAGCAGAGCCTGGCGTTGCTGGAGAAATATCGCGATTACCCTATCGCCGATCGCGTCTTTGAACTGGCCTGGTCTCACAGTCTGGTGGTATTGCGCCAGATGAACGCCAGTGAAGATGATGCCACGTTGTTCAATAGTCTCGCCAGCGCTGTGCTTTACCCTGTCCAGGAGCTGCGCGCCGAAGGCCAGGCGATCGGCCGCAACCGGCGTGGCCAGTCCGGACTGTGGGGCTGGGCAATTTCAGGGGATCTGCCGATAGTGCTGCTGAGTATAACCAGCGAGGAAAGTATCACCTCAGTGACCACACTGATTCAGGCACACCGTTACTGGAGACAGAAAGGGCTGGATGTTGATTTGGTTATCCTGAATAACAGCCCCGGCGGCTACCAGCAGGGATTACAAAATCAGATTATGGAGTTAATTTATGCCGGGTCTGAAGCCAGTCTGCTGGATAAAAAGGGCGGGCTTTTTGTCCGGAACGGTGAGCATCTCTCCGCTGAGGATAAGTTGCTTTTGATGAGCGTGGCCTGTCTTTATCTTGATGACCGCGCAGGGGGTATTAATGAGCAGCTTAACCAGCGTATTCATACCCTGAAATCGCCGGCAAGGGCATTCATTCCGCGTGCTGTGCGCGAGCGTAATCAACATACGGACTGGAGCCCTGATACCAGTCAGTTATGCCATTTCAATGGGTACGGTGGATTTTCTCAGGATGGGCGGGAGTATCAGATCGTCCTTCGGGAAAATGCGTTTACACCGGCTCCCTGGTCGAACATACTGGCAAATTCTCGTTTTGGCAGTGTGATCTCAGAGGCAGGGCAGGCCTATACCTGGTATGAGAATGCCCATGAATACCGGTTGACGCCGTGGGAGAACGATCCGGTGAGCGATCGCAGCGGCGAGGCATTTTACCTGCGCGATGAAGAGAGCGGGGAGTGCTGGTCGCCAACGGCTTTACCTGTTCGCGGACACGGTGATTACCTGACCCGCCATGGTTTTGGCTACAGCGTTTTTGCCCATCGTGAGAGTGGTATAGACAGCGAGTTGACGGTCCTGGTTGCCGAAGCGGATCCGGTTAAACTGGTGCTCCTGACGCTCAGTAACTCTTCGGGACGGACACGTCAGCTTTCCGTCACAGGCTATGTAGAGTGGACGCTCGGAGAAACACGAACGCGCTCAGCCCCTCACATTGTGACACATGTGGCCAGAACGCCCGGCGGCTGTGGGGTGCTTGCGAATAACTTTTATGGTGATAATGGTGGCGGCCGAACTGCATTTTTTGCCGTCAGCGGTAATGACTGTTCGCTGACAGGAGACCGCCGTGAGTTTATTGGCCGTAATGGTTCCCTTCACGCCCCGTCGGCCATGAAACTGCAAAAGCTTTCTGGTAAGACGGGGGCCGGTCTGGATCCCTGCGGAGCCGTGCAATCGGCGGTTACATTAATTGACGGGGACCAGAGGACGTTTATTTTTATCCTCGGCGCAGAGGAGAATGATGTTTGTGCTCAGGAGACGCTGGCCCGCTACATGAACGAGGATACGGTCCGCCAGGAGCTGAACCGGATTCATAATCACTGGCACAATGTTCTCGATAAAATCGTAGTTAACACCCCCGACACCTCCGTAAATTTACTGGTTAATGGCTGGCTGTTGTATCAGACGGTCGCCTGCCGTCTTATGGCCCGGAGTGGCTACTATCAGTCTGGCGGTGCATTTGGTTTTCGCGATCAGCTGCAGGATACGCTGGCTCTGAGCCACCCTGCTCCGGACCGGATGCGTGAACAGATAATACTCTGTGCATCACGGCAGTTTATCGAGGGGGATGTGCAGCACTGGTGGCACCCGCCACACGGCAACGGTGTGCGTACCCGCTGTTCCGATGACTATCTTTGGCTGCCGCTTGCTGTTTGCCACTATGTTGAAACGACGGGGGATATGGATGCACTGGAAATACGCATTCCTTATCTGGAGGGACGCTCGCTTCAGCCTGGTGAAGAGTCTGTCTATGACACGCCGGTCATCAGCGGCACCGAAGAGACACTCTGGTTACACTGCGTCAAAGCTATTCACTATGGACTTCGCTTCGGGGAGCATGGCCTGCCGCTGATGGGGGCTGGTGACTGGAATGACGGGATGAACCGGGTGGGTATCGAAGGCAAAGGTGAAAGCGTCTGGCTGGGCTTCTTCCTGTACGACATTTTGCAGCGGTTTGCAGCGCTGGCGGAGCGCAGGCTGGATGAAAGCGTCGCCGCGATGTGCCGTTCACAGGCTCTGCGCCTGCAAAGTAATCTCGAAGCCCACGCCTGGGATGGGGAATGGTACCGGCGCGGGTATTTTGACGATGGTACTCCCCTGGGATCGAAAACCTCACAGGACTGCCGGATTGATGCGATTGCGCAGAGCTGGTCTGTATTGTCCGGCGCCGCTAGCCCGGGACGGTGCGCAAAGGCCATGCAGGCGCTGGATAAGCACCTTGTGGATAACGAAGGAGGGCTGATCAAACTGTTAACGCCTCCTTTCGACGGTCACGGTCAAAATCCGGGCTACATACAGGGGTACCTGCCCGGTGTGCGGGAAAATGGAGGGCAGTATACGCATGGCGCCATCTGGGCAGTGATGGCCTTTGCCCGAATGGGGAATGCCGAACGAGCTTGGCAACTCTGGTCAATGCTCAACCCTATAAATCATACCCTGAATGCGGACTCTGTCGGGATTTATAAAGCTGAGCCTTATGTCATGAGTGCTGATGTCTACAGCGTCGCTCCCCATACCGGACGTGCAGGGTGGAGCTGGTATACCGGTTCCGCAGGCTGGGCCTGGCGTTTACTTACCGAGGAATTACTGGGGATAAAACGTTCCGGCACTGACTTTAGTGTTCATGCCAGGTTACCGGATGAGTGGTCGTCTTTTTCTATGGCATATCAGTATGGTGAAAGCCATTATCAGATTAGTGTTTCACGCGGCGATGCAGAATATTGCGTGACGCTGGATGGTGTTCTCCTCCCTGATGACAGAATACCGCTGAAGGATGATGGACAAAACCATACGGTTGAGATCATTCAGAACTGACACTGATCCCGGAGGTGCATTAACGTCTGCCGTTAATGCGCTGATTATCCCTGAGAACATCAATCGCAGTCTGCATGGCGATTTTGTCATCCCGCCTTTTTTGTTTGTCCTGCATGACCTGAAGGTATTCCAGCAAGGTGCGGGTATTAATCGGTCGGCCCTGTTTACCCACAGCCAGCACGGCTTCGCCAAGAATAATTTTCACAGGCGGTAGTTGTGCCGGATACCAGTCAAGGGTGTCTTCTGATTTCATCATAAATTTCTCACGGAAGGGTAGTGTACCATAAATCAGACGTTCAATTTTCAATATCTGATATGCTGATTCAGACACAACTTAACATAACTTATGCCAGTTATTTTTATATTAAAGCGTATAATAATTAATGTATTCCTCAGAGAATTATTTATGTCTTATACAAATGGGCTCAGGTATTTTAAAGAAAGACCGGTTCATGTTGCCTGCCCGGTATGCGCACACAGAGCCGATCAGAAAGCAGGTAAACTAAGAAAAGATGCGGTTCTTGAGTGCCCTGCCTGCGGACTGTTGTTCAGACCTTCAGAATGCTGGTGTATCGGCGGCTGATCAGCTTCTGCCACTTAACGTCAGTGATGTCGGGAAATGACAACATTTCTCCTGTACTGCAGTTGTCGAGGGTATGATAATGAAATCTAAAAAATCTGTTTTTATTGAAGGACATATCCTGTCAAACAGCTGTCACGGGCAGGCCGGTCAACCTTTCTGTATTCACCGGGTCAGGTTTAGTAATGGTAAATATGCGATTATTCGGATGGCATCCGGGATATGTTTCAAACCAGGCGAAATTATTCAACGAAACGATTGTGAGTGGTTTTATAAACTTACCAAAATTCGGCTTTTTTCTTTTGAGTACCTTGATGATGATGAATCAAGAAGACAATTTCTTGAGTATCAATGATAAAATCATGGATTTATAACAGAATAACTTGCTGGCTTACAATTCATTCCTGACTCTTTAAATTCTTTACCAGTCATTGCAAAATTATTTTTTCTGAATTTAGATGAATTAAAATTGTCTAAAACAAAATGTATCGCTAAAGACGAATTGCCTCATTGTTTTCCTTTTGCGTTATAATCTTCATTAGCATTAAGGAAATTTATGGCACAGACTTTTACTCATAATTTACTTCATCCTCGCCACTGGCTTACCTGGTCTGGTTTGGGTCTGCTGTGGCTTCTCGTTCAACTTCCTTACCCGGTTTTACATACTCTGGGCTCTGGCCTTGGAAAAATATCCAGACCCTTTCTGAAACGCCGGGAAGGAATTGCGATTAGAAATATCGAACTGTGCTTTCCCGAGATGACACCGTTTGCCCGGAGCCAGATGGTCAATAAAAACTTTGTTTCTCTCGGGCTGGGACTGATGGAAACAGGAATGGCCTGGTTCTGGAGCGATGCGAGAGTCAAAAAATGGTTTGATGTCGAAGGGCTTGAAAACCTGACCGGTGCGACAAGAGGAGTAATGGTTGTCGGGATTCATTTTATGTCCCTTGAGTTGTGTGGAAGAGTAATGGGGTTATGCCATCCTATGATGGCAACGTATCGCCCACACAATGATCCATTAATGGAATGGGTACAGACAAAAGGGCGTATGCGTTCAAATAAGGCTATGATTAATCGACGTAATTTATCAGGTATTGTTCATGCGCTAAAAGCAGGTGAAGCCGTTTGGTTTGCACCAGACCAGGATTATGGGTCTAAGGGAAGCGTTTTTGCACCTTTTTTCTCGGTAAAAAAAGCAGCCACGACGAACGGAACGTATGCTCTGTCAAAACTCGCTGGTGCACACTTGATCACACTTAGCATGGTTCGACGTAGCGATAAAAAAGGTTATCACATGTATATCAGCAATCCGTTGGCAGGTTATCCAGGGGAAGATAAGGTCGCCGCAGCGGCTTATATGAACAAGATCATCGAGCGTGAAATTCTCCGTGCTCCTGAGCAATACCTGTGGATGCATCGCAGGTTCAAAACGCGTCCTGAAGGCGAAGTCTCTTTATACAAATGAACAACTCTACTTGTCATGAGCCAGAATCTATCTTTCTTGCCACTGCGTATTTGTAAAAATGCGATAAGGAATTTTCGATCGGATTCATGTTAACGATGGCTTGACTGACAGCCAAGGTTAATCAATTGAACCGGTTCGGATTTGAAGGTCCGTTTTTCGCTCTCAGCGGACCTTCAGCTCAGTTAGATCGTCCGCTCTGTGCCAGGAACGGACATTAGCAATTATATGCGAGCTTAAAAGATGGCTACTGAACATGGCTATTCACACCGCATTAGGTTGGCCTTCCAAGAAGGCCAACTTTATTGTCTATAGAAAACCACCAGCTAGGCTGGTGGTTCCGTAAAGCTTTCAGCTTTAAGCCAGTTATTAAAACCCCTTT
>NZ_JBHZPO010000024.1:0-26205 GCF_042788165.1 Kosakonia sp. YIM B13588 | reverse complement strand
GCGATGGACGATGGTCTGCGTTTCGCAATCCGTGAAGGCGGCCGTACCGTTGGCGCGGGCGTTGTAGCAAAAGTTCTGAGCTAATTAATTAGCTTTGAATTGAAAAAGGGCGCTTCGGCGCCCTTTTTGCTGCTCGCTATTTACGGTCGAAATATTTATGCAAAATTAAGCTCCGGGCCGGGTCAGCAGCTTTACAGTTGTGCTATTGTAATCGCAACCATTCTCATTTACACTTTGCGCAGAAATTGAACGGGAGTGATCATGTACGTTTGTTTGTGTAATGGTGTGAGTGATAAAAAAATTCGCCAGGCAGTGCGCCAGTTTCATCCTCAATCATTTCAGCAGCTCCGCAAGTTTGTTCCGGTTGGAAATCAGTGTGGTAAATGTGTTCGTGCAGCAAGAGAGATCATGCAAGACGAACTTACCCAGATGCCGGAATACAAAGAGATTGCCTGAGTTTTTATCTTTTTTTTGACATCCTTGTAGCCCCATCTACGCTTCAATGAGTGGAAGCGGAGGGACTAAATAATGAAAGGTGATGTTAAAATCATAAATTATCTCAATAAATTATTGGGAAATGAGCTTGTCGCAATAAACCAATACTTTCTCCATGCGAGAATGTTCAAAAATTGGGGACTGACGCGCCTCAATGATGTCGAATACCATGAATCTATTGATGAAATGAAACACGCCGATCTCTACATCGAGCGTATTTTGTTTCTTGAAGGTATCCCTAATTTGCAGGACTTGGGGAAACTGGGGATTGGTGAAGACGTTGAAGAGATGCTGCAATCGGATCTCCGACTGGAGCTCGAAGGCGCGAAGGATTTGCGCGAAGCCATCGCTTATGCAGATAGCGTCCATGACTACGTTAGCCGCGACATGATGATCAAGATACTTTCCGAAGAAGAGCATCATATTGATTGGCTGGAAACAGAGCTGGATCTGATAAGCAAAATTGGTATTCAGAACTATCTCCAGTCGCAAATCAAAGTGGAAGAGTAGTTGGTATCACAGAATGGTATCCCGTCAGTAAACCCGCTGCCGCCAGAAATGGCCCGAAAGGCAGTGGGTTTTTTAATGCCTGTAAACTTCGCAATCGGAGTGCGTTGATACTTACCACACCGCAGGCCAATAAGGCGGCTATAAAAACCAGGCCAGGTAAATTCTGCCAGCCATGCCAGGCCCCGAGAGCCGAAAGATATTTTACATCGCCGTAGCCAAGCCCTTCCTTACCGCGCAACTTTTTGTAGCCCCAATAAAAAACAGCAAACCCAATGTAACCAGCCGTCGCGCCGATAACTGCCTGCTTCAATAATTCAGCATTTGCGAAGCAGTGCCAAATTAGCCCCGCCCAGAGAAGAGGGCAGGTTAAACGATCTGGCAGCAACCCGGTATGGATGTCGTGCCAGACAAGCATTAGATTGAGTAACAGATAAATAGTGAGAAAAAACATAGCGTCCTGCCAGATAAGCCGGTAACGGGTGGCATGCAGAATGCGAAATTGCGGTGTGAAAACCAATTAACTCCTTCTAACGTTGCGTAGCTGCTCGTGAGAAATGATACCGGCATTGTTGCTGTTACGTTCACACTGCGAGCATGCGCGCAGCACTGCTTAATTTCTAAACTGTACTTGCGTCTGGCTCAGATTTACGTATAATGCGCGGGCTTGTCGTAAATGACGGCAGGTTCAATCTGAACCACAACGGTGCTGTTTGGCCGTTACAATGCCCCCAATCGGGGGGCTACGTAAGAACGATTACACTCCCCCATCAATCGTAATGGGTGTGAGGAGTAATTATTTTCGTCTATAAATAATTGGAGCTCTGGTCTCATGCAGAACCAAAGAATCCGTATCCGTCTTAAAGCGTTTGATCATCGTCTGATCGATCAATCAACCGCGGAAATCGTCGAGACTGCTAAGCGCACTGGTGCGCAAGTCCGTGGTCCGATCCCGCTGCCGACCCGCAAAGAGCGCTTCACCGTTCTGATCTCCCCGCACGTTAACAAAGACGCGCGTGATCAGTACGAAATCCGCACTCACAAGCGTCTGGTTGACATCGTTGAGCCAACCGAGAAAACCGTTGATGCTCTGATGCGTCTGGACCTGGCTGCCGGTGTAGACGTGCAGATCAGCCTGGGTTAATCAGGTCATCGAGCGATTGAGAGGTTGAAACAATGATTGGTTTAGTCGGTAAAAAAGTGGGCATGACCCGCATCTTCACTGAAGATGGCGTATCTATCCCAGTAACCGTAATCGAAGTTGAAGCAAACCGCGTTACTCAGGTTAAAGACCTGGCTAACGATGGCTACCGCGCAATCCAGGTTACCACCGGTGCTAAAAAAGCTAACCGTGTAACCAAACCGGAAGCGGGTCACTTCGCTAAAGCTGGCGTTGAAGCTGGCCGTGGTCTGTGGGAATTCCGTCTTGCTGACGGCGAAGAATTCACCGTAGGTCAGGACATTAGCGTTGAGCTGTTTGCTGAAGTTAAAAAAGTTGACGTAACTGGCACCTCTAAAGGTAAAGGTTTCGCAGGTACCGTTAAGCGCTGGAACTTCCGTACCCAGGACGCTACCCACGGTAACTCCCTGTCTCACCGCGTTCCGGGTTCTATCGGTCAGAACCAGACTCCGGGCAAAGTGTTCAAGGGCAAGAAAATGGCAGGTCAGCTGGGTAATGAGCGCGTAACCGTTCAGAGCCTGGACGTAGTACGTGTTGACGCTGAGCGCAACCTGCTGCTGGTTAAAGGTGCTGTCCCGGGTGCAACCGGTAGCGACCTGATCGTTAAACCAGCTGTGAAGGCGTGAGGAGATAGCAATGGAATTAGTATTGAAAGACGCGCAGAGCGCGCTGACTGTTTCCGAAACTACCTTCGGTCGTGACTTCAACGAAGCGCTGGTACACCAGGTTGTCGTTGCTTACGCAGCTGGTGCTCGTCAGGGTACTCGTGCTCAGAAGACCCGTGCTGAAGTAACTGGTTCCGGTAAAAAACCGTGGCGCCAGAAAGGCACCGGCCGTGCTCGTTCTGGTTCTATTAAGAGCCCGATCTGGCGTTCTGGTGGCGTGACCTTCGCTGCGCGTCCGCAGGACCACAGTCAAAAAGTTAACAAAAAGATGTACCGCGGCGCGCTGAAAAGCATCCTGTCCGAACTGGTACGTCAGGATCGTCTGATCGTTGTCGAGCAGTTCTCTGTAGAAGCACCGAAAACCAAGCTGCTGGCTCAGAAACTGAAAGACATGGCTCTGGAAGATGTGCTGATCATCACTGGTGAGCTGGACGAGAACCTGTTCCTGGCCGCGCGCAACCTGCACAAGGTTGATGTTCGCGACGCGACTGGTATCGACCCGGTTAGCCTGATCGCCTTCGACAAAGTCGTAATGACTGCTGATGCTGTTAAGCAAGTTGAGGAGATGCTGGCATGATTCGTGAAGAACGTCTGCTGAAGGTGCTGCGCGCACCGCACGTTTCTGAAAAAGCGTCTACTGCGATGGAAAAAACAAACACCATCGTTCTCAAAGTTGCTAAAGACGCGACCAAAGCAGAAATCAAAGCTGCTGTGCAGAAACTGTTTGAAGTCGAAGTCGAAGTCGTTAACACCCTGGTAGTTAAAGGGAAAGTTAAACGTCACGGACAGCGTATCGGTCGTCGTAGCGACTGGAAAAAAGCTTACGTCACCCTGAAAGAAGGCCAGAATCTGGACTTCGTTGGCGGCGCTGAGTAAGTCGGAGGAGTAATACAATGGCAGTTGTTAAATGTAAACCGACATCTCCGGGTCGTCGCCACGTTGTTAAAGTGGTTAACCCTGAGCTGCACAAGGGCAAACCTTTTGCTCCGTTGCTGGAAAAAAACAGCAAATCCGGTGGTCGTAACAACAATGGCCGTATCACCACTCGTCATATCGGTGGTGGCCACAAGCAGGCTTACCGTATTGTTGACTTCAAACGCAACAAAGATGGTATCCCGGCAGTTGTTGAGCGTCTTGAGTACGATCCGAACCGTTCCGCGAACATCGCGCTGGTTCTGTACAAAGATGGCGAACGCCGTTACATCCTGGCCCCTAAAGGCCTGAAAGCTGGCGACCAGATTCAGTCTGGCGTTGATGCTGCAATCAAAGCAGGTAACACCCTGCCGATGCGCAATATCCCGGTTGGTTCTACCGTTCATAACGTAGAAATGAAACCAGGTAAAGGCGGTCAGCTGGCTCGTTCCGCTGGTACTTACGTTCAGATCGTTGCTCGTGATGGTGCTTACGTCACCCTGCGTCTGCGTTCTGGTGAAATGCGTAAAGTCGAAGCAGAATGCCGCGCGACTCTGGGCGAAGTTGGCAATGCTGAGCATATGCTGCGCGTTCTGGGTAAAGCAGGTGCTGCACGCTGGCGTGGTGTTCGTCCTACCGTTCGCGGTACTGCGATGAACCCAGTCGACCACCCACATGGTGGTGGTGAAGGTCGTAACTTTGGTAAGCACCCGGTAACTCCGTGGGGCGTTCAGACCAAAGGTAAGAAGACCCGCAGCAACAAGCGTACTGATAAATTCATCGTACGTCGCCGTAGCAAATAATTTTAGAGGATAAGCCATGCCACGTTCTCTCAAGAAAGGTCCTTTTATTGACCTGCACTTGCTGAAGAAGGTAGAGAAAGCGGTGGAAAGCGGAGACAAGAAGCCCCTGCGCACTTGGTCCCGTCGTTCAACGATCTTTCCTAACATGATCGGTTTGACCATCGCTGTCCATAATGGTCGTCAGCACGTTCCGGTATTTGTTTCCGACGAAATGGTCGGTCACAAACTGGGTGAATTCGCACCGACTCGTACTTATCGCGGCCACGCTGCTGATAAAAAAGCGAAGAAGAAATAAGGTAGGAGGAAGAGATGGAAACTTTAGCTCAACATCGCCATGCTCGTTCTTCTGCTCAGAAGGTTCGCCTTGTTGCTGACCTGATTCGCGGTAAGAAAGTGTCGCAGGCCCTGGATATTCTGACCTACACCAATAAGAAAGCGGCTGTACTGGTCAAGAAAGTTCTGGAATCTGCCATTGCTAACGCTGAACACAACGATGGCGCTGACATTGACGATCTGAAAGTTGCGAAAATTTTCGTAGACGAAGGCCCGAGCATGAAGCGCATTATGCCGCGTGCAAAAGGTCGTGCAGATCGCATCCTGAAGCGCACCAGCCACATCACTGTGGTTGTGTCCGATCGCTGAGACTCTGGAGACTAGCAATGGGTCAGAAAGTACATCCTAATGGTATTCGCCTGGGTATTGTAAAACCATGGAACTCAACCTGGTTTGCGAACACCAAAGAATTCGCTGACAACCTGGACAGCGATTTTAAAGTACGTCAGTACCTGACTAAGGAACTGGCTAAAGCGTCTGTATCTCGTATCGTTATCGAGCGTCCGGCTAAGAGCATCCGTGTAACCATTCACACTGCTCGCCCGGGTATCGTTATCGGTAAAAAAGGTGAAGACGTTGAGAAACTGCGCAAGGTCGTAGCGGATATCGCTGGCGTTCCTGCTCAGATCAATATCGCCGAAGTTCGTAAACCTGAACTGGACGCAAAACTGGTTGCTGACAGCATCACTTCTCAGCTGGAACGTCGTGTTATGTTCCGTCGTGCTATGAAGCGTGCTGTACAGAACGCAATGCGTCTGGGCGCTAAAGGTATCAAAGTTGAAGTTAGCGGCCGTCTGGGCGGCGCGGAAATTGCACGTACCGAATGGTATCGTGAAGGTCGCGTTCCGCTGCACACTCTGCGTGCTGACATCGACTACAACACCTCCGAAGCGCACACCACTTACGGTGTAATCGGCGTAAAAGTGTGGATCTTCAAAGGCGAGATCCTTGGTGGTATGGCTGCAGTTGAACAACCGGAAAAACCGGCTGCTCAACCTAAAAAGCAGCAGCGTAAAGGCCGTAAATAAGGAGCGTCGCTGATGTTACAACCAAAGCGTACAAAATTCCGTAAAGTGCACAAAGGCCGCAACCGTGGTCTCGCGCAGGGCACGGATGTGAGCTTCGGCACTTACGGTCTGAAAGCTGTTGGCCGTGGTCGTCTGACCGCTCGTCAGATCGAAGCAGCACGTCGTGCTATGACTCGTGCTGTTAAGCGTCAGGGTAAGATCTGGATCCGTGTATTCCCGGACAAACCGATCACCGAGAAGCCGCTGGAAGTTCGTATGGGTAAAGGTAAAGGTAACGTAGAGTATTGGGTTGCCTTGATTCAGCCGGGTAAAGTCCTGTACGAAATGGACGGTGTTCCGGAAGAGCTGGCCCGTGAAGCCTTCGAGCTGGCAGCAGCAAAACTGCCGATTAAAACCACCTTTGTAACTAAGACGGTGATGTAATGAAAGCAAAAGAGCTGCGTGAAAAGAGCGTTGAAGAGCTGAACACCGAGCTGCTTAACCTGCTGCGCGAGCAGTTCAACCTGCGTATGCAGGCTGCAAGTGGCCAGCTGCAACAGACTCACCTGTTGAAGCAAGTGCGTCGTGATGTCGCACGCGTTAAGACTTTACTGACTGAGAAGGCGGGTGCGTAATGACCGATAAAATCCGTACTCTGCAAGGTCGTGTTGTTAGCGACAAAATGGAGAAATCCATTGTTGTAGCTATCGAACGTTTCGTGAAACACCCGATCTACGGTAAATTCATCAAACGTACGACTAAACTGCACGTACATGACGAGAACAACGAATGCGGCACTGGCGACGTGGTTGAAATCCGCGAATGCCGTCCGCTGTCCAAGACTAAGTCCTGGACGCTGGTTCGCGTTGTAGAGAAAGCGATTCTGTAATAGAGTACGCGTTCTCAAACGAATAAACGGCTCAGCGATGGGCCGTTTATTTTTTCTACCCATATCAAGGAAGCGGTGTTATAATGCTGCGCCCCCGATATGGGGCTTTTTATCGACCCTGATTTTAGGGTCTTCAGTAGTAGTTGACATTAGCGGAGCACTAAAATGATCCAAGAACAGACTATGCTGAACGTCGCCGACAACTCCGGTGCACGTCGCGTAATGTGTATCAAGGTTCTGGGTGGCTCGCACCGTCGCTACGCAGGCGTAGGCGACATCATCAAGATCACCATCAAAGAAGCAATTCCGCGTGGTAAGGTCAAAAAAGGTGATGTGCTGAAGGCGGTAGTGGTGCGCACCAAGAAGGGTGTTCGTCGCCCGGACGGTTCTGTCATTCGCTTCGATGGTAATGCATGCGTTATTTTGAACAATAACAGCGAGCAGCCTATCGGTACGCGTATTTTTGGGCCGGTAACTCGTGAACTTCGTAACGAGAAGTTCATGAAAATTATCTCTCTGGCACCAGAAGTACTCTAAGGAGCGAATCATGGCAGCGAAAATCCGTCGTGATGACGAAGTTATCGTGTTAACCGGTAAAGATAAAGGTAAACGCGGTAAAGTAAAAAATGTTCTGTCTTCCGGCAAGATCATTGTTGAGGGTATCAACCTGGTTAAGAAACATCAGAAGCCGGTTCCGGCCCTGAACCAACCGGGTGGCATCGTTGAAAAAGAAGCTGCAATTCAGGTTTCTAACGTTGCGCTCTTCAATGCGGCAACCGGCAAGGCTGACCGTGTAGGCTTTAGATTCGAAGACGGCAAAAAAGTCCGTTTCTTCAAGTCTAATAGCGAAACTATCAAGTAATTTGGAGTAGTACGATGGCGAAACTGCATGATTACTACAAAGACGAAGTAGTTAGCAAACTCATGACTGAGTTTAACTACAATTCTGTCATGCAAGTCCCTCGGGTCGAGAAGATCACCCTGAATATGGGTGTTGGTGAAGCGATCGCTGACAAGAAACTGCTGGATAACGCAGCAGCTGACCTGGCAGCAATCTCCGGTCAAAAACCGTTGATCACCAAAGCGCGCAAATCTGTTGCGGGCTTCAAAATCCGTCAGGGCTATCCGATCGGCTGTAAAGTGACTCTGCGTGGCGAACGCATGTGGGAGTTCTTTGAGCGCCTGATCACTATTGCTGTACCGCGTATCCGTGACTTCCGTGGCTTGTCCGCTAAGTCTTTCGACGGTCGTGGTAACTACAGCATGGGTGTCCGTGAGCAGATCATCTTCCCAGAAATCGACTACGATAAAGTCGACCGCGTGCGTGGTTTGGATATTACCATTACCACTACTGCGAAATCTGACGAAGAAGGCCGTGCTCTGCTGGCTGCCTTTGACTTCCCGTTCCGCAAGTAAGGTAGGGTTACTTCATGGCTAAGCAATCGATGAAAGCACGCGAAGTTAAACGCGTAGCTTTAGCTGAAAAATACTTCGCGAAACGCGCTGAACTGAAAGCGATCATTTCTGATGTGAACGCTTCCGACGAAGATCGTTGGAACGCTGTTCTCAAGCTGCAGAGTCTGCCGCGTGATTCCAGCCCGTCTCGTCAGCGTAACCGCTGCCGCCAAACTGGTCGTCCGCACGGTTTCCTGCGGAAGTTCGGGTTGAGCCGTATTAAGGTCCGTGAATCCGCTATGCGCGGTGAAATCCCGGGTCTGAAAAAGGCTAGCTGGTAATTGTCACCAATTGAATCACGGGAGTAAAGACAGATGAGCATGCAAGATCCGATCGCGGATATGCTGACCCGTATCCGTAACGGTCAGGCCGCGAACAAAGCTGCGGTCACCATGCCTTCCTCCAGGCTGAAAGTGGCAATTGCCAACGTGCTGAAGGAAGAAGGTTTTATTGAAGATTTCAAAATTGAAGGCGACACCAAGCCGGAACTGGAAGTGACTCTTAAATACTTCCAGGGTAAAGCTGTGGTAGAAAGCATTCAGCGTATCAGCCGCCCAGGTCTGCGCATCTATAAGAAAAAAGATGAGCTGCCGAAAGTTATGGGTGGTATGGGTATCGCAGTTGTTTCTACCTCTAAAGGTGTTATGACTGATCGTGCAGCGCGCCAGGCTGGTCTTGGTGGCGAAATTATCTGCTACGTAGCCTAATCGGAGGAAAAAATGTCTCGTGTTGCTAAAGCACCGGTCGTTATTCCTGCCGGCGTTGACGTAAAAATCAACGGTCAGGTTATCACGATCAAAGGTAAAAACGGCGAGCTGACTCGTACTCTCAACGATGCTGTTGTAGTTAACCAAGCAGACAATGCTCTGACTTTCGGTCCGCGTGATGGTTACGCAGACGGTTGGGCTCAGGCTGGTACCGCGCGTGCCCTGCTGAACTCAATGGTTATCGGTGTTACCGAAGGCTTCACTAAGAAGCTGCAGCTGGTTGGTGTAGGTTACCGCGCAGCGGTCAAAGGGAATGTAGTAAACCTGGCTCTGGGTTTCTCTCATCCTGTTGATCATCAGCTGCCGGCCGGTATCACTGCAGAATGTCCGTCACAGACTGAAATCGTGCTGAAAGGCGCGGATAAGCAGGTGATTGGCCAGGTTGCAGCAGATCTGCGCGCCTACCGTCGTCCTGAGCCTTACAAAGGCAAGGGTGTTCGTTACGCCGACGAAGTCGTGCGTACCAAAGAGGCTAAGAAGAAGTAAGGTAACACTATGGATAAGAAATCTGCTCGTATCCGTCGTGCGACCCGCGCACGCCGCAAGCTCAAAGAGCTTGGTGCGACTCGCCTGGTGGTACATCGTACCCCGCGTCATATCTACGCCCAGGTAATCGCATCGAATGGTTCTGAAGTTCTGGTAGCTGCTTCTACTGTAGAAAAAGCTATCTCTGAACAACTGAAGTACACCGGTAACAAAGACGCGGCCGCAGCTGTGGGTAAAGCTGTAGCTGAACGCGCTCTGGAAAAAGGCATCAAAGATGTTTCCTTTGACCGTTCCGGGTTCCAATATCATGGTCGCGTCCAGGCACTGGCAGATGCTGCCCGTGAAGCTGGCCTTCAGTTCTAAGGTAGAGGTGTAAGATGGCTCACATCGAAAAACAAGCTGGCGAACTGCAGGAAAAGCTGATCGCGGTAAACCGCGTATCTAAAACCGTTAAAGGTGGTCGTATTTTCTCCTTCACAGCTCTGACTGTTGTTGGCGATGGTAACGGTCGCGTTGGTTTTGGTTACGGTAAGGCCCGCGAAGTTCCGGCAGCGATCCAGAAAGCGATGGAAAAAGCCCGTCGCAATATGATTAACGTCGCGCTGAACCACGGCACCCTGCAGCACCCGGTTAAGGGTACTCACACGGGTTCTCGTGTATTCATGCAGCCGGCTTCCGAAGGTACCGGTATTATTGCCGGTGGTGCAATGCGCGCCGTTCTGGAAGTCGCTGGGGTTCATAACGTTCTGGCTAAAGCATATGGTTCCACCAACCCGATTAACGTGGTTCGTGCAACTATTGATGGTCTGGAAAATATGAAATCCCCGGAAATGGTCGCTGCCAAGCGTGGTAAATCCGTTGAAGAAATTCTGGGGTAATTGACCATGGCAAAGACTATTAAAATCACTCAAACCCGCAGTGCAATCGGTCGTCTGCCGAAACACAAGGCAACGCTGCTTGGCCTGGGTCTGCGTCGTATTGGTCATACTGTTGAACGTGAGGATACTCCTGCGGTTCGCGGTATGGTCAACGCGGTTTCCTTCATGGTTAAAGTTGAGGAGTAAGAGATGCGTTTAAATACTCTGTCTCCGGCCGAAGGCTCCAAAAAGGCGGGTAAACGCCTGGGTCGTGGTATCGGTTCTGGCCTCGGTAAAACCGGTGGTCGTGGTCACAAAGGTCAGAAATCTCGTTCTGGCGGTGGCGTACGTCGCGGTTTCGAGGGTGGTCAGATGCCACTGTATCGTCGTCTGCCGAAATTCGGTTTCACTTCTCGCAAAGCAATGATCACGGCAGAGATTCGTCTGTCCGATCTGGCTAAAGTAGAAGGCGACGTAGTTGACCTGAACACGCTTAAAGCGGCTAACATTATCGGCATCCAGATCGAGTTCGCGAAAGTGATCCTGGCTGGTGAAGTAGCTCGTCCGGTAACTGTTCGTGGCCTGCGTGTGACGAAAGGCGCTCGTGCTGCTATCGAAGCTGCTGGCGGTAAAATTGAGGAATAAGTAGCAGATGGCTAAACAACCGGGATTAGATTTTCAAAGTGCCAAGGGTGGAATTGGCGAACTGAAACGCAGACTGCTGTTTGTTATCGGTGCGTTGATTGTTTTCCGTATTGGCTCTTTTATTCCGATCCCTGGTATTGATGCCGCTGTACTTGCCAAACTGCTTGAGCAACAGCGTGGCACCATCATTGAGATGTTTAACATGTTCTCTGGTGGTGCTCTTAGTCGTGCTTCTATCTTTGCATTGGGTATCATGCCGTATATTTCGGCATCGATTATTATCCAGCTGTTAACGGTCGTTCATCCGGCCCTGGCAGAGCTGAAGAAAGAAGGGGAGTCTGGCCGTCGCAAGATCAGCCAGTACACCCGTTACGGCACTCTGGTGTTGGCGATATTCCAGTCGATCGGTATTGCTACCGGTTTACCGAATATGCCTGGTATGCAAGGTCTGGTTATGAACCCAGGCTTTGCATTCTACTTCACCGCTGTTGTGAGTCTGGTTACAGGAACTATGTTCCTGATGTGGCTCGGTGAACAGATTACTGAACGCGGTATCGGCAACGGTATCTCGATCATTATCTTTGCCGGCATCGTGGCGGGTCTTCCGCCAGCCATTGCCCATACTATCGAGCAAGCGCGTCAAGGCGACCTGCACTTCCTCCTGTTGCTGTTGGTTGCAGTATTAGTATTCGCAGTGACGTTCTTTGTTGTTTTCGTTGAACGTGGTCAACGCCGCATCGTGGTGAACTATGCAAAACGTCAGCAAGGTCGTCGTGTCTATGCTGCTCAGAGCACACATTTACCGCTGAAAGTGAATATGGCGGGGGTAATCCCGGCAATCTTCGCTTCCAGTATTATTCTGTTCCCTGCAACCATTGCGTCATGGTTCGGGGGCGGTACTGGTTGGAACTGGCTGACAACAATTTCGCTGTATTTGCAGCCTGGGCAACCGCTTTATGTGTTACTCTATGCGTCTGCAATCATCTTCTTCTGTTTCTTCTATACGGCGTTGGTTTTCAACCCGCGAGAAACAGCAGATAACCTGAAGAAGTCCGGTGCATTTGTACCAGGAATTCGTCCGGGAGAGCAAACGGCGAAGTATATCGATAAAGTAATGACCCGCCTGACTTTGGTCGGTGCGCTTTATATTACTTTTATCTGCCTGATCCCGGAGTTCATGCGTGATGCGATGAAGGTACCGTTCTACTTTGGTGGGACGTCACTGCTTATCGTTGTTGTCGTGATTATGGACTTTATGGCTCAAGTGCAAACTCTGATGATGTCCAGTCAGTATGAGTCTGCATTGAAGAAGGCGAACCTGAAAGGCTATGGCCGTTAATGGTCGCCCGAGAAGTTACGGAGAGTAAAAATGAAAGTTCGTGCTTCCGTCAAGAAATTATGCCGTAACTGCAAAATCGTTAAGCGTGATGGCGTCATCCGCGTGATTTGCAGTGCCGAGCCGAAGCATAAACAGCGCCAAGGCTGATTATTTCGCATATTTTTCTTGCAAAGTTGGGTTGAGCTGGCTAGATTAGCCAGCCAATCTTTTGTATGTCTGTACGTTTCCATTTGAGTATCCTGAAAACGGGCTTTTCAGCATGGTGCGTGCAAGTAAAATTATAGGAGTGCATAGTGGCCCGTATAGCAGGCATTAACATTCCTGATCAGAAACATGCTGTGATCGCATTAACTTCGATCTATGGCGTCGGTAAAACCCGCTCTCAAGCCATTCTGGCTGCTGCGGGCATCGCTGAAAATGTTAAGATCAGTGAGCTGTCTGAAGAACAAATCGACACGCTGCGTGACGAAGTTGCCAAATTTGTCGTTGAAGGTGATCTGCGCCGTGAAATTAGCATGAGCATCAAGCGCCTGATGGATCTTGGTTGCTATCGCGGTTTGCGTCATCGTCGTGGTCTCCCGGTTCGCGGTCAGCGTACCAAGACCAACGCACGTACCCGTAAGGGTCCGCGCAAACCGATCAAGAAATAATCGGGGTGATTGAATAATGGCAAAGGCACCAATTCGTGCACGTAAACGTGTAAGAAAACAAGTCTCTGACGGCGTGGCTCATATCCATGCTTCTTTCAACAACACCATCGTTACTATTACTGATCGTCAGGGTAACGCGCTGGGTTGGGCAACAGCCGGTGGTTCCGGTTTCCGTGGTTCTCGCAAATCCACTCCGTTTGCAGCTCAGGTTGCAGCAGAGCGTTGCGCTGAAGCCGTAAAAGAATACGGTATCAAGAATCTGGAAGTTATGGTTAAGGGACCGGGTCCGGGCCGCGAATCTACTATTCGTGCTCTGAACGCCGCTGGTTTCCGCATCACTAATATTACTGATGTGACTCCGATCCCTCACAACGGTTGTCGTCCGCCGAAAAAACGTCGCGTATAACGCGCTCGTTTTCTAGGATTGTTGGAGAAAGAAAATGGCAAGATATTTGGGTCCTAAGCTCAAGCTGAGCCGTCGTGAGGGCACAGACCTGTTCCTTAAGTCTGGCGTTCGCGCGATCGATACCAAGTGTAAAATTGAACAAGCTCCTGGCCAGCACGGTGCGCGTAAACCGCGTCTGTCTGACTATGGTGTGCAGTTGCGTGAAAAGCAAAAAGTTCGCCGTATTTACGGTGTGCTGGAGCGTCAGTTCCGTAACTACTACAAAGAAGCAGCACGTCTGAAAGGCAACACCGGTGAAAACCTGTTGGGTCTGCTGGAAGGTCGTCTGGACAACGTTGTATACCGTATGGGCTTTGGCGCCACTCGTGCTGAAGCACGCCAGCTGGTTAGCCACAAAGCAATCATGGTAAACGGTCGTGTTGTTAACATCGCTTCTTATCAGGTTAGTCCGAATGACGTTGTTAGCATTCGTGAGAAAGCGAAAAAGCAGTCTCGCGTGAAAGCCGCTCTGGAGCTGGCTGAGCAGCGTGAAAAGCCAACCTGGCTGGAAGTTGATGCTGGCAAGATGGAAGGCACGTTCAAGCGTAAGCCGGAGCGTTCTGATCTGTCTGCGGACATTAACGAACACCTGATCGTCGAGCTTTACTCCAAGTAAAGCTTAGTACCAAAGAGAGGACACAATGCAGGGTTCTGTGACAGAGTTTCTAAAACCGCGCCTGGTAGATATCGAGCAAGTGAGTTCGACGCACGCCAAGGTGACCCTTGAGCCTTTAGAGCGTGGCTTTGGCCATACTCTGGGTAACGCACTGCGCCGTATTCTGCTCTCATCGATGCCGGGTTGCGCGGTGACTGAGGTTGAGATTGATGGTGTACTTCATGAGTACAGCACCAAAGAAGGCGTTCAGGAAGATATCCTTGAAATCCTGCTCAACCTGAAAGGGCTGGCGGTGAGAGTTCAGGGTAAAGATGATGTTATTCTTACTCTGAATAAATCTGGCATTGGCCCTGTGACCGCAGCCGACATTACCCACGACGGTGATGTCGAAATCGTCAAGCCGCAGCATGTGATCTGCCACCTGACCGATGAGAACGCATCTATCAATATGCGTATCAAAGTTCAGCGCGGTCGTGGTTATGTTCCGGCGTCTGCCCGAATTCATTCGGAAGAAGATGAGCGCCCAATCGGCCGTCTGCTCGTTGACGCCTGCTACAGCCCTGTAGAGCGTATTGCCTACAATGTTGAAGCAGCACGTGTTGAACAGCGTACCGACCTGGACAAGCTGGTCATCGAAATGGAAACCAACGGCACAATCGATCCTGAAGAGGCGATTCGTCGTGCGGCAACCATTCTGGCTGAACAACTTGAAGCTTTCGTTGATTTACGTGATGTACGTCAGCCGGAAGTTAAAGAAGAGAAACCAGAATTCGATCCGATTCTGCTGCGCCCTGTTGACGATCTGGAATTGACTGTCCGCTCTGCTAACTGCCTCAAGGCAGAAGCTATCCACTATATCGGTGATCTGGTACAGCGTACCGAGGTTGAGTTGCTGAAAACGCCGAACCTGGGTAAAAAATCTCTTACTGAGATTAAAGACGTGCTGGCCTCCCGCGGTCTGTCTCTGGGCATGCGCCTGGAAAACTGGCCGCCGGCAAGCATTGCTGACGAGTAACCGGATCACAGGTTAAGGTTTTACTGAGAAGGATAAGGTCATGCGCCATCGTAAGAGTGGTCGTCAACTGAACCGCAACAGCAGCCATCGCCAGGCCATGTTCCGTAACATGGCAGGCTCTCTGGTTCGTCATGAGATCATCAAGACGACCCTGCCGAAAGCGAAAGAGCTGCGTCGCGTAGTTGAGCCGCTGATTACTCTTGCCAAGACGGATAGCGTTGCTAATCGTCGTCTGGCATTCGCCCGCACTCGTGATAACGAGATCGTGGCAAAACTGTTTAACGAACTGGGCCCGCGTTTCGCGAGCCGTGCCGGTGGTTACACTCGTATTCTGAAGTGTGGCTTCCGTGCTGGTGACAACGCGCCGATGGCTTACATCGAGCTGGTTGATCGCTCTGAATCGAAAGCAGAAGCTGCTGCAGAGTAATCTGTAGTAACGTAAAGAAACCCGCTTCGGCGGGTTTTTTTATATCGGTCTTACTACCTCTTCCCTACAATGTATGTATCTTTTTTGTTCATCCCCTCGTGAGCCGTTATGTGGTTACTTGATCAGTGGGCAGAACGCCATATTCTCGATGCTCAGCAAAAAGGCGAATTTGATAATCTACCCGGCAACGGTGAGCCGTTGTTGTTGGATGACGATTCTCACGTCCCCGCAGAGCTCCGCGCTGGATACCGCTTGCTGAAAAATGCGGGCTGCCTGCCACCAGAACTGGAATACCGTAAAGAAGCCGTGATGCTTATCGATCTGCTCAATAGCGTGCAGCATGAGCATCCTGATTTCCAGCAATTGCATCGCCGTTTGTCGTTACTGGAAATGAAGGTGCGGCAGGCCGGATTAAGCACCGATTTCCTGCGAGGCGATTATGCCGACAAACTGCAGCAAAAAATTAATGAGGAGTAGTCATGTACCGCATTGGTGAAATAGCGAAACTTGCAGAAGTCACACCAGATACGATCCGTTACTACGAAAAACAGCAAATGATGGATCATGAAGTCAGAACGGAAGGCGGATTTCGTCTTTATACGGATAAGGATCTGCAACGACTCAAATTTATTCGCCATGCCCGGCAATTAGGGTTTACCCTCGAATCCATCCGTGAACTGTTGTCGATCCGTATTGATCCTGAACATCACACTTGCCAGGAGTCGAAAAGTATTGTGCAGGCTCGATTGAGTGAGGTTGAAGCTCGCATCGAAGAGTTGCAGTCCATGCGTCGCTCATTGCAAAAACTGAACGATGCATGTTGTGGTACAGCGCATAGCAGTGTTTATTGTTCTATTCTCGAAGCGCTTGAACAGGGGGCGAGTGGTAACCCGACCACAACGGCCTGTTGATCTTCTGCGCAGAGAGATCTACACTCCGGCCGTTTTAATACACAATCTGGAGACATTATGAGCCGCTATCAGCATACGAAAGGACAGATCAACGATAACGCGATTGAAGCTTTGTTACATGATCCGTTATTTCGCCAACGTATTGAGAAAAACAAGAAAGGGAAAGGAAGTTATTTGCGGAAAGGCAAGCACGCAAAAAAAGGCTTTCAGGAGGCCAGTGGCAAGCAAGCGAATCGCTTATTTACCACTGGCCTTCTTGCATTTGCTTAACTGCGATTATTTTGCTCTTTCAGCAAGTCGCGAATTTCACTCAGCAACACTTCTTCTTTACTCGGTGCCGGTGGTGCTTTCGGTTCTTCTTCTTGCTTACGTTTCAGCTTATTGATCAGCTTAATCGCGATGAAAATCGCAAAAGCGACGATGATGAAGTCAAAGATGTTCTGAATAAACACGCCGTAGTGCATGACGACAGCGGGAACGTCGCCCTGCGCGCCGCGTAGCGTCCACGCAAACGATTTAAAATCTATCCCGCCAATTAATAGCCCCAGCGGCGGCATAATGATATCGGCAACCAATGACGACACAATTTTGCCGAAAGCTGCACCGATGATGACACCAACTGCCAAATCCACCACATTTCCGCGCATTGCAAATTCACGGAACTCTTTCAAAATGCTCATATCCCTTCTCCATGTGCAGACTGTCGGATCAAGTCTAACAAATTACCGATCAATTTCCATTTGGGCTGGGTAATTGTAATGATTTCTTAAACCCTGATGAAAGCGGGGAATAATGTGCGGGCGCATAATTGCGCCCGGATTATTACAGAAAGAATGGGCTCGGCTGGAATAAGCGCTCGACGTCCGTGATATATTTTTTGTCCGTTAAAAACATAATCACATGGTCGCCTTGCTCAATACGCAAATTATCATTAGCAATCATGACATCATTTCCACGTACTACAGCACCGATGATTGTGCCTGGCGGCAATTTAATTTCATCAATAACGCGGCCGACAACGCGGGATGTCGTTTCGTCTCCATGTGCAACCGCTTCAATTGCTTCTGCGACACCGCGACGTAACGATGAAACGCCAACGATATCCGCTTTACGCACATGGCTAAGCAGAGCGGAAATAGTCGCCTGTTGCGGCGATATGGCAATATCAATCACACTTCCCTGAACCAAATCAACATAAGCGCGGCGCTGAATGAGCACCATCACTTTCTTGGCTCCCATCCGTTTGGCCAGCATTGCAGACATAATGTTGGCTTCGTCGTCATTGGTAACAGCAATAAAGAGATCCACCTGATCGATATGCTCTTCGGCCAGTAATTCTTGATCGGAGGCGTCACCATAAAAAACGATCGTGTTTTGCAGCTTCTCGGCCAGCTCCGCAGCACGTTGTTGATCGCGCTCGATCAACTTCACGCTGTAATCTTTTTCCAACTGACGAGCCAGACCGGCACCGATATTACCCCCGCCAACCAACATAATACGTTTATACGGTTTTTCCAGCCGCTGAAGTTCACTCATAACGGCACGAATATGCTGCGATGCGGCAATAAAAAATACCTCATCGCCTGCTTCAACAATGGTTGAGCCTTGCGGGCGAATAGGCCTGTCATGGCGAAAAATAGCGGCAACGCGAGTATCAATATGCGGCATATGCTCGCGCATGGTTGACAACGCATTTCCAACCAACGGGCCACCATAATACGCTTTCACCACTGCCAGGCTGACTTTGCCTTCGGCAAAATTCACGACCTGCAATGCGCCGGGATATTCAATGAGGCGGTAAATACTGTCGATAACCAGTTGCTCCGGCGCGATCAGATGATCGATGGGAACGGCTTCTGAGTGAAACAGCTTATCCGCATCGCGAACGTAATCTGGCGAGCGGATGCGGGCAATACGGTTCGGTGTGTTAAACAGCGAGTAAGCGACTTGGCAGGCAACCATATTGGTTTCATCCGAGCTGGTCACCGCAACCAGCATATCGGCATCGTCAGCGCCAGCTTCGCGTAGCACACGGGGGTGAGAACCGTGGCCTTGTACTACGCGGAGATCGAATTTGTCCTGCAAACTACGCAGGCGGTCGCCATTAGTATCAACAACGGTAATATCGTTATTCTCTCCGACCAGGTTTTCTGCCAGCGTTCCACCAACCTGCCCTGCACCCAGAATAATTATTTTCATCTGTTGTGACCCGTTGTTCCCATCACTGTTTGATTATCTTAGCGTAAAAGAAACCATCGCCTTCTTCCGCACCTGGCAGTTTCTGCAAGCCAGGGTTTGCCGGCGTACCCGTTTCGCTCAGTTGCGCATCAGTTGTGCGTTTGAGAAAAGCGGCAACCTGCTGACTGTTCTCTTCCGGCAAGATGGAGCATGTTGCATACACCAGCGTACCGCCTGGTTTCAAATGCGGCCAGATAGCATCCAGAATTTCAGACTGTAACTGCGCTAACTCGGGAATATCGCGGTCACGCCGCAGCCATTTGATATCGGGATGGCGTCGAATAACCCCCGTCGCTGAGCAAGGCGCATCCAGCAGGATACGATCGAATTGTTCATCACCGCACCATTGCTCCGGGAAACGCCCATCCCCCTGTTTTACCTGCGCTTTCACGCCCAGTCTTTTCAGGTTGTCGTAAACACGCGACAAGCGTTGATCGTCAATATCTACAGCCAACACGCTGGCCTCTGGAGCGGCTTCGAGTATATGGGTGGTTTTGCCACCGGGTGCTGCACATAGATCGAGAATGCGTTCACCGTTTTTGGGCGTAAGGAAAGCAATGCAACCCTGAGCAGAAGCATCCTGTACGGTAACCCACCCCTCGGCAAACCCCGGCAGAGCAGTGACTGATGCAGGGCTCGCCAGTCGAACAGCATCGGGATAATCCGGATGCGGGGATCCTTGCAAACCGGCTTCTTCCAGCAATGCTAACCAGCTATCGCGTGAGTTGTGCTGACGATTGACACGCAGCCACATCGGCGGGCGCTGATTACTGGCTTCGACAATGTGTTGCCAATGGTGTGGATAGGCTTTTTGCACACGGTTTAACAGCCACTTCGGGAACAGAAAATGATTTTCGCTTTGGGCGAACTCTGCCAGTAACTCTTCCTGTTGACGCTGGAATTGGCGTAATACACCATTAATCAAGCCCTTAAGCTGTGGGCGCTTAATGACCACCGCGCCTTCCACGGTTTCTGCCAGCGCAGCATGCGCAGGGATGCGCGTATGTAAAAGCTGGTAAAACCCAACCATGATCAGATAGTGCACTGTGCGTTGCTTGCCCGTCATTGGACGTGACATCAATTTATTGATGAGCCAGTCGAGCTGTGGCAATACGCGCAAAACGCCAAAACACAGCTCTTGCAGCAGCGCTTTATCTTTATCAGAAACTTTTTGTTGCAACGGCGGCAGAATATTGCTGAGCGATTGCCCTTGTTCCATGACCTGCTCAACTGCCTGCGCAGCCATGCTGCGTAAATTTATTTGTTTTTTCATAGCAATAAAAATAAAAAATGCCCGGCAAGCCGGGCTAAAAATACTCTCAGGCGAGGTGGTTGCCAGGGACAAACCATTCCCGCCGCGAATTCAGCAGATCCTGCGCGCTCATTGCTTTCTTACCGGCAGGCTGCAGCGATTCAAGATTCAATATTCCGTCGGCTGTTGCAACCTGAATACCCGCTTTCGACACTTCGACGATCGTGCCGGGTTTATCTGTTGGCTTAGACGGAATAACCGACGCTTTCCAGACTTTCACCGGTTGCTCATCAACCGCAAACCAGCTCATTGGCCAGGGGTTGAAGGCACGAATGCATCGTTCAAGCTGTGCGGCGCTGAGCGACCAGTCCAGGCGTGCTTCTTCTTTGCTGAGCTTCTCTGCATAAGTGACCTGTGCTTCGTCTTGCACCTGCGGTTGTGCTGTGCCCTGAGCAAGCTGTTGCAGCGTCGCGATTAACCCCTGCGGACCGAGCTCTGCCAGTTTGTCATACAGCGTGGCGCTGGTGTCTTCCTCGGTAATGGGGCATGCGAGTTTAAACAACATGTCGCCAGTATCCAGACCTACATCCATTTGCATGATAGTGACGCCCGTTTCCGCATCGCCTGCCCAGAGTGAGCGCTGGATAGGCGCCGCGCCGCGCCAGCGTGGCAGCAGTGAACCGTGAACATTTATGCAACCCAGGCGCGGCATGGCCAGCACTGCTTTTGGCAGGATCAGACCGTATGCCACCACTACCATCACATCAGCGTTGAGGTTGGCAACCAACTGCTGGTTTTCCTCTGCGCGTAACGATGCGGGTTGAAAGACTGGCAGGCCTTTTTCTTCCGCCAGTACTTTTACTGGGCTTGGCATCAGCTTTTTACCGCGACCTGCAGGTCGGTCTGGCTGGGTAAAAACTCCCACCACCTGATGCTCAGAAGACAACAGCGCGTCAAGATGACGCGCTGCAAAATCCGGAGTGCCGGCGAAAATAATACGTAGAGAATCTGACACGTTTATCCTTTTCAGCCCGTTTTATGCACGGGCGTTCATGCGATCCAGTTTTTCAACTTTCTGGCGAATGCGCTGACGTTTCATCGGCGACAGATAATCAATAAACAGCTTACCTACCAGATGATCCATCTCATGCTGAATGCAGATTGCCAGAAGACCGTCGGCTTCCAGTTCGAATGTTTTTCCATCACGATCCAGCGCGCGGATTTTTACTTTCTCGGCCCGAGGTACCAGTGCACGTTGTTCCGGAATAGACAGGCAACCTTCTTCAATACCTGTTTCCCCACTTTTTTCCAGCAACTCGGGGTTAATCAACACTAATTGCTCATCGCGATTTTCGGAAACGTCGATCACGATGATGCGCTGGTGAATATCAACCTGCGTTGCTGCCAGTCCAATACCTTCTTCTGCGTACATCGTTTCAAACATATCATCGACGATACGTTGAATGTCCGCATTCACTTCTTTTACCGGCTCGGCGACTTTGCGAAGGCGCTCGTCCGGAATATGTAACACATGCAAAACTGCCATAAATATCCAGAGTCGTGTTCAGGAGTTGGTGAGAATATTACCTCTATTCTAGACAAATCCCCCTGCGATTGACAGCATCAGTGACCAATCGCAAGGATTGCTACAGCGGCTTATGGCAGGGGATAAAGGATGACGAGCACGGAGATTTGGCTGCGGTTGTTACAGGTGACCACACTGTGTGGCCATCAATGGCTGAATGCAGCGCAGTGGCTGGAACAAAACCAGAAAGCATCCTTTGCTGACCTTCGGCTCATTGGGTTTACAGAAGCGCAGACGCAGCGCTTTTTCTCTCTTCACGCTTGTGAGCTTGAAAAGAGCCTTAACTGGCTTGCACAACCCGGTAATCATTTAATTATTGCCAGCGATCCGGCGTACCCTGCTCCTTTGCGCGCTATCCCTGATTTCCCGGGGGCTATTTTTGTCAAAGGCAATCCATCGGTACTGGCAACACAACAACTGGCCGTTGTCGGGAGCCGCGCGCATTCATGGTACGGCGAGCGATGGGGGCGGATTTTTTGTGAAGTGCTTGCCCGTGCGGGGTTAACGATTACCAGTGGCATGGCGTTGGGGATCGATAGCGTGGCTCACCGGGCGGCTTTACAGGTTAATGGAAAAAGCATTGGCGTACTGGGGAACGGTTTATACAGCCTCTATCCGCGCAAGCATGCTTCGCTTGCAGCAGAAGTAATTGAAAGCGGTGGTGCATTGGTATCCGAATTTCCCCTCGCGGCTACGCCGAAGCCGGGTAATTTTCCGCGCCGCAACCGTATCATCAGCGGTCTCAGCCGTGGAGTACTGGTTGTAGAAGCCGCTTTGCGTAGTGGTTCGCTGGTGACCGCGCGGATTGCGCTTGAGCAAGGCCGTGATGTTTTTGCATTACCCGGTCCGATTGGTAGCCCTGGCAGCGAAGGGCCGCACTGGTTAATCAAACAAGGGGCAATACCGGTAACATCGGCTGATGAGATCCTCGAAAATTTGCAATATGGGCTGAATTGGTTGTCTGACGTACGCGAAAATGCAATTTATTCTCCAGATCAAGAAGAGGTGGCATTGCCATTTCCTGAGCTCCTGGCTAACGTAGGAGATGAGGTAACACCTGTTGACGTCGTCGCTGAACGTGCCGGCCAACCTGTGCCAGTCATCGCAGCTCAATTGCTTGAACTGGAGTTAGCAGGATGGATCGCAGCTGTACCCGGCGGCTATGTCCGATTGAGGAGGGCAAGCCATGTTCGACGTACTAATGTACTTGTTTGAGACTTACATCCATAACGAAGCGGAATTGCGTGTGGATCAGGACAAACTGGAACGGGATCTTACCGACGCCGGATTTGATCGTGAAGACATCTACAATGCACTTTTGTGGCTGGAAAAGCTGGCTGATTATCAGGAAGGCCTCGCCGAACCGATGCAGCTTGCTTCTGATCCGCTTTCTGTCCGTATTTATACCGCAGAAGAGTGTGAAAGGCTGGATGCCAGTTGCCGGGGATTTTTGTTATTCCTGGAGCAGATTCAGGTGCTAAACCTCGAAACGCGAGAAATGGTGATTGAACGGGTGCTGGCGCTGGATACGGCAGAGTTCGAGTTGGAAGATCTGAAATGGGTCATTCTGATGGTTCTGTTCAATATCCCTGGTTGTGAAAACGCCTACCAGCAAATGGAAGAATTACTCTTTGAAGCGAATGAAGGTATGCTGCACTAATCATTTTTGCAGCTTCAAGAGTCGTTATGGCCAAATCAGCACTCTTTTCGGTGCGTAACAACGAGCCCTGCCCACAATGCGGGGCTGAACTTGTTATCCGTTCCGGGAAACACGGTCCGTTTCTCGGATGCTCTCATTATCCGGAATGCGATTATGTTCGCCCGCTGAAAAGCCAGGCGGATGGACATATTGTTAAAGTTCTGGACGGGCAGCAGTGTCCTGTGTGTGGGGCCGCGCTAGTCTTGCGTCAGGGACGTTTCGGTATGTTCATTGGTTGCAGCCAGTATCCTGAATGTGAACATACCGAGTTGATTGATAAGCCCGACGATACCGCCATCACTTGCCCGCAGTGCCGAAGCGGGCATCTTGTTCAACGCCGTTCCCGATATGGCAAAACCTTTTATTCCTGCGATCGTTACCCTGATTGCCAGTTCGTTATTAATTTCAAACCGGTGGCGGGCGAATGTCTTATATGCCACTACCCGCTACTTATTGAGAAGAAAACCGCGCAAGGCATGAAACGCTTCTGCGCCAGTAAACAATGTGGACAGCCGGTAACGGCGGAACAAACTCGTGAAGAATAACCTGCCAACAGATCCTATCGCTGCGGCGGTAGAGATCCTGAACAAAGAACACGTCATCGCTTATCCAACAGAAGCTGTTTTCGGTGTCGGCTGCGACCCGGACAGTGAGATTGCTGTTCATCGCTTGCTTGAACTGAAACAACGCCCGGTTGATAAAGGCCTCATCCTTATTGCTGCCAGTTTTGATCAACTTAAACCCTATATTGATGACAGCATGCTGACCGACGAGCAGCGTCAGACAATTTTTGCCTGCTGGCCCGGACCGGTAACGTTTGTCTTCCCGGCGAAACCGAACACGCCGCGCTGGCTAACCGGGCGCTTTGACTCGCTGGCCGTGCGCGTGACCGACCATCAAACGGTGATTGCGCTGTGTGAGGCTTACGGAAAACCGCTAGTATCAACGAGCGCTAATTTATCGGGCTTGCCGCCTTGCAGAACAGCGCAGGAAGTTATCGAGCAATTTGGTTCAGATTTCCCGGTTGTTGATGCACCGACCGGAGGGCGGCAAAATCCTTCTGAAATCCGTGACGCCCTTACCGGCGAACTTTTCCGTCAGGGGTAATTGTATGGAATCCTATGCCGTCTTTGGCAATCCTATTGCGCACAGCAAGTCTCCGTTTATTCATCAGCAATTTGCTCAGCAACTGGGGATTGAACATTCTTATGGTCGAGTTCTGGCTCCGGTGGATGGCTTTGTGCAGACGCTGGATGCTTTTTTTACCGCTGGTGGAAAAGGCGCAAATGTTACTATGCCTTTTAAAGAGGAAGCATTTGCTCGTGCGAACGAACTCACAGAACGTGCCGCGATGGCTGGGGCGGTAAACACGCTTAAACGCCTTGAAGATGGTCGGTTGCTGGGCGATAACACGGATGGGATAGGCTTGTTGAGCGATCTCGAACGCCTCTCGTTTATTCGCCCGGGGTTTCGTATTCTGCTGATCGGAGCGGGTGGGGCAGCGCGCGGCGTTATTCTTCCTTTACTGTCGTTGGATTGTGCCGTAACGATTACCAATCGTACTTTTTCTAAGGCGCAAATGCTGGCTAAGCTCTTTGCTCATACCGGTAGCATTGATGCTATCGCTATGGATAATTTAGCGAGCCATGAATTCGATTTGATCATTAACGCGACTTCCAGTGGTATTGGCGGGGAGATCCCCGAGTTACCGAATGCGCTTATCCATCCCGAGCTTTATTGCTATGACATGTTCTATCAGAAAGGATCGACGCCATTTCTGAGTTGGTGTGAAAATTCAGGTGCGAAAAAATGTGCGGATGGTTTAGGCATGTTGGTCGGGCAGGCTGCACATGCGGTGTTGCTATGGCATGGCGTATTGCCCGATGTTGAACCGGTAATTAATCTGCTGAAACAGGAAGTGGCAAAATGAATCAAGCCATTCAGTTTCCGGATCGCGAAGGGTGGGATGGCGCAACTGGTGCTGTCTGTTTTCCCGCGTTGGTTAATGGTATGCAACTTACTTGCGCCATTAAAGGCGAGACACTGGCAAAGCGCTTTGGTGGTGAAACACCGGAAAACTACCTGGCGGTATTTCGCGAACATCGTTGGGATCTGGAAGAGGAGGCGGAACAGTTGATCCGCCAGCAAGAAGAGGATGATCAGGGGATTGTCTGGTTATCTTGATCCAGATATTCATCTTTCCATTTCACGTAATTCCTGGCTGAGTACTTCAACCCTTCAAGCTCCGCTTGCGTCAGGAGGCGGATCTGTTTTACCGGACTGCCCAAATAAAGGTAACCACTTTCCAGACGTTTATTTTGGGGGACCAGGCTACCTGCGCCGATCATTACGTCATCTTCAACAATAGCCCCATCGAGTAAGATCGAGCCCATGCCGACAAGGACACGATTGCCGATAACGCAGCCGTGCAACATCACTTTATGCCCAACAGTAACATCTTCGCCAATGAGCAGCGGATCGCCTTCAGGGTTATAAGAAGATTTGTGCGTGACGTGGAGAACGCTGCCGTCTTGAATGTTGCTGCGTGCGCCGATCTCAACATAATTCACGTCACCGCGAATCACGACTAATGGCCAAATACCCACATCGTCAGCAATTCTGACATCACCAATCACCACGCTGGTGGCGTCAATCATTACCCGCTGGCCTATTTGGGGCCGCAGATCCTTATAAGGACGTAAAACGGTAGACATAATTACCTCATCAAAAACAGGCCGAGATAATGACTTTGATCGCAAGGAAGGCCTTCTGCAACCCTTTTACGCACTATTATCTGAGCAGATCGTACGGGATCGCAGCGAAAAGAATGAAAAAACAGCAGTCAGAAAAAAAGATCGCAAAAAGACTTGTGCAAAAAATTGGGATCCCTATAATGCGCCTCCGTTGACCCGACAACGTGAATCACTTCACGAGATAGTCGGGAAAACGAAAGAGAAAAAATCCTGAAAATCAGGGTTGACTCTGAAAGAGGAAAGCGTAATATACGCCACCTCGCGACAGAGCGCT
>NZ_JBHZPO010000023.1:0-31878 GCF_042788165.1 Kosakonia sp. YIM B13588 | reverse complement strand
ATGGAAGTTCGTGAACTGCTGTCTCAGTACGATTTCCCGGGCGACGACACCCCGATCGTACGTGGTTCTGCTCTGAAAGCGCTGGAAGGCGAAGCAGAGTGGGAAGCGAAAATCATCGAACTGGCTGGCTTCCTGGATTCCTACATTCCGGAACCAGAGCGTGCGATTGACAAGCCGTTCCTGCTGCCGATCGAAGACGTATTCTCCATCTCCGGTCGTGGTACCGTTGTTACCGGTCGTGTAGAGCGCGGTATCATCAAAGTGGGTGAAGAAGTTGAAATCGTTGGTATCAAAGACACCGCGAAATCCACCTGCACCGGCGTTGAAATGTTCCGCAAACTGCTGGACGAAGGCCGTGCTGGTGAGAACGTAGGCGTTCTGCTGCGTGGTATCAAACGTGAAGAAATCGAACGTGGTCAGGTACTGGCTAAGCCGGGTTCCATCAAGCCGCACACCAAATTCGAATCTGAAGTGTACATTCTGTCCAAAGACGAAGGCGGCCGCCACACTCCGTTCTTCAAAGGCTACCGTCCGCAGTTCTACTTCCGTACAACTGACGTGACTGGCACCATCGAACTGCCGGAAGGCGTGGAGATGGTAATGCCGGGCGACAACATCAAAATGGTTGTTACCCTGATTCACCCGATTGCGATGGACGATGGTCTGCGTTTCGCAATCCGTGAAGGCGGCCGTACCGTTGGCGCGGGCGTTGTAGCAAAAGTTCTCAGCTAATCGCTGATAACATTTGACGCAATGCGCAAGAAGAGGGCATCATTTGATGCCCTTTTTGTACGCTTTCGAACCAGAACCTGGCTCATCAGTGATTTTATTTGTCATAATCATTGCTGAGACAGGCTCTGAAGAGGGCGTTAGTCCGAATCTCGCCAGAGCATTTCGGTTTGGTTGCCTCGCTTATGCGGGGCAAAAATGTTTGTCTGAATTCTTGTGACAGGTTGGTTTATGAGTGCGAATACCGAAGCTCAAGGGAGCGGGCGCGGCCTGGAAGCGATGAAGTGGGTTGTTGTTGCAGTACTGCTGCTCGTGGCTATCGTTGGCAACTATCTTTATCGTGACATGATGCTGCCGCTCCGCGCGCTGGCAGTTGTTATTCTGATTGCTGCAGCAGGTGGTGTCGCGCTGTTGACGACGAAGGGTAAAGCGACCGTCGCTTTTGCCCGTGAAGCGAGAACCGAAGTACGTAAAGTGATTTGGCCCACTCGTCAGGAAACATTGCACACCACATTGATCGTGGCTGCCGTAACTGCAGTCATGTCACTGATCCTGTGGGGACTTGATGGTATTCTGGTCCGCCTGGTTTCCTTTATCACTGGCCTGAGGTTCTGAGATGTCTGAAGCTCCTAAAAAGCGCTGGTACGTCGTTCAGGCGTTTTCCGGTTTTGAAGGCCGCGTAGCCACTTCGCTGCGCGAGCATATCAAATTACACAATATGGAAGAGTTGTTTGGCGAAGTCATGGTGCCGACTGAAGAAGTGGTCGAAATCCGTGGCGGTCAGCGTCGCAAAAGCGAACGCAAATTCTTCCCGGGCTACGTCCTTGTTCAGATGGTAATGAATGACGCCAGCTGGCACCTGGTACGCAGCGTTCCGCGCGTAATGGGCTTCATCGGCGGCACGTCCGATCGTCCGGCGCCGATTAGCGATAAAGAAGTGGATGCGATCATGAACCGCCTGCAACAGGTTGGTGATAAGCCGCGTCCGAAAACGCTGTTTGAGCCGGGTGAAATGGTCCGCGTTAGCGACGGTCCGTTTGCCGACTTTAACGGTGTGGTTGAAGAGGTGGACTACGAGAAGTCTCGCCTGAAAGTGTCCGTTTCTATCTTCGGTCGTGCGACCCCGGTAGAGCTGGATTTCAGCCAGGTCGAAAAAGCCTAAATATTCGGCGATCAAACGTTGCACAGGGCGCGAAATTGACATACAATTTCGCGCCTTTTGTTTTTATGGGTCTCGTATCCGTAAAACGTATTCAAACACGGGGAGCCTTTCGGGGCGCTATACCCAAACGAGGAAATTTCAATGGCTAAGAAAGTCCAGGCCTACGTCAAGCTGCAGGTTGCAGCTGGCATGGCAAACCCGAGCCCACCGGTTGGTCCGGCTCTGGGTCAGCAGGGTGTTAACATCATGGAATTCTGTAAAGCGTTTAACGCCAAAACTGATTCCATCGAAAAAGGTCTGCCGATTCCGGTTGTTATTACCGTTTACGCTGACCGTTCCTTCACTTTCGTTACCAAAACGCCTCCGGCAGCAGTTCTGCTGAAGAAAGCGGCTGGTATCAAGTCTGGTTCCGGCAAGCCGAACAAAGACAAAGTGGGCAAAGTAACCCGCGCTCAGGTGCAGGAAATTGCTCAGACTAAAGCCGCGGACATGACCGGTGCTGACATTGAAGCGATGACTCGCTCAATCGAAGGTACTGCGCGTTCCATGGGCCTGGTAGTGGAGGATTAAGAAATGGCTAAACTGACCAAGCGCATGCGCGTGATCCGTGACAAAGTTGATGCGACCAAACAGTACGACATCAACGAAGCCATTGCTCTGCTGAAAGAGCTGGCCACTGCTAAATTCGTAGAAAGCGTAGACGTTGCTGTTAACCTCGGCATCGACGCGCGTAAATCTGACCAGAACGTACGTGGTGCAACTGTACTGCCGCACGGTACTGGCCGTTCTGTTCGCGTAGCCGTATTTACCCAGGGCCCGAACGCTGAAGCTGCTAAAGCAGCTGGCGCTGAGCTGGTAGGTATGGAAGATCTGGCTGAGCAGATCAAAAAAGGCGAAATGAACTTCGACGTTGTTATTGCTTCTCCGGATGCAATGCGCGTTGTTGGCCAGTTGGGCCAGGTTCTGGGTCCGCGTGGCCTGATGCCAAACCCGAAAGTTGGTACCGTAACGCCGAACGTTGCTGAAGCGGTTAAAAACGCTAAAGCAGGTCAGGTTCGTTACCGTAACGACAAAAACGGCATCATCCATACCACCATCGGTAAAGTGGATTTTGACGCTGATAAATTGAAAGAAAACCTGGAATCTCTGCTGGTTGCGCTGAAAAAAGCAAAACCGTCTCAGGCGAAAGGCGTGTACATCAAGAAAATTAGCATCTCCACCACCATGGGTGCGGGTGTTGCGGTAGACCAGGCTGGTCTGAACGCAGTAGCGAACTAATATTCGCCTTTACGTGGGTGGTGGATTTGTCTACAATCTTACCCCCACGTTTTGCTAGCCGAAGTTAGCAAACAAACAGATTTGTTCGTTGGAGCCTGGCCTAATCCAGGCCTCCGTCGAAGACCGCAGGTGTTTCGTAAGAAGCTTAATTCCCTGCGTAGACGGTGACAGAACCTAAAGATTATTTTTAAAGTACTCTTTGGCTTGTTTCTGCTCACCGTATTAAGACGCTCTTTTCATTGAGAAGAGTGAAGTGAGTTCCAGGGCATGAGCCCTGGCAAACATCCAGGAGCAAAGCTAATGGCTTTAAATCTTCAAGACAAACAAGCGATTGTTGCTGAAGTCAGCGAAGTAGCCAAAGGCGCGCTGTCTGCGGTTGTTGCGGATTCCCGTGGCGTTACCGTAGATAAAATGACCGAACTGCGTAAAGCAGGTCGCGAAGCCGGCGTTTACATGCGTGTTGTTCGCAACACCCTGCTGCGCCGTGTTGTTGAGGGTACTCAATTTGAGTGCCTGAAAGACGCGTTCGTTGGTCCGACCCTGATTGCATACTCTATGGAACACCCGGGCGCTGCTGCTCGTCTGTTCAAAGAGTTCGCGAAAGCGAATGCAAAATTTGAGGTCAAAGCCGCTGCCTTTGAAGGTGAGTTGATCCCGGCGTCCCAGATCGATCGCCTGGCAACCCTGCCGACCTACGAAGAAGCAATTGCACGCCTGATGGCAACCATGAAAGAAGCCTCTGCTGGCAAACTGGTTCGTACTCTGGCTGCTGTACGCGATGCGAAAGAAGCTGCTTAATCGCAGTTTTCTTTATAAAGCATTTGCTTACGTATAAACTTATTCTGATATTCAGGAACAATTTAAATGTCTATCACTAAAGATCAAATCATTGAAGCAGTTGCCGCTATGTCCGTAATGGACGTTGTAGAACTGATCTCTGCAATGGAAGAAAAATTCGGTGTTTCTGCTGCTGCTGCTGTAGCTGTTGCTGCTGGCCCGGCTGCTGATGCTGCTGAAGAAAAAACTGAGTTCGACGTAATTCTGAAAGCCGCTGGCGCTAACAAAGTTGCTGTTATCAAAGCAGTACGTGGCGCAACTGGCCTGGGTCTGAAAGAAGCTAAAGACCTGGTAGAATCTGCTCCGGCCGCTCTGAAAGAAGGCGTGAGCAAAGATGACGCTGAAGCTCTGAAAAAATCTCTGGAAGAAGCTGGCGCTGAAGTTGAAGTTAAATAAGCCAACCCTTCCGGTTGCAGCCTGAGTAATTAGGCTGATGGCTGGTGACTTTTTGGTCACCAGCCTTTTTGCGCTGTAGAAGGTACAGGTAGCGTTTCACACTGTTTGACTGCCAGTAGCCTTTACAATGCTTGTTTCTATCGACGACTTAATATACTGCGACAGAAAGTTCTTTCTGTGTAAATCGCAATGAAATGATTTAAGCGTGATAGCAACAAGCATTGCGGAAAGTGCTCCACTTTCCGGTCTAAAAAAATAGTGTTGCATAAACTGTCCCTTTCGACGGACAGAGTGGGTCGACTTGTCAGCGAGCTGAGGAACCCTATGGTTTACTCCTATACCGAGAAAAAACGTATTCGTAAGGATTTTGGTAAACGTCCACAAGTACTGGATGTCCCATATCTCCTTTCTATCCAGCTTGACTCGTTCCAGAAGTTTATCGAGCAAGATCCTGAAGGGCAGTACGGTCTGGAAGCGGCTTTCCGCTCCGTGTTCCCGATTAAGAGCTACAGCGGCAATTCGGAACTGCAATACGTCAGCTACCGTCTTGGCGAACCTGTTTTTGATGTTAAAGAATGTCAGATCCGTGGCGTAACGTATTCCGCTCCGCTGCGCGTAAAACTGCGTCTGGTGATCTACGAGCGCGAAGCGCCGGAAGGCACTGTTAAAGACATTAAAGAACAAGAAGTCTACATGGGCGAAATTCCGCTCATGACCGACAACGGTACCTTTGTTATCAACGGTACTGAGCGTGTTATCGTTTCTCAGTTGCACCGTAGTCCTGGCGTCTTCTTCGACAGCGATAAGGGTAAAACCCACTCATCTGGTAAGGTGCTTTATAACGCACGTATTATTCCTTACCGTGGGTCATGGCTGGACTTCGAGTTCGACCCGAAAGATAACCTCTTTGTGCGTATCGACCGCCGCCGCAAACTGCCGGCGACCATTATTCTGCGCGCGTTGAACTACACCACTGAGCAGATTCTTGATCTGTTCTTTGAAAAAGTTGTCTTTGAAATCCGCGACAACAAGTTGCAGATGGAACTGGTGCCGGAACGCCTGCGTGGCGAAACTGCATCCTTCGATATCGAAGCAAACGGCAAAATGTATGTTGAGAAAGGCCGCCGTATTACCGCGCGCCATATTCGTCAGCTGGAAAAAGACGAAATTCAACACATTGAAGTACCGGTTGAGTACATCGCAGGCAAAGTTGCGGCTAAAGACTACGTTGACGAATCCACTGGCGAGCTGATCTGCCCGGCAAACATGGAGTTGTCGCTCGATCTGCTGGCGAAACTGAGCCAGTCTGGTCACAAACGTATCGAAACCCTGTTCACCAACGATCTGGATCACGGTCCGTACATGTCTGAGACGGTACGCGTCGACCCGACCAACGATCGTCTGAGCGCGCTGGTAGAAATCTACCGCATGATGCGCCCTGGTGAGCCGCCGACTCGCGAAGCTGCAGAAAGCCTGTTCGAGAACCTGTTCTTCTCCGAAGACCGCTACGATCTCTCCGCGGTTGGTCGTATGAAGTTCAACCGTTCTCTGCTGCGAGACAGCATCGAAGGTTCCGGTATCCTGAGCAAAGAAGACATCATCGAAGTGATGAAAAAGCTCATCGGTATTCGTAACGGCATCGGTGAAGTGGATGATATCGACCACCTCGGCAACCGTCGTATCCGTTCCGTAGGCGAAATGGCGGAAAACCAATTTCGCGTTGGCCTGGTTCGTGTAGAACGTGCGGTGAAAGAGCGTCTGTCTCTGGGCGATCTGGATACCCTGATGCCGCAGGACATGATCAACGCGAAGCCTATCTCTGCAGCCGTTAAAGAGTTCTTCGGTTCCAGCCAGCTGTCACAGTTTATGGACCAGAACAACCCGCTGTCCGAGATTACGCACAAACGTCGTATCTCTGCACTCGGCCCAGGCGGTCTGACCCGTGAGCGCGCAGGCTTTGAAGTTCGAGACGTACACCCGACCCACTACGGTCGCGTATGTCCGATCGAAACGCCTGAAGGTCCGAACATCGGTCTGATCAACTCCTTGTCCGTGTACGCACAGACTAACGAATACGGCTTCCTCGAAACGCCGTACCGTAAAGTGACCGACGGCGTTGTGACTGACGAGATCCATTACCTTTCTGCTATTGAAGAAGGTAACTACGTTATCGCTCAGGCGAACACCAACCTGACGGAAGAAGGTCGTTTCGTAGACGATCTGGTAACCTGCCGCAGCAAAGGCGAATCCAGCCTCTTCAGCGCAGACCAGGTTGACTACATGGACGTTTCCACCCAGCAGGTGGTTTCTGTCGGTGCGTCCCTGATCCCATTCCTGGAACACGATGACGCCAACCGTGCATTGATGGGTGCGAACATGCAACGTCAGGCGGTTCCGACTCTGCGCGCTGACAAGCCGCTGGTTGGTACCGGTATGGAACGTGCTGTTGCCGTCGACTCCGGTGTAACCGCAGTTGCTAAACGTGGCGGTACTGTTCAGTACGTGGATGCCTCTCGTATCGTTATCAAAGTTAACGAAGATGAGATGTACCCGGGCGAAGCAGGTATCGACATCTATAACCTGACCAAATACACCCGTTCTAACCAGAACACCTGCATCAACCAGATGCCGTGTGTTTATCTGGGTGAGCCAATTGAGCGCGGCGACGTGCTGGCAGACGGCCCGTCCACCGACCTCGGTGAACTGGCGCTCGGTCAGAACATGCGCGTAGCGTTCATGCCGTGGAATGGTTACAACTTCGAAGACTCCATCCTCGTCTCTGAGCGTGTGGTTCAGGAAGATCGCTTCACCACTATTCACATCCAGGAACTGGCGTGCGTGTCCCGTGACACGAAGCTGGGGCCAGAAGAGATCACCGCAGACATCCCGAACGTGGGTGAAGCCGCGCTCTCCAAACTGGATGAATCCGGTATCGTTTACATCGGTGCGGAAGTGACCGGCGGCGACATTCTGGTTGGTAAGGTAACGCCGAAAGGTGAAACCCAACTGACGCCAGAAGAGAAACTGCTGCGCGCGATCTTCGGTGAGAAAGCGTCTGACGTTAAAGACTCTTCTCTGCGCGTACCGAACGGTGTTTCCGGTACCGTTATCGACGTTCAGGTCTTTACCCGCGATGGCGTGGAAAAAGACAAACGTGCGCTGGAAATCGAAGAAATGCAGCTTAAACAGGCGAAGAAAGACCTGTCTGAAGAACTGCAGATCCTCGAAGCTGGCCTGTTTAGCCGTATCCACAGCGTGCTGGTTTCCGGTGGTGTTGAAGCTGACAAGCTCGACAAGCTGCCGCGCGACCGCTGGCTGGAACTCGGCCTGACCGACGAAGCGAAACAAAATCAGCTGGAACAGCTGGCTGAGCAGTATGATGAACTGAAACACGAGTTCGAGAAAAAACTCGAAGCGAAACGCCGCAAAATCACTCAGGGCGATGATCTGGCACCGGGCGTGCTGAAAATCGTTAAGGTTTATCTGGCCGTTAAACGTCAGATCCAGCCTGGTGATAAAATGGCAGGTCGTCACGGTAACAAGGGTGTTATCTCTAAGATCAACCCGATCGAAGATATGCCATACGATGAAAACGGCACGCCGGTTGACATCGTACTGAACCCGCTGGGCGTACCGTCTCGTATGAACATCGGTCAGATCCTTGAAACCCACCTGGGTATGGCTGCGAAAGGTATCGGCGACAAGATCAACGCCATGCTGAAACAGCAGCAAGAAGTCGCGAAACTGCGCGAGTTCATCCAGCGTGCATACGATCTGGGCGCTGACGTTCGTCAGAAAGTCGACCTGAGCACCTTCAGCGATGATGAGGTTCTGCGTCTGGCGGAAAACCTGCGTAAAGGTATGCCGATCGCAACGCCGGTATTCGACGGTGCGAAAGAGTCTGAAATCAAGGAACTGTTACAGCTGGGTGGCCTGCCGACTTCCGGTCAGATCACACTGTTCGACGGTCGTACCGGTGAGCAATTCGAGCGCCAGGTTACCGTTGGCTACATGTACATGCTGAAACTGAACCACCTGGTTGATGACAAGATGCATGCGCGTTCTACCGGTTCTTACAGCCTGGTTACTCAGCAGCCGCTGGGTGGTAAGGCGCAGTTCGGTGGTCAGCGCTTCGGGGAGATGGAAGTGTGGGCGCTGGAAGCATACGGCGCGGCATACACCCTGCAGGAAATGCTCACCGTTAAGTCTGATGACGTGAACGGTCGTACCAAGATGTATAAAAACATCGTGGACGGCAACCATCAGATGGAACCGGGTATGCCTGAGTCCTTCAACGTACTGTTGAAAGAGATTCGTTCGCTGGGTATCAACATCGAGCTGGAAGACGAGTAACTCTCGCTCAAACAGGTCACTGGTGCCGGGTTAATCCCCAGCACCAGATTGTGCTAACTCCGACGGGAGCAAATCCGTGAAAGACTTATTAAAGTTTCTGAAAGCGCAAACTAAAACCGAAGAGTTTGATGCGATCAAAATTGCTCTGGCCTCGCCAGACATGATCCGTTCATGGTCTTTTGGTGAAGTTAAGAAGCCGGAAACCATCAACTACCGTACGTTCAAACCTGAGCGTGACGGCCTTTTCTGTGCGCGTATTTTCGGGCCAGTAAAAGATTACGAGTGCCTGTGCGGTAAGTACAAGCGCCTGAAACACCGTGGTGTGATCTGTGAGAAGTGCGGCGTTGAAGTGACCCAGACAAAAGTGCGTCGTGAGCGCATGGGCCACATCGAGCTGGCGTCTCCGACCGCCCACATTTGGTTCCTGAAATCTCTGCCGTCCCGTATCGGCCTGCTGCTGGATATGCCGCTGCGCGATATCGAACGTGTTCTGTACTTCGAATCCTATGTGGTTATCGAAGGCGGTATGACCAATCTGGAACGTAACCAGATCCTGACCGAAGAACAGTACCTGGACGCGCTGGAAGAGTTCGGTGACGAATTCGACGCGAAAATGGGCGCCGAAGCTATTCAGGCCCTGCTGAAAAGCATGGATCTGGAGCAAGAGTGCGAACAACTGCGCGAAGAGCTGAACGAAACCAACTCCGAAACCAAACGTAAGAAGCTGACCAAGCGTATCAAACTGCTGGAAGCGTTCGTACAGTCTGGTAACAAACCGGAGTGGATGATCCTGACCGTTCTGCCAGTGCTGCCGCCGGACCTGCGTCCGCTGGTTCCGCTGGACGGTGGTCGTTTCGCAACGTCGGATCTGAACGATCTGTACCGTCGCGTGATCAACCGTAACAATCGTCTGAAACGCCTGCTGGATCTGGCGGCACCGGACATCATCGTACGCAACGAAAAACGTATGCTGCAGGAAGCGGTTGACGCCCTGCTGGATAACGGCCGTCGCGGTCGTGCGATCACCGGTTCCAACAAACGTCCGCTGAAATCTTTGGCCGATATGATCAAAGGTAAACAGGGTCGTTTCCGTCAGAACCTGCTCGGTAAGCGTGTTGACTACTCCGGTCGTTCTGTAATCACCGTAGGTCCATACCTGCGTCTGCATCAGTGCGGTCTGCCGAAGAAAATGGCACTGGAGCTGTTCAAACCGTTTATCTACGGCAAGCTGGAACTGCGTGGCCTCGCCACCACCATCAAAGCCGCGAAGAAAATGGTTGAGCGTGAAGAAGCTGTCGTTTGGGATATCCTGGACGAAGTTATCCGCGAACACCCGGTACTGCTGAACCGTGCACCAACACTGCACCGTCTGGGTATCCAGGCGTTTGAACCGGTACTGATCGAAGGTAAAGCTATCCAGCTGCACCCGCTGGTTTGTGCGGCATATAACGCCGACTTCGATGGTGACCAGATGGCTGTTCACGTACCGCTGACGCTGGAAGCCCAGTTGGAAGCGCGTGCGCTGATGATGTCCACCAACAACATTCTGTCTCCGGCGAACGGCGAACCTATCATCGTTCCGTCTCAGGACGTTGTATTGGGTCTGTACTACATGACCCGTGACTGTGTTAACGCCAAAGGCGAAGGCATGGTGCTGACTGGCCCGAAAGAAGCTGAGCGTATTTACCGCGCTGGCCTGGCCTCTCTGCATGCGCGCGTTAAAGTGCGTATCACTGAATATGAAAAAGACGCTAACGGCGAATTCGTAGCGAAAACCAGCCTGAAAGACACGACCGTTGGCCGTGCGATTCTGTGGATGATCGTTCCGAAAGGTCTGCCTTTCTCCATTGTCAACCAGGCGCTGGGCAAGAAAGCTATCTCCAAAATGCTGAACACCTGTTACCGCATTCTGGGCCTGAAACCAACCGTTATCTTCGCGGACCAGACGATGTACACCGGCTTTGCTTATGCAGCGCGTTCAGGTGCATCCGTTGGTATCGATGACATGGTCATCCCGGAGAAGAAACACGAAATCATCAGCGAAGCGGAAGCTGAAGTTGCTGAGATTCAGGAGCAGTTCCAGTCTGGCCTGGTAACCGCTGGCGAACGTTACAACAAAGTTATCGATATTTGGGCCGCGGCGAACGATCGCGTATCCAAAGCGATGATGGATAACCTGCAAACCGAAACCGTTATTAACCGTGACGGCGTTGAAGAGCAGCAGGTTTCCTTTAACAGCATCTACATGATGGCCGACTCCGGTGCGCGTGGTTCTGCAGCCCAGATTCGTCAGCTTGCTGGTATGCGTGGTCTGATGGCGAAGCCGGATGGCTCCATCATCGAAACGCCGATCACCGCGAACTTCCGTGAAGGTCTGAACGTACTCCAGTACTTCATCTCCACGCACGGTGCGCGTAAAGGTCTGGCGGATACCGCACTGAAAACCGCGAACTCCGGTTACCTGACCCGTCGTCTGGTTGACGTGGCGCAGGATCTGGTCGTAACCGAAGACGATTGTGGCACGCTGGAAGGCATCACCATGACGCCGGTTATCGAAGGTGGCGATGTTAAAGAGCCGCTGCGCGATCGCGTTCTGGGTCGTGTAACTGCAGAAGACATTCTGAAGCCGGGTACCGCAGATATTCTGGTTCCGCGCAACACACTGCTGCACGAACACTGGTGTGACCTGCTGGAAGCGAACTCTGTTGACTCCGTGAAGGTACGTTCCGTTGTATCCTGTGACACCGACTTTGGTGTATGTGCGCACTGCTACGGTCGTGACCTGGCGCGTGGCCACATCATCAACAAAGGTGAAGCTATCGGCGTTATCGCGGCACAGTCCATCGGTGAGCCGGGTACACAGCTGACGATGCGTACGTTCCACATCGGTGGTGCGGCATCTCGTGCGGCTGCTGAATCCAGCATTCAGGTGAAAAACAAAGGTAGCATCCGTCTGAGCAATGCGAAGTCGGTTGTTAACTCCAGCGGTAAACTGGTTGTTACCTCGCGTAACACTGAGCTGAAACTGATCGACGAATTCGGTCGTACCAAAGAAAGCTATAAAGTGCCTTACGGTGCGGTGATGGCGAAAGGCGATGGCGAGCAGGTTGCCGGCGGTGAAACCGTTGCAAACTGGGATCCGCATACCATGCCGGTTATCACTGAAGTGGCTGGTTTCATCCGCTTCACTGATATGATCGACGGCCAGACGATTACTCGTCAGACCGACGAACTGACCGGTCTGTCTTCGCTGGTGGTTCTGGACTCCGCAGAGCGTACAGCGGGTGGTAAAGATCTGCGTCCGGCGCTGAAAATCGTTGACGCTAACGGCAACGACGTTCTGATCCCGGGTACCGACATGCCTGCGCAGTACTTCCTGCCGGGTAAAGCGATCGTCCAGTTGGAAGATGGCATCCAGATCGGTGCGGGTGATGCTCTGGCGCGTATTCCGCAGGAATCCAGCGGTACCAAGGACATCACCGGTGGTCTGCCGCGCGTTGCGGATCTGTTCGAAGCACGTCGTCCGAAAGAGCCGGCAATCCTGGCTGAAATCAGCGGCATCATTTCCTTCGGTAAAGAAACCAAAGGGAAACGCCGTCTGGTGATCACGCCGGTTGACGGTAGCGAGCCGTACGAAGAGATGATTCCGAAATGGCGTCAGCTCAACGTGTTTGAAGGTGAACGTGTAGAACGTGGTGACGTGGTTTCCGACGGTCCGGAAGCACCGCACGACATTCTGCGTCTTCGTGGTGTACACGCGGTAACGCGTTATATCACCAACGAAGTACAGGACGTTTACCGTCTGCAGGGCGTTAAGATCAACGATAAGCACATCGAAGTTATCGTTCGTCAGATGCTGCGTAAAGCCACCATCGTTAACGCAGGAAGCTCCGACTTCCTGGAAGGTGAGCAGGTTGAATACTCTCGCGTCAAGATCGCTAACCGCGATCTTGAAGCAGCAGGCAAAATCGGTGCAACCTATGCACGCGATCTGCTGGGTATCACCAAAGCGTCTCTGGCAACCGAGTCCTTCATCTCCGCGGCATCGTTCCAGGAGACCACTCGTGTGCTTACCGAAGCAGCCGTTGCGGGCAAACGCGACGAACTGCGCGGTCTGAAAGAGAACGTTATCGTGGGTCGTTTGATCCCGGCTGGTACCGGTTATGCGTACCACCAGGATCGTATGCGCCGTCGCGCCGCTGGCGAACTGCCGGCAGCACCGCAGGTGACTGCGGAAGATGCGTCCGCGAGCCTGGCAGAACTGCTGAACGCAGGTCTGGGTGGTTCCGACAACGAGTAATCGTTTCGCGTAATAAAAACCCGCTTCGGCGGGTTTTTTTATGCCTGAAATTCAGGTTTTAAGACCTCGATCGCGTTTCAGGACGCATTGTACGCACGGCGAGTTGCAGAATCTTCGCGACGGTTAACTCACCAGGAACGTACTATGACTTCACGTATCACCCTTCTGTTGCTTACTATTTTGTTTGGCGGCATGGCACATGCCGAAACCGCTTTTCGCCAGCTACACATGGATGAGAACAGCGCCCGCCCGCTGGATGTTGCGGTCTGGTATCCCACGCCAGAACGCGGTAAAGCGGAAACCGTGGGAGAGAACATCGTTTTTAGCGGTACTGCTGCGTTACGTGATGCAAAACCCGCTGCTGGCGCTCATCCGCTGTTATTGATTTCACACGGTTACGGCGGCAACTGGCGTAATCTTAACTGGCTGGCGCAGCAGATGGCGGATGAGGGGTATATCGTCGCCGCACCCGATCATCCGGGGACCACGACGCGCAATAAAAAACCGCAAGATGCAAAACAGCTTTGGCTACGTCCGCAGGATCTCCACCACGTGCTGGATAAACTGCTTGCTGAGCCTGATCTGGCGGGGTTGGTTGATACGCACCGTATTGCGGCGCTGGGTCACTCACTGGGTGGCTGGACAGTGCTGGAACTCGCTGGTGGGCGTTTTGATAGCCGCCGTTTTATGGCTGATTGTCAGCAATATGCTGTGCTGGCGGGTTGCAAGCTGGCTTCTACGCTGAGCATCGATCAACCCTCAGCAAGCGACATGTTGTCGCTGAATATGCGTGACTCACGGATCAAAGCGGTGGTTTCGCTCGATCTCGGCCTGGCACGTGGCTTCACGCCAGAAAGCCTTAAGCAGATAACTATTCCAGTACTGGTTATGGCGGCGCAGGCAGACAGCGATGAACTGCCTGCCCGTCTCGAATCGGGTTATCTTGCAGAACACATTCCGGCCGCCCAACAGCGTTATGTTCATGTAGAGGGGGCGACGCATTTTAGCTTTATGCAATTATGCAAGCCGGGGGCGGCTGCATTAATCGACGCGCAAGATCCAGGAGAAGGGATCGTCTGCCAGGACGGAGGTAGCTTTAGCCGGGCAGAAATTCATCAACGCCTCTTTAAGCAAATCAGCGCGTTTCTGCAACAGACACTGGTTTATTCTCCGATGTGAGACGGTAATCAGTCGGGCTCATCCCACTAATACGGATAAACTCGCGATTAAAGTTAGACTTGGTAGCAAACCCTGAGTCCAGCATGATCGCTGTCACCGGCGCGTCGGAATTGCGTAATAGCTGCTGGGCATAGTGAATACGAAAACGGTTGATCCACTGCGAGACATTGCAGCCGCATGTCTGGTTAACTGCTCGCGAGATCTGTCGTGCAGGAATGCCCAATTTTTTTGCCAGCGTGTTAAGCGTCAGGTCGGTATTCAGGAACAGGTGTTGCTCGCGAATGCGGGCTTCAATGTGCTGATAAGTGGCAAGCAGGTCTTTGTCATCCGCACTGGCTTCGTGTTCGACAGATGAGGTTGGCAACTCAACGGGCGCAGCTTTACCGCGATAAACAATGGCCAGGCAGATAAACGGCAGCAAGATTGCCTGGGAGATCGCCACCAGTTGCGGTGCCTGCTGACCATGATAAAAGTGAAAATCCAGCGCAATAACCAGATCGGTCAGCGCGGAAAAGCACAGGAAACTACCCGCCAGCAGCGCCATGCGCGATGTTATTGTGGCCTCGCTTAGACGCGAGAAGACAAACGCGTCGGCGCCTTGCCTGGCGGTTGTGATTAACCCTGCACCGTAACCGAGATACAGCAATACCAGCACGATGTCGGTGGTATCAGGCGCAGCCAAATTGAACACCAAAGCAATGGCGGGTGGGAGTGCGCAGAGTGCAAACTTTTGCCTGCGATTACGTCCGGTAAAGTGAGCGAAACAGTGCCATGCCAGCGGGGGCAGCGCTATGGCTACCATCGATTGTAATTGACGTAAAAACAGAGCATCGAATTGCCAGCGCAGGGCGGACATCAGTACCAGCAGGGTGCAGGCGCCAATAAACACCGCTGTGCTGCGCAAACCTGAAGCCCGTTGCAGGCAAACCTTCAATAGCAAAATCAGCAAGATGGAGAGCGTGTAAAAGGGAAATGGAATGGCTGGCACAAGTCACCTGGAGCGCAGAAAACAGTATCGAATGCCATGTTGTGCCATAAATGGGGGCGAAAAACACCTCACGACTTTTAGCGGCGCGAAAAAAAGCCCGCCAGAGCGGGCAGAGTCGTTGTATTGAAGCGATGCCTTAATCACGCGGCGGTATGCGGCGGTAAAGCTCGATCATATCGGTCGCCAGATCCTGAATCACCATCGCGTTCATCAGGTGATCCTGCGAATGAACGGTGATCAAATTCACCGGCAGCTTACCGGTGCCTTCATCGAGCCCGATAAGCTGGGTTTGAATTTTATGCGCGGCTTTAACGAATTCACGCGACTCTTCCATCGCTTTTTCTGCTTCAGCAAAGTCGCCTTTACGCGCCATCTGTAACGCGGTTAATGCCTGGCTACGCGCCGCGCCCGCGTTAACCAACAATTCCATAATGATGGTTTCTAAATCTTCCACGCATTCACTCCAGTAGCTTAAGGGCTTTTTCCAGAACGACATCGCCTTTCATCATGCCGTAATCCATCATATCGATCACCGCCACTTTCTTACCCAGCGGTTCCGCCTGCGCCTGCAATTTCGCCTGTTCGTATTTCACTTGCGGCCCCAGCAACACGATATCCGCTGTTGCAATCTCATCTTTAAAATCTGCAACAGGAACCGCTTTGATAGTGACCTCGACGCCTTTTTTCTGCGCCGCGTCTTTCATGCGTTGCACCAACATGCTGGTGGACATACCCGCTGCACAGCATAAAACGATGTTTTTCATAGTCAGCCTCGGTGTTGATGGGATAGGTGATAATTATCCCGCGCTGTTGGGTTCAACAACCGCTTTACCGCGATTGTGTGTAGGGCATCACAAAGAATCCCTGCATAACATGAAACCGGTTGCAACCTTACGAAGCGCCGCCTGGTTACGGATGATTCACCAGTAGAATCCGGTTCTTACCTTGCTGCTTCGCTTTATAAAGCGCTTCATCCACACGCCCGACCAATTGGTTAAGCGGTTCCATGTTCCACTCGCCCAAACCGGCGCTAAAAGTGACCAGTAGCTCTTTTTCGCGCCAGGTACGGTTCTCCACTTTCACTCGCCACTGCTCCAGCAGCGCCAGCGCGTTATCGATATGCGCATGCGGAAAAATCACCGCGAACTCTTCGCCACCGTAGCGATAGAGCGAAATCCCCTGCGGCTGCAGGATCTGGATACCTTCGCGCGCCACGTTGCGCAGCACGATGTCGCCATTCAGATGGCCCCAGGTATCGTTAATGGATTTAAAATTATCGATATCCACCAGAGCCAGCGCAAACGGCTGATGATCGTTCATCAGCGCGGCAATATCGGCATCAAAGGCGCGGCGATTCTTACAATTGGTCAACGCATCCATGGTTGCCTGTCTCACCCACGTTTGCTCCCGCTCTTTACTGCTTTCAATCGCTTTGCTCAGCATTGCTTCGAGCCGTGGTGCGCGCGTTACATCACCGGTTTTTATCGCATCAATAATATTAATCAGCACCGTGCGTGAGCTGTGGCGTAAGTAAAGGCCAAACAGAATGATAAACACTGCCGCCGTGGTGAATCCCCAACCGACAAGCTGAATCTGATGGCGAACGCGTTTATCCAGTGTGCTGGCGGACACTTTATAGATCACAAACCACTCCGGGTTGGTGAAGGCGTAGTAGTAATACCAGCACGCATTTTTTTCATCAAAAAGCGCGCCTTCAGCACTGGTCATTGCTGCAAGCATTGCCGGGCTGACAAGTGTCTTGAATAGCGCGCCAGTGTCCGGGTGCAGCATCGCTTTGCCTTCGCCGTCGATAACGAAGAATTCGCCAGGCATCGGAGGTTGCATGGTGCGCAGGGTGAAACCCATAGAGGCCAGATCAAGGTGAAAAGCCAGCGTCCCTTTTAATTTACCGTCTGGCGCTATCACCGGTTTATAGATGCTCACTGTTGGGTTATGGGTAAAAAAATCCATGTAGGTACGGGTATAGTGATTAAACATGCTGGCTTCCGCCTGGTGCATAAACCACGGACGCGTACTGGCATTGAAACTCTCACCGCTGCCCATCACCTGCGGCGCGCGCAAATAAACGCCGCGCGAATCGGCGAGAGAAATCGACGACACCGACGGCATCAGCGCCAGCAACTGCATCAGTAACTTAAGCCCCTTGTCCCGATCGCCGGTTACGGTGGCGTCTAACTGATTATCATGGGCAAAGAACGCAGTGGCGCGATTAAGAATATAGTCGTTTTCGCGCAGGATCGACTGGGTGTAATTCACTGCCAGGTTATGCGCGAAATTGCGATTCACATCGTGGTACTCCTCCAGCGTCTCTTTACGCATACCAGCGATAATCATGAGCGCGATTATCACAAAACTGAGGAGGATCCCGGTAAGGCTCACCAGAATTGGTCTTGTAAATGAAAGTTGTTTGATATGCATTTTCTTGTCCTTGAACATGCAAGAGAGGAACAGGTATCAGTATAGGGGCTGCGCAAAAGATAGCGTACCTGAAGTGAGTAAGGCGGAGCGGAAGAGAGGAAGAGCGCCCGCTCCGGTCAGTCTCATGACCTGACAGCGCAAGCATGAAGGTTCGGGCGACAAACCGCCATCGCCCGATTTTGCTTTTACGTAACAGGCCGAAAACGTGTTAACCCGTTATCTGCGCGTTGCGGCTTTTTTGCGGCGCACGTCCCAGCCAGCTATCCCAGTCTTTCCACACCGGTTGCAGCCCACGGGCGATCAGCGCGTCGGCAACCTCCTGCGGGCGGCGTCCATCATGGGGCGAGAATTGCTCCAGCTCCGGGTGATTATCGGCATAGCCGCCCGGCTGCGTTTTGGAAAAGGCGCTTACGTTATTAATCGCCAGCGGAATCACATGATCGCGAAAGTGAGGTGACTCGCGCGTGGATAGCGACAGCTCCGTGTCCGGTGCCAGCAGGCGAAACGCGCAAATGGTTTGCACCAGTTGCCGTTCATCCATCACCGATGCCGGCTCCACGCCGCCTGCGCAAGGGCGCAGGCGGGGGAAAGAGATGGAATAACGGCTTTTCCAGTAGCGCTGTTGCAGCCACAGCAAATGCTCGGCAACCATATAGCAATCCACTCGCCAGCTGTCGGACAGGCCCATTAACGCGCCGAGTCCAATTTTGTCGATACCTGCGCGGCCCAGCCTGTCCGGCGTTTCCAGCCGCCAGAAGAAGTCCTGTTTTTTACCACGCAGATGGTGACGCGCATACTGGCCTTCGTGGTACGTCTCCTGGTAGACCATTACGCCATCAAGACCAAGGGTTTTCAGCTCGGCGTACTCCGCTTCGGAGAGCGGCTGCACTTCCATTTGCAACGAGGCGAACTGGCGGCGGATCGCTGGCATATGGCGGCGAAAATAGTCCATCCCGACTTTACCCTGATGTTCGCCGGTGACCAGCAACAGATGCTCAAATCCCAGTTCGCGTATGGCCGCGCATTCACGCGCAATCTCCTGCTCATCCAGCGTTTTGCGCTTCAGGTGATTACTCATCGAAAACCCGCAATAGGTGCAGTCATTGGCGCAAAGGTTAGAAAGATAAAGCGGAACATAAAAGCTGACGGTGTTGCCAAAACGCTGGCGCGTGAGCCGCTGCGCTTGCTGTGCCATCGGTTCAAGAAAATCCGCGGCGGCGGGGGAGAGCAACGCCATCATATCGTCGCGCGTCGGTTGCCGGGCATTGAGTGCGCGTTCGACATCGGCACCGGTTTTACTGTTGATGCGCAGGCGGATATCGTCCCAGTCCAGTTGCCGCCAGCGGTCAGTGAAGGTGCTCATAATGTTTCCTCCAGAAAACCAGTGAGCGGGCTGGTGGCCTGCGCGTAACGCTGGCGGGCACCCGGTACGGCCTGGCGGGCGAGCGTTCCGGCTTCGACCGCCAGGCGAAAGGCGCGCGCCATGTTGACCGGATCGTCGGCGACCGCGATCGCGGTATTAACCAGCACCGCGTCAGCCCCCATCTCCAGTGCCAGCGCTGCGTGGCTGGGCGCGCCGATCCCGGCATCGACCACCACTGGCACATTCGACTGCTCAATAATAATCTCCAGCATGGCGCGGGTTTCCAGCCCCTGGTTGGAACCGATTGGCGCGCCCAGCGGCATGACCGCCGCGCAGCCGGCCTCCTCAAGCCGTTTGCATAGCACCGGATCGGCACCGCAATACGGCAGAACCACAAAACCCATCTGCACCAGTTTTTCCGCCGCGCGCAAGGTTTCAATGGGATCGGGCAGCAACCAGCGGGCATCCGGGTGAATTTCCAGTTTTAGCCAGTGCGTGCCGAGCGCTTCCCGCGCCAGTTGCGCGGCGAAAATGGCCTCTTCGGCGTTTTTCGCCCCGGAGGTGTTAGGCAGCAACGTTACACCCGCATCCAGCAAGGGTTGCAGCAGCATATCGGTGCGCTGGCGCAGGTCGACGCGCTTCATCGCTAGCGTTACCAGTTCGCTGCCAGAGGCGTGAATTGCATCGACCATCAGTTGCGGCGTGGCGAACTTGCCGGTGCCGGTAAACAACCGTGAAGTAAATTCTTTTTCTGCAATACGTAACATCTCAGCCCCCTGCGATAACCTGAAACAGCAGGATGTGATCGCCGTCCTGCACAAGATGGTTTTCCCACTGCTCGCGCGGCAGGATCTGTTGATTAACGGCCAGCGCAACACCCGGCTTGAGCTGATTGAGTTGCTCAAGCAGGGTCGCGACGGAAAGCCCGGCGACGCAGTTCATCGATTCGTCATTGAAGCGTATCTGCATGTCGCCCTCCACAAACCGGACACTGGCGGGAAGCGTGCAGCGCCAGCGTGCGCCAAAGATTGGTGCGCGCGTCGAACAGGCGCAACTCGCCGCTGGTGGTGTGCAGGCCATTCAGCAATTTGATGGCTTCCAGCGCTTGCATGGCGCCCATAATGCCGACCACCGGGCCGACAATGCCGGCGGTGCGGCAGTTACGTTCTGGCTCGCTGTCGTCCGGCCATAAACAGCGGTAGCAGCCCTGTTGCCAGGGCGGCGTCAGCACCATCAACTGGCCGCCAAAACCGACCGCGCTGGCGGTGATAAGCGGTGTCTCCAGCGCCACGCAGGCGGCGTTGATCGCCTGGCGCGTCAGCATGTTGTCGCTACAGTCGAGCACCACATCGGCCCGCTGAACTTGCTGGTGCAGCGTATCGCCGCTTAAGCGCTGCTGGAGCGTAATCAGCTCGATATCCGGGTTTAATCTGTGCAGGCGCTGCGCGGTGACCTGGGTTTTCGGCTGGTTGATATCGTCAGTGGTAAATAAAATCTGCCGCTGCAAGTTGCTCAGGTGTACGGCGTCGTCATCTGCCAGTACCAGCGTGCCGATCCCTGCGCCAGCAAGGTAGACCGCCGCCGGTGCGCCAAGGCCACCGAGGCCGATAATTAATACCCGGCTGGCGAGCAGTTTTTGCTGGCCGGTAACCGCGATATCCTCCAGCAGGATCTGGCGGCTGTAGCGCATAAAATCGCGATCATTCATTGCCCACCCCCGCCAGTTGCAGCAACTGATGAGTTGCCTGTTGCCAGTCATCCGCCTGGGTAATGGCGCTGACCACCGCAATGCTGCCCACGCCGGTTGCTAATACCTCCGGCGCACGCGCAAGGCTGATACCGCCAATAGCAACGGTTGGATAATCGTCCAGCCGCGCAATATGACGCGCCAGTTGTTCCAGCCCCTGCGGGGCAGAAGGCATCTGTTTGGTTTGCGTAGGAAAGACATGCCCCAGCGCGATGTAAGAGGGGCGCGCCGCCAGCGCAACGTCGATTTCCATATCGTCATGCGTGGAGACGCCAAGGCGCAAACCCGCCGAGCGAATGGCGCTTAAATCTGTCGTTTCCAGATCTTCCTGACCAAGATGCACACCGTAAGCCTGGTGTTTGATCGCCAGTCGCCAGTAGTCGTTAATAAACAGCCGTGCGTTAACGCGGCGACCAAGCGCGATGGCCGCCACTACATCCGCTTCAACCTCTTCGTCGCGCTTATCCTTAATGCGCAGTTGCAAGGTGCGCACGCCCGCTTCCAGTAAACGGGCAATCCATTCAACGCTGTCGACCACCGGGTAAAGCCCAAGACGCAAGGGCACCGGCGGAAAATCGGGCTGATACATCAGACTTCCTCCTTTTTCAGGTAGATCTCGCCGCCGCGCGCGCGGAAGTCGCTGGATTTATCCGCCATGCCGACTTCAATCGCCTGGGCTGCCGCGTAGTCACGCACCTCTTGCGAGATTTTCATCGAACAGAATTTCGGCCCGCACATGGAACAGAAGTGTGCCACTTTGCCCGACTCCTGCGGCAGCGTTTCATCGTGGTAGGCGCGAGCGGTAAACGGGTCGAGCGCGAGGTTGAATTGATCTTCCCAACGGAACTCAAAACGCGCTTTCGACATGGCGTTGTCGCGGATCTGCGCGCCAGGGTGGCCTTTGGCCAGATCGGCGGCGTGAGCAGCGATCTTGTAGGTGATGAGCCCCTGTTTGACGTCCTCTTTGTTCGGCAGGCCAAGGTGCTCCTTCGGCGTGACATAGCAAAGCATCGCGCAGCCAAACCAGCCAATCATCGCCGCGCCAATACCGGAGGTGAAGTGGTCATAACCCGGCGCGATATCGGTGGTTAGCGGCCCCAGCGTGTAGAACGGCGCTTCGTGGCAGTGCTCTAACTCTTCAGTCATGTTGCGGCGGATCATCTGCATCGGCACATGCCCCGGCCCTTCAATCATTACCTGGACGTCATACTCCCAGGCGATTTTGGTCAGTTCGCCAAGCGTGTGTAGCTCGGCAAACTGCGCTTCGTCGTTCGCGTCCTGAATGGAGCCTGGGCGCAGACCATCGCCAAGCGACAGCGAGACGTCATAGGCGGCGCAGATTTCGCAGATCTCGCGAAAGTGGGTGTAGAGGAAGTTTTCCTGATGATGGGAGAGGCACCATTTCGCCATAATCGAGCCGCCGCGCGAGACTATTCCGGTCAGGCGCTGCGCGGTCATCGGCACATAGCGCAGCAGCACACCCGCGTGGATGGTGAAGTAATCCACCCCTTGCTCCGCCTGCTCCAGCAGCGTGTCACGAAATGCTTCCCAGGTAAGATCTTCGGCGATCCCGTTGACCTTCTCCAGCGCCTGGTAGATCGGCACTGTACCGATCGGTACCGGGCTGTTACGCAGGATCCATTCGCGGGTTTCGTGGATATAACGCCCGGTGGATAAATCCATTACCGTGTCCGCTCCCCAGCGCGTCGACCAGACCAGTTTTTCCACCTCCTCTTCGATCGAGGAAGTGACCGCCGAGTTGCCGATATTGGCGTTTACCTTCACCAGGAAGTTGCGACCAATGATCATCGGCTCCGATTCCGGGTGGTTAATATTGGCCGGGATAATCGCCCGCCCGGCGGCGACTTCATCGCGCACGAATTCCGGCGTGATGTTTTCCGGCAGCCGCGCGCCAAAACCTTCGCCCGGATGCTGCCTGCGCAACGCTTCGCTGCGAATACGCTCGCGACCCATGTTTTCGCGAATGGCGATAAATTCCATCTCCGGCGTGACAATGCCTTTGCGCGCATAGTGCAGTTGCGTGACGCGCTGGCCGGGTTTTGCGCGGCGCGGCGTCAGTAAACCGCTAAAACGTAGTTCGTCGAGGCCATCATCGGCCAGCCGTTCATTGGTATAGGCAGAGCTGCGCTGTTCCAGCGTTTCGCTGTCATCACGAGCGGCAATCCACGGTGCGCGCAGTTTCGCCAGACCTTGCTGGACATTAATCGCAATATCCGGATCGCCATACGGACCCGAGGTGTCGTACACCGGCACAGCTTCGTTCTCTTCAAACAGCGGGTGTTCTTTTGTGCCGCCGGTAAGCGTTGGGCTCAGCTGGATTTCGCGCATCGGAATGCGGATATCAGGTTGCGAACCGGTGATGTAGATGCGGCGTGAGTTGGGGAAAGCGGTTCCTTCCAGCGTGTCGATGAAGTGTTGCGCCTGGGCGCGTTGTTCACGGCGTGTAAGTTTTGCAGACATAGCTCATTCCAGAATGTAAAGGATATGGCTTGTCAGACGACGGATGGAGTAATGGCAGCAAACCGCCCGTGAGGGTGGTTGACGTGAATGGATTACTCTTGTTCCCTTCGCAGGTTTTAACCTGATCAGGTTCCGCGGATCCCGAATTAACGGTCTCAGCCTTTTACACTTCATCTTTCGCACGGTGTCTGTGTTGACTGCGTTTGCTCACCCCAGTCACTTACTTAATGTAAGCTCCCGGGGATTCACGAACTTGCCGTCTCGACGCATCGCGAATGATGTTGTGGAAATATAGGCACTCCGACAAGAAAAACCCGTCCGAAGACGGGGACTGCTTTTTAAATTACGCGTTAATGTTTAAGAACTCAAGCCGGTCGCGCGACACCGCTTTCGTCGTTGGCACTCTCTTTGATGTTGTTATCAAAGGCCAGCACGATTAACTTGTCTTCGAGGGTAAAGCGGGCGGCCAGCGCTTCGCCGATATCGGAGAGCGCTTGCTGGAACTCCAGACAGTTATCGTCATCAATGGCGTTTTCCAGGCTGGAGTCGTAATAGTTCATGATTTCTACTGTATTCGCTTCAAGCATTGGGTAAAGCTGCGTCGCCGCTAAAAGTGGGCTGCTCCCTTCCAATTCGCTGATGATGCGTTCATAAATATTGAAGTGGCCTGCGGAAAGGTATTCCACCAGGTTGTGGCAAAAATCGTCCAGCGCTTTTTCGTTAAGCTGCATGTAGGATCCTTTGCCAGGTTTAATGCCAACCAGATTGTAATAAGAAACAAGCAGTTGCTTACGTGCTTGCAGCCAATGGTCGACAAGTTTGTTACTTCCTCCAACGCGCTCTGTCAGGCTTTCTAACTGGTTTAGCATAAATGGCTCCGCAAATATGTAAGATCAAAACGATGTAATAATAATGTTAATAACATGCCAGTAAAGCGAAGGTAGTGCACCAAATGGTACGTATTATTGAAGCACACGATCAGGGCTGGTGGATCGTCAGCCATGAACAAAAATTATGGATGCCCGGCGGGGAATTACCACACGGCAAGGCAGGAAATTTCGATCTTGTGGGGCAGAGCGCGCTTCACATTGGCGAGTGGCAGGGCGAAGCGGTATGGATGATCCGCCAGAATCGTCGCCAGGATATGGGATCCGTACGCCTGCTTATCGATCAAGATGTGGGGCTGTTTCAACTCGCGGGTCGCGGCGTACAACTGGCTGAATTTTACCGTTCACACCAGTTTTGTGGTTACTGCGGGCACACCATGCACCCCAGTAAAACCGAGTGGGCAATGCTATGCGATCACTGCCGCGAGCGCTATTACCCGCAAATCGCTCCTTGCATCATTGTCGCCATTCGTCGTGATGACAGCATTTTGCTGGCGCAGCACACACGCCATCGCAATGGCATTTACACGGTGCTTGCCGGTTTCGTCGAAGTGGGCGAAACCCTTGAACAAGCGGTGGCGCGTGAAGTGATGGAAGAGAGCGGCATCAAAGTGAAGAATTTGCGCTATGTCACTTCGCAACCGTGGCCGTTCCCGCAATCGCTGATGACCGCATTTATGGCGGAATACGACAGCGGCGAAATCCACATTGACCCAAAAGAGTTGCTGGATGCGGGCTGGTATCGCTATGACAATTTGCCGCTGTTGCCGCCTCCGGGTACGGTGGCGCGCCGCCTCATCGAGGATACGGTGGCGATGTGTCGGGCAGACGATGAATAAGGTGTATATACTGGCGGCCTGACGCTTGAGGAACTGACAATGACCGAACTGAAAAACGATCGTTACCTGCGCGCGCTTCAGCGCCAGCCAGTAGATATGACCCCGGTGTGGATGATGCGCCAGGCAGGCCGTTATTTACCGGAATATAAAGCGACCCGCGCGCAAGCAGGCGATTTTATGTCGCTGTGCAAAAACGCCGATCTGGCTTGCGAAGTGACGTTACAGCCGTTGCGCCGCTACCCGCTTGATGCGGCTATTCTTTTCTCCGACATCCTTACCGTGCCGGATGCGATGGGGCTGGGGCTTTATTTCGAAGCCGGTGAAGGGCCGCGTTTTACCTCGCCCATCACCTGCAAGGCGGACGTTGATAAGCTGCCGGTGCCAGACCCGGAAAACGAGCTGGGATACGTGATGAACGCCGTGCGCACCATTCGCCGTGAACTGAAAGGTGAAGTGCCGCTGATCGGCTTTTCCGGTAGCCCGTGGACACTGGCGACCTATATGGTGGAAGGTGGCAGCAGTAAAGCCTTTACCCTGATTAAAAAGATGATGTACGCCGAACCGCATACGTTGCATGCGCTGCTGGATAAGCTGGCGCAGAGCGTCACGTTGTACCTCAACGCGCAGATCCGCGCGGGCGCGCAGTCAGTGATGATTTTCGATACCTGGGGCGGTGTGCTGACCGGGCGCGATTATCAGCAATTTTCGCTCTATTACATGCATAAAATTGTTGATGGCTTGCTGCGTGAAAACGAGGGCCGCCGCGTACCAGTGACGTTATTCACCAAAGGAGGTGGGCAGTGGCTGGAAGCGATGGCAGAAACAGGCTGTGATGCGTTGGGCCTCGACTGGACAACCGATATTGCCGATGCGCGCCGTCGCGTTGGTCATAAAGTTGCGCTGCAAGGCAATATGGACCCGTCTATGCTTTACGCGCCGCCTGCGCGCATTGAAGAAGAGGTCGCGACGATTCTCGCGGGCTTCGGCAAAGGCGAAGGTCATGTGTTTAACCTCGGTCACGGCATCCATCAGGATGTCCCGCCGGAACATGCAGGAGTATTTGTCGAGGCGGTGCACCGTCTTTCGGCCTCCTGGCATCAGTAAGGAGAGAGTATGGATCTCGCGTCACTACGCGCACAACAACTTGAACTGGCTTCTTCGGTGATCCGTGAGGATCGTCTGGATAAAGATCCGCCCACATTGATCGGCGGGGCCGATGTCGGTTTTGAGCTGGGTGGAGAAGTGACGCGAGCGGCAATGGTGCTGCTTTCCTGGCCTTCGCTGGAGCTAGTTGAGTATCAGGTGGCGCGTATCGCCACCACTATGCCTTATATCCCCGGTTTCCTCTCGTTTCGTGAATACCCGGCGCTGCTGGCGGCGTGGGAGCAGCTGTCGCAAAAACCCGATTTGCTGTTTGTCGATGGTCACGGGATTTCCCATCCGCGCCGTCTCGGCGTTGCCAGCCATTTTGGTTTGCTGGTCGATGTACCCACTATCGGCGTGGCGAAAAAGCGGCTGTGCGGCAAGTTCGAGCCGCTGGCGGACGAGCCGGGTGCGCTCTCGCCGTTGATAGATAAAGGCGAAAAGCTCGCCTGGGTGTGGCGCAGCAAGGCGCGCTGCAATCCGTTGTTTGTCACCACCGGGCATCGCGTCAGCCAGGATAGCGCGCTCGCGTGGGTGCAGCGCTGCATGAAAGGCTACCGGTTACCGGAACCGACGCGCTGGGCAGACGCTGTGGCATCCGGACGGCCTGCGTTTACGCGTTGGCAGGCAATTCAGCGCGATATCAGGTAAACTGCCGCGCATTACCGATTTTGAGAAACGATCATGTTACAAAACCCAATTCACCTGCGTCTGGAAAAGCTGGAAAGCTGGCAGCACGTCGTCTTTATGGCTTGCCTGTGCGAGCGTATGTACCCCAATTACGCCATGTTCTGCCAGCAGACGGAGTTTGGCGACGCGCAGCTTTACCGCCGGATCCTTGACCTGGTGTGGGAAACGCAGATCGTCAAAGACGCGAAAGTGAATTTCGACAGCCAGCTGGAGAAACTGGAAGAGGCGATTCCGGCGGCGGACGACTACGATCTGTACGGCGTTTATCCGGCCATTGATGCTTGCGTGGCACTCAGTGAACTGATTCATTCGCGCCTGAGCGGTGAAACACTGGAGCATGCTATCGAGGTCAGTAAAACATCGATCACCACTGTTGCGATGCTGGAAATGACCCAGCAAGGTCGTGAAATGACCGACGAAGAGCTGCGGGAAAACCCGGCTGTTGAGCAAGAATGGGATATTCAGTGGGAGATTTTCCGCCTTCTGGCTGCCTGCGAAGAACGCGATATTGAGCTGATTAAAGGGCTGCGCGCAGACCTGCGCGAGGTCGGCGAGAGCAATATCGGTATAAATTTGCAGCAATGAGACAATAAAACGTGATTTAACGCCTGTTTTGTCGTGCCTGAAGGCTTCCCTTAATACCCCCGTCTGGTCTACATTTGGGGGGCGAAAATAAGTGGCTATCGGTGCGTGTATGCAGGAGAGTGCTTTTGAGGCATTTCCGTCGCACTCGATGCTTAGCAAGCGATAAACACATTGAAAGGATAACTTATGAACAAGACTCAACTGATTGATGTAATTGCAGACAAGGCTGATCTGTCTAAAGCGCAAGCGAAAGCTGCACTGGAATCCACCCTGGCTGCCGTTACTGAGTCTCTGAAAGCAGGTGATGCGGTACAACTGGTTGGTTTCGGTACCTTCAAAGTGAACCACCGCGCTGAGCGTACTGGCCGCAACCCGCAGACCGGTAAAGAAATCAAAATCGCCGCAGCTAACGTGCCGGCATTTGTTTCTGGTAAAGCACTGAAAGACGCAGTTAAGTAAGACCGCGTGGCAGTGAACAGTTTTGTCGAAGGGGCGGTTTCGCCCCTTTTGTCATTCTGGCGTCGCTCGCTGTTGTTAGCGGGCGCAGCGCTGTTGCTGACAGCCTGTAGCCATGATTCCTCCTTACCGGCTTTTACCGCCAGCGGATTTGCCGGCGATCAGGGCGCGGTGCGGGTCTGGCGTAAAGATTCAGACGGTGAGACGCACTTGCTCGCCGCGTTTAGCCCGTGGCACCACGGGAACACATCGCTTAGCGAATACCGCTGGCAGGGCGATACGTTAACCCTCATTGAACTCAATGTTTACGGTAAACCGCCGGAGCATATTCGCGTCCGTTTTGACGATCGCGGCGAGCTGAGCTTTATGCAGCGTGAAGTCGACGGGCAGAAACAGCAGCTTTCCAGCGATCAGGTCGCTCTGTATCGCTACCGGGCAGAGCAGATCCGCCAGACCAGTGACGCGCTGCGTCAGGGGCGGGTGATCCTGCGTCAGGGGCGCTGGCAGGCCAATCATACGGTACAGACCTGCGAAGGGCAGACCGTGAAGCCCGATCTGGATGATTACGCCTTAAACCGTATTGAGCAGCGTCAGAACCGCTCTGCGGTTGCGGTAAGCGTCGCATGGCTGGAAGCGCCGGAAGGTGCGCAGCTATTGCTGGTGGCGAATGCGGATTTCTGCCGCTGGCAGCCGACGGAAAAGAATTTCTGAAAACCCTCTCCCCGATGGAGAGAGGGTGAAAGGGCGGGAGTTACTTGCCTTGCTCGCGCGCAATTGCGCGGTAACCAATATCCCGGCGGCTGAAGCTGCCATCCCAGTGAATATCCGTCATTAAGGCATATGCACGCTGCTGCGCTTCGGCGACGGTGTTACCCAGCGCGGTGACGCACAGTACGCGCCCGCCGTTGGTCAGCACCTGGTCATCGGCGGATAGTTTGGTGCCTGCGTGGAACACTTTACCGTCTGCCACTTCTTCCAGCGGTAAACCGTGGATCACATCGCCATTGCGGTAGTTGCCCGGATAACCACCTGCTGCAACCACAACGCCCAGCGATGCGCGGTTATCCCACTGTGAAGTTTTCTCATCCAGCTTGCCTTCACACGCGGCCAGGCACAGCTCCACCAGGTCAGACTGCATGCGTAACATAATTGGCTGAGTTTCCGGGTCGCCAAAGCGGCAGTTGAACTCGATAACTTTCGGGTTGCCCTGCTTATCAATCATCAGTCCGGCATACAGGAAACCGGTGTAGGTGTTCCCTTCCGCCGCCATGCCGCGCACGGTTGGCCATATGACGCGTTCCATGGTGCGCTGATGCACTTCATCCGTCACCACTGGCGCAGGTGAGTAAGCGCCCATACCGCCGGTATTCGGGCCGGTATCGCCATCACCGACGCGTTTGTGATCCTGGCTGGTGGCCATTGGCAGAACGTGTTCGCCATCGACCATCACGATAAAGCTGGCTTCTTCGCCATCGAGAAACTCTTCAATCACGATGCGGTGGCCCGCGTCGCCAAACGCATTACCGGCCAGCATATCGTGAACCGCTGCTTCGGCTTCTGCCAGCGTCATGGCGACGATCACGCCTTTGCCTGCGGCCAGACCATCGGCCTTGATCACGATAGGTGCACCTTTCTCACGCAGGTAAGCCAGCGCAGGCTCGATGTCGGTAAAATTCTGGTACTCGGCGGTCGGGATATTGTGGCGCGCGAGGAAGTCTTTGGTGAATGCTTTGGAGCCTTCCAGCTGCGCGGCACCCTGTGTTGGGCCAAAAATCTTCAGACCGGCCGCGCGAAACGCGTCGACAACGCCAATCACCAGCGGTGCTTCCGGGCCAACGATGGTCAGATCGATCTTCTCGTTCTGCGCAAAGCTCAGCAGCGCCGGGATGTCGGTTGCGCCAATCGCGACGTTTTGCAGCGTCGGTTCCAGTGCCGTACCGGCGTTACCCGGTGCGACAAAAACGGTATCAACCAGCGGCGACTGTGCGGCTTTCCATGCCAGCGCGTGTTCGCGCCCGCCGTTGCCAATTACTAATACTTTCATTGTCTGCTCCGTGGATTAATGGCGGAAGTGACGCATGTCGGTGAAGATCATCGCAATGCCGTGCTCGTCGGCGGCGGCAATGACTTCGTCATCGCGGATGGAGCCGCCAGGCTGAATAACACAGGTCACGCCAACAGCGGCAGCGGCATCAATACCATCGCGGAACGGGAAAAATGCGTCGGAAGCCATGGCCGAACCTTTCACTTCCAGCCCTTCATCACCGGCTTTGATGCCGGCGATCTTCGCTGAGTAGACGCGGCTCATCTGGCCTGCGCCAATGCCGATGGTCATGTTCTCTTTCGCATAGACAATAGCGTTAGATTTGACGAATTTCGCCACTTTCCAGCAGAACAGCGCATCACGCAGCTCCTGCTCGGTCGGTTGGCGTTTACTGACGACGCGCAGTTCGCTTGCGCTTACCATGCCGAGATCTCTGTCCTGAACCAGCAGGCCGCCATTCACGCGTTTAAAATCAAGGCCTGGCACACGCTGTGCCCACTCACCACAGGTCAGTACGCGCACATTCTGTTTTGCCGCCGTGATTTTCAGCGCTTCTTCGCTCGCGGACGGCGCGATAATCACTTCAACAAACTGGCGAGAGATGATGGCCTGTGCGGTTTCAGCGTCCAGCTCGCGGTTAAAAGCAATAATGCCGCCGAATGCGGAGGTCGGATCGGTTTTATAAGCGCGATCGTAAGCCTCCAGAATTGAACCGCTAACCGCGACGCCGCAAGGATTGACGTGTTTCACAATCACACACGCGGGTTCACTGAACTCTTTCACGCACTCCAGCGCCGCATCGGTATCGGCAATATTGTTATAGGAGAGCGCTTTGCCTTGCAGCTGCTGCGCGGTGGCAACGGAGGCTTCTTTGATCTCTTCTTCTATATAGAAGGCGGCTTGCTGGTGGCTGTTTTCGCCATAGCGCATATCCTGCTTCTTAATGAAGTTCAGATTCAGGGTACGCGGGAAGCGACCGGCGGGTTCTTTGCTTTCGCCATGATAGGCCGGAACCAGGCTGCCGAAGTAGTTGGCAATCATGCTGTCGTACGCAGCGGTGTGTTCAAACGCTTTAATCGCCAGGTCGAAACGGGTGGCAAGCAGAAGTGAACCTTCGTTGGCATCCATTTCATTAATAATGGCGGTGTAATCGCTGCTCTTTACAACGATAGCGACATCTTTATGGTTTTTCGCGGCGGAGCGAACCATGGTTGGACCGCCGATATCAATATTCTCTACCGCATCTTCCAGTGAGCAACCTTCACGTGCGACGGTCTCGGCGAAGGGATAAAGGTTAACGACCACCATGTCGATCGGCGCGATCGCGTGTTGCGCCATGATCGCGTCATCCTGCCCACGACGACCCAGAATGCCGCCGTGGACTTTCGGATGCAGGGTTTTCACACGTCCATCCATCATTTCCGGAAAACCGGTGTAGTCGGAAACTTCGGTCACTGGCAGACCTTTTTCCGCCAGCAGACGCGCGGTGCCGCCGGTAGAGAGCAGTTCTACGCCACGCTGAGAGAGCGCCTGTGCGAATTCGACAATACCGGCCTTGTCAGAAACACTGAGCAAAGCGCGGCGGACTGGACGACGTTGTTGCATGGTAAATCCCCTGGATTTGTCTTTAACAGAGAGCGTTAGCTAAATATTAGGATCTTTATTGATCCTAAAACTTAGCTAATGCCCCAGCGAGGGCTCATGTTTTTTGCGCGGGCATTGTAACGAAAACGTTTGCGTAGCGCTCGCGAATTTTTGTACTTTTGCCGAATTGTGGATAAGTCTGTGCGTAAATGGGTATAAAGGCGGGTTTTGCTGTGGAATGCAGCAGTCAGTCATTTTTATGTCATTTTTCTATTGCGGGGGGCGGAGAACTCCCTATAATGCGCCTCCATCGACACGGCGGATGTGAATCACTTCACACAAACAGCTGGTTCGGTTGAAGAGAAAAAATCCTGAAAATCAGGGTTGACTCTGAAAGA
>NZ_JBHZPO010000022.1:0-32540 GCF_042788165.1 Kosakonia sp. YIM B13588 | reverse complement strand
TGGCGAAATGGAAAATGTGAAGGTAAACAAACCGACATTACTAACTGACGGTTGTATCTAATCCTGGGGGCAGGTCACATTAGCCAATGAAACTTAGTCCGATATCCAGTCTGCGATCCGCAGACTTCAGAAAGAACTGACGCAGGTTGACGGTGAGATACACACTAAAAAAGCTCCGGGGTAACCCTTTAAAACGGGTGCTGGTCAGAGCAAGGCAGCAGTATACAAACCATGTGTGGCTGTCATTATTGAAATGACACTGTCAGGAGGGCAGCATGAGTCGTCGCGCTAACTGCCACGGCAATACGATTGCGTAAAGCTTTCTTCTACTACTGAAACGTGAATGGATAATGAAAAAGGTCTACGTTACAAGGGAAGAGGCTTGAGTAAAACGGCCTTTACGCATAGCGATCTCCTTCGTTGGCAGAATAAGTATGTCGGAAGATCGCTAAAAATGAATGGCTTGGTTTACAGGGATACTTACAAACGTAACATGCTGCTAGTGGCCAGCATTGCACAACGTTGACCGCTATCACAAAAGGCAGAACACGCTAAGCCTCTTTCAGTGAAGCCTCACACTGCGCAATACCTTATCAATTTCATTCTTACTGGCTTGGCTCTTGGTGTTATAGGAGACGGTCAATACTGCTGTTTTCTCGTCAAGCGGGATTTGGTAGTTCTTCATTTCCCAGTCGTCATTGTCGAGGATACCTTTGCGATGAAACTCAGCAAGAAAAGCGGGAGCGCCATTCACACTGGACAGAGAGCAGTTAACAGCGCTGGTTAGCTCGCTGTTGATCTTTTTCAAAGCTGGCGCTATTGACGAGGTGATCACCTCACACACATCATCAACATCACTTCGGCTGAAGTGGCTCAAGTCATCACGTTCGATCATGTTATCGGTAAAAACCACTTTGACTGTCGCGGTGTTTAGCTTGCCTTCTCTGTTTGCATTCGCTGAAAGTGACAGGTTTTTTGCACTCTGCGGAATGCCGGTTACAGAGGCGCTCACTTTTTCAATTTCTTTGGCTTGTTCTGCTGACATCAACACCCACGCTTCAGGCAGTTCAAGGTTCAGTCCATAACCTGCCTGGTAGCGTTTGTAGCCTTCATGAGGCGTATCAACAACTGTTACTGTTGGGGCTGCTTCTTCTTTTATTTTATTGTCATCATTCGCAATGAAGAAAATTACCTTAACGACAATAAATAACGCAACCAGCAGTAATAGCCATTTTATCCTAATCATCATTTTTCCCTGTATTCATAACACTTTGCCTTTGAGTAATATCTCATAAGCTTAAGAATAATGCGGCAACCGCATGACTTATCGCGGGTTAATATAAGCACTGCCAGGTGTAACGTCTCAGTGTTTATGCTCAGCCCACTACAAATAGTAGGGAGGCGGTGCAAATGGGTGAGGGGACGCCGCGTTATGTAACTGGCGCTGTTCGTTTTTTTCAGTAACGTTAGTGGCGCCTGACTTTGCTATCCCTTGTTCTTATGCGATCGGTGAACTGCTGGGGAAAATAGTCAACACGCTTTAAAATATCGGGCTGGAGCAATGCCACTGGCTACGCAACACAATATTGCTCATTGCGATGATCATTATTATTTCAATGAACCCGGCTTTAATAATAAACCGGGCATACCATCTTCTGTCTTTACCATGAAAAAATGTTTGTTGTTTTATTGATTACATATCGTTTAGCGCTGCCGCTGAACGTTCTGCTGCTGTGAGCCGTACTTATGCGCAAAATGACAAAGAGGCTGCATTGACGCTTTGTGTGGCAAAAGCGTACGTCAATGAACCGGTAGCCAGTAGAGGTGCTTCTGCCAGCCCCGCGTCCTGAATAATTGGAGCGAGTACGCTGCGGAAAACGTCGCGGGTAAGATGCGGGAACTGGCCGATCAGTTTCTGGCGCGTCAGTATTTCTCTCACCAGGGGTATACATCAAACTTAATCCGATGAAATGCATCGAGTTGTATCACCGCAACGAGTTTGAGCAGCAGGTGCGGGATTATGTTCTGCATCCGAAACGTAGCTGGATGCAGGACAACGCGAAGTAACACTCATCGCTCAATGATATTAAGCCGCTTTGGTGTGGCTTTGTTTTCCCCGCCGTACCCGTCATTTTCCCTACACAGAACCGGCATACAGTAGCGCGATCTGTCATGAGGGAAACCACCGATGAAGCTCGTAAAACTCACCGAAACTTGGATAGACCCAAGTGTGCGCATACGCGAATGCAAAATTGGCCAACAGTGTGAAGTGCTGGCCAACAGTCTGATGGAGTACGCCACGCTGGGGGATTTCTCCTACCTGGGGGAATACTGTACCGTCGCCGATGCGCAGATCGGTAAATTTGTGGCGATTGCCAACAACGTGCGTATCGGCGCGCCCAATCATCCGATGGAACGCCCGTCGCAGCATCGCATCACCTACTGCCCGGAGTATTACTCTGCCGGCGCGACGCGCGATCACGACTTTTTCGCGCGTCGCCGTGGCGACAACGTCACCATCGGCAATGATGTTTGGATCGGCCACGCGGCCATTGTGTTGCCTGGCGTGACTGTGGGCGACGGTGCGGTGATCGCCGCCGGTGCGGTAGTGAGTAAAAATGTCGCGCCTTACACCATCGTCGGCGGCGTCCCGGCAAAAACGATCCGCTTGCGCTTCGCGCCGCACATCGGCCATCAGTTGCAGCAGATTGCCTGGTGGGACTGGCCGCTGGAGACCATCATCGAACGGCTGGCTGATTTTCAGGATGAACGTATCGACGCGTTTTGCGAAAAGTGGAGTAAGTCGTAACCGCGCTATCGGTGCTCTCGTGCGCAGAGTGCGATCACCATTCCCGCCACTGCTGCGCCGCACAGCAGATGAAACACGACTGACCACGCTGTTAAGTCCGGCTTCGCGCCCAGCAGCACGGAAATGATCGCGAGCATCATCGCCCCGGCGATGTACTGGCTGGTAATCATCAGCGCACTGGCACGACCCTGCTGGTGCGCTGGCACTACCGTTAACCCCACGGCAAACATTGCCGGGTAAATCAGTCCGTGGCCAATACCGCTCAGCGCAACGCCGAGCATAAACGCAGGCGAGAGCGGGGTTTCCAGCGACATGGCAAGCAGCCACAGGCCAAGCGCAGCGCTGGCAAACCCTGCCATTAGCACTTTTGCGCTGGCATAACGCGCCGTTAGCCGGGTATAGAGCGCGTTGCCTGCCACAATCAGCAGCGCCAGCGGCGTGAACAGCAGCCCGGTGGCGATGGCATCCAGCTGTAATGTCTGTTGCCACAACAGTGTCATGGCGTAGAACTGGCTGCCGACGCTCGCCATATAACAGGCGCTGCTCAGCCAGCCACTTTGCAAGCCTGGCAGGTTGCGCAAGGCGCGTGATAACAGCGGTTGCGGGGCAAAGCGTTCATGCAAAATAAACAGCAACAACATCGCCGCCGCCAGCCGGTTGGCGATAAAATCCGCCGCGCCCGTTTCGCCATAACGCATTAACGCCCACACCAGCGCACCGGCAGCCGCACAGCCAATCAGCGGGCCCACGCCCGTTCGTGACACTTCACTTTGCGGGATCAGATGTTGAAAATCGCGCTTCACCCGCCACAGCGCCAGCAAGCCTGGCGGCAGGTTGATAAAAAAAATCGCCCGCCAGCTTAGCGTTGTGAGTACGCCGCCGAGCACCACGCCCGCTACCAGCCCGAGTGCGCCAATCGCGCTCCAGATTGCCAGCGCGCGGCGGTGCGATTCACCGTGAAAGCGTTGCCCGATCAGGGACAGCACCGCTGGTTGCAGCAGCGCGGCGGCGATGCCTTGCCCGGCGCGGGCAATTAGCAACAGTTCACCACTGTGTGCCAGTCCGCCGAGGGCGGACGCCAGTAAAAACAGCGCCATGCCGGTGCTGAAAATGCGCCGTGCGCCAAAGCGATCGCACAAATTTCCGCCAGGTAACAGCAGCGCGGCGAAGGTCAGGCCGTATAGCGACACCACCCACTGCATCGTGCTAAGCGAGAGTTGTAAATCGTGCGCCAGCGTCGGCAGCGCAATGTAGACAATGGCGTAATCCAGCGCGATCAGCGCCTGGGCGATGCATGGCGCTATTAGCGCAAAATAGCGTGTTGAAGTGGGCGCAGCCAGTGCGTTGAGTTGCGTCATGGGGTTTTCCTGTTAATCTGCAAAGGGTGAATAACATTCATGGTTATTCCCGATGCATAACAGGCTACGCCTTGCGTTGCAGGTCAGACAAAGTCATATTTTTCAGCAAAAGATGAGTTAAATTCAGCTATGCGTACGCGCCGTTTACCACCGCTTTCCGCTATTCGCGCTTTTGATGCCGTTGCCCGCCATGCCAGTTTTAAAGCGGCAGCGGAAGAGATTGGCGTGACGCCAACGGCAATCAGTCATCAGATCCGCGTGCTGGAAGCGTCTTTGAACCAACGGCTGTTTAACCGTTCGGCGCGCGGCGTCACGTTAACGGCTGCCGGAGAGATCCTGTTTCGTGCATCGGGGAATATGTTTGCCACGCTGCGCGAAGCGGTTGATACCATCGACAGTGCCACTCAGCCGGGGGCGTTGACGCTAAGCACCACCTCCAACTTCCTGACCAACTGGCTGGTGCCACGTCTTCCTTCGCTGCATCAGCGACATCCTGAACTGGAGCTGCGTCTGCACAGCAGCACCGATCTGGTGGATGTGCGTGGTGCAATGGCAGACTGCGCGATCCGTTACAGCATGCACGCCGACGAGACGCTGGATAATACGTTGTTGTATCGCGATCGCTTTGTGCTGGTCGCCAGCCCACAACTGGTGCTGAAATGCCCGCAAGATCTGGTGGGCTTAACGCTGTTTCATATCGAAAACCGCCATGTCCCGACGCCGGAACCGGACTGGCAGCACTGGCAAGCGGCGTTTGGCCCGGCAGATTTACCGGTGCAATCCGGCATTCGTTTTGATGATGAGACGCACGCGATTCAGGCGGCGATCGCCGGGCAGGGCGTGCTGCTCGCCAGCGAGTTACTGATCCAGAACGCGCTGGCGCAGAAGCTGCTGCGTATCGCGTTGCCCGGCAAATTACCCGGCGGGAATTATTACTTTGTGACCAGCCGCGAGAAAGCGCAGCGGCAAGATGTGCAGCAGTTTAAACAGTGGGTGCAGGGGGAGTTTGCTGCCCTGAGCATTTCGACAGAACGTTAAAAAGATGCTGTAAACACCTACAAAAAAAGCCAGGTTTCCCTGGCTTTCTCTTATTTAATTACCGGAAAACTCAGTTAAACCGGCGCGCGATATCCGCGACGCGTTGACCGAATTTCACTGCGGTTTCCAGATCGCCGGAGGCGATTTGGTCTGCGCCCGCGTCGGATGGAGACTGCACCAGCAGACCAACAGAGCCGCCGAGGTTGTTGATGTCCTGGCGCGTCGCGGCCAGTGTGTTAGCGGGCAGCAGACCGAGGCTTACCCAGATGCCGCCGTGCTGTGAGGCCAGCGTTTGCAGGTACTGCAGCGATACTTGTTTGTCGCCGTTCAGGCTGGCGCTGTTGCTGAAACCGGCGAAAACTTTGTCCTGCCAGGCGCGGGTGAACCATGCTTTTGAGCTGGCGTCGGCGAATTTTTTAAATTGCCACGGCACGCCGCCCATATAAGTTGGTGCGCCGAAAATGATCGCTTTTGCGTCATTCAGCAATTGCCAGTCGCTCTCCTGAATATCGCCGTTATTATCAATAACAATAAGCTGTGCGTTGGCGCCTTCGGCCACTTTCTCCGCCACGGCTTTGGTGTGGCCGTAGCCGGAATAATAGATCACAACAGTAGACATAATTTTCCCCTATTGAAGAGAGATGTCGTGCAAACCAATTTGCACGATCGCCATCATTTTTCTTTTCCGGCAAACAGGGTGTATTTCCCCGCGCCCAAAAACATAATACTTAAACCACCCAGGAAATAGAGCGCCTCGCTTTCCAGACCCCATGCGCCAACATTGGTCAGGATAAAGAATTTCCCCATGCCGACCAGTAACGTGGCGACCAGAATATTGAAGGCGTAAATAAACGCCGCCTGGCGAGTAAACAAACCAATAATAATCAGCACTGGCGTAATGATTTCGCCAATGAATACGCCGTAAGCAATAAAGCCCGGCAAGCCCTGTGCCACCAGCATGCCGGAAATCCAGCCGATGCCATGTTGCACTTTGGCCACGCCGTGAAACAGCATCAACACACCAAATGTCAGACGCAACAGCAGCTTGCCAAATTCCGGGTGCGTGGTGAGACTGAGAAACGCATTGTTCAGCCGGGTAATCATCCTTTTATTCCTCACTATTGCGCAGGAGAACTTTTGCCATTTCTGGCACCTTAGTATCAAATAGAAACTTAGGCTTTGAGTTATACACATCCCGTTCCGGTTGCGGAAGAAGGCACCCCAAGGGCACTACGTTTCCTCGAGGAAACCTACTACGAGAGTTTGTCGTTATGATTAAGCCGTCCATTCCTTACGATATCTACGATAACCGCTGCCCGACGCGCGATATGCTGGCACGCCTGGCGGATAAATGGGCGCTGCTGGTGCTGGCGCGGCTGGAAAATGGCCCGATGCGTTTTAACGGCCTGAAGCGGGATATCCGCATGATCACGCAAAAGGTGTTAACCCAGACGCTGCGCAAACTTGAGCGCGACGGCATTATCGCCCGCCAGGTGTTTTACACCGTGCCGGTGTCGGTGGAATACAGCCTGACGCCGCTGGGTCGCACGCTGACGGAAACTGTCTCCGTGCTGGCGCACTGGGTAGAGCACAATATGGATGCGGTGCTGGCCGCGCAAGCGGCGTATGACGAGGCGAACCCGGCGAAAATAAAAGAACCCACCGCGTAGGGTGGGTTCGTGGGGCTTATTGCAGGTGGGTGCGCAGTTCGTGTGCGGCCTGCGATAACGCGGTGCGCACGGTGGGTTCTTCGCTGAGCGCATTCAGCAGACCGTAGTCGTGGATCATGCCGTTATAGCGGGTGACCGTCACCGGCACGCCTGCGGCATCCAGCTTACGACCAAACGCTTCACCTTCATCACGCAGCACGTCAAGCTCGGCGGTCTGAATCAGCGTCGGCGGCAGGCCTTTCAACTGCGCGCTGCTGGCTTCCAGCGGGGAAGCGAGGATGTTGCGGCGATCGCTCTCTTTAGTGGTGTAGTTATCCCAGAACCATTTCATCATGTTTTTGCTGAGGAAATAGCCGTTGGAAAACTGGTTATAGGAGCCGGTTTCAAAGCGTGCGTCGGTAACCGGCCAGAACATCACCTGGTAACGAATCGCTGGTGTGTGGTGTTCTTTGGCCTGCAAGGCAACGGCGGCGACCATATTGCCGCCCACGCTGTTACCGGCCAGCGCCAGGCGTGAACCATCAACACCAATCTCTTTGCCGTGCTCGGCAACCCAGCGGGTCGCTTCATACGCCTGATTAATCGCTACCGGGAAGTGCGCTTCCGGCGAAGGTGTGTAGTTGACAAACACTGCCGCGGCGCCGGATCCATTCACCAGATCGCGGACCAAACGTTCATGAGTTGGGTAGTCGCCCAGCACCCAGCCACCGCCGTGGAAGAACATAAACACCGGCAAGGTTCCGGTTGCGCCTTGTGGTTTAACGATGGTCAGTTTCAGCGGCTGGCCGTTAACGGTGATGGTTTTTTCCGAGACATCGGCTGGCGGCAGTTTCGCACCCTGCTGGGCGCCGATCAGCACCTGGCGGGCATCCTGCGGGGAAAGTTGTTCAATCGGTTTACCGCCGCTGCTGTTCAGCGCGGAGAGAAATTTTGCCACACCCGCTGTCGGTGTTGGCGCATCGGCGGCCCAGGCGGTGGAAACGCTGGAGGCAACTAAACTCATGGCAATCAGTAATGAACGTGACATATTATCTCCCTTGCGATTGTATCGCGTGCTATTTAGTTGGTTGTGTTAAGTGCCGTTGTGTCCGGCTGTGGAGTGCAATTTAAGTAGTGCGCTATTTGATTGCAAGCTAAATTTATAAAATTAATGCGCGATAACGTTTTACTGTTTGATTTTAAAAAGATTAAATTTGTAGAACGAGTGGTGTAAGAAGCGGAAGATTGCCCGCCTGCCTGTAAAGTACCAAAGATGAGGATGTCATGGAGTTGGTAAAAAGAGGATAATAATTGCCTGTTTTTCCTTAAATAAAATTTTAATGAATCTTCAGCGTTTTATTACGGAATATGACGAATCACTCAGCGGTGAATTGAATATTGATCCTCTTGGTCAATTGATTGTCTGGTCCTCTTTCGGGCAGCAGATTTTTCGCAACCGTATTAGTTCAGTAGCCAATGATGTTCGTCACTACACACTCAATCTGCTCCACCATTATGTTATTCGCAGCGTTCTCAGTGATGATAAAACGCAGCTCGGCGAGGCATTACAAAAAATCTATGGTGGCAAAAACGATGTAAAACTGACGCACGCCTGTTTGATTTTCTTAGAGAATATTTACACGTTATCGATGTGTGATAGCCAGAGCAAAAAGGGTGTCGTCACTACCGGCGTGCTGGGCATTGTTAAAGCCCGCGACAAATTTGCGAAATTCGAAAATAACCCACGGCTTATTTTCGGCCACGGATCGGATAGCCAACTGCTGACCCAGCAATTATTTCTTGGCACCAACGGGCGTTATAAAACGCCGATGATGAATATGCATTTCTTCGATCAAAAATATCATTATCAGTTGGCAGAAGGCATATCCGCATGGCAACAAGCCGGGCACTTTATTTTACAAACACCACAGCTAAAAACGCTTTTTCGCCTGTTATGCGCCTGTCTGAAAACGCAGCTTGGCGTGCGGCTTCAGCAAGGGCTCACGCTGCGCTTTGCCGATATTGATAACAAAATTACCCGCGCGTATGTGCAGGCGTTTCGCTCGTCGGAATATGTTGGCAGTTACGCTAAAGATTTCTGGCTGGCGATGACCCGTTTACGCGAAGGCGCTTCCGGCGCGCTGTATACCGCCATTGAACAGGCGTCGGAAAAGCTGTCTGCGGCAGATATTTATCACCAGGCGCTGCGTCTTAGCCATAACGACGCCGACCGCCAGTTGCTGCGCCATATCGTGCATGTTGAACCTTATCTGGCGGCGATTGATCTGTTATTTGCCGGGATATTGCAGCGTAAAAAACAGACGCTAGAGGATATTCGCCAGTTCTGGGCGCAGCGCGGGCTGGACGATGAAACGCTGCCGAAACGAGCTGAACAGGTGCTAAACGATAAGACGCTATTGCCCGCCCTTTCCGGCACGGCGCATACCCGGCTTGAACGTTTGCTGAAGGTCGCACAAGCGCCTTCTGTTACTGCACAAGTTATTGAATTACTGAAATATCATGAGTACGTGATGCAAAGCCGCGGTCAGTTACCGTGGATAACGCTTAGCGGCGAAACGCTAACGTTGCTGGTTCCTGTGCGCGCACTGCACGCCGATCGCCAGAATGACGGCTGGGTTAACGATTATTACATCCCGCAGTTCCGCCATATGCTGCAAGGATTGTGGGGAGTGGAACAGTGAAACTCATCAGCGAATTTAAAGCGCAACTGGCCACGCTTGGCGAGATAAAACGGGTCTGGTTGACCAGCTTTAATATCAATATTGGTTTTATCGAAACGCATCTGCTGCCGGCGGTGCTGGGCATGGAAGAGCCGCCAAAAAACCGCAACGAATTTGAACGCCTGCAATTCGATCTCACCCGCAAAAAGATCGATTTCCGCATTTACTGCGATAAGCGCCTGATAACCCAGGAGCAGCACAAGCGCACATCGATCACCATTCTGCCGGTTTCCGTGCGGCAAATTGCCCCACATCTGGATGCCCAAAACAGCCTTTTTCACCCCAAAGTGATTTACCTCGAAGATGTGCACGGCAACATGATCCTTGGTGCGGGCAGCGCGAACCTGACGCTCAGCGGCTGGGGGCGCAACCAGGAAGCGGTGGATTTTCGCCGCGTCAGTACCAACAAGCAGTATCAGCAGATTAAGTCCTTTTTTACGCAGGTAGACCCGAATATTGTTGTCGACGACGCATTTCCGGTGCGGCGGAAATTTTCCCATGACGATCCTGACTGGGATTTTATTCATTCCCTTTCCGGTAAAACGCTGCTGAAAGCGCTGGCGAACGGCGACACCATCAAAAAGCTCTCCGTCTGGTCGCCTTACCTGGCTGCAGATTTAGCGGGTTTTATCGGCTCTTTATCCCATGCTTTTGGTAACCCGGCGCTGAGCGTCGACCTGGTGCCTGACCTGGCGCACGGGCGGTTTTTGCGCACGCCAGGCGGGGAGGACGTGGAAGCCTTGCGCCAATCCGATCAGTTACGCCTGTGTAAAAACCCGCTGGGGCGTGACGAGCGCTCAGAACTCACCCACGCCAAAGTCTGGCTGGCAACGGGCAAAACCTCAGCAACGCTGGCGATCGGCTCGTGGAATTTCACTGCGCCGGGCTGTAGCAGCATCAGCACAGACGAGGCGCACCGGAACATCGAAGCGGGCATTGTGCAACGCGTTTCGCCGAAAACAAAAATCGTCGGCGCGGTGCTGGATGAAAAGGCATTCGCTTACGCCAGCGCCGAGTTGCTGGAAGCCGAGAGTTTGCACGTTCCCGATCAGTTACCTTTTGATTTACAGGTGCAATTTGACTGGCGCTCGGGCAAATACACCATATCCGGCGAATGGTTTGACGGCAAACCCACTGCGCAGTATGCGCTTCGTTTGCCGGGCATCGCGCAGGTGATTGCGCTGGGCTGGCGCGGTAAGTCGCTGATTGCGCTGCGCGATCTCGTCGCCGAACGGCCAGATGAGGTGTTAACCCAGCACTTTTATACCGTCATCCGCCCCGGCGAGGCGGACTGGCAAGGGATTATTCACGAAGTGGGACAGGCGTTTCGCCGGGTGAACGGTTTTGACACGCTGCACGATCTTCTGAACAGCTATATCAGTGATGTCGACCCGCAGGACAACGACGCGGTGCATCTGCGTGAAACACTGCGCGATGGTGATTCGGCAGAGGATGCGCCGCCGGAGGAAAAACCGCTGGTACAGACCAGCGCCACCAGCTATTTCCGTCTTTTCTATGCGCTGGAAAAACGCCGCGAACAACTCGAAACCCTGAACGATGATGCCTCGCTGCACTACTGGCTGTTTACCTGTCCTGGCTGTTTGCTCGAGCTGGTGGAAAAAGTGCGCGAGCACCTTGCCGCGCAACCGGGAACGCTGTTTGGCTGGTTTATGGCCAACGAGGTACAAAGCCTTTGCCAGCTGGCGAAAAAACGCTACCGCAAAAAGAGCCTCGCCGCCCACGCGTGGCCGAAGCTTGTCATCGACATTCCGCCATTACCGGTAAAGGGAAAACAGCGCCAGCAGTACCTCGACGCGATAAAGCAAAGGTGTGGATATGAAGCCTGATAACTGGAAAGCCATTACCCCGCAGGCGGTGGCGGAAAAGATGAGTTTTGACGCGTCGCAAGACGACTGGCAATACGATGCGCAGGAGTCTTCTATGGCCGCACGTCAGGCCGAAGGTGTCGCCGGGCTGTGGAACATACTGGCGAAACGCAAGCTGGCGCTGCTGGCCGATGAAGTGGGGATGGGCAAAACCTTTCAGGCGATTGGGGTGATGCTCCAGCTCTGGCATAAAAAGCCCGACGCGAAAATCCTTATCCTCGCGCCCAATAAAGACATTTGCCTGCACTGGAAACGGGAATACAAAACCTTCTTGCTGCATCACTATCGCGCTAAAAATTCGAAGATTTGCAATGCCCAAAGGGAGCCGGTGCACGAGGCGCGCATTTTCACCCGGCTGAGTGAGCTGGAGCAGGATATACGCGAATCGCGGGGGAATTTTTACCTGACCACCATTCACTCGCTCAGTGGGCTTGTCCCGGCGGAGGAGAAAAATAGCGACAATATGCAAGCATGCGCGGCGCATGAAGCCGCGAAAATCCATGCGCAAATTAAATCGACGCTGGGCGAGCAGGGGTTTGATCTCATCATCATTGATGAGGCGCACTACTTCCGTAACCGCGATGGCAAATCCCAGCGCGCGGCGGCGGCGAAGCGCTTTTTTGGCGAGGACGATAACCGCTTAGGGCAACGAACGCTGTTACTCACCGCGACGCCGAATCACTCTTCATCAGGCAACGTCGCCGATATTTTGCGTTACTTCGTCGACCCGGAAGCGATTAGCCCCGACGGCGATGCTAAAACGCTGTTAAAAACCTTTGCCATTCGCCGCCTGCGACAAATGCAGGGAAAGGGCGTGACCCACAACAAATATAACTACCGCCATGAGCAGGCGACGGCGGCAGATTTTACCGACAACCCGGATGCGGAGCTCTTTTTCGCCCTTTACCAGCGCGAACTGGTAAAGACGCTGGGTGCAAAAGGTGAGCGCCGCCAGTTCCAGTATGGCTATCTCGAAGGGTTTGAATCGACCGGCATTGTGGCAAAAGAGGACAGCGAAAGCGGTGAAGAGAATTCGGACGATATGGCGAGAGACGCCTTTCATCAGGCGCCGGACACCCGCTTGCTGGCGGAGCTGACGCAAGCGTTTCAGGATATCTACCACCGTTTTCCGGATCACCCGAAATATGGCGCGCTGGTTAAGCAGTGCGTGCCTGAGCAGTTGTTTACTGCGCCACGCCCGCTGTATCGCGATAAACATCTGGTATTTGTGCGTCGCATCCCCTCGGTGCGAGAAATTACTCAGCGCATCAACGCCGAATATGACGAACTGATGGCGCAGGAGATAATCTCTGCGTGGGGCGTTGCATCGCCGGATGAGACGCTAAAAGCATGGCGCAAAAGCGGCTGGTCACGTAAATATTTCAACCGCCTCACGCAGGCGGCGCAGGTGTTGCAGGAGGCGTCAGAGTTCCTGGATGACGACGCCGGGAGTAGCGACGACGAGGAGAGCAAAGAGCGCGAGCAAAATGAGCTGAAGCTCTCATCGAAAATCGCCGATCTGTTTGTGGTGAAAAGAAGCGGTGAGAAGCGAACCGATTGCACCAACGTCAGCCAGCGCTTTCGCCGGGCCGAAAGCCTGTTCTCCCTGTTTCTGGAACCAGCAGCGGATTATTGCTGTGCGCAATATGCCACCTATTACCGGCTTACCGATCGCCAGCGCGATAACTTTGGCGATGCGGCGCGCGACGTTCGCCTGCAAACGTGGCCCACCGCGCAGCGTCTTGCGCGTAGCGAAAAGGTGCAAGAGAACCGTTATGAGCAACCGCTGCAAACGGCCTGGGGAATGATGTTTCCGCTGCTGCCCGCGCATTGCCAGCAGCAACTTCGAGACTGGCAGGCAAGCAACCCGGCGATTGTGGAAAACCTCGCTAACTACCTGAAAACGGGCTACCTCTTCGCCAGCCCGGTGATGATTGAACTCTACTGCTGGTTTATCCGCTTTAGCCGCCAGAGCACCACCTCGGATGTGCAAAAGCGCTACCGCGATTTTACCGCCAGCATTGCCGATAAATTGCCGGGATCGTTACTGCTGCGCTATTTCATCAATGGCATTGAAACCTTCGAAGCGATGTGTGAAAAAATCACCGATCACTCGCTGGCTGACTGGGAAACGCCGTGGCGGGAACTGACCAACCTCTCAAGCCCGGCGTGGTACGCCAGCGGCCAAACCGATAACCGGCAACGCTTGATCCTCGGGTTCAACAGCCCTTTTTATCCCAATGTGCTGGTGGCAACGTCTGTGTTCCAGGAAGGGGTGAACCTGCATTTGCAGTGCAACCAGGTGCATCACTACGGGATTGCCTGGACACCCGGCGACAACGAGCAGCGCGTAGGGCGCGTCGATCGGCTGTTTGGTCGCGTCAATCATCTGTTAAAAGCGCATGGAACGACGGAACTGCGCATTCACTATCCTTACCTCGCGCAGTCGCTGGATCAGGATCAGCTCGCGGCATTCATCCAGCACAAACGGAATTTTGAAGCGAAGCTCGATGCCTGCGACTTTGATCAGTTCAGCCGGGAGATCAATCTTAATGACGAAACCGGCGGTTGGGAGGCGGCGCTGCGCAAACCCCAGGCCGACCTTAAACCGGTCGATCCTTATCCGGCGGAATTTGCCGGGGCAACAGACCCGGCAAAGTAAGGGCGCGTTATCAGGCTCTGTCAGCCCAGGCAGGCATGGAGGTCAGGTAGCGAACGGCGCGTTTACGCGCTTCTTCGTTGCCGACGTGCTGCCAGGAATCCAGGTACTGCGCAAGGCCGGAAACGGCCTCTTCCCAGGATTTCAGCTGGCCTTCGCTGTCGGTACACCAGACACAATATTTATCGCTGGGGCCACGAGATTCCGGCGCGGATAGCGGCATTCCGCAGGAGTGGCAGTGAGGTTCGGCGTGAGACATGGTGTGCTCCTTGTCAGTGAGTTGAGCGATAAATATACAGAAGCGAGGAGCGGGGAACTGTTCATCTGCTCATAAAGGCGTGTTTTTTTCATGGTTATTGTGGACGGCGTGTTGTTTTACACTTTTCGTTCACTTCGCAGGGAGGATGGCATGACAGATTACTGGTGGAAGGATCTTCGCGATCGCAATGAGAGCTGGCAGGGGCTGGAACTGATGGTGCGTGAAGGCGACGGTCAGGCGATGGAAATGCTCAGCGGGCACAACGGGCGCATGGCGTTACAGGTTAACGGCCAGACGCTATTCTGGGCCACCATGCTCAACGATCACTCCGGGGTCTGGCTGGTGTTTAATGCCGATCATCCGGCTCAGCAACTGCTATTGCCTGCCATCTCTTCTGCCGATGTGGAAAGCGCTAAACGCGCAGGCGAAGCGAACTGGACAAGCCACTGGTGTCGTTATTTTGCCCGCCAGTTGATGGAGGTGCCAACGCCGCTGCTGGCACCGCGCCGCTGGTTGCTGCGCCCAATGGAACAAGTCAAACCTACTGCGCCGTATGTGCTGAATAAACCGCTACCGTTTGCGCAGTGGCGGTTTCATACGCCTGCCAGCAGCGCGCAAATCAGCGTCAACTGGTCGCTGTGGAGTGAGGATTTTCCCGATCTGCAAAACCCGGAAAAGGTGACGTTTGTCGACTGGTGGTGGAACGGTCATCTGCTGCTGGCGCGTTATCCGGTGGAACCAAACAGCGGGCGCGTGAAGTGGTGGCGCAAGAAATGCCGCGAAGGTGAATTGCCGCCGATTCTGGTGTGGTTTATCGCCGGGCTGGCATCGTTCGTGATCCTCGACGGGCACGATCGTTTGCAGGCGGCGCTGGCAGAAGGCATTCAGCCGCAGTTTCTGGTGCTCAGTGAGCTCAGCGAACAAAGTTATACGCCAAATGAAGAGACGCGGGAGCGGGTGCTGCATTCGCTGGTTCTCCAGCAGGAGAAGTGCAAAATAACGGGTGCCAACATTGATGCAATGAACCAGTCGCTGCTGAACCTGTATGACACCCGTTATCTTTACGCCCCGACGCACAGCCGTGCGGTACTCGGCGATGGCAAAGGCTGGGAACGCGAAGTCACCAGCTATTTGCAGCGCCACCAGTTAGATGAGTATCTGGAAAAGATTCTTTCGCGGGAAGAGTAAGGTGAGAACGCCAGCCGTTTTAGTGTTCACAAGGGCTGGCGTGTGAGTAAATGCTTACTGGGGGCATTAGCCCCCCGGGTTTTGAATACACTTACTGCGATGATTTTTAAAACCCACGCACTTGCCAGTTTCAGGATCGACATAGTACTGGATCGGCGTCGGGAGAAATAATTCATGGAATGGAGCATCCGGAGGAGGAGCAAGGTTGGTGCTAATTTGCCAATATTGCGCCCCCTCTATTTCCACAAGTTCTGCTATATGAAAGTCATAGTCCCAGCAATTTTTGAATTTTTTAAGTGCGTAGGCTTTGGCGGCTTCTATTGCTTGTTTCTCATCAATCATTGTTGAACACCGTAGTAAACGTTATACATCGACCCACCTACAGTGACCGGACCAAGTAAAATACCTGCGGTTTCGTGGCGCAGTGCGGTATAGGTTATTTGGTAGCCATTACCGAGAGGAAACCGGAAACCTTGCAAAATATATTGTGCGGAAACACCGTTGGCTCTTAACTGGGCAATAGTTTCTGCGAGAGCCTCTTCAAGATAACGAAGAATATAAGACTTGTAGTAGCCACTATGATGGATATACGCCCGTAATTCCCTAAATAAATAGAATTTGGCAGCTATAAATTGATGCACTCTTTCATGGTAAATGGTTTCCAGAACGGCATGAGAAGCCTCTTCTGCTGTCATTTTTGTGCGATCAAAGTTTCGCCCAATAGTGATATCGCCATAGATGGAAGTTTCTCCATTCCCTATCCCCATACTCTTTGTAAACTTGATTTTAGGTCTGTAACGCCATCTGGATTCACTATTTCTTGGCATATTTAAGCGGGCTGCCAATTTTTTGGTATACCTCGGAAGCCTTGCGCCATTGAGATGAGTATTAAAAACATCATCCGGTTTTTTACGCAAAAGAAGCGCAAAGACCGTATTAACGCCAATTAACGTAATTGCTTCGGCGAGATCGCTGGCTGCCTGATCCAGATCGGATTCTGTCTGAGCGTTATTGGTTTTGACGGCAAAGTCATAGAGCTTTTTCCCCGCCTCAACCGCTACGCCACCAATGGCCGCCCAACCCACCACCAGCAATATGACATCCGCAATTTCGCCAATGCCAAAGAAGTGCGCCCCAGCCCATAAAACAACAATTCCGGCCATGGTCGCCAGCGCCTGCGGTGTAATTAATGCTAATAGCTGCTGCCCTACGTCTGCGGGTAATAATGACGCTGCTTTGGTAAGGACAATCTTAAGCCTTGCCTGTAAATCTAATCGAACAACATCCATTTTTTTAACTCCGTATTTTTTGCAGTCATCATATACCCGCAAAAAATACGAGGTCTATTCGTTGGGCTCAGATAATTCTCAAAAGGAGGTGGGAAAATAACGTATCAGGAGAATTACCCCGCATCCTTGCGGGGCTGAATGGCTTATTTCACGGCTTGCAGCGCCGTTTTCTCGACGTAGGGTTTCATCAAGGTATCGGCTTCTTTCTGTGCGGCTTCGGCGGCAGCTTCCGGGGTAACTTTCTCGTCGTTCACTACCGCAGCGAGTTGGTTTTCCATCGCTTTACGTACCGCGACCGTTTCGTAAGTGGAGTACCACGGGTGGGCATATTGCAACTGCTCCAGCGCAATCGCCGCACGTGGATCCTGCTTCAGATACTCTTTCATTTCGGCGGTGTCGTAAGAGGCTTTCAGTGGTGAGAAGTAACCAGTAAAGCGGCTCCAGGCGCCGTTGACCTCCGGGCTGACGAGATAGGTCAGGAACTGATAAGCCGCTTTTTTCTGTGCATCGTTGATGCCCTTAAAGCTCACCAGGCTGGCACCGCCAATCGGTACGGCGCGCTGCTCCTGAGCGGGCATCATCGCCACACCCAGCTCGAAATCTTTAGTGTTCTCACGCATAAAGCCCAGCGCACCGGTGCTCAGCATCGCCATGCCCAGCTTGCCGGAGAAAAACGCGGCGCTGATCTGCTTGGAGTTAAGCACGCCGGAGGGCATCACTTTGTCTTTGTAGATCAAATCCTGCCAGAAGCGCAGTGCGCCGATGGTGGTTGGCGCGTTGTAATAAACTTCGCCGGGATAGTTTTCGTTGAAGTAGTTGCCGCCGTTGGCGCGCACCAGCGAGGAGAAAATCCAGCCACCGTAATCGTCGTTGGTCGAGGGCAGCATGATGCCCCACTGGCCTTTGCTCTGGTCGGTGAGTTTTTTCGCGTCGTCGAGCAGCTCTTTCCAGTTCTGCGGCGGCTGTTTGATGCCCGCCTGGTCGAACATCGTTTTGTTGTAGTAAAGGATCGGCGTCGAGTTGTGGAACGGAATGGCGTAGGTTACGCCCATCACCTGCGCGTTTTTGTGCATGGCTGGCCAGAATGCATTTTGCAGGAAATCGCCCGCTTTTTTGTCGCCATATTTGAACAGTTCATCCATCGGCAGGATTTCATCTTTCAGCGCCAGATCGGTGGTGAAGTTGGCGGACATGATCACCAGCGCAGGCGGCTGGCCCGCTTTCTGCGCGGATTCGGCTTTCATTTTGGTGGTGTCGTAATTGCCGGTAAAAATGCCGCGCACTTCCACGTCTTTTTGCGAGTCGTTAAACGCTTTGATAACGCGCGTCATCTCCATCGTCAGTTTGCCGTCCACCGGGGCCGGAAACATGAAATCAATCTTCTCCTGCGCCATCGCAGTGCCGCTAATAGCAAGGGTAATGGCGTAAGTAAGCACTCGCAGCGTCTTTGGCAGAGGCTTATGCATGGTCTTTCTCCTGGTGTAAGTTAAGCAAGGTTTGCGCATCAAAAAGATGGCTATCAAGGGGTGAAAAACCGACGCGGAGTGTGTCCCCTTTGTTGGGAACATCGCCTCTGTGACGGCGGATATAACGCAGGTTGCCAATCGGCGTGCTGACATGTAGCTGATAGTCTGCGCCCATCAGTTCCCGCTGAATCACCGTGGCGGGCAGCACCAACTGGCCCACTTCCGGCGTATCGGTAATGTGCTCTGGTCGAATGCCCAGCCACACGTCAGCGGCATCGCGCGCGTGGGTCGGTAACGGCAGGCGTTGCTCGTCCAGCAGCACGTTGCCACTGGCGCACGGCAGCGAGAGCAGATTCATTGCCGGAGAGCCGATAAACCCGGCGACAAACAGGTTTGCCGGGTGCGCATACAAGTGCTCCGGGCGACCCACTTGCTGCACGTGGCCGCCATTCATCACCACAATGCGGTCGGCCATCGACATGGCTTCGGTCTGATCGTGCGTGACATAAATGGTGCTGGTTTTGAGTTGCTGGTGCATCGCCATAATGCTGTCGCGCACCTCAGTACGCAGGCGTGCATCAAGGTTGGAGAGCGGCTCGTCCATCAAAAACAGTTTCGGGTTACGCACAATCGCGCGCGCCATCGCCACGCGCTGGCGCTGACCGCCGGAAAGTTTGGCCGGTTTTCTGTCCAACAGCGTATCGAGTTGCAACATCTGCGCCACACGCTCGAGGCGCGGCTGCCAGCTGGCTTTCTCTTCGTGGCGCACTTTCATGCCGAAGGTGATGTTGTCGCGCACGGAAAGGTGCGGAAACAGCGCATAGTTCTGGAATATCATCGCGAAATTGCGCTCGCGCGGTGAACGCGTGGTGATGTCGTCGTTGTCGAGCAGTATCGCGCCATCGCTGACGCTCTCCAGCCCGGCAATCAGCCGTAGCAGCGTGCTTTTACCGCAGCCGGAAGGGCCAACCAGCACCACGAATTCACCATCGTGAATATCCAGCGACAGCGCGCTGAGCGCCGCTTTGCCATCGAACTGTTTACTGATGTTTTGCAGTCTTAACATGGCCTTAACGCTCATCCACCGGGCAACTGATGCTTTCGTTGTATAACCACGGACCAGCGTAATGCGACAGCGGATGCAGGTAGCTCACCCACTGTTCGCCAATCTGGCGATGCATCAGGCATGACGGCGGTGACATGTCGTAGTACGGGCGCGTGTCTTCATGGCAGTACGGCACCTGGTGCACCGTCGCCGGGATGGTGGCAATCGTCGCCTGGCGATACTGCGTCATGGTCAGGCTGTGGTTGTGACCGCAGAAAATGCGCGTCAGCGCCGGGAAGCGCTCCACCAGTTTCAATAACTGATGACCATTTTCGCAGGCGATGCGATCCATCTGCGCGTTACCGAGCGGCAGCGGCGGGTGGTGCATAAATATCGCGGTCGGTTTGTCTTTGCTGTCGCTAAGCTGCGCTTCCAGCCAGTTCAATGTTTCATTGGTCAGCCAGCCTTTCGATTCCCCGGCGAGGCTTGAATCAATGAACAGCAGGCGAGTGGCGAAATCATCAATCGCATAGCGCATGTTCTGCGGATCGCTGCCCAGCTGCGGGCACAGCGGGTGTAAGTATTCAAGGAAGTGGGCTTTATCGTCGTGGTTGCCAGGAATAACAAACAGCGGGTAGTCGAGGCTACCGAGGATCTGGCGCGCCACGCGGTACTCTTCCGGACGGCCGCAGTTAACAATATCGCCGCTGACCACCACCGCATCCGGGCGTTCGCGCAGCGCGTTAAGCTGGCATACCACATCGGCATTTCCGGCGTTGATATCAATAAAGCCGTACAGCTTCTCGTTCTGGCTGCGGAAATGGGTATCTGAAATTTGCGCTAAAAACATCACTCAACTCCTTATTTAATCCCGGAAAAGCCAAAGCTCCGGAGAAACTGCTTTTGAAAAGCGATAAACGCCACCATCAGCGGCAGGCAGACCATCAGCGTCCCGGCGCTGATCATCCCCCACTGACCGCCGGACTCCGCGCCCATGGCGAATGACACCAGGCCGACCGTCAGCACCTGTTTGTCCGGGTCGTTGAGCATCATCAGCGGCCATAAATACTCATTCCAGTGATAGGTAATGCTGACGGCGGCGAAGGCCAGCACCGACGGCCACGACATCGGCAACATCACGCGGAACAGCACCTGCCACCAGCGACAGCCCTCCATCAGCGCCGCTTCTTCGATCTCTTTCGGGATGGCGAGAAATGCCTGACGCATCAGAAACACGCCGAACGCCGAAGTGAAGTAGGGCATCATCACGCCGGTCAGGGTGTTGAGCAGGCCGAAGGTTTTGAGCGTCAGCATGTTGGGGATCATCATTACCACCGGCATGATCATCAGTTGCACCAGAAACAGGATGAACAGCGTTTTCTTGCCGCGAAATTCGTGGCAGGCAAAGACGTAACCGGCGGTGGTAATGGTGAACAGCTGCACGAAGAAGGTGCCGAAGGCGAAAATCAGCGTGTTGGCGTACAGGCTCAGCCAGTTGGCGCTGTTCCACGCGTCGCGGAAGTTATCCAGCGTCAGCGGGAAGCGCGGCAGAATCGACGCCATTTCTTCGCCAAAGGTGGTGGCACTGAAAGCAGACGAAAGCATCCAGATAAACGGGCTCACCCACAGCAGCGCCAGGCAAATCATCAGCACCGCAAGCGTCACCGGGCGGGAGTGGCGCAGGCGTAACCACAAGGGGCGCGATACGGACGTACTGCGGTTGATAGCAGGCGTAATTTCAACGCTCATAATGCGCTCCTCTTTCCAGTAGTTTCAGGTTGACCAGTGAGAAGACGAACAGCCCGACTAGCGTCAAAAACGTGGCGGCGGAGGCTTTGCCCAGATCGTGGGTATCCCAGGCGAGGTTTTGAATGTAATAGAGCAGCACGGTGGTGGCGTTGTCCGGCCCGCCGCGCGTCATCACCGCGACGTGGTCGATCTGGGTAATGGAGTAGATGAGTGCGGTGGTAACGACAAAGCTGATGGTCGGGCGCAGCAGCGGCAGCGTCACCCTGAAGAACACCTGCGTGACGGTTGCCCCTTCCATGACGGCCGCTTCACGCGTGGACGCGGGAATACCCTGCAAGCCGGCAAGAAAGAACAGCATGTAATAGCCTGCGAATTTCCATACGCCAATCAACGCCAGCGCAAACAGCGCGCTGTTGCTGCGGCCCAGCCAGTTGTTGTTCATCGGGCCAAACAGTTGCGCCAGATAATGATCGAGCATGCCGAGGCCGGGCATAAAGATAAACAGCCACAGCGCGGCGGCGCTGACCATCGGGATAATCATTGGAAAGAAAAAGGCGGTGCGCAGCCAGCGGTTAATGAGGTGGTTTTCCCACAATGCCACCGCCAGCAGCAGCGCCAGCGTGACGCCCGGGATCACCGTCAGCAGCAGATAAACCAGGTTATTGAACAGCGATTGCCAGAATACGCTGTCATCCAGCAGGCGGGCGAAATTTCCCAGCCCGACATACGGCGCATCCTGGGTTGCCATACGGGTGTCGAACAGGCTGTCGTACACCGAGCGAAAGAGTGGAAAGTAAGTAAACAGCGCCAGGAATAGCAGTGACGGCGACAGAATCAGCCAGGGAAGCCAGGATTTTCTCATAAGTTTCTGAAAACGAATTTACGGGGTTCGAAAGCCAGAGAGTCTGTGAAAAAAATGCTGCAATAGGATGGCGCGCAAATGACTGTTTAGTGAACAGTTGTTCACCGTGAAGCGCGGGTAGAAATGTGGGTATTTATAGATAAAAAAAGCCCCGCATCCTGCGGGGCAACATTCTCACCTTTTCACGGGGGGAGATCAGAAATCCATTTTGACGGTGAACTGCACTTCGCGCGGATCGCCAATCTGGTTGCCCAGGTTGTTGGTGGCAATTGACGAGGTGTAGTAGGTCTTGTCGAAGATGTTTTTCAGGTTAACCTGCAACGTTACCGGGTATTGCAGTTTCATTTTGTAAGCGGCAAACGCGTCGGCAACCGCGTAGCCCGGCAGGTAGTAATCCGCGCCGTTGGTGGCAGAGCGGCGGCTAACGCCGTGACCACCGCCGCCGAGAGTCAGCGTATTGCCGGCAAAGACGTTATGAATGTCATACGTCAGGAACAGTGACCCGGTGTGGCGCGGCACGTTCGGCAGCGGTTTCCCGGCGTAATCGGGATCTTCCAGCACTTTTGCTGCGGTGTAGCTGTAGCTGGCAATCACGTTCATGTTCGGCGTCAATGAACCGGCGAGATCCATCTCCACCCCTTGTGAGCGCACGCGCCCGGCGGTTTTCGCCACCGTGTCGTCGCCGACGATCTCGTTGTACAGCACGTTACGTTTGTGAATATCAAACGCCGTGATGTTGGCGGTAACGCCGTCGAACAGGTCGAATTTTGCCCCCACTTCGTAAGAGGTGGAGGTTTCTGGCGGTAAGTCACCGATATAGCTGGCGATGGACGACTGCGGCATAAAGGCTTTCGCTACGTTACCGAACAGCGAAACCGATGGCGTGAGTTTGTAGACCAGGCCAAATTTCGGCGTCCATTTTTCGTCGCTGCTGTCGGTGTTGACGTTAAACGGACGACCTTTCCCGGCGTACTGGGTGTAATACTGGTAACGCATCCCGGCAACGGCGATCCATTTGTCGGTCAGGTATAACGCATCCTGCGCATAAGCCGAGTAGCTCTCCTGCTTGATGGTTTGATCGCTGTCGGACGCGGAGACGGAGGTGCATTTGCTGGCGTTGCCATAGACGGGGTTATAGATATTGAAATCTTTGACGTTTTTACAGCGGATCATGTCGGTACGCAGCAGATCGTAATATTCATACGAAACGCCGGTGAGGATCTCATTATAAAACCCGCCAATGTTCACATTACCCTGCAGGTCAGCCCGCGTGGTGTGCATGCGCTGCGTGGAGCCTTGCGTGGCATCCACGCGGCGCGTCAGGTTGCCGGTGGCGGCATCGTAAGCCATCACGCGTGACTGGTTATCGCTGTATTTATCCTGGCTGAAGCCGTACTCGACTTTGCCGGTCCATTCGCTGTTAAAGCGGTACTCGGCGTTTAACTGCGCGATGTCGGATTCGCCGTCGGTGATATTAAATGGCTCATCGAAGCGGGTTTTTCTGTCGACATTTACCGCCTGTTTGGTGGTGAGATCGAAGATTGTGCCGCGATCAAACGGTGTCTGGTAATCGCGGTGAGAATAGAGCACGTTGACGGTGGCGTTATCGCCAAACCACGTCAGCGAGGGCGAAATAAAGGTGCTTTTCTCTTTACCAAAATTGCGCCAATAATCTTCGTTTTGATACTCGCCAATCAGGCGGTACGCCAGCTGCGTGCCCTCAATCGGCCCGGTAACATCAAACTGGCCGGTTCCGCCGCCAAAGCTTGAAGAGGTGGCGGAAACGGAGCCGCCGAATTGGGTTTCCGGGCGTTTCGTGACCACATTGATAAGCCCGCCGGGATCGAGAATGCCGTACAGCGTGGACGCCGGGCCTTTCAGCACTTCAACGCGCGACACGTCGGCGTTAAAGCTGCGCGGCACCACGGTGCGCAGGCCGTTGGTCATGATTGAGCCGTCGCGGTTGGCACCAAATCCCCGGCGCACAAACGCATCCTGCGTGCCGCCGAGCGTGTTGGTTTGTACCACGTTGCTGACGTTATACAGCGCTTCATCAAGGTTGGTGGCGTGCTGATCTTCCAGCACTTTATCGCTCACGGTGTTGACCACCTGCGGAATATCCAGCAGCGGCATGGACGTCAGCGTGGCGGTGGAAGAACTTATTGGCTGGTAGCCGGAAGTCGCTTGTTTATCGGCGGAAGAGGTGCCCGCCAGCACGGTGATGGTGTCGCCTTCTTTGCTTTGTTCCGGCTTGTCTGCCGCATGTGTGAAGGGGGTGAAAGCCGATCCTAAAAAGAGCGCAGAAAACAGCGCGTGCCCTTTCAGCCCGGAGATACAACGAGTTAACTCAGCCATTTATTCTACTTTTCCCGAAAAACCCTGAACAACGCAGGAGTGAACGTTTTTATCTTTATTGCCCGATTGCGCGACTCTACCCGTTTGCTGCGATCTACAGCGTCGGATATGTAATTGAGAATCATTCAATCATGAGGCTTTGTAGTAGTAAACGTAAAATGAAAGAAATTTGCTACAGCGGATTCAGGTGTGAAATGCGACTCGAAAAACCGTGATAAATTCTATTTATATCTTTGAATATAAAGTAATTATTTTTAATCGTTACGGGGTGGTTTTTTTGTGGTGACACAAAATAAAGAGGTGTTGGTTTCATTTGCGACGGCACTTGACTACTACAGCGGCAAACGGCAATATCGAAAAGAGAATGAGATTTATTTTTGTTTGATGGTTTAGTGCGCGGCTATTTTCATGAGCGTGCGGCGCAGGAGTCAACATGCCACAGCAAGTGGAAAATCAAGCCGAAGGGCAAGGGATCGTGCTGGAAAGCCTGTCGGCGGGCTACCACAGCAAGGTGATTGTCGACGACATTACGCTTTCGATCCCGTCGGGGAAAATGACCGTGCTGGTCGGCGCGAACGGCTCCGGCAAATCCACACTGCTCGGCACCCTCGCCCGGATGCTCAAACCGCTCGGCGGCAGCGTGCTGCTTGATGGCAAAGCCATTCATCAACAACCTACCAAAGCCGTTTCCCGCCAGTTAGGTATTTTGCCGCAATCGCCGATTGTGCCGGAAGGGCTCACCGTCTTTGAACTGGTGTCGCGCGGGCGTTTTCCGTGGCAGAGCTTTATGCGCCAGTGGTCTGAAGAAGACGAACAAGCGGTCATTGAGGCGCTAAATCTGACCGGTACTGCGGAGTTCGCGCATCAAACGGTAGATAGCCTCTCCGGCGGCCAGCGCCAGCGCTGCTGGATAGCCATGGCGCTGGCCCAGCAAACGCCGGTGATCCTGCTCGATGAGCCGACAACATTTCTCGATCTACGCTACCAGGTGGAGATCCTCGAACTGCTGCATTCCCTGACCCGCGATCATGGGCGCACCGTGGTTGCGGTGTTGCACGATCTCAATTTCGCAGTCAACTACGGTGATACGCTGGTGTTCCTGAAACAGGGGCGCTTACAGGGTGTGATTGATGAAGGCGAAGCCTGTACCCCTGAGCTTATCAAACGGGTGTTTGATGTTGATGTGCAGATGTCGATTAACCCGCTGACCGGAAAGCCCTTTTTTATGCCGTTTCGTAAACCGGCTGGAACGAGCGCATGAGTAGCGTCGCGTTTTCCGCCCGCCGCCGCGCCGGTCGCGTGGGCGTGCCCTCTCTACTGCTGACACTGTTCGTGCTGGCGGCATCGGTCGCGCATCTCGGCCTTGGCGCGCGCTATATCGCACCGCCGACGGTCATCCAGGCGCTGCTGGATTTCGATCCGCGTAGCTTCGATCACCGCGTCATTATCAGCCTGCGTTTGCTGCGGCTGGTGGCGGCGCTCTTTATCGGTGCGTCGCTCGGCGTGGCCGGAGCATTGTTACAATCGGTCATCCGCAACCCCTTAGGTGAGCCGCATATTCTGGGGCTGAATTCCGGTGCCGCGCTGGCGGTAGTAGCGTGCACGGCGCTCGGCATTAGCCCCGGCGATGCGGCATTCAGCCGCCCGTTGATTGCCGCAGGTGGCGCTGCACTGCTCTTTTCGCTGGTGATGGCGCTTTCATCTGCGGGGCGTTCGGGTTTTACGCCGATGAAAGTGACGCTGTGCGGCGTGGTCATCTCGGCGTTTGCCTCCTCGATTACCGCCGCGATCCTGATCCTTGATGAGCAAACGCTGCTCAGTATGCGCACCTGGCTGGCGGGCGATCTCGCCGGGCTGAACTGGGCGCAGATCCAGCATGCGGCGATAGCTGCCGTTATCGGTTTTGCGATGGCGTTATGGCTGGCTCCGGCACTGAACATGCTGGCGCTGGGCGACAACATGGCGCGGGGTTTAGGTGTGTCGCTGATGCGCACGCGCGCGTTGTCGCTGGCGGCGATTGCGTTGCTGTGCGGTGCGGCGGTGTCGGTGGCCGGACCGATTGGTTTTATTGGTCTGGTGGTGCCGCATATGGTGCGCCGTCTTGCCGGGGATGATTTACGTGTTGTCGTGCCACTCTCGGCGTTGGGCGGCGCGCTGTTGTTGCTGGTGGCAGATATTGCCGCTCGTACGCTGCTGGCGCCGCAGGAACTGGCAACCGGCGTGATGACCGCGCTGGTGGGGGCACCGCTGTTTATTGCGCTGGCGGCGAGGTTTTTCAAATGAGCGACCTGTTGCCGCGCGCCGGATTACGCCGTTTGCGGGTGGGTGGTTTTTCCCGCCTGCTGCGCCCGCATGCGCTGATGTGGATTTTTGGCCTCGTCATCGTGGCGCTGGCGTTACTGCTGACGGGCGTGACACAGGGTTCGTTGCCGGTTCCGGCATCTTCTATTGGCCGCGCGTTATTTTTTCCTCAGGCACTGAGCGGTGAACAGCAATACGTGGTGTGGGACATTCGCCTGCCGCGCGTGCTGATGGCGCTAATGTGCGGGGCGATGCTCGGCATGGCGGGCGCGGCGATGCAGTCAATCACTCGTAATGGGCTGGCGGATCCTGGCTTGATTGGCGTGAAAGAGGGGGCGAGCGTAGTCGTGCTCACGCTGGTGCTGTGCTTTCCGACCGTTGGTTTAGTCTGGCGACCGCTGGCCGGTATGGCGGGGGGATTGCTCGCTGCCGGGCTGGTGATGGCGCTGGCGCGCGATGTTTCCCGCCCGCGTTTTGTTCTGCTCGGCATTGGGGTTTCCTGGACCTTCGCCGCCGGGATTGGCGCGTTTATGACCACCGCCGATGTGCGCGATGTGCAGACCGCGATGATGTGGCTGGCGGGCAGCCTGCACGCTGCCACCTGGCCGTTGCTGATGGTGGCGCTGTGCTGGGCGGTTCCGGCAACGTTGATTTTACTGGTAACCGCGCGCGCAGCGGATGTGGCGTTGCTCGGTAATCAGGCGGCGACCGGTCTGGGCGTGCGCCTTGCGCGCCTTCAACTGCTGCGCTTTATCGCACCGGTGCTGCTCACCGCCGCCAGCGTTTCTTGCGTGGGCAGTATCGGTTTTGTCGGCCTGATTGCCCCGCATATGGCGCGCTTTCTGCTGCGCGGCGGCCAACGTGCGCTGCTGTGGGGCAGCGCAATGCTGGGTGGGTTACTGGTGCTGCTGGCGGATTCGCTCGGGCGGTTGGCTTTCGCGCCACTGCAAATCCCCGCCGGGATTGTTATCTCGCTGATTGGCGGGCCCTTTTTCTTGCTGTTGCTCTGGCAGCGGCGCGATCGTTTATAACGCTTAAAGGTCTTGTATGCGCTTACTTTTTTCGCTGCTGGTGCTGGTTGGTCTGAGTGCCAGCGCTGCGGAACCGACCCAGGTTTTCACCGACGATCTCGGGCGCGTGGTCACGGTGCCATTGCACCCGAAACGCATTGTGTCGTTACACGATCTCGATATCACTATTCCGTTGATCGAGCTTGGCGTACCGCCGGTCGCCAGTCACGGGCGTACGCGCCCGGACGGCACCCATGTGCTGCGCTCCAGCGGCATGTTGACCGGTGTCGATTTTGACAATTCAACGATTACATTTATTGGTTCAGCGGATATCGACATTGAAGCGGTAGCGGCGGCAAAACCGGATTTGATCATCACCGAGCCCAGCCGCAACACGCCGGTGGAGCAGTTAGCGAAAATCGCGCCCACCGTCAGCATTGATCATCTGGAGGGCGGTGCGCCGGAGATCTACCGCAAGCTGGCGCAATTAACGGGGACACAGGCGCGCTTTGCCATCCTTGAGCGCCGTTATCACGAGCAGATCGCTGCGCTGAAAAAAACCATCGATACCAGCAAGATAACCGTGTCGGTTATTCAGGCTAACAACGGGAAAATCAACGCGCTGCACAGTTATCACTCGCTGGGGCGCGTGCTGCGCGATGCTGGTTTTCGTTTTCCGCCGCTTATCGACAGCATCCCCGACGGCGGGCGCATTGACGTCAGCGCCGAGCGGTTGCCGGAACTGGATGCCGATTTCGTTTTTGCCACCTGGCGCGGCGATACCGGCGGTAAACCACAGGATGAAATGGCGGCCATGGATGCGGTGATGCCAGGCTGGTGTGATTTCCTCACTGCCTGTCGCCGCGGGCATTATGTGCTGATTTCGCGCGAAGAGGCGATCTCCAACTCGTTTGCCTCACTGAGCCTGATGGTGGCGCAGGTGCAGTTGCAAATTGCCGGTCGACCGTTACCGGCGACCAAATAAGGGCGCACGATGCTGAACAGCAAAAAAGTGAAAACGCGCGTGGATGTGTATGGGGAACGCTTTCGGGCGCGGGCGCATACGCTGTCGCCGCGTTTGCAGGCGGTGGCGCGTTATATCAATGAAAACCGCGAAGGGGTGCTGGAGCAAACGGCAATTGAAATAGCCAGGGCGACGCAAACCTCCGACGCCACGGTGGTGCGCGCGATTCAGGCGCTGGGTTTCGCCGGGCTTCGTGATTTGAAGCAGACGCTGGAACACTGGTTCGGCCCGTCGGTCTCCTCGGCGGAAAAGATGAGCACCACGGTGAGTGCGCTCTCGTGTGACGTCAATTCCGGCATCGATTTCGTGCTCGAAGGGCACCAGCACACCTGCGAAATTCTTTCCGCGCCGGATAACCGCTACGCGATTGCCCAAGCGGTCGCGCTGCTGGTTGAGGCGCGGCAGGTGGCGATTTTCGGCATTGGCGCATCGGGGATCCTCGCCGAGTACGCCGCGCGGTTGTTCAGCCGCATCGGGTTACCCGCATCCCCCCTCAACCGCACCGGCATTGCCCTGTCTGAGCAGCTTATCAATTTGCAGCGCGGCGATGTGCTGGTGATGATGGCGCAGAAATCGGCGCACCGGGAAGGGATGACTACGCTGAAAGAGACGCGGCGGTTGGGGATCCCGGTGATTTTATTGACTAACGCTGTCGATTCGCGCTTTAGCCAGCAAGCCGATGTGGTGATCCACGTTCCACGCGGTGGTGAGAATGGCAAAATCCCGCTGCACGGCACCGTGCTGTTGTGTCTGGAGATGATCATCTTGTCGGTCGCGTCAGCGACCTCGCAGCGGGCAATTAAAACGGTGAAACGCATTAATGAGTTTCACCGTGGGTTAAAACCGGGCGGGAAGAAGGGTTAAGAGATAAACATCAGCGGTGATATGCCAAAACGTTTGGCTAACTTCTTAATATGGTTGAGGTTAAGCTGGCGCTCGCCGTTAAGCACTCTCGATACCATCGATTTGCTGCCAATTTCCTCCTGAAAATCAGACGTCGTCAGTTGGTGCTGATCCATCAGTGTTCTGAGCACCGCAAGTCCTGTCGGCATCGCCGCCATCTCTTCACGCAAGGCGATAATTTCCGGTTGGTTATTTTCGTAAGCACTAATTTTCGCACAAACGATGTCTACCAGCGGGCTATCGGGATTGTCCATTAACAGCTGTTCTACCAGTTCCAGCGCATCCTGATAGTCTTTCTCCGTCGGATGTTCTCCCAGCAGTGGGACCGCAGCGATGAGCGCATGGGTGGCTTTTAATGCATCAGCGACGATCATTTTTTCTTCCCCTTAGTACAATGCATTCCTTTACCTTGTGCGTCCGTGCCAATAAGTCAACAACACGCCGTTTATTGCCATTTAGTCAACGATTTTGTGCACTTCTAGCGATGACGCCGCCCATATAAATAAATCATCAGCGCGGCGCTGTAAGCCATCACAATCGCGAGGCACATTTTCCACATCGCTTCACCACCGATGCCGGAAAGTGGCGTGGCGATGCCGCCGAAGACAAACATCAGCATGCCCAGTAGCGCCGAGGCGGTGCCCGAATCGCGTGCTTCTACGCTGTTCATCGCTGCCGAACCGGCGATGGTTGAAATCCCGCTGTTCAGCGCGACGGTGAAAAATAGTCCCACCAGCGCCAGCACCGACATGCTGCTCCATGCAAAAAAGGCGGTCAGCAGCGCGGTGGTCACCGCCAGTACCAGCCCGATGCCGAGCAGTTTCTGCCCGTCTATACGCCGCGCCAGGCGGGCGAAAATCAGTGCGGAAATAATCAAGCCAATCCCGTTGAAGCCAAACAGCAGGCTGAATTGCATTGCTGTAAGCCCATATTCGTTTTGCAGCACGAACGAGGATGAACCGATATACGAAAACAGCCCGGCCAGCATAAAGGCCTGGATAAAGCAGTGCGTGGAAAAGGGCTTGTTCTTCAGCACATTGACGGAGGTTTTTAACAGCGAGCCGCCGTGGTTTTTCTCCTGCAGAGTCTCTTTCAACACCAGCATGGCAGAAAGCAGCAGTACCACACCGATGACAGCCATGGTCCAGAACAGCGCCCGCCAGTGCAGGGTGGAGGTGATATACCCGCCGAGCACCGGGGAAACAATTGGCGCAATGCCGTTAATGGTCATCAGCAGGGCGAAAAATTGCGTCAGCAGCGTGCCGTGATATTTATCGCGCGCGATGGCGCGTGACAGCACGGAACCGCCCGCGCCGGCAATGCCCTGAATAAAGCGCCAGAAAATCAGCCAGTAGATACTCTGCGTGGTGGCGCACAGCACTGAGGAGATGATAAACAACAGCAGCGACAGCAGCAGCGGGCGTTTGCGCCCCATCCTGTCGCTGAGTGGCCCGAAAAAAAGCTGCCCCAGCCCTAAGCCGATAAGCGAAGCGGTCAGCGAAAGCTGGATCAGCGTGTTTGATGTACCCAACTGTTGGCTGATATCCGGCAACGCGGGCAGGTAAAGATCGGTACAAATCGGCCCCATGGCCGTGAGCATGCCCAGCACGATGGCAAAGGCGGGAGAGATCCGTGACATAACTGCTCCGAAAACGCGCCGGGCAAGCCCGGCGCAAAGGGATTAACTGACGCCACCGCCCAGCGATTGCCAGAGCGTTACGCGGTTTTGCAGATCGGTTTGTTGCAGCGAAATCAGCGACTCTTTTGCCGTCCACAGCGCGCGCTGCGCGGTCAGCACCGACAAGTAATCGCCGGTTCCGGCGCTGTACTGGCGCTGGGCGATATCCAGCGCTTTCTGCTCGGCGGCGACATATTCACGCTGTGCGTCGAGTTGTTCGTTGAGCGTTTCGCGCCGCGCCAGCGCATCGGCAACATCTTTAAACGCGCTCTGAATGGTTTTTTCGTAGGTCGCGATCAGCCCTTTTTTCTGTGCTTCGGCGTAATGCAACTGCGCGACATTTTTCCCCCCGGCAAACAGCGGCAGCGAAATGGACGGCGCGAAAGACCACACTTGCAGGCCGTGGCTAAATAAGGAGGAGAGCGAATCGCTGCCCACCCCGGCGCTGGCTGTCAGCGAAATAGTCGGGAAGAAGTTCGCCCGCGCTGCGCCGATGTTAGCGTTCGCGCTTTTCAGGTTATGTTCCGCTTCCTGAATATCCGGGCGACGCAGCAGCACGGAAGAAGACACGCCCGCTGGCGTCAGCGTAATGCTGTTGTCGGCAAGACTCTCCAGCGTACCCGGCAGCAGCGACTCCGGTACCGTGTCGCCCGCCAGTAAATTGAGCGCGTTTTTATCCTGTGCCACCTGCGTTTGGTAGCTGGCGACGCTGGCGCGTGCCTGCTGGAACACCGCCATGGCATCGGCGGTATCACCGGCGGCGGCCACGCCAATCTGCTGTTTGCGTTTGACAATGTTCAGCGAGTTTTGCGCGCTCTCCATCGTCTGCTTCGCAAGTTCAAGATTGCTGTTATCCGCCGCCAGCGTCACCCAGGCGGTGGTGATTTCCGCCACCATGCTCAGGCGCGTATTTTGCGCGGTGTATTCGCTGGCAAGCCAGGTTTCACGCTCTGCGCGGGTCAGGCTCTGGTTACGGCCAAACAGATCCAGTTCGAAGCTGGAAACCGCGCCATCGGCTTCGGCGCTGCTGCTTAAGCCAGTGGCAACGGTGCGGCTGCGCGTGCTGCTGAGTTCGGCATTCAGCGTCGGGAACAGCGCGGCGCGGTCTTCGGCATACAACGCGCGCGCGGCATCGATATCGGCAATCGCTTTTTGCACATCGCGGTTATGGGTCAGCGCATTGCTGACCACTTGTTGTCTATAGAAAACCACCAGCTAGGCTGGTGGTTCCGTAAAGCTTTCAGCTTTAAGCCAGTTATTAAAACCCCTTT
>NZ_JBHZPO010000021.1:0-36576 GCF_042788165.1 Kosakonia sp. YIM B13588 | reverse complement strand
TGTTAGGGCGCGGCTGGTAAGAGAGCCTTATAGGCGCATCAGAAAAACCTCCGGCTATGCCGGAGGATATTTATTTTCAGGCGGCTATCGTTAACGATCTGCTGCCAGTCGGCGGCCACGGCTTTCGCCTGGCCTTGCGTTCCCGGTAAGGTCGCGGGAATTGGCGCCTGCGGGCGCTGGTAAGTCGGGTCGAGAGAGACGCAACCGGCGCTCAGCAGGGCGAGGAAAAGAACACTGATACGCAACATGATTACTCCTGACGTGCGCGTTTACCGGTGAACAGTTTTTTCACCAGCACAAAGAACAGAGGGACAAAGAAGATTGCCAGCAGCGTCGCGGTGAGCGTCCCGCCGATGATCCCGGTGCCGATAGCGACGCGGCTGTTCGCGCCTGCGCCAGTGGCGACGGCCAGCGGTGTGACCCCGGCGATAAACGCCAGTGAGGTCATCATGATCGGGCGCAGACGAGTCCGCGCCGCACGCAGCGCCGCGCGTGACAAAGAGCTGCCCTGGTGGACTGCCGCTTCGGCGAATTCAACAATCAGGATGGCGTTTTTCGACGACAGGCCAATGGTGGTCAGCAGCGCGACCTGGAAGTAAACGTCGTTACTCAACCCGCGCATCCACGCCGCCAGCGCCGCGCCCAGCAAGCCCAGCGGGATAACCAGGATCACCGAAAGCGGTACGGACCAGCTCTCATACAGCGCCGCAAGGCACAGGAACACCACCATGATGGAGATGGCGTACAGGCTCATGGCCTGGCCGCTGGCAAGTTTCTCCTGCAATGACAAGCCGCTCCACGCCCACGTTGTCCCGGCCGGTAAGGTGTTGGCGAGGTTTTCCATTTTGGTCATCGCCACGCCTGAACTGAAGCCGCTGGCATTCTCGCCCTGAATCTCATACGCCGCGGAACCGTTGTAACGCACCAGCGTTTCCGGGCCATATTCCCAGTGCGTGGTGGCGAAGGCTGAGAACGGGGTCATGTCGTTATTGCTGCCGCGCACAAACCATTTATTCAGATCCGCAGGTGAGGCGCGGGAATCGCTTTCGCCCTGGATATAGACCTTTTTCACGCGTCCGCGATCGATAAAGTCATTCACGTACGTGCCGCCCCAGGCGCTGGAGAGCGTGTCGCTGACATCGCTCAGCGAAAGCCCCAACGCCACCGCTTTGTTGCTGTCGATATCGACCTGTAACTGCGGCGTTTCCGGCAGCGCGTTGGCGCGCACGGCGGTAAGTTCGCTGCTCTGATTAGCGCTCGCCAGCAACTGATTGCGCAGCTTCAATAACTGGTCGCGATCGGTGCTGCCGCTGGCGAGCAACTCAAAGGTGAAGCCGTTGCTTTGACCGAGCCCGTCCACTGAAGGCGGCGTCATGGCGAAGATGCTGGCATCGCGGATGCTGCTTAACTCGCGGCTGGCGCGCTGGGCAATCGCCTGTGCGGTATTTTCCGCGCCTTTACGTTGCGACCAGTTTTTCAGTGAAACGAAGGCCATCCCGGCGTTCTGTCCGCTGCCGCTAAAGCTAAAACCGGTCACGGTGAAGATAGCCTCGGTGTTGGCTTTTTCGGTGTTTAGGAACCAGTCGGTCACTTTGCTGGCCACCGCGTCGGTACGCGTGGCAGTCGCCCCGGCGGGCAGGGTGAACTGCACCATGATTTCGCCCTGGTCTTCTGTCGGCAGGAAACTGCCAGGCAGACGCCACATCACGAAGGCCATGGCTGCGCAAAGCACGGCGTACGTGCCGACCACGGTAACCGTGCGGCGCAGCACGCGTAACACACCGTGTTGATACTTGTGCTCGGTGTTGTTGTAAAAGCAGTTAAACGCGCCGAAGAACCCTTTTTTATGCGGCGTGCTGTGTTGCATTACCGAGCCGCAGAGCGCTGGCGTTAAGGTCAGCGCAACGACGACCGACAGCGTCATCGCCGAGATAATGGTGACGGAGAACTGGCGGTAAATCACCCCGGTGGAGCCGCCGAAAAAGGCCATCGGCAGGAAGACGGCGGAGAGCACCAGTGCAATAGCGATCAGCGCCCCGGAGATTTCGCCCATCGATTTGATGGTGGCTTCGCGGGCGGGCAGGCCTTCGTCGCGCATGATGCGCTCGACGTTCTCCACCACCACAATGGCGTCATCCACCAGCAGGCCGATTGCCAGCACCATGGCGAACAGCGTCAGGGTGTTGATCGAATAACCAAACAGCGCCAGCACGCCAAACGTCCCCAGCAACACCACCGGCACCGCCAGCGCCGGGATAAGCGTGGCGCGGATATTTTGCAAAAAAAGGTACATCACGCAGACCACCAGAATGATGGCTTCAATCAGCGTTTGCACCACGTCTTCAATCGAGATCTTAATAAATTCAGTGCTGTCTTTCGGGTACGCCACATCGTAGCCCTGCGGCATGCTGTGGCGGTACTCGGCGATTTTATCTTTCACACGTGTTGCGGTATCCAGCGCGTTTGCGCCGGGTGCCAGCATCACCGCCAGACCGGCAGCCGGGTGGCCGTTCAGCTTTGCTGAAGCGACATAATCTTCACTGCCCATCTCCACGCGCGCGACATCTTTCACCCGCACGACAGCGCCGCTGCTCTCGCTTTTGATGATAATGTCCTGGAATTGCGCCACGGTTTGCAGGCGCGACTGGGCGCGCACCGTGGCGGTGAGCTGTTGTTGGCCGGAAGAGGGTAATGCACCGATTTTACCGGCAGAAACCTGTACGTTTTGCGCTTCAATCGCCGATTGCACATCGGACGGCATCAGCGAGTACGAGGCGAGTTTGTCGGGATCCATCCAGATTCGCATCGCGTATTCTGCGCCAAACACCTGCAAGCTACCGACACCGTTCACGCGTGCCAGCGGATCCTGCATGTTACTGACCAGCCAGTCGGCGATATCGGAACTGGTGGCGCGGTCGGTTTTATCGTACAGCCCCATGATCAGCAGGAAGTTGCTCTGGGATTTCACCACCGTCACGCCGGATTGAGTGACTTCCGTCGGTAAGCGGGATTCCGCCTGCTGCACCTTGTTTTGCACCTGCACCTGCGCGGTATCCGGGTCGGTGCCCTGCTCAAAGGTGACGGTGATATCCACCTGGCCATCGGAGCTGCTGGTGGAGGTGAAATAGAGCAGGTTATCCAGCCCGGTAAGTTGCTGTTCGATTACCTGGGTGACGCTGTTTTCCAGCGTCTGCGCCGAGGCGCCGGTATAGGTGGCGCTGATTTTTATCGCAGGCGGCGCAACATCCGGATACTGCGCTACCGGCAAGGTGCGGATCGCCAGAATACCGGCCATCATGATAAGGATGGCGATCACCCAGGCGAAAACCGGGCGGCGCACAAAGAAGCTGGAGAACATCAGGCTTTTCCTCCGTTGTCTTGCGGGAGCTCAACGGCTTTCACAGTGGATCCCGCAGCGACTTTATCGGTGCCTTCGACGATCAGCTTGTCGCCATTTTCCAGGCCTTTCAGAACTAACCATTTATCGCCATAGGTATCGCCGGTTTCGATGTTGCGCTGCTCAACCTGATTCTTCGCATTGACGACCAGCGCAGTGGCATTGCCTTTCGCATCACGCGTGACGCCTTGCTGCGGTGCGAGGATCGCGTTTGCCATTACCCCTTCTTCCACACGGGCGCGCACAAACATCCCCGGCAGCAGTTGCTGATGCGGGTTGGGGAACACCGCGCGCAGCGTAACGGAGCCGGTGGATTCATCGACGGCGACTTCGGTTAGCGCCAGGCGGCCTTTTTCGCTGTAAATGCTGCCATCTTCCAGCGTCAGCGTGACGGCGAGCGTGTTGCTGTCGCTGGCCAGCGCTTGCTGGCGCAGGCGCAGCAGATCGACGCTTGAACGGGTGAGATCGACATACATGGTGTCGAGCCCGCGCACGGTTGCCAGCGCCGTGGTCTGTTCCGCCGTGACCAGCGCGCCAGGTGTGACGGACGAGATGCCAATGCGCCCGCTGATCGGTGAAGTGACGGTGGTCCAGTTCAGGTTGATGCGCGCGCTTTCCAGCGCCGCTTTTTTCGCGCTTACGCTGGCTTTGTCCTGCGCGCAGGTCGATTGCGCATCGTCAGCGTCCTGGCGCGAGACGCCATCCTCTTTCACCAGTTGCGCGTAGCGGGTGGCTTTCTGGCAATCGGATATTAGCAGCGCCTGCGCCTGTTTCAGCGCGGCGTCGGCTTCATCAAACGTGGCGCGGTAGCTGGAAGGGTCGATCTGGTAAAGCGCCTGCCCGGCCTTTACCGTATCACCTTCAGTAAACAGGCGTTTTTGAATAATGCCGCCAACTTGCGGTCGTACTTCTGCGGAGAGTGACGCGGCGGTACGCCCGGTTAACAGGCTGGTCACGGCGAGCGACTGGCTTTTCAGGGTGACGACGCCGACTTCCTGAGTGGGGTGTTGTGCAGGTGGTGTGGCGTTATCGCATCCAACCAGCGCGAATGCGGCCATCAACGTTGTTGTTATTAACTTCATGACTATTTTCCTGGCATAAGCGAAGCCTGCCCGTTTTTAAAACAGGATAATAAGCAGGCGAGTTGGCGCTTATTTCCGAAGGGCTGGAAATAAGCGCGGGTTTATATTTGTCGGATTATTTCTTTGGCAGAAATACCATTGTGATAATTTCCTGATACAGCTCTTTTAACTGTGCCGGGTCGCATTTTTGTGGCGTTAAACGGCGCAATGTCGCGCCTTCCATCAGGCCTGCCAGCAGCTCAACGCGGCAGCGCACCTGCTCGGCGCTTAAATGTGGATGTCGGCTCTGCATATGGTTGCAGGCATTGTTAAACATGCGGGCATCGGCTTCGACCATCATTGCCTGAACTTGTGGGTTGCGCGTCGCTTCTGCCGACATCTCCAGCATTAACGCGTCGTCATCCGGGCTGAGCGTTTGCCGCCAGGCCAGCACTTCCGGCAGGTGCGTGGTTTCGGCTTTGTTTTCCATTTCGGCGATGCGATAGTCGATGATACGGCGAACAATCTCCTCAATAATGGCGTCTTTACTGCTGAAATAGCGGTAGATCTGCCCGACGCTCAACTGGGCTTCCAGGGCGATTTGCGACATGCTGGCGGCGTGAAAGCCGCTCACGCGAAAACGCCGACGGGCGGCGGCGATAATCTCATCTTTACGCTGCTGATGGCGTTGTTCCTGCGTGGTTTTCGGCGGCATCGGTAACCCTCGGTTGATTGCTTTTTGAGAGTGATCGTTCTCAACTTCGGATAGATTAAACGAATTTATATTTTTCGCGTAAACATTTCCTGCGCAAATTATTGGAATTTACAAAACTTGCTATTGTGAAGAAATAATGAAAAACAATGGAGAAATGCGCCAGAAAATAATAGCGAAGAGAGTTGATATTAATTTGAAGAGATTGTGATGGATTGCGAATAGAGTAAACCGGCGCCATTTATCGGCACCGGTTATTTTTGTGCGTTTATTCTTTTCTCTGCTGATGAATGGCCAGCCCGCTTTCGCCCGGCGCAATCTCCGGGCGCAAAGTTAACGCCGGAATGGTGTAATCCCCGGCGTTTTGCTGGCGAAACGGTAGCGGTGACGTCTGCCATAACGTATCCAGCCGCTGTGCCAGTTCTTCACGGTGGGCGGCGAATCGCGTGTCATCAACGCGGCTGGTGCGATAAATCACCAGCGGCGGCAGTACTTCAAAACCAGGGTAAAACAGCATGCCGTGCTGGATCGGAAACAGAATGTCGTCGATAGGGCCGTTGATACCGCGCGGGCTGTAGTGCGATTCCCAACCGCCAGCGGTGACCAGCAGCATGGCGCGCTTACCGGCCAGGCTGCCTTCGCCGTAGCGATCGCCCCAGTGCGTGTCGCTGTGCTCGCCCACGCCGTAGGCGAAACCGCAGGCGTACACGCGGTCGAACCAGCCTTTCATAATGGCGGGCATGGAAAACCACCACAGTGGAAACTGGAAAATCACTGCATCGGCCCAGCGCAGTTTGGCCTGTTCGGCTGCGATATCCGCAGCTTGTCGGCCCTGCTCGAAGGCGTGTTTCGAATCTGCCGACGGGTTGAAAACATCGTTAACGGGCGCATCAAGGCTGTCGTTCGCATCGAGCTGCGCTTTCCACTGCATGGCGTACAGGTCGGAAACTTCGACATGATGGCCTGCTTTTTCAAGATGCTGCACGGCAAATTCTTTCAGCGCGCCATTCAGCGAATGCGGCTGAGGATGGGCATAAACAATCAAGACATTCATAACAACTCCCGGCAATAAGATTGAAGCTGCAGGGTAGGTGAAGCGCAGATATAGTAGAAATTAATTGCTGATATCACAGGTATAGCCATGATTAATCTCTACCGCCTGGATCTGAACTTGCTGCTGACGCTGGATGTATTGCTCCGTGAGCACAATGTCACGCGCGCGGCGCAGCGGCTGAATCTTTCCCAGCCGTCGGTGAGTGTGCAACTGGCGCGGTTGCGGGAGATCTTTGACGATCCGCTGCTGCTTCCCGGCCCGCGCGGTATGCAGCCGACAGTGCGGGCGGACGAGTTGCGCGAACCGTTACGCCAGGCGCTGGAAGCGCTGGAGCGCGCAGTATCGCCAGTCAACGCGTTTGACCCCGCCCGCGCCAGTGTCACCTGGCGTATTGCGGCGACGGATTACACCGAATCGGCGGTGCTGCTGCCGCTGCTTAACACTTTGCGTCGCGACGCGCCCGCCAGTCGCCTCGCGGTGTTTGAACTTAATCCTGTGCAGATTAAGCGCCAGGCCGAGCAGGGCGATATCGATCTGTTCTTTCATTTGCGTGAAGGCGCACCGGCGTCGCTGCATCAGCGGTTATTGTTTACTGAGCGCTATGTGCTGGCCGGTCGTGTAGGCCATCCGGCGTTCAAACGCCGCCCGTCGCTCAAGCAGTTCTGCCAGCTGGAACATGTGATTGTCTCGCCGGAGGGCGGCGGTTTTCAGGCGGCCACGGACGACGCGCTGGCGGCTCGCGGGTTGACGCGCAATGTGGTGCTTTCGGTGCCGCACTTCCTGTTTATGCTGGATGTGCTGGCGCGCACCGATTTGGTCGCCGTGCTGCCGGAGCGGCTTGTCGCCAACACTGGCGCATTGCAGGTCGTTGATCCGCCTCTTGATCTGCCAGGCTTCGATATGTTGATGCTCTGGCATGAGCGGTTGCACCGCGATCCCGGACATAAATGGCTGCGCCAGCAGGTTCTCGCTGTGTTGGGAAACGCCGGCCGGACTAACACGCCGTAATGAGTATGTTGAGAATAATTCTCAACATTATTGAAGCGCATCAGGGCGAATGATAAGGTGTAGGCCGTTTCGCCCGCGCGTGGGTGAGGGTTCGACAGATAGCGATGGCTGCCGTCTATGCAAAAAAGACACTTTTCAATTGAAGACTTTATCGGGTTTGGCGAGCGTTATGGGATTGATTACCGCTTCCCGTCGCTGGCAACCGGTCTTGTCAGTCAAGCGCAGCGCATTGTAATTCAGGGCGACGTTGAAGAGATGACGCTCTCTTCTGGTATCAACCTTACCCGTTCTGATATTCGCGTTCTGCAACCTTATGAAACCACCTCGCTGCACAGTTGCCCGCTCTATATGCTGGTGGTGCTGGAAGGCAGCGTGATGCTGCGCCTGAACGGTGAAGAGTTTGTCGTGCGCTCCGGTATGGCGTTTACCTCACGCCTGAGCGAGCATCAGGTAATGAACGCCAGCCATCTGGCGGATTGCCATCTGCGTACGTTATCACTGGGCGTTGATCCGGCAAGCTGCTGGCAATCGCCGCTCCTCTCCGCACTTTTACAACAGTGGGAAGCGCACGGCGCACCGACTTTTTTATGGCAGGTGCCGGGCTTTTTACTGTCTGGTTTACAGCAAACGCAGCAAACTTCGCTGCCTGCGCTCTCCCGCCAACTGATGCTGGAAGGCGTGATGCTGCAACTGCTGGGTAACGCGCTGTCGCAGCGCATACACGGGCAGGAGAGATGCCGCACAATCCCGTGTGGCGCACAGCAGCGGCTGGAAAACGTACGCCGTTTACTGGAACAGCACCCCGAAAAAGAGTACACCCTGGCAGCACTGGCGCAGCTGGCGGCGATGAGCGCCAGCAGCCTGCGTGTGAAGTTCCGCCAGGCGTACGGTCACTCTGTGTTTGATTACCTGCGCGACTGCCGTCTTGAACTGGCGCGTCGCTATCTGGCAGAAGGCTACAGCGTACAGCAGGCCGCGTGGATGTCCGGTTATCAACACGCCACTAACTTTTCCACCGCGTTTCGCCGCCGCTACGGTATGGCACCCAGCGAAATCCGCGCGTCCTGATTTCCCCTGTGTAGACCAGCTTTGCTGATGTGTGCGCGGTTTTATCATCGCGCATACGTGAATCATCACTGCGCATAGCTATCGGCGAATTCAAAAGGGTAATAATTCTTATTTACAATAATAATGGCTTCTGGAGATTTTCATGTTCGCAAAAACGCGACTGGCGCTGATGATTGGCTGCATAACCGGCGGGATGAGCGTAACGGTGCTGGCACAAGAGACAACCCCCACCAACGATACCGTGGTAGTGACTTCACAAATGCAAAGCGGCGCGACCAAGCTGGAGACGCCTGATATCGAAACGCCGCAGGCGGTATCGATTGTCACCCGCCAGCAGTATGAAGAGCAGGGCGCCATCAGCGTGCGTCAGGCGGTGAGCTACACACCGGGTGTCTACAGCAACCAGATTGGCGCATCCAACCGTTTTGACTATATCGTGCTGCGTGGTTTTTCTGACGGTAGCCTGGATAACGTCTATCTCGACGGGCTGAAAATGATGGGCGACACCAACTCCCACAGCTCGCTGGTTATCGATCCGTGGTTCCTGGATAGCGTGGAAGTGGTGCGCGGCCCGGCATCGGTGCTGTATGGGCGTTCATCGCCAGGCGGTATTGTGGCGCTGAATTCGCGCAAGCCATCGTTTGACCCCGGCGGTGAAGTGAAGCTGTTCGCCGGAAATAATAACCAACGCGGCGCGGCGTTTGACGTTACCGGCCCGGTTGATGATAACGACCGTGTGGCGGTGCGTTTAACCGGTATGACACGCTATGCGGATTCGCAGTTTGACCACCTGAAAGAGCAGCGTTACGCCATCGCGCCGAGCCTGACCTGGCGCATTACCGATCACACGCGCCTGGAGCTGATGGCTTACCTGCATCGCGATCCCGAAGGCGGCAGCCACTCCGGTTTGCCGTATGAAGGTACCGTGGTGCCGCACGCGGGCAAGAAAATTTCCAACACCTTCTTTGAAGGCGAAGACGATTACGACAAATACGATCGCCGCGAAAATATGGTCGGTTATAACGTTGAACACGCCTTCGACAGCGGCTGGTCGGTGCGCCAGAAATTGCGCTACCTGCACACCACTGTCGATCTGAACCAGGTTTACGCCGCAGGCTGGCTGAATGACACCGAGCTGAACCGGGGTTACTCCGGCTCGGATGAATCGCTCTCGGCGGTGACGCTGGATAACCAGATCGATGGCAGCATCGATACTGGCATTATCAACCATCGCTTGCTGTTCGGCGTGGACTATCAGCGCCGCAGCAATAACGTCACCGCCTCTTATGGCAGCTTCCCGGCGATCGACGCTTTCCACCCGGTTTATGGTGCCGATCCGCTGTCGATCAGCGTCTATAGCCGCGAAAAACACAAACTTGAGCAGACCGGGATCTACGCGCAGGATCAAATGTCACTGGACAGATGGCGTCTGACGCTGGGCGGTCGTCACGATCAGGTGAAGATCACTAACGTCAATAAGATCACCGACACCAGCGATACGCTGGATAAGAACCACTTCAGCAGCCGCGCGGCGCTGATGTACCTGTTCGATAGCGGTTTTGCGCCGTATGTCAGCTATTCGACCGCATTCACGCCGACCAGCTTTACCGACGAGTACGGCAAGATCCTGCAACCAATGAAGGGTAAACAGTGGGAAGCGGGGCTGAAGTTCCAGCCGGAAGGCTCGCAAACCATGTACAGCGCGTCGGTGTATCGCATCAACCAGGAGAACATCGCCACCAAAGTGGAGCCGACCGATCCCTACCGTTCCATTGGCGAGATCGAATCCGAAGGTGTTGAACTGGAAGCCGTGGGGCAACTGACGGACAACCTGCGTTTGCAGGCGGCCTACACCTACAACGACATTCGCTACAAGAAGAGCAGCGCGCAGGAGCAGGGCAACCGCGCGGTGTACGCGCCGCGTAACCAGGCCAGCGCGTGGCTCAGTTATGACGTGAAAGCGGGGGTGCTGAATGGGCTGACAGTCGGTTCCGGTGTGCGCTATGTCAATGGCATCACCTCCGATCGCCAGAACACGCACACGCTGCCGTCTTACACGCTGGTTGATCTGGCGGTGGGTTATGACCTGAGTCATGTGGGACTGAAAGGGTTGAGCGCGCAGGTTAACGTCAACAACCTGACTGACAAACGCTATGTCGCGGCGTGTAACTCACTCTCTTACTGCTATTTCGGTGCAGAACGCAGCATCGTCGGCAGCCTCTCGTACCGCTTCTGATGCTCTGATTTCACCCGGCTTTGCGCCGGGTGAAAGCCTGGCATTAGCTCAAATCCACGTTTTTGTGACCAAAGAACCAGGTGGCGAGAAAACCGCATACGTAGGCGACGACTACACCGGCGGCGTAAACTGCCATTCCCGTGTAGATCCCCTGCCCGGAGGTCATCAACGGCAGCGCCACCAGGCCGGATGGGCCAAACACGGTGTTGAGTCCAACCGGCAAACCGAACCAGGCGAAAGTGCCAATAAAGAAACCACCACAAGCACCGCCGATACAGGCCGTGACAAACGGTTTTACACGCGGCAGCGTGACGGCGTAAATCAACGGTTCGCCCACCCCGAGCAGTCCGGGAATGATCGCGCCACGAATCTGATTGCGCAGAATCGACTCGCGCGCCGAGCGGAAATAAAGCGCCAGTGCCGCGCCTACCTGACCACCGCCCGCCATCGCCAGAATCGGGAACAGCGAGTTAAAGCCCTGCGCATCCATCAGCGCGAAATAGACTGGAATAAAACCTTGATGCACACCAAACACCACGGCAATCAGGAACAGCCCGGCCAGCACCGCGCAGCCGAACGGATTGCCGTTAAGGTGCAGGAAGAGCCACGACATGCCTTTAAACAGCTCAACGCCGATCGGCATGATCACCGTGAAGGTTAACGCGCCGGTAATCAGTAGCGTCAGCAACGAGGTGAGGATCATGTCGAGGTTATCCGGCATAACTTTACGGATCTGCCGCTCGATCCAGGCGCCGGTGATTGCTGCGATCAACACGCCAATAATGTTGCCGCGCGGATCGATACCCATACCAAAAAAGTTATCGATGCCGGAAAAATAGCCCACTGTCGCTTTTGGATCGTAACCGAGCACAAAGAGCGCGGCGATGATCGCGCCATTAACGCCGCTGCCACCAAAGGCTTTTTGAGCGTTATAGCCAATTAAAATCGGCAGGAAAGTGAACAGCGCTTTGCCGAAAACTTTCATATAACCAACGATATGGACAAGTGTGGCATTTTTTTCGGCGGCATTGATAATCAGGCTTTGCTCAATCAGGGTAGCGAAGCCGAGCAGCATCCCGGCGGCGATAAAACCGGGGATTAACGGGGTGAAAATGGTCGAAAACTTCGCCAGAAACTGATGCACGCCGCTGGTTTGTTTCGCTTTCATCTGCTGTTTGGTATCGCTGGCGATACTTTTTAGTGACGCCGCTTCCGCAGGCGCACTGACGCCGCCTGTCATCGCGCTCATCATTTCTGCCGCCGTTTGCGCTTTGCCGGGGCCAACGATGATTTGCAACTGATCCTCGCTATTGACCACGCCAAGAACCCCGGGCAGCGCTTTGAGCCCGGCGTTATCCACCAGCGCATCGTTGTTTAACGTCAGGCGCAGCCGCGTCATGCAGTTGCCGCAGGTTTTAATATTCTCTTTGCCGCCCACCAATTGCACGATCGCGGCAATAAACTGCTCGCTGATTTTGGCCATTAGTTGACTCCCGCGTGAGCCAGCGCCTGGCGAATAAACCCACCATTATCGGCTAACAGGCGTGCTGCCTGTTCAGCGTTCAGCCCGCCTAACACCATCACGATGGCGGTTTTACAATGCCCATCGCAGGCTTGCAGCGCCTGGGTCGCGGTGGCGCTGTCGCAATCGGTCGCTTCCATCACGATATTGATTTGCCGCTGCACCAGCTTCTGGTTGGTGGCTTCCACATCAACCATTAAGTTGCCGTACACTTTGCCGCTGCGGATCATCGCGCCGGTGGTCAGCATGTTCAGCACCAGTTTCTGCGCCGTTCCGGCTTTCATTCGCGATGAGCCGGTGACGACTTCTGCGCCCACTACCGGCACGATGGCGATATCGGCGATTTGCGCCATTTCACTGCCTGCGTTACAGGTCAGCGCGACGGTGGTCGCACCGAGTTTTTGGGCGTACTGCATAGCGGCAATGACATACGGCGTGCGGCCGCTGGCGGCGATGCCGACCAGGATGTCGTTCGCGTTAAAATTGAGCGCTTTAAGATCGTCAACACCGAGCGTCAGGCTATCTTCGGCGTTTTCTACCGCCTGCAAAATGGCGCGATGGCCGCCAGCTATCAAGCCAACCACCTGCTCGCGCGGCGTGCCATACGTTGGCGGGCATTCGCTGGCATCAAGTATCCCAAGCCGCCCGGATGTACCCGCGCCGCAGTAAATCAAGCGCCCACCTTTCTGAAAAGCCGCCACAATCGCGTCTACCGCCTGCGCGATCGCCGGGATCGTTTTTTCCACCGCCAACGCCACTTTTTGATCTTCACGGTTGATAACTCTCAACATCGCTTCGGTATCAAGCATGTCAATGTCAGCGCTGGCGGTATTGCGGCCTTCGGTAGTCAGTCTGGAGAGATCAATGTTCATCAACGTTTCGCTCAACTCGGTTTCACTGTTCTTTGCCTGCTGCACTGCGGCTCAGGCACCCGGTAAGGAATAATATATTACTCATAAAATGTTTAATAAGAATAATTTATTCTTATTTGCTTATTACGCCAGAAATGTGACGCCGTTCATACGGCAATATTGCACACAGATTTTACTTACCGGCATGTTTTCTAAGACTTAATTATTTAATGTCGTTGATTGATGGGACTTTTCATCCTGTCTGCGTTAAAAGACCCACCGGCTTTATCACTCTGTGGTCAGTCACAAATACCATTATGACGCCTGTTATCTGCAAGGATGATGCAATGCATAAGTTGAATTACGCCGCTACTTTCCCTCACTGGCAGAGCCCGCAGCTGTCGCTGCGTTGCAATTTACAGTGGCGCAGTTTTGCAAAGGTAGCGGTGCTCTTTGATATGCAGGAGGAGGCATTGCTCGGTGCGCAATGCGCAGTGTTAAGTCAGGCAGGTATAAGCGCGGAACAACTCTGGCCCGTTGCCAGAGCGTCGGGTGGTGATGGCCGACTGGCTGAATTACAGACACAGTGCATGGTATTGAGCGAAGCGCAACGGCAAGGGTGGCGCAATGTCCTGCTGTTCGATGCCGGCTTTCAGTTGACCCAGGATGAAAGGGTATTCGCCCAGGCGAATCGCATCTTTACGAGCCTTAATAGGCTGGACTGGCATGCGTTGCTGCTGGGCGGGCATTATCAGCATTTCTCGCCGTTGCTGGCGCTGCCTGGCATTGCGCGTGTGCATCACGCTGATAGCGCTGCTGCCTATGCCGTTAACGCCAGCTATTACCCTGTATTATTAAATGCTTACCACCGTGCGATAGAGCATGCCGCCAGCCTTAATGAGCTTTGGCCATTATTAATGGGGAAACATTGCTGGCTGGCGGTGAATCCGGGCCTGGTTAGCTGGCGTGATAACAACCTCACGCCGGTTCCTACCTGTCGTCCAGCGGGTAGAGAAAGATCATTCCGTTTTGCATAGTGACCAGCGGCACGCCATCTGGCCAAAGTTGCTGCATACGCACTTGCGAATGCATCAGTAAATCAATGTTGCTGGCAAGCAGCGGAGTGTCCGGCGAGGGGACGAAATGAATGGGGGTATAGGTAAAAATGCGTTTCTCTCCCGCCTGTTTTTTCTGCACGAAGCTTCCTTTGAGCCTGAACTGAGGGTTATTCGGACTGCTGACATGGCTGACGATTGTCTCTCCAACGGTGGAGAACTGGACGTCATAAAGCTCTTTTTGCTGCTGCGGCAAATCGTAGAAACCGAATTGCTGCGTCATGCTACTGCCGGGTTTTAATGCGGGCTGCGAACGATGCCAAAAATAGCCGCAGGCAGCGATAATCAGCGCCGTGAGCATGAGCATCACCCCGTACTTATGCGGTCTTACAAGGCGCCATTTCATCGAGTTTTCTCCGCGTTTCATCAAGTATCAATTCATTAAGCGAAGCCAAATTGGCCCGCCAGTGATAGATCTGCATCGCCAGAATATTCTGCCCACAGGTACTGTGTAAGCGCAGGGTGAAGTTCAGCGTTTGGTTATCACTTCGCGAATAGATGCTCAGGTTGATGGATTCCTTTTTTATCTGCTCATTTAAAAGGTGATAGGTGTCCTTGAGCCGGTTGTAAACCGTGGCTTGATCTTGTACACGCTCGCCTGGTTCAACGAGCGTATACAGACGAATATTGCTGTACTCGTTCTTCGCCAGCTCTTCAGGTTTTATGGTCTGGCCGCGATCGATTTTCAAATAACCGATAAAGGCGACAAAAAGCGCGACAGCCAGCAATAGCGATACGACGACGCCACGGCGATAGCGCGTTAGTTGTCCAGACGTTTTATGCGTCACGTCAGAAGAGTGCGGCGGTATATTGGCTGCGTCCGCCTCTGTGAGAGATTTCTCATTATCTAATGAAATATCTTCCTGCGGACTTTCAACCTGCTGGCAATATTCTGCATCCAGCACATAGCCCCGTTTAGGCACAGTGCGAATAATGCGTTGCTGTTTGCCGTCATCTTCCAGCGCTGCGCGCAGGGCGTGAATGGCGTTTGGCAGGCTATTATTGCCGATAACCCGCCCCTCCCAGACCTGGTTGGTCAGCTCTTCTCGCGTAAAAACCTTACCCGGGTTCTGCTGCAGCAGGTCCAGCAGTTTGAGCTGGTACGCGCCCAGCCGCTTATGTTCTCCGGTGACTAAATGAATAATTGATCCGGAAGGCAAATCAATTAACCAATTGTTAATGGCACAACAATATTTTTTCATGACGAATTTCGAGTAGCTCCATCCTGGAACAAGCGATTATTAAGGTTATTAACAGTAATTGAGAATTAATTAACGTAAAGGCGCGTGAACAAATCTTGTGGCCTCAGCAATCATTCCATATGAGATATTAATAATACTACTGTGCGGTAGATGAATTATACGCAAATTCATTAATTGCCGCTTTTCGGGGGATTAAGAATAGATGTTGTGGTGTATCTTTTTACACCAGTTAAGACGGGGGGGCGTGCAGTACCGCTTGATGTAACTGTTTGATGTTAATTTATTGTTGTCTATTTAATTAATCTTTTTATCCATTGAACTAATGAGAAACGTCAGCCTTAAAAATGCAAAAGCAGCATACTTCTGTTTTTATTTAATAAATCTAGTCTGCGCCGTTAAATAATAATGAGTGTAATTACCTCTGAAACGATAACGTTTCCCGATGAAGCGCGCTATGTCCGCGATTATTTACCGCTGGTGCATAAAGTGGTGAAACAATTTGCCTGGCAGACCAGCAGCGTAATGGATAAAGACGATATGCGGCAAGTCGCCCTGACGGGTTTGCTCTTTTCATTGCGTCGCTATGGACAACCGGATGCGCAATTTGCCGGTTACGCTGTTCAGCGCATTCGCGGGGCAATTCTTGACGAGCTACGCCAGCAGGATTGGCGGCCACGTCGGCTGCGCCAAAAAATGTACAAGCTCAACGACGCCATTCGTGATCTGGCGCGTGAACTTGGCTATGTGCCTAATTTTAATGAATTAAGCGAGCGACTTTCTATTACGCCAGAGGAGTATCAGCACTATTTATTGCTCGACTCCGCCAGTGAACTGGAGAGCCTGGATAACGATCTCCACGCCCACGCGCTGGAAAGCCGCCCACTTGAAGAAGAAGTAGTGAGTAGCCGCGCACTAAAAAGCGCGATAGCAAGCCTGACACAGCGTGAACAGACGATTCTGGGGTTGTATTACCACCATGAATTAAGCCTGAAAGAGATTGCCTCAATGCTTGGACTGACAGAAGCCCGTATTTGTCAGCTTAATAAAGTGATAGTGCAAAAGTTACGGGCATTTTTTGACGAGTGAGTACGTTTCTCCTTCCGCGAAGGAATGAAAAAAGTATTTAAAATTTTAACCCTTTATTTTTATTAGTATTAATGTTGTGAAATATTTGACTGTATCATCCATCGTTGCCCCCAGGCAGAGCGTGCTCCGCGGGTTTTTGGGGCTTTTTTTTCTTATTTTGCTTTCTGTGTTCCTGACCGGTTGTACGCAGTCTAAACCGGTTAGCCGTACACAGGCGCTAACAATGCTTGCCGAACAGCGCAAGCCCACCCGTGAAGAGACGCTCGCGGCGACGCGTAAGTCTAAAGTTGACAAGGTTGTGCATCACCTCAAAAAACAGTTGGGTAAACCTTACGTCTTTGGCGGCGTCTCGCCGGCGCGCGGCTTCGACTGTAGTGGGCTGGTGTTCTATGCCTACAACAAAGTGCTGAGTAATAAATTACCCCGCACCACCAAAGCCATGTTCCATGACAAACGCTTGATGCGGGTAAAAACCGCAAACTTGCGCCAGGGGGATTTGCTGTTCTTTCGCAGCAAATTACGCGGTCAGGTCGATCATGTCGGTGTTTATCTGGGTAATAACCGCTTTATCGAAGCGCCGCGCACCGGGTTGAATATCCGTATCAGCCATTTTCTTGATGATTACTGGCAGGATCACTACCTCGGCGCGCGCCGTATTCTGACAGGCAAACGCGTGATCTGAACTCACGCTTCCAGCGCGTTATGAATTGCTTCGCCCAACTGCTTGATCACCTCGCGATTAGCCTCGGTTAGCGGTAGGGCGCAATTCAGGCGCAGGCAGTTACGGTACTTACCGGACGCGGAGAATAACGAGCCGGGCGCAATCTGGATTTTCAGGCGGCACAGCGCGCGGGAAACACAGACCATATCGACGGTTTCCGGCAACTCAACCCACAGTAGATAACCGCCTTGCGGGCGTGTTACGCAGATACCGCAGGGAAAATACTGGCGCACCCAGCAGGTGTAAGTTTCCAGTTGCTGCTGATAAACCTGGCGCATACGCCGCACATGTCGATGGTAGTGGCCGTCGCGAATAAACGCTGCAACCGCCAGTTGTGTTCCCGGCACATTAGTGCCGATGGCGGCATACTTTTTATGCAGCACCCGATCCAGATAACGGCCTGGCGCAATCCAGCCGACGCGCAGACCCGGTGCCACGGTTTTGGTGATGGAACTGCACAGCAGCACGCGACCATCAATATCATAGGATTTTATGGTACTGGGACGCGGATATTCGGCTGCCAGCTCGCCGTAAATATCGTCTTCAAAAATCACGATGTCGTGGCGCTGCGCCAGCGCCAGCACGGCCTTTTTCCGTGCGTCCGGCATGATAAACCCGAGCGGGTTATTGCAGTTCGGCACCAGAATCACGCCCTTAATGGGCCACTGTTCCAGCGCCAGCTCCAGAGCTTCTACGCTGATGCCGGTTTCGGGATCGGTCGGAATTTCAATGGCTTTAATATCCAGACCACGCAGCAACTGCATCGTGCCGTAATACGAGGGGGATTCAACGGCGACAATATACCCCGGCTGGCACACCGCCAGCAAAGCGAGCGCCAGCGCCGGGTGGCAACCGCTGGCGATGACAATATCGTCGGCGCTGACCGATGCGCCGCCGTCCAGCATCAGCCGGGCGATTTGCTCACGCAGTTCACGGCGGCCTGGCAGCGTGTCGTAGCTTAACGCATCCATTACCTGGTGTTGGGCGATACGGCTCATCTCACGCCACAACGGTTTAAGGGTTGGCTGGGTGATATCCGGCGCGCCGCCGCCAAACGCAGCAATCGCTTTATCGGTGCGCGCATCCAGCAGCGTCAGCACTTCATCCCACTGCGTGACTTCTACCGGCCTCTGTACCGGGCGCGACATCGCCGGCACGGGCGGCTTTGCTTTGCGCGGTGCGACAAAATAGCCGGAACGCGGCTGGGGCGTTATCAGTTGCAGGCTCTCCAGCACCTGGTAAGCCTGTTGCACGGTGCTGATACTCACGCCGTGTTCCTGACTCAGGCTGCGCACTGACGGCAGTTTTTCGCCGTGGCGATACAATCCCTGTTCAATGCGTTCTGCCAGCAGCGTGGCCAGATGTTGGTAGCGTGTCATGCTGTATCCTTAAAGTTCACCATACAGATTTAAGAACCAGTACAGATTGGCGTGAAATTCGCGATTCAGACGTTGTTTTAAGCGATCTGTATGTTAAAGAAAAGTGATTTCTGAATCTGTATTGTAATGGGTGAGAACGGCGAAGATAGAGCTCTTTTCAGGCGAGGAGAGCACCATGGAATTTTTTGAAAATCGACCCAACCGCCCGTTTTTCGGGTTTGTTTTACTGTGGCGCAAACTGCAACGGCTGCATGAACGCGTGAAAACGCGGCGGCTGCTGCGCGCATTAAGCGACGAGCAGCTAAAAGACCTGGGGTTACGCCGCAGTGAACTGTGATAAGTGCGATAACGCGCGGAGATAACATCTTGTTATTTCCGCCCAACCGGCGTTGGGCTATGCTTAGCTCCACAACCTGAAGGGAGAAAGCGCATGCACTTTATGAACGAAGACGACGAGAAAAAAGAGAAAGAGACCGGTAACGTCTCACAGCTGATGCAGCAAAAACTGCTGGATGCCCGCTCGATCATTATCTCTGGCGAGATCAACCAGGCGCTGACAGAAAAAGTAGTCACCCAGTTACTGCTGTTGCAGGGCATCAGCGATGCGCCGATTAAAATCTATCTCAACAGCCAGGGCGGTCATGTTGAAGCGGCGGATACCATTCATGACATGATTAAGTTCATCACCCCGGAAGTGCACATCATTGGCACCGGCTGGGTGGCAAGCGCCGGGATCACCATCCTGCTGGCGGCTAAGAAAGAGCACCGTTATTCGCTGCCGAACACCCGCTTTATGATCCATCAACCGCTGGGTGGCGTTCGCGGCCAGGCAAGCGACATTGAAATCGAAGCGAAAGAGATCATCCGCACGCTGGAGCGCGTTAACCGCATGATTGCTGACGCGACCGGCCAGCCGGTGGACAAAGTGAAGCAGGATACCGACCGCAACTACTGGATGAACACCAAAGAAGCCATTGATTACGGCATCGTTTCCCGCGTGGTCAAATCCTACGGTGAGCTGAATCTGGATTAAGTTTGTTCGCGACCTTGAGGCGAGAATTTTTTCTCGCCTTTTTTCTCTTCACGCCCGCCAAAATACACTTCTCCCTGACACATAATTTCTGCACACTGTGCGCATTTCTCATTACGGAGTGATGGCATGAAAAGCAGTATCAAAGCGGCGCTGGTGATGACAGCAACGCTAAGTGCGCCCGTGCTGGCAGAGCAAAGCGGCGTCTCGTTTGACCATAAAGACTGGGAAGTGGTTTGCGATAACACCCTGACCTGCCGCGCCGCAGGTTACAGCGCGGAAGAAGAAGCCACCGGTTCGGTGTTGATCACGCGAAAAGCCGGGCCAGACACGCCGGTGACCGTTGATGTGGTGCTGGCAGAAATGGACGCCGATGAAACCACGCAGCAGGCAAAACTCAGCCTGTGGATCGAGGGTAAATCACAGGGTGAAATCTCCACCGAGGATAACGATAGCTGGCGCTTATCCGATGCGCAGGCGCGCAGCATGATCGATGCCGTGAAAGGTAGCGGTAAAGTCGAATTCAAAGGCGGTGCGAAACCGTTTGTGCTCTCCGGAGACGGCGCATACGCCGTGTTGCTGAAATTTGATGACGTGCAAGGGCGCGTGGGCACACCTGGCGCGCTGAGTAAAAAGGGCGATAAAGCGGAAAGCTCGGTGACGCCTGCCGTTGCTGCGCCGGTGATTCAGGCGGTGGAAGTGAAAGGCGGCGAAGATCGCACGCTCACCAAAGCCGAAACCGCAGCGCTGAAACCGCGTTTGCTGGCGGCGCTCACCAGCGGTAACGAGTGCGATCGCCTTGTCTCCCCGCAGGAACCGGTTATCGACGGCGATAACGACATTACCCTGACGCCGCTGGATGGCAAACAGGTGCTGATTTCCACCCTTTGCTGGCGCGGGGCGTACAACGAAGGTTATGGCTACTGGGTGGTGGATAAAGCGCTCAAGGAAACGCCGCAATTTATTACTAACTCCGCGTCTGATTACAGCGATGGCGTGATCTCGTTGGGCCAGCGTGGTCGCGGCATTGGTGACTGCTGGGCTTCAGCGGAGTGGGTCTGGGACGGGAAAACTTTCCGCAAGAGCAGCGAATCCACTTCCGGCATGTGCCGCTATGTGCGTGCGGGCGGCACCTGGGATCTGCCGGAATTCGTCTCGGAAGTGAAAGAGGCGAAGTAATTTGCAGCTCCGTGAACGCTGTATTCAACGCTTTTGTTGAGTCCAGCGTTTTTCTTTCCATGGTCTGAGTACAACGCATGTTAAATAGCCTCAACCACCTGACCCTGGCGGTTAGCGACCTTGCCCGCAGCGTCGATTTTTATCATCAACTTCTTGGCCTGAAACTCCATGCGCGCTGGGACAATGGCGCTTATCTCACCTGCGGTGAATTGTGGCTTTGCTTATCGCTCGACGCGCAGCGCCAGTATGTAGCGCCAACACAAAGTGACTACACCCATTATGCGTTCAGCGTTGATGAGCGCGATTTCGCCCGCTTTGTTACTCGCCTTGAGCAGGCTGGCGTGGTGAGCTGGAAAGCGAACAACAGCGAAGGCGACTCCTGCTATTTCCTCGATCCCGACGGACACAAGCTCGAAGTGCATGTCGGCAACCTTGCCCAGCGGCTGGCGGCCTGCCGCGAGAAACCTTATAAGGGAATGGTGTTTTTTGATTAGGCTTTCGCAATCTATGCTCTTTGCCATCCGTGTTTCTTGATACTTACCAGGATAACTATTATCGTACCCCGTCTGTGAAACGAGGGGATCGCCATGACTGAAGATGAACTGTTCGCCCGCCGACCGCTGGGTATGCGTATGGCGATGGTTGTGCGCCAGTGGCGCGCCACTATCGATCACGCATTGAGCGACACGGGCATCACGCAGTCGGGCTGGACGGTACTGATGCAGCTTCACCAGTTAGGGGATAACGTCTCCGTCAGCGAACTGGCGGAAGTGCAGGGCATTGAGCTGCCGCCGTTGATGCGCACGCTGACACAACTGGAAAACCAGCGGCTGATTGTGCGTACGACATCGCCGTACGACAAGCGCATTCGTCTGCTGGCGCTTACCGCTGAGGGGACGCGTATGCTGGGTAAAATCACGCAAGTGATCGAAGCCTGCCAACAGCGGGCTGCGGAAAATATTCCGCCAGCGGATCTGCTCGCCTTTAGCGACACATTGAATCAAATCGCCTGTAATTTGCGTGTGATGCGCGAAGAAGACAACAACACCGAATAAGAAAATCATGACGCCAGAACAAAAGTTTGCCCGCTGGGTAAGGGTGAGTATTGCCTCTTTCCTGCTGATGTTTGTCTATTTTATCGTTGCCGATATCTGGATCCCGCTGACGCCGGACTCCACCGTCATGCGCGTGGTCACACCGGTTTCCGCCCGCGTTTCCGGCTATGTCGCGCAAGTGTACGTGCAGAACAACGGTCTGGTGAAGAAGGGCGATTTGCTGTTCGAACTGGATGCCACGCCGTTTAATAACCAGGTGGAAGCCGCGCAAATCGCGCTGGCACAAGCAAAGCTCACCAATCAACAACTGGATGCGCAAATCGTTGCCGCGCAGGCCAGCCTGAAGACCGCGCAGCTTACCGCGCAAAACGATCGGGTGACCTTCGAGCGCTACCAGAACCTGAGTGCGATGCACAATGTTTCGCAGTCCGACCTTGATAAAGTGCGCACCACCTGGCAGAGCAGCGTGCAGTCGGTGAATAACCTGAATGCCTCAATTGATGCGCTGAATATTGAGCGTGGCGATCGGGATGACGCCCGCAACGTGACGCTGCAAAAATACCGCAATGCTCTGCAACAAGCACAACTGAACCTGAGCTGGACGCAGGTTCGCGCCGAAGCCGATGGTGCCGTGAGTAACCTGCAATTAAGCCCCGGATTTTATGCCGCGACCGGTACAGCCGCGCTGGCACTGGTGCATGATAAAACCGATATCGTGGCGGATTTCCGTGAGAAGAGCCTGCGCCACACGCGCGTTGGCACCGATGCGGCGGTGGTGTTTGATGCGCTGCCGGGTCATGTGTTCAAGGCTCATGTTACCAGCAGCGATGCCGGGGTACTGGCCGGGCAACAGGCGGTGAACGGCGAGCTTTCTGAACCGCAAACCTCTAATCGTTGGGTGCGTGACGCGCAGCGTATGCGTATCCACGTGGCGCTGGATGAACCGTTGCCGAAACAGCTGCCAACCGGCGCACGCGCCACGGTGCAGTTGTATAACAGCGAAGGGGTATTTGCGCGTTTCTTCTCGGGCCTGCAAATCCATCTGGTGAGCCTGTTGCACTATGTCTATTAATACGCTGGCGCGGGTTTTCACGCCTCACGGCAATATCGTTTACACGGCGAATGACTTTCGCCAGACGCTGCGCATTGTCTTTGCCGGCATGATTGCGCTCAGCGTGTCGAGTTTTTATAACACCCAGTACGGCGTGTTTTACGTGGTCTACCCGGTGATGCTGTTATCGCTGGTACCGGTGTTCAACCGCCATGTGGCGAAACAGTTCATCTTCAGCGCGGTGATTAACTGCATCGAAATGGTGTTTATCATCGGCTATTTGTCGCGTTGGCCGGTGATCATGACGCTGGTGGTATTTGCACTGTACGTGATGCGTTTTCGCTTTATGAGCAAAGGTGCGCTGTTTCTGTTTGGCTCGGCGGGTGTGGTTTGTCAGAGTACGATGCTTAACTTTATGAGCTACCCCTCAAGCGACTGGCACACGCTGCTGTTTTCCAATATTGAAGCCAGCATCATGGCGGTGGCGCTGAGTGCGCTGATGAACTATCTGATCCCGGATGTCGAGCCGCGCACGCGTCCGCCGATGATCGAGAAAAACGCTGCGCGCGTGCGCCACGAATCACTGCTTTCCGGCACTGTAGCGACAATGATCTTCGTGGTATTTCAGCTGAGCGATTTGAGCGATTCGTTATCCGCGCTGATGGCCGGCATCTTGATCCTGTTTCCGATGCATTATCGCGGCGCGGTGATGAGCTCTGTGTGGCGCGTGGTCGGCGTGGTGCTCGCCTGCCTCTATATCCTGCTGGTGCAGTTGATCCTCTACAACCACAGTAGCCATATGCTGCTGATGATGCCCCTGATTGGCCTCGGGCTGGCGTTCAGCGCGCGGCTGCATGTGATGGAAAAAGTCGGCGCAGGCGTTGGTTTTGCCAGTGTGACCACCATCGGCATTATGTTTGGGCAGAACCTGCATCCGGACACGGATTTGGTATTCAGCGATCTCTATCGCATCGTTTCCGTGACGGTGGCGCTGCTGGCGACGTTAACCATGATCTATCTGGTACATCTGATCCTGAATCGCTTTGAAGCCACACGGTTTGTGATTGAGGAACAGTAAGCGGTAATGCGCCCGAAAACTCAGTGTCTTTCGGGCGCTAAGTCATTGCGCCGCAGCGATTTTACAGGCCGTTTACAGCGTCCGCTCGTTATTCCACTCGTGTGAATTCGTCACCGTCACAGCGATAAACCGCCTCTGTGACATTGGGCATCAGCCATTGATTAACCGCTTCCGCTTCGCTGTGAAAACGGATGCATAACCCGCAGCCGCCTTTGAGCTGGCGCGGAATATCCTGCACGCGAAAAGCGATCCCCGCCGTTTGCATCGCTTTGCGCGTTTGCAGTACGCCGGGTGTGGAGTGAAACAGCAATACATATTCCGTCATTAGCGTTTCCTCTGCCGCTGGCCGATTAACGCCGCGCCCAGCGCGCCCGCGTACTGGGCGTCGTCATGGGTAAAAACATCGCTGGCAAGATGCCCGGCCAACATGCGGCGGAAAGTGGCACAGTGGCTGACGCCGCCGGTAAACAGCAACGGTCCTTGCGTGGAAAGCCGCGAGATAAAGTGCGCGCTGCGCCGCGCCATGGCGTTGATCACTCCGGCGAGAATCGCTTCCGGCGCGATGCCTGCCGAGCGCAGGCTGATCACTTCGGATTCGGCGAACACCGTACACATGCTGGTTAGCGGATGCGGCTCCACGCCGTCGGTGATGGCGTCCAGGTGTTCCACCTGCGTACCCAGCGTGCGCGAGATAACGTCCAGAAACCGCCCGGTTCCGGCGGCGCATTTGTCATTCATCAGAAAATCGGTGAGATTGCCCTGCTCATCCAGGGCGATCACTTTGCTGTCCTGCCCGCCAATGTCGATCACCGTGCGTGTTTGCGCGAGCAGCAAACGTGCCCCGAGTCCGTGGCAGGATATTTCGGTGACTTGTTTATCGGCAAAATCGACCAGTTGCCGTCCGTAACCGGTGAGTGTCAGAAAGGGTTTTTCATCGAGCCCTGCGCGCAGCGTTTCCCACGCGTCGACAATCGATGTCGCCGGGCGAAACGAGGTCGGGCACAGGAAGCGCCGCACAATCGTCTCGCCCTCGAGCAAAATGCCTTTGGTGGTGGTCGAGCCGGAATCAATACCAACGGTAAACGTCACGCCCGCTCCTTATAACATCTCGATAAACGCGGCAACGCGGGTGCTGAGCTGCCCGATATCCGATGTCGAATAATCCGTTTCAATCGCCATATAGGGAATGTTGTGCTGCTGGCGAACATGGCGTTTGATGGAAAGCGACTCCACCGCGTAGGTGTGGCAGGCCTGCAAAATCACATCGATAACGCCATCGGCCTGGTATTCGTCAACCATCTGGCTGAGCAGTTTCAGGCGCTCATCATTAGGGGAGATACAGGAGCAGCCGATCGCCAGATATTTGTCGGTCAGTGCGTCGTAAACATCGCCGCTCTCCTCCACGCAGCGCTCGGTCGCTTTTGCGCCGGTACAGTTTTCATAGCCCACCACCCAGCCGCCGTTCTCTTCAATGGCACGCACCACTTTTTCCGCCGCGCCACCAATCGGGCAACCCGTTATCAAAATGCGTGGGCGAGGATCCAGCCGTTTACCCGCTTGCCACTCGTCGCGGATCCGCGCAGCCATAGTGTTAAGCTCGTCGATCAGCGCTTCTTTATCAAAACGGAAGGTCGCGCCGTACACCACTTTCAGGATATCCGCGCCGCTGAGCGCAGGCGGGTTGAGCTGTCCAACGCGGTAGAAATTCGCCAGCGCCTGGCGTTCGCGGTTTTTCAGCGCGATGGCCTCGCGCAGCGCTGCTTCGCTAATCGGCTGGCCAAAACGTTGCTCAATCGCGTGCTGTAAACGCAGGATCTCTGCTTTCCACAACGCGCGGGAAGCGGCGTCTGCTGCGCTGTTTGGCAACTGCATGACATGGACCGCTTTGAACTCCGCCATGTATTCATACATTTTCTTTTTGCCGTCGCAGGTGGTTTCACCCACCACCAGATCGGAAAAATAGAAGTAGGGACATTTGTCGGTTTTGCCAAAGCCGTAGCTGCTTTTGATCAGCGGACAGAGGTTGCGCGGCAGATCTTTTTCCGCCTCTTCAATGGTTTCATCATTGGTTGAACAGAGGGAAACCACCACCGCGCCGGCGGCCATGGCAATCTCTTGCGGCATAAACGTGCAGTAGGTGCCAACCAGCGGGATCCCTTGTTCTTTAAGATCCATCACGGTGAGAAAACCTTTCTGGCGGGCTTCAGAAAACTGTTCGAAAACATCTGGCAGGGCGGTGATAAGCGACATAATTTTCCTTCCCCGTGACACGGGAGAGAATGAAAAGAGGCCGCATTATAGGCATGCAAAAAGTGTGGAGATATTGATCTCCGGCGGATGAAAAGGGGAAAAACTGTTTTCAGTCCGGTCAGATTATTTTTTTGAGATCCATCTCTTCCTGAATACGCTCGCTGTAGAGCGCATGTGTGCGAATCGCTTCGTCGATGCCTGCGTTGTAGAAAGCCGGGCCAATCTGTTCGGCAATGAAATCGATAAAGAACTCGGCATCAAACTGCTCCAGTTCCAGCTCAAAATTCTGCTCACAATAGGTCTGCAACTTTCTGCGTAACTGCTCGCGTTCGCTGGTGGTGAGGGTAATGTCGGCCATCGTTTCTCCTGGCAAATTAGAAAGCGCTCACGTACAGCAGCGCGGGCAACTGCGACAGTAAGTAGAGGATCAGGCCGATCGTTCCGCCGACGAGCGTGCCGTTGATGCGGATAAATTGCAGATCTTTACCGATATTCAGCTCGATTTGCTGTGACATATCCCGCGCGTCCCAGCTTTTCACCGTGTCGCTGATATGGCGGGTAAGAAACGCGGCGAACTCCGGCGCCACGCGGTGCGCGGCTTGTTCCAGATGTTCATTCAACGAGGCGCGCAGCGCGCCATCCGCCAGCAGTGTTTCGCCGAACCACAGGCCCGCGTCGGTGATGCGTTTTTGCATCCGCGAATCGTCAGACTGCATATCCGCTTTCATCCAGTTACGCAGATCTGCCCACATCTCGCCAACGTAGCGGTTAAACGTCTCGTCGTTTTTCAAATACTCTTTGATGTTTTCCGCACGCTCGGCCATTTCCGGATCGCTTTTCAGATTGGCGATCAGCTTCATAGTGGCGCGATCAAACGCCTGGCGGATCTGATGTGTGCTGTCGGCATTGACGTCGTCGAGCAGCGAATTGACCGCCTCGGAAACCCAGTCGGCACTCTGCTCGCCCAGCCATTCGGTGGGCAGGATCTTCGCTTTCATCGGGTGATCGGTTTTCAGCCAGTGCACAATCTGACGGGCAATAAAGTCGCGGCTGCTTTGCCGCTGCAGCAGGGCGATCAATTGCGCAATTAAGGTATCCAGCAGCTTTTGGTGGCGATTGTTGCGGGTCAGGCTTTCCAGCAACAGGGCGCTGGTTTCGGTGAGATCCACTTTGTCGATGGCTTTGTGCACCGCGCGGCGTAACAGACGCTGAATGCGGCTGTCGTCGGCCATCTCGAGAAAGCCGCTCATCACCTGCAACAGATGCACGCCCACGCGCTGCGCGTTTTCGGGCTGGCTGAACCAGACGCCGATCATCTGCGCGGGCTGGTGGCGATGAATTAACGCCACCAGCGATTGGGTATCAAGAAATTTTTCCTGCACGAACTGGCCGAGATTGTCGCCAATCCGCTCTTTATTACGCGGGATAATCGCCGTATGGCGGGCAATAAACGGGAACGGCACGCGGTGAAACAGCGCGACCACCGCGAACCAGTCCGCCAGCGCGCCGACCATCGCCGCTTCGGCAATGGCTTTCACCCCGCTTACCCAGAAGTTGGGCGGCAGGAACAGTGTGGTGATAAATGTCGCGGCCGCAACCAGCAACAGCGACAGCGCCAGACGCTTGGCGCGCTTAAGTTCTGCGAATTTTTTCATGGTTTAAGCATATAACCCAACGCCGGGTTCTTGCAAAAGGTTAAATCCTAAGCAGATTACGCAGCATGCTCCACAAAATCGACACCCCAAACACCATTAACACCGCGCCTGCGACGCGCTCGATCCACCACACGCTTTGGCTCAGCCGCTGTTGTACGGCGGGTTGACCAATTAGCGATACCATGGCCAGATCCCACACCAGAACGACCATCACCATCCACACGCCGCTCACCGATTGCTGGAGCAGCGTGACGTCCGGGCCGAGCAGGGCAGCCATGAGTGCAAGGTAAAACAGCGCGTTTTTGGGGTTGAGCAGTGCGGAGCCAAGCCCGAGTAAAAACTGTTTTCTCAGGCTCGGGCACGGCTGACGGGTTTCACTGACGCTAAGCGCCTGCGCGCGGCTGCGCAAAAGGTGCCAGCCAATCCACAGTAAATAGATCGCGCCCAGCAGTTCAATGGCGCTAAAGAGCACCGTGAACTGGCGTAGCGCGCTCGCACCGATAATCACTATCAGAATATAAAAGGCGTTGCCTGCGGCGATGCCCGCGCACAACCCGGCGCTGCCGCGCAGGCGATAGCGGATCGCAAAGCCCATTAACAGAAAAAAATCCGGACCGGGGCTAAGCAGGGCGACAAAATGTGCCAGTGCCAGCGCCGGAAACGCGGTGGGAAACAACGCCATAGTGATCTCCACAAAAAAAGTGAAGCTCACCTTAGCGGCGCGTCGGCGCTATTTATTGTCGGATATTGATCGGCCACACGCGTACTGGCGCGGCGTGGCGGCGGTGTAGCTCACAAAGGTTCGGTGAAAATGGCTTTGATCGGCAAACCCGCTCTGGTAGCCGACATCCGCCAGCGTATCGCCCGCGCGCAGGCGGCTTTTGGCAAACTCAACGCGCGCGATATTCAAAAAGCTGCCCGGCGTCAGGCCGGTGTCCTGCTTGAAGGTGCGGATTAACGTCTCTTTGCGCAGGGAAAAGGCGCTGGCCAGCGCATCAAGCGTTGGCGGTTGCTGCAAATCGTGGGTCAATGCCGCCTGCACCTGCTGGCTTACGGGGCGCAGCGGCGCGCAGTGATGCGAACCGCGAGGTAAAGCGCTGAGAAAGGCATCAAGTGCGGCGGGTAATAGTGGCGTGTCGTCACGCTCAATCAACGCCACGATACGCAGATACAACTGGAATAACATAGGGTCGCGAATTACCTGTTGTTGGCTGTTTTCATGCGGCAGGTAAAGCATATGGTAGCTGCGTGGCTGCCCATAAAGAGGGTTACAACTGTGGGGTGCGTGCGGTGGAATGACCATCAGATCGCCCGGCTGGAGCAGGTATTCCTGCCCGTTGCAGAGGCAGCGGGTTTGCCCCTCAACAATCGCGCCGATTGATAGCTCCGTATGGCGATGGCGCTTATAGGCTTGCTGGCTGCGCCAGGTACTGCGCAGCTCGACGCCCGGTAACGCCAGTGGGCGGCAAAATGATTGCTGTATATCGCGCGTCATCGACATGTTATGCCTCATTTGGTTGGCTTTCTGGTATACCACACCCCTTTATTTGTCGCGAAAGGCATTATGCAGAAGCCGCCACATATGGTGGGCGGCTGGCGTAAAGCGCCGATCGGAGTTGCGCAGTAGGTGGCACTGAGCGCTACTGGCGATGGGATGATCGAGCGGTACGGCGACCAGCGCGCCAAGGCGAATGGGATCGGCGGCGGCATAAGCGGTCATAAACGAGATGCCCAGTCCCGCCTGGCTTAGCCCCATCGCGGTGGAGAACTGATTGCAGCGATATGCCGGATGAAATTGCAAACCCTGGCTTTTGAACATGGCATTCATATGGCGCTGCAGGCCGAAGTTTTCCGTCAGGGCTATTAATGGATGGTCGACCAGCTCTTCAATGGTGATACTTTGCCGCTGCGCGATAGGGTGTTGAGGCGAGACCACGGCACAGATTGGTCCCCACTGAAAGCTGTGGCGCTTGAGCTCCGGCGTACCGATTGGGCCAAAGGCCAGCGCCATATCCGCTTCGCCGCTGACAATATCGTTGAGCATTTCCTGCATGCTGCCCACCACGATATCGACAAAAACCTGCGGGTACGACCTGGCAAACTCGCGCATTACCCCTTCGATAAAGGCAGTGATCAGCCCGCCGCCAATGCGCACCGAGATTGTCCCACCGCGCATATGGCGCAGATCTTTTAACTGGCTTTCCAGCTTTTCACGCCGCTGGCGGCTGGCAAAATAGTCCTCTGCCAGCAGGCGTCCCGCCTCGGTTAACACCACGTTACGCCCGCGCCGCTCCAGCAGCGGGAGCTGGAGTGAACGCTCCAGTTGCGCGATTTGGCGGCTGACCACCGAGGGGTTAACACCAAGGATATCCGCCGCGCGACGAATCCCGCCCTGATTACCCACTTCATATAAATAACCCACCTGCTTGTCCTGGAACATCCGCCACATTCCTTCTCAACTGTTGACCTGAAAGCAACAATAACACCATTAAGCGGATATTTATCATCCGGATTGAATAGTGATAATCGAAATAACTGGCTTGTTTTGTGAGTGAAAGAAAATGAAAAACTGAATCTGCATTATTGCACCAAAAGGGTGCCCAATAACGGTGAGAAATTATTTTATTAGAATGTTCTTAACACTTAATTAAATAATTTTTTAGTTACTTTGCTTTCTATTCTCGGTATTTCACGGGAAGGTTTTTTATTGCGTAATTATTCGCGGTAAAAGGTTTTTATTTTAGCGTCGGGCTATTCAGGCACGGATCCTGCTTAGTAATAAGTCATTGTCATCTAATTATTTCAAAGAGAGATGTTATGAGTGAATCGAAAACGCTGGAGCAACCCGCGAAAGAGCACGCGGAAGAGTGGAAAGTCGGGCCAGGCGCCTGGATCTCGTTGGTCATTGTTCTGCTGGTTTTTTCCGGCTTCTTTTTCAAAGTCGAGGGGATGGCGTGGCTGGGCGCGTTTGACTTTACCACGCTGGGTGGCGCGTTCGGCACCATGAAGTCACCGGAAACTAACACCTTTATCGGTAGCGGTGGTATCAGCGCGAAGGCCGGTTTCCTGTTTGCGCTGTCGCTGGTGCCAACGGTAATGCTGGCGCTGGGGTTGCTGGAGATTTTTACCCATTACGGCGCGATCCGCGCGGCGCATAAATTGCTGACACCCTTGCTTAAACCACTACTGGGTATTCCGGGTTATACGGGGCTGGCGCTGATTACCGACCTGCAAAGTACCGATGCCGGGGCGGCATTAACCAAAGAGTTATATGACAGCGATAAAATTACCCGTAAAGACGTGGTGATTATGGGTTCATGGCAATATTCCGGCGCGGGCTTAATCAATAACTATTTTTCGATTGGCTCGGCGATGTTCGCGTCATTAACCATCCCGATTATTGTTCCGCTGGTTTTAATGTTTGTCCTTAAATTCGTGGGCGCAGCCGTGGTTCGTCTGGCATTAAATACTGTTTATAAGCGAGATTTCGACAATGAATAATTCCGCAAAAGTCTCTGGTAATCCGTTCGATATTTTCGTTATTGGTGCGCGTAAAGGTTTTAATATCGCCATTAATAATCTGATGCCCAATGTATTAATGGCCTACGTGATTGCCGAAATGCTCAATTTACTCGGCGTGATGCAGATTATTGGTCATCTTTGCGCGCCGTTAATGGGGCTGTTCGGTCTGCCGGGGGAAGCGATTACCGTGTTGCTCACTGCCTGGCTTTCGTCTTCGGCGGGAACCGGCGTGGCAGTCAGCCTGCTCAGCAAAGGCCAGCTTGATATGGGGCAAATCACCATTCTCGCGCCCGCCATCTTTTTAATGGGTTCGCAGCTACAGTATATGGGCCGCTTGTTGGGCGTTGCCGATGTGCCGAAGAAGTACTGGCCGCTACTGATGGCGGTCAGCATTCTCAATGCCGTAATCGCCATGCTGATTATGCGCGTTATTGCCTGAGTACCAAGGAGTCAGACGTGTCACGCACACTTGAGCATTTTAATTACCTGCATCAGATCCCGGAACTCGGGTTCGAAGAGTATAAAACCTCCGCTTATATCGCCGGGGTACTGGAGGCGGCGGGCTATAAGGTCACGCGCCAGGTCAATAACACGACCGGCATTGTCGCGGTGCTGGACAGCGGTAAACCGGGGCCAGTACTGGCGCTACGCGCCGATATGGATGCGCTTGGGCATATTATCAATGGTGAGCATGTCGCGCGTCACACCTGTGGTCATGATGGACACTCCACGGTGGTGCTGACCACGGCGCAGGAAGTCATCGCCGAAGGATTAGTGAAAAAGGGTAAGTTGAAGTTCATCTTCCAGCCCGCAGAGGAACTGGGTACTGGCGCGATTGCACTGACGGAGGCTGGCGTGCTGGACGATGTCGACATGCTGCTTGGTTTCCACCTGCGTCCGCTGGAAGAGTGCCCGATGGGCCAGGCGGTGCCGGCCATGTATTACTCGGCGTCTGCCACGGTTGAAGTGATCTTCCACGGCAAAGCAGCGCACGCGGCGCGGCCCCATTTAGGTGTGAACGCGCTGGACGCGGCTGCTCACGCTGTGCAGGCGGTAAACGGTATTCATCTTGCGCCATCGCTCACCTGGAGCGCCAAAGCGACGCGTTTTCTCTGCGACGCCGGGGTGACCAACTCGATTCCTGACAACGCGCTGGTGTGCTGGGATCTGCGTGCGGCGGAAAACGACGCCATGGATGCGTTGAAACCGCAGGTCATTCGCGCCATTGAAAGCAGTGCGGCGGCTTACGGCGCGCGGGCTGAGATCCGCATTCTGAAAGAGATGCCTGCGGCGATCATTGATGACGAGGCAACCGAGGTGGTTTCCCGCGCCATCCGCAGCGTGTTTGGCGATACCGGTCTGACCGCGCCAAAATCGACACCCGGCAGCGAGGACTTTTTCCACTACCTGCGCCTGCGCCCACAGGTGAAAGGCGGTTTCTGGGGGCTCGGTGCCAACCTGATGCCGGGTCTGCATCACCCGGAGATGCACTTTGACCGCGACGCGCTGGCGCTCGGCGTTAAAGTGTTTAAAGCCTGTGTGCAGGATGTGCTGGGCTGATTTTATGGCTTCCAGCGGCGAAGCGTGGTTTCCTGTTCATAGGGCATCGGCGTGGGCCAGGTAATAAACTCGACGATGCTGCCCCAGGGCGTGCGGCCATAGCAAAAGCGGTTGCCTGCGCCTTTCTCCGTGGGAAAACCTAGCGGCTGCGGCGTGGTAAACACCTCGCCGCCCGCAGCTTTAAAGCGTTGCAGCGCAGCGTCGATATCATCGCTATAGACCGCAAAATGCTGCAGACCAAAATCGCTGGCCCGCAGCGGCTCGCGCTGTTCTGGCCCGTGCATTTCGAAAAGTTCGATGCCGGGGCCGTTCTGAAGTTTGAGCATGCGTATGGATGTGATTGTCGTACCCGGCACGAGGCGCAACGTTTTTTGCTGCGCCTCGTTATCAAGATCTTCATCTTCTGGCGAGACGGACTGATAAATCAGCTCTGCGCCCAACGCTTCAATCAGAAAACGGGTTGCCTCTTCAATATCCGGGACGGTGATACCAATATGATCGATGCCGCGAATGCTCATGTTTCCTCCTGTGAATTGCTCTTTTTAAAGCATAGAACAGATGCGGGTCGTACTTTTTGTGGCTACAATGTAGCTACAAATACTCAGGAGGTTTTATGGATTCCATTATTAGATCGCGTATCGACAGCGATTTAAAAGCCCGCGCCGGTTCAGTGCTTGAGAGCTGTGGCCTGAACTGGAGTACCGCCATTCGGCTTTTTGCCGAGCAAATCGTGAAAACGGAAGGTATTCCGTTTGAAGTCACGCGCAAACCCACGGCAAGACTGCGCAAAGCAATGGCTGAAACAGACGAAATCCTCGCACATCAAAATGGACGCTTTGATGGTATTGACCAACTTATGGACAGCTTAAACGATGGGAAAGAGTAAACGCGCACCACTGCCTTACCGTTCCGATTATACGAAAACCTTTATGAAAGCCTGGGAGCGCTATAACCGGGCTGGCCGGAGAGATATGCATGAAACCGCTGCGGTAATGTCGCTAGTTCTCTCCGGTAATCCTCTCCCCGCACAATATAACGATCACGCGTTAACTGGCGATATGTTGGGTTTTCGTGAATTGCATATTGGTGGAGATTATTTATTGGTTTACCGCATTAATAAAGAGAAGCATTTAGTCGTGTTTACCGATATTGGCACTCATGCGGAATTGTTTGAATAATATTGCTCAATATAGTCAGGGCACCGATTAGATGCCCCGGGATGATTATTTCACGGCAATAACAATGCAGCCGTTTGTCACTTTTACATCAAGCTGAGCGCCAATTTTAAAACCCACTTTCTCCAGCCAGTCGCCCGCAATACGAATTGCCGGGGATTGGTTCATTTTTGGATGACGGGTCACATAACTCACCGTTAAATTCCGCGTTTTAAAAGAAGGCACTTCTGAATCAACATAAAGCCCATTAGAATGCAAAACAGTCATAGTCGCTATTCTCTCTTAATAGTGATTGTGATTAGCGGTGCGGATGTGCTCCAACACATTCGTACCGCGCTAAAAACATGTACATAACAACAGGAAATAACAACAAAATCCACATGTAAATAGACTGAAAAAAAAGAAAAATAATGCGAACAAACTCGAAAAAAAGATAAAAAAAAGCGGCTGGTTAGCCGCTTTGATGTTTTAAAGGGGGAAGGATTAATTTATTGCTGCATCGGTAAGCGCGTCAGCGAGGTGGAGCTGGGTTTGTTGATTAGAGCGAATTTGGGAGATTAAACTATTACATGTTGAGATTAATTTCATGGTTTTGTTGTGAATTCTGGATTGTTCACTTTTCGATAATAATGGAAATAATGTCATCTCCAGTTGTTTAGTTGAAATGTGTGGGATTCCATTGCTTCGGCCAGGAGTAATAGCATTCAAGAAATAAAATGAATTCAGCCAATTAGTCAAAAAGGTATTTGAAACTATTCCAGCATAACAGTTGAATTTTGCAACCCGTTGAAGCAGGAGACAGGGTAAATCTGAGCGGGAAATGATAGCATACTTCAAGCCACTATTAATAATAGGACGATCTAAAGATATAACGATGTCATTTTCTGATAATATAAACTTCTCGAAATCTTTTAATAGGTTATCCGAAATGTATACTGTTTCTTTCCAGTTTATGGTGCCGTGAGAAATGTTAGCATTCCTCAATAAACGTACCCCATTAGAGCTAAAATTCTCACTTTTGAAAGCATAGCCATTAAGAAAATAAAAAAGAGTTCCCAGACGACACCATTCCCAACCCTCCGGTAATTCAAACGGTTTTTCGTCGTCGCTTATCGGCGGTAACGGTTTTTGCTTTTTAATTTTCCCGTCTTTAATCAGCTGTTCTTTTTCCTGTGCGATACGTTTTAGCAGTGCAGAAGCGGGTTCATCATTGGAATCTTGCGGTACCAGTTTGCCCATCACCGCCAGTTGCAGAATGGTTTGTTTTAACGCGTCAATACTGGCTTCGGTGGTAAACAGCGTGTCGAAATGTTCGCTGATACGCGCCCAGTTATTGGTCAGTTCTGCGGCATTCTGGCTATCAGTCAGCGTGGCGAGCAGGGTTTCTACCAGCTGCTGATGTGCGTCCAGACTGGTCAGGGAGTGTTGTTCCAACTGGTCGCAGAGAGTCATTAATTGTATAAATCTTTCTACTATTCGATCTTGCTCCTGAGCAGGAGGAACAGGTAAAGGATAATTTTCAAAAAATTGGCGCGGAACACGCTTCTGACCCGCTGAACCTGTCATTTTTGATTCGCCAGTCAGAAGAAAATTAGGAGATTTGAAGATTAGTAAAATAAACTGACGATTAATAAATTGAGCGTAAGGTCGAGCGACATGAAGTTCAGTTGTTCCAACGCCAATTCCATTAATTAATCCTGAAAATATAGCGGCCTTACTATTCTCAAAACAAGGTGTAATTTTGGCAATAGCCAAATCCCCATTTGCAAAATGGGTGTAACCTTTTTTTACCTCTGCCCATTTCTTCGTTTCAAACTCATGAGCTCCGTCGAAACGAGTGGATATGCAAGGCATAGGAACGAATGAGATTTCTTGTTCATCGTTTTCGACTTCTATTTTGGGGTTGATCTCAGCAATCGTATTAAGCGTTGTCCATTCCCACCCATCCGGCAGTTCAAACGGTTTTTCTTCTTCGCTAATTTCCGGCAGCGGTTTCTGTTTTTTAATTTTCCCCTGCTTTACCAGCTCTGCTTTTTCCGCCGCGATACGCTTTAACAGCTCCGAGGCCGGTTCATCGTTTGGATCCTGCGGCACAAGCTTGCCGCGTACCGCCAGCTCAAGAATTAACTCGCGCAGTTTTTTGATGCCATAGAGATCGATTTTCCCCGAACTGCCGCGCCCGGCGGTAGAACGCGTTTGCAGCGCAGAGGTCCAGGTATCGATATGATCGGTGATCAGCTTTTCAACCGTCATCAATTCACCTCCTTGCCGGACAGCGCCGCGCCAAGAATATCGCGCAGTTGATTACGCAGATTCTGGATCTCTTCCTGCTGCTTTTCATATTGCGCAAGAAGCTTGTCCGGATTGTGACTGATGGTTTCCGCCTGATGCGGATTTTTAATATCGAGGTTGTAGTTACGGGCGATGACATCCTCAATGCTTACTTTCCAGGCCTGCTTGTTCTCAACGCGACTGGCAAAGCCGTCAGCTTCATTGCCCCACCAGTCGATCTCAGCCTGGAATTCCTCAAACTTCATCGGCCTGGTTTTGCTGTAATTCTTCACGCCATCCGGATAGGGATGTTCATAGAACCAGATCTGTTTGGTCGG
>NZ_JBHZPO010000020.1:0-49830 GCF_042788165.1 Kosakonia sp. YIM B13588 | reverse complement strand
CAGACTCAGATGCAGCTTTAAGCTCGGTCATTATCGTTTACTACCTGCTCCATGCGGGAAATACATTCCACTTTGATGCTTGTCACTTGCCAGTGCAACTTTTGTGTTTGGCATAACTGGCATGAATAATATCATTTCAGACTGTAGTTAATTACGTTAGGTATGCATGAAAGGGGCCAGGGTAACATTCAATCTGTACGTTTTGATATAGGAGCCAGACCTCGACTACCTCTAACCGAACATTGAAGTCGTAGTCTCAGTATTATCGGGAAACCCCCCCTGGAAGAAGGACTGCCATGGTCGTGCTGCTTTTTAATCAGCTTGCCTATATTTAACATGAATTGCCTGTTCAGCAATGCGTCCGACAAACTCTGATCGCTTACTTTCTGGATCGCTGTTTACGGTGCGGATGAAAGTGCGTGTGCTACTTCCGCTCTTGTCACAATGCTGCCCCATTGCAAGGTTTAAAGGGCAGCGAAGAGCGGAAGTTGACACTTTTGCGACCACAGTAGTGATTATTAAAACACTTACTATTCATTCTTACTGTTTGATGACTGAAAAGTCAGGCTTCTTTGTTTCTTCTCCCTTGACGCCTTGCCTTGGCTTCAGCAAGGCGTTGAGGTTCAGTGTATAGCCGTTCCAGAAACAAGTATGTGAACTCCTCAAGATCTTCTGCTGTTGCCCTATCTAGAATCCCTTCATGAGCACCATCATTCCCATCATCTTTGACACACTCAGCTAGTTCTCTAAGAGTTTCCGGAATAAGTTTATTATCAAATAACCACTCCATTCTCAGTCCCAAGCTCCTCTTAATTTTTGCTGCTGGGCCACCATCGCCATCAGGGACAAGTCCTTTTGTTGCATAATCAAGACAAAGCCTAAACATTGTTCCAGCCGCATTATTGCAACCAATTGCGAGGCATTTTGCCCCTTCTTCATAAGCATCATTGATTTCTTGCGGTAAAAAATCAGGTGGTTCACCGACGCTCAAATCTGCTGGCGAAATCGGTCTTAATATCTTGGCTACATCTTTCAACCCGAACATGGCCACGCCCCAACTGATTCTATGAAGCTCTTGATGTTTGTCTATGCTGATCCCAAGGAAAATCGTTGTTTTATGACATTCTCGACACACGCAAAAAAATTCATATGCGGGAACTTCCGGCTTTGGAAACTCTTTATAATTACCAAAATGATTAGCACCGTGGACATCAAAAGTTATATTTTGACTAGCGCACCTTGGACAGTTATCTACATATATTGCCATCTGTATGTATTCCTCACTCCAGTAAAAAAATGCCACTCTTAGTATTCGAACAACGTTATTTAGCTCTATTATGAAGCTTCAAATACTGTTTGACTCAGCTTGAGTGTGCTCATACCCCTGCCCAGATTGTGTGCACATATTCATCTCAGCAACAACAGCTCCTGGCACTAAGTAGTCACTCGAGTCCAACACCTCCCAAATTAAATCGAACTATAACTCTTAGCTTCCCTCAGTTCCCGGCCGCCCCATATTCGACTCATCATCATTGCCATTAGTATTGACCAAGTTGACTTGGTTCTATTAACGCTGACGGTCTTTTAGACAGCATTTCGATTAAGGGGGCATACTTTTCTTTTATTAATGGGAGCGATGCCTGACTTGCCATTTTTTTTAATTTTTTTACCAACAGCACTCTTTCTTCGTCTGTGACACACATCTTATAAGGATCCAACACAATGTAGCCGTCAACATCCTTTCTGAAATTGTCAATTAAATGCTCCACAACTCCGCTTGAATAGTTACTAGCCAAATTAGCTAGTAGCTTATTTAATTTTGACGAAGCAACAACCCTTGAAACTCTTGCTATTTCTGATTCAAGGCGATAAGCATTTATAAATGCCGGGCCCACCAGTTCGTTTTTGTCCCAATAAATCTCACCAAAATCAATAGCTCCTCGCAGGGTGTAGCCTAGTTCTATTGCTGTGCGCCAAACTTCTCGTACATTTACCAGCAGTACCTCCAAACCTAAAACCATATCACCAATTATCAGCTCTTTCTCGAGTCCAAAAGCTATCGTGATGCTATCTGAGACAGTATTAACACGGCACACGTAATTACGGACAGACTGGCTAACTCCTGACTCGACTTCATCGTCGTGCAGCACAGGCAGTGCTGATTTTATAGCTAAGAGCTTATCCAATGGATTAGACTCAGTTGCGTTCCAGTTTGATAAAATATCTTGAGAGAACCCAAGTATATCGAGAAAGCAGACGTAACCAATTCCTTTGAAAAGCTTTACATTACCAAGCTGCATTTTTTTTCCTTAAATATGATTTTTGATCAAGGGAAGGGCTTTAGCCCATCTCCGATATGGGGCTGAAATTTAAAGCCTCATTCAGCAAAGTACTAAAGTAGGAACTGTCATTAGTTATCCGTCACACAGCTAAACGCATTCCTTTCGTACCTCCCTCAATCATACTCCCGCGATCAGCAGCCATAACGAAGTCAGCCCACCACTGCATCATTGGGCGACGTTGTTCGAGATAGTCACTGCGGTTATAAGCACGACGCACCTCATTCTTATCCACATGGGCTAATGCAGCTTCAATAACATCAGGCGGAAAAGCCTGTTCATTAAGGGCTGTACTTGCGATAGAACGCAAACCATGTGAAACGAGCACTCCACCAAAACCTGCACGTTTTAGTGAGGCGTTAACAGTCTGACTATTCATTGGCTGGTTGGGCTTGATACGGCTGGGAAAGATAAATTCCCGGTTCCCGCTTAACGGCTTCATCATCTCCAGCACAGCTATTGCTTCATCTGACAATGGAACAGTATGGTCGCGGTTCATTTTCATGCGTGCTGCAGGAATCTTCCATTCTCGCGCTTCAATGTCTACCTCTTCCCAGCGAGCTTCAGCCGCTTCGGCAGGGCGGGTAATAGTAAGAAGTTGCCACATGAACAGGCAGCGTGTAGAGAGGCTAATGCTGGCTGTTCGCATTGTCTGCATCAGTTGAGGTAGCTGATCCGGTCGAATGCTGGGCATGTTCTTTTTCTGAGGCTTCTCGAAGGCTTTACCGATATTCACGCTGGGAACCGCATCAATCAGACCTGTGTTCTGGGCATATATCATGACCTCATTGATACGTTGGCAAAGGCGACGAACGGTTTCCAGCGCTCCTCTGGCCTGAACCGGTTGCACGGCCTGAACCAGTGTGTGAGCTTTAATATCTGTAACGCTAACGTCGCCAATCGCAGGAAAGACATCTCTTTCAAGAGAGCGCCAGATATCTTCCGCATAGTCTTCTGTCACACTAGCTTTCTTCACATTCCACCAACGTTCAGCTACGAGCTGGAAAGTATTGGTTTTGGCTTCCAGCGAACTGCGAAGTTGTTCTTGCTGATGTTCCTGTGGATCGATTTGTTTCGCCAGGAGAGAGCGAGACTCTGCCCGGTAGTTTCTGGCATCGGCAAGCGTAACTGACGGGTAAGGGCCTATGCTCTTTTTCGCACGTTTCTTGGTGACAGGGCGAATGTAGCGAAACTGCCAGATTTTACTCCCGCTGGATTTGATCAGTAGCTCAAGGCCATCGCCATCATAGAGCACATAGTCCGCTTCCTTTGGTTTGGCAGATTCGATTTCTTTAACTGAGAGAGGTTTGGTTTGTCTTGCCATTGCCGGGTTTCCATAGTTTTAGGCACCTCAAAAACAATAAAGCTTTATAAGGTGCCTAACAAGGTGCCTAAAAGGTTCGGATTTAATTAGTTCTCTTCGGACTTCGCGGGACAAATTGAGGGCACAAAAAAGCCCGCAGGGCTTGCGCCATGCGGGCTCTTAGGACTTCATCGGATGACTCTGGTAATCACCGATGGAGAATTTTGGTGGAGCTGGCGGGAGTTGAACCCGCGTCCGAAATTCCTACATCCTCGGTACTACATGCTTAGTCCAGTCTTTAATTTCGCTTGCCGGCTGCGGACGGACACGCCACTAACAAACTAGCCTGATTAGTTTTAACGCTTCAACCCCAGGCAGGGCATCCACGCGATCTCTTTTGGGTTTGACCTCTCTTGATCCCCGTCCTAAGAGCGGAGGCTAGGGAGAGAGGGCTCTAAGCAGGTTATTAAGCTGCTAAAGCGTAGTTTTCGTCGTTTGCGACTATTTTTTTGCGGCTTTTTACGAGGCCAACCGCCCCTCGGCATGCACCTTGGGTTTCGCGAATCCCGTCGAATCCAGAATCAGCCCCAAAAGTGTGACGGTGAGTATAACAGATTTATGACGCGGCATTCCAGTCCATATCACAATGACTTTTGAGGAGGGAAATGTGGTTAGTATTTGTCCGCAGCTATCGAATACGATCACGCCGTATTTGGTGTTGCTTTATGCAAACAAAGCGTTCACACCAGACGGCTAACTTACTAGAGCGTATGGAATTGATCCGATCGTCTGTGGTTGATTGCTCTATGGTGGTGATTTACTCGCGCACAAGGAGCGCTTAGCTGGGCAACCGCACTGGAAAATCTTTCCTGGTTTGCGGGGATGATTGCTAATGTGGAGATCAAAATCGGTACTGGATTATCTATAAAAATAATGCATAAGCTGAATGAGACGTTGAGAAGTGTTCGAGGCCCTCTCCCGGCGTGAGAGGGCGAAGCGGGCGTGACTAACGCCCGGCGTTTTTCATAATGCGTGCTTTATCCAACTGCCATTCGCGCTCTTTCAGATCGGTGCGCTTGTCGTGCTGTTTCTTACCTTTCGCCACGCCAATTTTCACTTTGCACCAGGCGTTTTTCCAGTACAGCGACAGCGCCACCACGGTATAGCCTTCGCGGTTGATGCGGCCGTAAAGTGAATCGAGTTCGCGCTGGTTAAGCAGCAGTTTGCGTGTGCGAGTCGGATCGCACACGTAGTGGCTGGAGGCTACAGTCAGCGGCGTAAAGTTTGCGCCAAACAGAAAGGCTTCGCCATCTTTCAGAATAACGTAGCTGTCGCCAATGTTTGCTTTACCGGCGCGTAAGGATTTTACTTCCCAGCCTTGCAGTGCCAGCCCGGCCTCAAATTCCTCTTCGATAAAGTATTCATGGCGGGCGCGCTTATTCAGCGCAATGGTGGCTGAACCTGGTTTGTATGCTTTTTTCTTCGTCATAGTGTCGTGAAGCCATCCGGTAATCTGATATCTGAAACTGACCTCATTGCGTCCTGTGAGGTTTAGCCGGTTATCTTAGCATGAGTTAGGGCATTGCGTTTTCCTTTCAACCTGGGGAAATGGTATTATTTGACGATTGTGTGAACGCGGAAAACGATATGCCTCAGATTAGCCGTACTGCGCTGGTGCCTTACAGCGCGGAACAAATGTACAAGTTAGTGAATGATGTAAAATCTTACCCGCAGTTTTTACCTGGCTGTACTGGCAGCCGGGTGCTGGAATCCGGGCCGACGCAAATGACTGCGGCGGTGGATGTTTCCAAAGCCGGGATCAGCAAAACGTTTACCACGCGTAATACGCTGGACACTAATCAAAGCATTTTGATGCATCTGGTCGATGGTCCTTTCAAGTCGCTGATTGGCGGCTGGAAATTTACCCCGTTGAGCGCCGAGGCTTGCCGGATTGAGTTCCAGCTTGATTTTGAATTTACCAATAAGCTGATTGAGCTGGCGTTTGGCCGCATCTTTAAAGAGCTGGCGGCAAACATGGTGCAGGCGTTTACGCACCGGGCAAAAGAGGTTTACCGTGCCGGGTAATATTGCGGTTGAAGTGGCTTACGCACTGCCGGAGAAACAGTATCTTCAGCGGGTGACGCTCGAAGAGGGCGCAACCGTTGAGCAGGCGATACTTGCTTCCGGTTTGCTCGAGCTGCGTGATGATATTGATCTGAAGGTGAATAAGGTCGGTATTTACAGCCGCCCGGTGAAATTGCACGATGCTGTGCACAATGGCGATCGTGTAGAGATTTACCGCCCGTTGATTGCCGATCCGAAAGAGTTGCGCCGCCAGCGCGCTGAGAAGTCAGCCAGGAAAGCGTAAGCTGATAGCAGAGGGTTTTGTTCCCTGCGCCGGTGGAAACGAAAAAACCGAACACGACGGGAAAAGAGCCAACATAAGTGGCTTAAACAAAAAAGGTGCTCATTGAGCACCTTTTTGCATTTCTGCAACCTTAGCCTTTGGTTAGCGCAGGTTTATTATCCATATTGGTCAATACGCCGTTGCTGCTGAAAGTCAGCGTCAGGGTTTGCTGCGAAACATCCTCATGGCCCGGCTGCTGGCGGAACACGTAGAACCAGGTGTTACTGCCAAACGGATCGGTCATCATCGGCGTACCCAGTGCATAAGCAACCTGCTGTTGCGTCATACCTACGCGGATTTTAGAAACATCGTTTGGCGTCAGGTAGTTCCCCTGATTGATATCAGGACGGTAAACCACGCGTTCTACGGTAGAGCAACCTGCGGTCAACATCAGAAGAACCGCTGCGGCAGCAGTCAGCATTTTACAGCGCATAGTGATTTGATTCCTTTTCGGCCCGAACAATACGTGGCTCATATGTAATATGCCGATGATAATAGACCTTTCGCCAGTTTAAAACCTTTGCCGGCGGGTCTGTTGTCGATTTTGTCGAGAACTCAGACTGTCATATTACAAAAAAGTTTACGCTGCCAGCAGCTCTTTGGCGTTCGCCAGTGCGTTGCGGGTCACTTCACTACCGCCAAGCAGGCGTGCCAGCTCCTGCAAACGGGCGCGTTTATCCAGCGGCTGCATATGCGTTTCGGTCATTGCACCATCCGTTTCTTTGCTGACAAAGAAGTGATGATGGCCACAACCGGCAACCTGCGGCAGGTGTGTTACGCACATTACCTGCGTGGATTCGCCCAACTGGCGCAGCAGCTTGCCTACAACAACGGCCGTCGGGCCGCTGATGCCAACGTCGACTTCATCGAAAATCAGCGCCGGGGTTTCCATCTTCCGTGCGGTGATCACCTGGATAGCCAGCGCAATACGCGACAGTTCACCACCGGAGGCGACTTTGGCGATTGATTGCAACGGCTGGCCGGGATTGGTGGTCACACGAAATTCAATGCGATCGGCACCTTCAGCTGTCAGCGAGTGGGCATCAAACGCAACATCAATGGTAAACACGCCATGCGGCATGGAGAGCGCATGCATGCTTTCGGTAATTAATTCGCCAAGTTCCTGCGCATATTTCACGCGCTGATCATGCAACTGCTGGGCGGTCGCCAGCGCGAGCTGATGGTGCTGCGTGACAGCCAGCGCCAGGGTTTCCTGGGAATCAGCCTGATCGTCGAGCAGTTGCTGCTCATCAAGCAGCGACTGGTGGAATTGAGGCAACTCTTCCGGGCTGATGTGATGTTTGCGCGCCAGCGAAATCTGCCGTGAGATACGCTGTTCCAGCTCGTACAGGCGGTTCGGATCGAGATCTAAGCGGTCGCAGTAATGGCGAAGCTCATCGCTGGCTTCGCTAATCTGAATGGCAGCTTCTTCGAGCATATCCAGCACGCCAGAGAGACGAGTGTCCATATCTGCCAGTTCGCCAAGCAACTGACGGGCGGTATAGAGCTGACTTTGCAGATTGGCCTCTTCCCCGTCTGCCAGCACGTTCAGCGCATGCTGGCTGGTAGATAGCAGCTGCCCGCTGTTGGCGAGGCGTTTGTACTCTTCATCAATCTGCTCGAATTCGCCTGGCTGCGGGTTAAATTCATTCAGCTCTTTCAATTGATAGTGCAAAAGCTCTGCGCGGGCGGCGCGCTCCTGGCTTTGCTGTTGATGCTGAGCCAGCTCGCGGCAGCTTTGATGCCAGGCACGGTAGTGTTCGGTCATTTGCAGAGTGAGCGCATACTCACCGGCGTAGCCGTCGAGCAGGTTTTTCTGCTGCTCGGGCTTAATGAGGAGCTGATGCGCGTGCTGACCGTGGATCTGAATGAGCAACTGGCCCAGTTCACGTAGCTGGGAAAGCGGTACCGCCGTGCCGTTGATAAAACCACGGGAACGCCCGTCACTGCTGATCACACGGCGAAGTAAACACTCACGTCCATCTTCGAGCTGGTTCTCTTCGAGCCAGCGTTGGGCGGCGGGAGTATCTTTTAGTGCGAAGCGGGCGCACAGGTCGGCGCGCGGCGCGCCTGCGCGTACCATGTCGGCTTCCGCACGTCCGCCGAGGCATAGCCCGAGCGCATCAATGGCAATCGATTTACCCGCCCCGGTTTCGCCGGTAATAGCTGTCATCCCGCTGTGAAAATCAATCTCGAGCTCACGAACGATAGCAAAATTACTGATGGTCAGTTGTGCCAACATGGTTGCTTTCCTGTATGAAAAACCATAACTGTGTTTACGTACAGTATAAACTGGTTTTATATACAGTAAAGCGTTGTGCGATGATTTTTAGAACAATTTTTTTGACCAGCCGAGTTTAGAGCTTAACGTATTGAAATAGCTGTAATCTTTTGGGTGAATAAGGTTGAGGTGATAGTCGCAACGGCGGATTAACACATCTTCGCCTTCCTGAATCGGCAGGGCGATTTGACTATCGCAGCTCACTTCCAGATCGCTTCGGCGATGAGAAAAACGCAGGCGAATGGTGCTGCTGCTGTTTATTACCAGCGGGCGCGCAGACAACGTGTGCGGGAACATCGGTACCAGCGTGATAGCATCCAGCGATGGCGTCAGAATTGGCCCACCGGCGGAGAGTGAATAGGCGGTGGAACCGGTAGGTGTCGAGATAATCAGCCCGTCGGAACGCTGGGAAAAGGCAAAAACTTCGTCGATATAGACTTCAAATTCTATCATATGGGCAACTTTGCCCGGGTGCAGCACCACTTCGTTGATCGCGGTACTGATGCGCTTCTGGCACTCTTGCTGGCAGACCTGCACTTCCAGCAGAAAACGTTTTTCAGCGATATAATGACCTTCCAGCACGTCGGCGAGCTGCTGCTGCGCGTTGTCGGGATCGAGATCGGTGAGGAAGCCGAGGTTGCCGCGGTTAATCCCAATAACCTTGATATCATAGCGCGCCAGCGTGCGCGCCGCGCCCAGCATATTGCCGTCGCCGCCGACAACCACCGCGAGATCGGCTTGTTGACCGATTTCTGCCAGCGTACCGGTTTTCACATGATTGAGCTGCAATTCCTGGGCAATCTGTTGTTCGACAATGACGTCATAACCTTTGGCGCTTAACCAGCGATATAACATTTCATGTGTGGTCAGTGCGGTAGGGTGCCGTGGATGCCCGACAATACCAATACACTTGAAATGATGGGTCATTTTCTGGAGGTCCTTGTGGCGAATGAAATGATGACAATCTGTCACGTTCCCTTGAATCCCGGAAACGGATCCCCATAATAATGCAGGTTAGCGAGATGAATGCAAAAAAACGCGGAGAAATTCATGAGTAGTAAAGAACAGAAAACGCCTGACGGGCAAGCCCCGGAAGAAATTATCATGGAACAGCACGACGAAGTTGAGGCAGTTGTTGAGTCTGACGATTCTGCTGGGCAGGTGGATCCGCGCGATGAGAAAATTGCGAACCTTGAAGCGCAGTTAGCTGAAGCGGAAAACCGCGAGCGCGAAACTGTTTTACGCGTTAAAGCGGAAATGGAAAACCTGCGTCGCCGTACCGAACAGGATATCGAGAAAGCGCATAAATTCGCGCTGGAGAAGTTCATCAATGAACTGCTGCCGGTTATCGATAGCCTGGATCGTGCACTGGAAGTGGCGGACAAAGACAACGCCGAGATGGCACCGATGGTTGAAGGCATTGAACTGACGCTGAAAAACATGCTGGATGTGGTGAAGAAATTCGGCGTGGAAGTGATTGCTGAAACCGACGTTCCGCTGGATCCAAACGTGCATCAGGCGATTGCCATGGTGGAATCTGAAGAGATTGCCGCCGGTAAGGTGCTGGGCGTGATGCAAAAAGGTTACACCTTAAATGGCCGCACCATTCGCGCTGCGATGGTGACCGTTGCTAAAGCGAAGGCGTAACCCTTTCAGATAAAGCCCTCTCCGCCCGGAGAGGGCTTTTTTTCGCTTATTCAGCGACGCTTTCCCGCAGCGCTTTCACCGGGATCACCTGAACCTGCTTAATCATATTGTCCTGCACGTCAAGAATATCGATGTCGTACTGCTCGATACGAACACGTGTACCCACCGCCGGGATCTCTTCCAGCGCCTCCAGCAGCATGCCGTTAATGGTGCGGGCTTCATCTTCCGGTAAGCGCCAGTTAAAGGCTTTATTCAGTTCGCGTACGTTGGCGCTGCCGTCGATGATCACCGAACCGTCATTTTGCGGCGTGGCTTCATCTGCCAGCGCAGGCGACATGGAGGTGGTAAAGTCACCGACTATCTCTTCCAGAATATCCTCGACCGTCACCAGCCCCTGAATATCGCCATACTCATCGACCACCAGGCCGACTTTCTTTTTATTGCGCTGGAATTTCACCAGTTGCACGCTCAGCGGCGTGCCTTCCGGGACATAGTAGATTTCATCGGCGGCGCGCAGCATCACCTCTTTGGTGAACTCGTTTTTTTCCGTCATCAACCGGTAGGCTTCGCGCACGCGCAGCATGCTGATGGCGTCGTCCAGCGAATCACGGTAGAGCACAATGCGGCCATGCGGCGAGTGCGTGAGCTGGCGAACAATGGCTTTCCAGTCGTCGTTGATATCAATGCCGACAATTTCGTTGCGCGGCACCATGATGTCGTTAACGCTGACTTTTTCCAGATCGAGAATCGACAGCAACATGTCCTGGTTGCGGCGGGAAATTTGCGAGCGCGATTCGTTCACAATAGTGCGCAGCTCATCTTTGCTGAGCGCGCCGCTGACCACCACATCCGCTTTAATACCCACCATGCGCATCAGCACGCGCGTCACGCCGTTAAGCAACCACACCAGCGGCATCATGATGACTTGCAGCGGCGCGAGCAGGAAACTGCTGGGGAAGGCCACTTTTTCCGGGTAGAGCGCGGCGATGGTTTTTGGCAGGACTTCGGCGAATACTAGCACCACAAAGGTCAGCACGCCGGTGGCGATAGCGACGCCAGCATTGCCGTACAGGCGCATGCCAACAATGGTGCCAATTGCCGACGCCAGAATATTGACGAGGTTGTTACCAATCAGCACCAGGCTTATCAGTCGATCGGGTTTACGCAGCAGCTTTTCTACGCGTTTTGCCGCGCGGTTACCCTGCTTGGCTAAGTGGCGCAAGCGGTAGCGGTTGAGTGTCATCATTCCGGTTTCGGAACCGGAAAAATAGGCCGAAACCACGACCATGATGATTAGCGTAATAATCAGCGTCGTGGTGGAGATGTGTTCCAGGGGGAACTCCTTTGTGTTTAGCTCGCGAACTGCTGCAGAATGCGGCTGCCAAAATAGGCCAGCGTTAAAATTCCCGCACCTGCAACGTTGAACCAGACGACCCTGCGGCCGCGCCAGCCCTCGTGGTAATGGCCCCACAGCAGAACAATGTAGACAAACCAGGCGATGATTGAGAGCACCGCTTTGTCGATATTTTCCATGCTGAACAGGTTCTGCATAAAGAACAGGCCAGTGCATAGCGTCAGCGTCAGCAGCACAACGCCAACCTGAGTGATATGGAACATTTTGCGCTCAATCACCATCAGTGGCGGCATTTCGTTGCTGAACGCCAGCCGTTTATTCTTCAGTTGATAGTCAATCCAGGCCAGTTGCAGCGCGTACATTGCCGCAATGATCAGTGTGGCATAGGCAAAGAGCGACAGCCCAATATGCACCATCATGCCGGGCGTGGCTTCCAGATGCGTGATGTACTCATTGGGCACAAAAACGGCGAAAGCGAGGTTGATTAACGCGAAGGTATAGACAATTGGCAGCAGCAGCCAGCCGCGGTTTTTCGACGCCACAATGGTCATTACCGTACAGATCATCAGACTGACCAGCGAACCGACGTTCAGCAGACTCAGGTTCTGCCCGCCATCACCCGGGAACAGGCGTTCTTTTAAGCCGAAACCGTGGCAAATAAGTGCGATTACCGCCGAAAGGATGGCCATTCTGCGCCAGCCGCTGTTTTTTTGCAGCAGGCTGGGAACGATCAGCGCAATGCTGATTGAGTAGGCGACAAGAGCGATCAGGGCAAAAACGGGCATAGGATGTCGGCAGTTGACTGAAGAAGAAAGGAAAGCAGTATAACGTTACGTGACGTTGGCTCCAACAGTTGCATCACATACAGGAGCAATGTCTTCATGTTATACTCCGGGAAATTTCTGTTATGCGTCGCGCTGGCGGCCATCGTATCACCTCAGGCGAGAGACAATGTTTGATAATTTAACCGATCGTTTGTCGCGCACCCTGCGCAATATCAGTGGCCGTGGACGCCTCACTGAAGACAACATCAAAGATACCCTGCGCGAAGTGCGTATGGCGCTGCTGGAAGCGGACGTTGCGCTGCCGGTGGTGCGTGATTTTATCAACCGCGTAAAAGAGAAGGCGGTTGGTCATGAAGTGAACAAGAGCCTGACGCCAGGCCAGGAGTTCGTCAAAATCGTGCGCAACGAACTGGTTGCGGCGATGGGCGAAGAGAACCAGAGCCTGAACCTCGCCGCGCAGCCGCCGGCGGTAGTGCTGATGGCGGGTCTGCAAGGTGCGGGTAAAACCACCAGCGTCGGTAAGCTCGGTAAGTTCCTGCGCGAAAAGCACAAGAAAAAAGTGATGGTCGTTTCTGCCGACGTTTACCGTCCGGCGGCGATCAAACAGCTGGAGACGCTGGCGCAGCAGGTTGAAGTCGATTTCTTCCCTTCTGACGTCGCGCAAAAGCCGGTCGACATTGTTAACGCCGCGCTGAAAGAAGCGAAGCTGAAATTCTACGATGTGCTGCTGGTGGATACCGCCGGTCGTCTGCATGTCGACGAAGCAATGATGGATGAGATCAAACAGGTTCACGCGGCTATAAAGCCGGTAGAAACCCTGTTTGTCGTCGACGCCATGACCGGTCAGGATGCCGCGAATACCGCCAAAGCGTTTAATGAAGCGCTGCCGCTGACCGGCGTGGTGCTGACCAAAGTGGACGGTGATGCGCGCGGTGGCGCGGCGCTCTCCATTCGCCATATCACCGGCAAGCCGATTAAATTCCTCGGTGTCGGCGAGAAAACCGAAGCGCTGGAGCCGTTCCACCCGGATCGTATCGCCTCGCGCATTCTCGGCATGGGCGATGTGTTGTCGCTTATCGAAGATATCGAAAGCAAAGTTGACCGCGCGCAGGCTGAAAAGCTGGCGAATAAGCTGAAGAAGGGCGACGGATTCGATCTGACCGACTTCCTTGAACAATTGCGCCAGATGAAAAACATGGGCGGCATGGCAAGCCTGATGGGCAAGCTGCCGGGCATGGGGCAAATCCCGGACAACGTTAAAGCGCAAATGGACGACAAAGTGCTGGTGCGTATGGAAGCGATCATTAATTCCATGACGCTGAAAGAACGCGCCAATCCGGACATCATCAAAGGTTCGCGTAAACGCCGTATCGCCGCCGGCTGCGGCATGCAGGTGCAGGATGTGAACCGTCTGCTCAAACAATTCGACGACATGCAGCGCATGATGAAGAAAATGAAGAAGGGCGGGATGGCGAAGATGATGCGGGGCATGAAAGGGATGATGCCGCCTGGTTTCCCGGGTAGATAATATCGGCCTGGCTTATTGGCCATTTTGACGCCGGGGTGTGCTCGAAATGCTCACGTACTCCGTGTACGCTCCGCTTTTTGCGCGCACGCCGACGCCAAACTGGCTGCAACGCCAACGGCCTCACTCCTCACAGTTTCGTAACTGTCGATTGCTTTTTAGCAAAAAATGAGTAAAATTTTCGGGCTTTTAATATGACACCGGGCTCCGTTCCTCGATGGGGCCTGGTGTTTTATTCACACAAGAGGATGTTATGGTAACTATTCGTTTAGCTCGTCACGGCGCTAAAAAGCGTCCGTTCTACCAGGTTGTTGTTACTGACAGCCGCAATGCACGCAACGGTCGCTTCATTGAGCGCGTTGGTTTCTTCAACCCGATCGCTTCCGAGAAAGAAGAAGGCACCCGCCTGGATCTGGATCGTATTCAGCACTGGGTTGGCCAGGGCGCTACCGTTTCCGATCGCGTTTCCGCGCTGATCAAAGAAGCACAGAAAGCAGCTTAATCTGTCACGGTGGTCATGATGAGCAAGCAACAAGCCGCACCGGTCCCTGTTGAGCCAATTATCGTCGGCAAGCTGGGGTCTTCTTACGGAATTCGTGGTTGGCTCAGAGTGTTTTCCTCCACCGAAGACGCCGAAAGCATTTTTGACTATCAGCCCTGGTTTATCCAGAAGGCGGGTCAGTGGCAGAGCATTGAGCTGGAAAGCTGGCGCTACCACAATCAGGACATCGTCATCAAACTGAAAGGTGTTGATGACAGAGATACCGCGAATCTTCTGACCAATTGTGAAATTGTCGTTGATTCCGCGCAGTTGCCGGAACTGGAAGAGGGTGACTACTACTGGAAAGACCTGATGGGCTGCCAGGTAGTGACTACTGAAGGTTACAGCCTCGGTAAAGTCGTCGATATGATGGAAACCGGGTCGAATGACGTTCTCGTCATCAAGGCAAACCTGAAAGATGCATTTGGTATCAAGGAGCGGTTGGTTCCGTTCCTCGATGGGCAGGTTATCAAGAAAGTCGATCTCACTACTCAAACCATTGAAGTAGATTGGGATCCTGGTTTTTGAACCTCCGGATATACGGTAAAAGACGGCGCTATGTGGATTGGCATAATTAGCCTGTTTCCTGAAATGTTCCGCGCGATTACCGACTACGGGGTAACTGGCCGGGCAGTAAAAAATGGCCTGCTGAGCATCCAGAGCTGGAGTCCGCGTGATTTCGCTCACGACCGGCACCGTACCGTGGACGACCGTCCTTACGGCGGCGGACCGGGGATGTTAATGATGGTGAACCCGTTACGGGACGCCATTCATGCAGCAAAAGCCGCGGCGGGCGAAGGCGCCAAAGTGATTTATCTGTCGCCTCAGGGGCGCAAGCTTGATCAAGCGGGCGTCAGCGAACTGGCAACGAATCAGAAACTGATTCTGGTGTGCGGTCGCTACGAAGGGATAGATGAGCGCGTAATCCAAACCGAGATTGACGAAGAATGGTCTATCGGCGATTACGTTCTCAGCGGTGGTGAGTTACCAGCGATGACGCTGATTGACTCGGTTTCCCGGTTTATTCCGGGGGTACTGGGCCATGAAGCTTCGGCAACGGAAGATTCTTTTGCCGATGGGTTGCTGGACTGCCCACACTATACCCGACCTGAAGTGTTAGAAGGGATGGAAGTACCGGCGGTATTACTGTCGGGGAACCATGCCGAGATACGTCGCTGGCGTTTGAAGCAGTCGCTGGGCCGAACCTGGCTTAGAAGACCTGAACTTCTGGAAAACCTGGCTCTGACTGAAGAGCAAGCAAGGTTGCTGGCGGAGTTCCAACGTGAACACGCGCAACAGCAACAGAAACATGATGGGTTGGTTTAAGAAACCACCCGAATATCAGTTTACCCAGGATAAGAGATTAAATTATGAGCAACATTATTAAGCAACTTGAACAAGAGCAGATGAAGCAGGACGTACCTTCCTTCCGTCCGGGTGACACCGTGGAAGTGAAAGTATGGGTTGTTGAAGGTTCCAAAAAACGTCTGCAGGCATTCGAGGGCGTGGTTATCGCTATTCGTAACCGCGGTCTGCACTCTGCATTCACTGTTCGTAAAATTTCCAACGGCGAAGGCGTTGAGCGTGTCTTCCAGACTCACTCTCCGGTAGTTGACAGCATCTCTGTCAAACGTCGTGGTGCCGTTCGTAAAGCTAAACTGTACTACCTGCGTGAGCGTACTGGTAAGTCTGCTCGTATCAAAGAGCGTCTTAACTAAGATAGCGCACACGCTACATCCAAAGCGTGTTATGAAACAAGGGGTTGGCGTAATGCCAACCCCTTTTTTTATGCCTGCCTGAAAACCACCTCTTGCGGCGGTGATAAGCATCAGGTTTTGCCTTATTGCTTTGAGATTTAAATCGTTCACAACAGGCAGCGATCTTTATTAAGCCTTTGATTGCGAATTTAAAACTGCGTCCTGTAGATACGCACGACAACACATTCTGGTTTCGCATCATTGTCTTTGAATTTACTCCTCGCCGAACTGGCAGACACCTGGTTTTACTTCAGGCCGACGTCCGGGCGCTTTCTGTATCAGCGGTTGTTATGCTCTGTTACCTGACATTGCCCACGTAATTTTTTCATTGCCCGCTATCGATACAGAAATAAAAAACCTGCTGGCGCAGGCTTTTGAGTATCTTCGCCGGATTATTTCCCGGCATGCGACGCGCTCACTTGCAGTGCCGGCGGGCGGACAATATAACGCGCCAGCGACTCATGGGTGACGAACGTACAACCACAGTGAATATTCTGGCACTGATGGTAGCGCTCTTTGGTTTCAGAACTGAGATAGCGGCTGGAGCGCGCGTGCGCCGCTTGTTGGCATACCGGGCAATGCATCATGGTGGTTTCTCCCTCGTGTATATGCCAGCTATATTATCCCTTTAACTTGCAAATGCAAGCTAAAGAATGCATTTGACGCTATTCCTGTGCTTCATATTCAACGCCGTCAACCCGAACCTCCAGCTCCAGTTTGCTAATAAAACCATTGCTATCAATGCCATGTGTCACTTTTTTGATTACCCATGGCGTGTTGTTGATCGCATCTTTAAAACCTGAAACATACACAGGGCTTTCTGCGGAGATATCGGTGCGCCCCTGAGCAAGAGTGAGCGTAAATTTCGCCGCGTTGCGCTGGATGTCTTGCCACTGCGCCTCTGCAGCCCGCATGGCTTCATCTTTAGAAGCGTACGTCGTCGGTAGGGTATAGATATTATCTTTTGAGCCAGCGGTGTAATCCGTCGCTTCAGGCTTTGCATTGCTGGTTGTGGCGGCTTTGCGCGTCAGTTTTATCTGCTTCGTCTGTGCATTTGGCGTTCTGGTATCTTGCCAGTGGGCAACCACACCGCTGTAAGCTACGCGATCGGCAAGGGTAAACTCGTGCGAGTCGCCATCGCTGCGGGTGATTGTTACAGAAGGAACAACCTTGCCGCCCCGAACGCACATGCCCGGAACAAGGAAAATCAGCGTACCTGATTTCACGGCGATTTCGGCACCGTTGCGAGTTGCCAGCCGGGTTAGAAAGCCAATGTCGGACTCATTAGACTGGTCGATATGGGCGATTTTTATATTTGCCAGCGCTGGCGCGATACTGGCGCTCAGCGAATTACGCCAGGCGATATCTTTGACAACTTCGCCAAGCGTTGTGTCATGCCATGACCACTCTTTTGGGCTATTCATATTGCCGCGAAAATCGACGCTGCGGCCGGTAACAACCACCTGGTCCGGCGTACCTCGGTGCGTCACCTGATCGATGGTAAACGTGCCCATATTGGTGAGCAGTTCTCCTAGCCGACCAATGGCGACACTTACCTCATTACCGCGCTGCGGCATCTGGATTTTCCCGTCGGCATCATCCAGCGTTAGCGTTAGTGTATCGGCCTCAAACCCTCGATTATCGGTGACAGTCAACGCTATCAGGCGAGGCGCGATATCGTAGGTAATGTCTTTTGCTTCCTGTTTTTGCGCTTGCTGCGGATCGTGCTGTTTCTGCTTTAGCTTCAGCGTAAACAGGGGGACACTCGTTCGCCCCAAATCCTGGGTGAGTACGTCAATCATCACAAGTTCCCCAGCATATTCGTCGCGCTCCTGAGCAGTTGTTCCCCCTGCTCCTGAAGGTCGCCCGCCAGGGCGACCAGAGATTCATCAACACGCGTGAGTTTCAGGGTGAAATTGATTTTGCGCGGTGAACCGTCGCTGTAAAACTCAGAACCTTTTTCGATGACGCTGCTTATGACATACATGCCATAAATCATTCCAGTTCCGTCAATAAGCGGCCACGAACGACCTTGATCGGCCATCAGCCGGACCGCCGCGAGCGACAGCACACCGCCAGTCAGTTCCGGGTAGAGCGCGCCAGTGATATCAATGGTTTCTTCCCCAGGACCGAGGTACTGGAACGCCGCGCGCTTACCTACGCGCGCGTTGTTCTTCCAGTTAAACGCTGAGGTACGATCCATATTCTGGAACGGCAGCGTCTGCCGCATGAAAACAAAAAGCCCCAATGCCAGCATCATAATGCGAACTCTCCTTACGGGTTGAATTGGGATAAGGCGTTGTTGCGCCGGTTGTCGGCATCCTGGCGGAACAGATCCTGCAAATAACGTTCGTTGTTGCTGCCCGGCGTGACATCACCCTGCAGCGTGACGTTATATTCCGTACGGCTTTGGTCGAGGTAAGAGCCGCCTGTTGACGGGCGCGCCACCTGGTAAGCGTTATACCCCGGCTGCGAACTGGTGGGCTGGATATAGCTGGAGACCCCTCCTGTGGCGGGTTGCTCGATCGACGGTTTGAGCACCAGTGCGGGTTTTTTATCGATAATGCCCAGCGTCTCCAGCAACCCCGTCGCGCTCTCGCTCAGTGAACGGAAGAGGTTCAGTGGCCAGGTGAATGCATTAACAAGCATTTTACCGACACTCTGCCCGAGGTTGCCGAATTGTGTGAGCGTCTCCTCGCTGGCCTTGATTGGCGTCAGCAGCGCGATGAAAGTGTCTTTCACCTTTTGCAGCGCACTGCCAATGGCATCGAAAACCGGCTGTAATGGCGCAAACATTTCGGCAATCGGGGCAAATGCCGCGACGATCCCCTCAATCACGCCGCTAAAAAAGGCGCTAATGGGCTCCCAGTATTTATAAATCAGCGCGGCGCCAGCGGCGATGGCGGCTACCACGGCAACAATTGGCCAGGTAAGTCCGCCGATAACTGCCATGATCCCGCCACAAACCGTGGTAAACACGCTGCCAAAAGTCGTGGCAATGGTGATAAGCGTGCTGATCCCTGTAAAGACCGGCGCAATCACGCTTGCGACAGTGCCGATTGCCCCGGCGACGCCGACGATCACCGTCGCTATCAGACCAAAGCTCTGCACCAGCCCTTGATTGTTTTGCACCCATTGCTGGAGCTGCCCGAGATAACCGGTCGCGGTCTGAACCAGCATGCGCAGCGACGACTCCTGAGTGGCGAAAATATTCACGCTCAGGGATTGATAAGCCGCCTGTAGCGCCGCTAAATCCGTGCCAAGGTTGCCGACATTATTCTGTATCGCAGCCGCCGGAGCAGGAGCGCCGGTACTATTGTTTCGGACGGCGACAGTCGGTGCGAGGCTCCCCGCGCTCTGCTGCTGGCTTGCGGTCGCGGTTCCCGGCGCTGCGGTGTGAGTTTGCAGAGTTGCAACAGCGCTGCCCGGTGTTGCAGGTGGCACGGCTGAATGCGTTTGCAGCGACGCGTCATATCCCGGCTGCAGTAATTTTTTGCCAAGATTAAATCCGGTGGTCGCTATCGACATCCCGGTCTTGCCGACGGCGGATACTTTCCCCGCCACGCCCAGAATCGATTGCTGGCTCTCTTTGATTTTCACCTGCCGCTGCTGGCGGTTCTCCTGCTTTAGTGCTTGCTGTTGGCTCGACAGCTGTTCGGTAGCGTTGCTGATGTTCTGCTGCAGGCGTTGTTTCGCTGTTGCAGGCGCACGGGTACTGATCCCCGCTTGTTGCAATGTTTGCCGTTGGTTTTTCACCGACTGGCGTAAACTGTCGTGCTGCTGTTTCAGCGCGCTCACGTTGGCGCGCGCCTTATCCAGCGCGGTTATCTGCGCTTCACTGGGGTTATCGATTTTTTTCAGTTCGAAGGCCAGCGCCTGCGTGCTCGCTTTGGCGATCTTTAGCTGCTGGCTAACGCCGTTAAGCGCGCTTTGTGTGCGGGTAAATCCGTCAATCTGCGCAGCCTGGCTATACAGGCCGCGCAGGTTTTTTTCCGTCTCTTTGATACCGTCAGCCAGCGATACATTTGCCGTCTGCAGGGTTTGAAAGGGCCGCTTCGCCTGATCAACAGCAGCGAGCAGGGCCTCGATATTTACGCTGTTACTCATATGTGTTTCCGCTTCGCTGCAGCGCTTTTTCGCGCCAGGTGATGAGTTCGCTCAGACTCAGGGGATAGAGTTCTGATGGCGGCCAGTGGAAGATCACCGCGATATCCGCCATCAGATCGTCAACCGACAGCCTGGCCGGAAAATTTACTGTCCCGAAGCTGGTGACAAAAAACCGACCACCTTGCCCGCCAGCGCCACCATATCGGCCAGATCCAGCGCACCCACTTCCTGCTCGGTAAGTGAAGGGGAGGTGATGCGCGGCAGCACTTTAATCAGCGCGTCCACTTCAGCGTTTGCCACCGCGGCCAGGCTCAGGCCGCGCAGCGTACCGGCATTCGGTTTCATCAGCGTAAGGGAGTTGATCAACTGCTCGCCGCGTTTAATCGGGGTTTGCAGGGTAATGACGTTATCAGTTTCGTGGCTCATACGATCCTCGTTGCTTTTACGGGGGAAAACCCGGCCAGCCAGGCTGACCGGGTGGGGCATTACAGGCCGATATTGCGGCGGTGCTGTTCGAGACGGTCGACGCCGTTCACTTTTTCAACCATGTTGACGGTGTCGATCTCCACCAGCTCCTTGCCATCAATGGTCAGTTTGAAGTAGGTGCAAATCACGGAGATTTTGGATTCCGTATCTTCACCTGGCTTGTTTTCGCCAGTGTCGATCTCTTTCTGGCGACCACGCATCACCACTTCCACTGCCACTGTTTCCCCGGTGTCATCGCGCTGGTAAGAACCGGCAAAACGGATCGGCACCGCGTCGGCGCTGGTGGCGCCATACAGTTCCCAGATAGCTTCATCCGGGAAGCCGCCCAACGACCACTCCATTGACATCGCCTCTTCATCAAGACCCATATCAATTGGCGCGACGCCATTCATGCCTGCACCGCGGTAGTTTTCCAGCTTGCGGGTCAGCTTTGGCAGCGTGATGGATTTGGCGACACCCTGGTAGCTGTAGCCATTGAGGAACACGTTCATATATTTCAGTTTTCGTGGCATTGCCATTTATCAGGCTCCTTAATTGCTGTTAACCGAGGAGACCAGGTTCGCCAGGTACTTATCGGTGATGCGCTGGCGTAAGGTCAGGTTTTCCAGTGGCGGGACCGGCGTATAGTCGTAATCGATATACAGTTTCCCGGCTTTCAGGGTTTCGGCGTCGTTCGCGGATTCATCGAACCAGCAGGTCGCATCGACGATGTAACCGTTACTTTTCAGCTCGCGGAATTTCGCGTTAATGCCATCGATGATGTCGCGGATAAGCGTCGCGGTAATCGGTTTGTCCACCGCCCACATATGCGCATCGGCCATGGTGTCGGCAATAACCTGCGCAGTACGGGTATAGTTTTCAAACAGGAACAGCGGATCATCCGAGCAGGTGCGGTTGCCCCATAAACGGAAGCCATCTTTACGAATCAGCGTGGTGACGCCGGCCTGGTTGAGCAGATCCGCATCGGTGCCGGATTCCTGCAAATCCCAGAACACCGGGGTGCTGATGCCGGTCACGCCATTAACGCCAACGTTAGACAGGGTTTTGTGCCAGCCAACAGACTGGTCGATATAAGCGCGCAGGCCGAGCGCTCGCGCGGTGGCATACGCCGTGGCGCTGGCGTTGGCGACGGTATCCCAGGCGAGGAAGTCCGGCCAAATCACCATCAGCTCGCGCTGGCTGAAGTTCTCGCGGTACTTAATGGCTTCCGAAATGGTTTTGCAGCCCCACGCGCTGACGTAACCGAAAGCACGCAGCTTCTGGCAGACGGGTGCCAGCGCTGTTGCGACTTCCTGGGTGTCGTAACCCGGCACGCCAAGAATACGCGGTTTCACGCCAGTCACCGCTTCAGCGGTCAGCAGCGCTTTCAGGCCGGTGTATTTCCCGTTGGCATCGGTAGTGCCGATGATGTTGGAAATCGTCTGCGCCTGGGCATCGTCGCCGCTACCTTCCGCGACACGTACTACAACGATCACCGGTTTCGCCTGATCGGCAATCGCCTGTAAGGACGATGCCAGCGTACCTTTGGTGCCCGCTTTGGCGATGGCGCTTTGCACGTTGGTGATAAGCACCGGTTCATTCAGTGGAAAGGTTGCCGCATCGGCGTCGCTGGCCGTACAAACCATGCCGACGATGGCGGTTGAGACAGTGGAAATGACGCGTGTGCCGTCGTTAATTTCAACGACCTGAACGCCATGATGGTAGTCACTCATCCGTTTAACTCCGTGGTGTTGGGGTGAGAGCTATTTTCCCGAACGCAGCGCTAACGCGCTATTTGTCGGGGTTGGCGTGGGGATGAAACAACACGGTAGACAAAAAAAAACGGGCCGGAGCCCGTTGGATGTTATTTGTTATTGCAGTTTTTCCGGCCAGGGGATATTCGTTATTGGGGCAGAAGGTGGGGGTATCCTGCATATCCTATTCACGACCGAATATTTTCTTGCATGTATACACCCCGATAACAATCACCCCGTAACTGCCTGGATAAAATGCATCAAAGCGGTGAAGGGCGTTGTAACCTCCACTGCGTCTGATATCAACTGGCCTGAGCGCCTGGCAGGACAGGCCATTCAATATCGGGCACTTTTGATGTGTCTATTCTCATCAATAACACCCGATATTCTTTCAATGCGGTCAATGTATCGGTTTCCTCTGTGGTAGCCATTCCGAGATCGACGGCATCCTGGAGGATGCTGATTTTGCTTGACGCTTTCTGTATGAGTGATGACTGTTGGGAATTTGCCTGCTCAATAATTTGTTCCCGAGTCGGGGCTGGTTCATCTACCCACGCAGGTCTGCCGCCTGCCACACCCATTAATTTCCCGGGAGGTGGAGTTTGTTTCCAGTAGATAGTAATTTCTTGATCGGTTGCAATAAATGCATCAGCAGGCCAGTCTTCATCGCTGTAGGTTCCGTCATTTTTCCATGTAATTGGAATAAATGACTTTAGTGAGGGTGAAAAATAAGCTTTAGTCATAATTAATATCCTATTGCGAAAACGAAAGCCGTGTAACCCGCGCCGCCATTACCGCTAATGCGCAACATAAAATTACTCAGCGATTTTGGTGTTGGATCAGATATGTTGTTAAACGATATCGTCGGATAATCACTACCACTCGTCCCCATCCGGTGGAAGGCTCCCCATACTCCCAGACGGGCATTAGGAAAAGGTGTTGGATATGTCCATGGGGTATCACCAAAATTGCCAGATATAACCGTTCCCCACTGAATAATTAATCCACCTGGTACATCAGGGATGCGGATAAAATCATTGGCTGAATATGAGCGCTTGCTGAAAAGGCTCATTACTGTTGCAACACTCGGCAAAAGATTTGTGGCGGTTCCTGCCACCATTTGGGCATTTGTTGCTACTCCCTGTTTTGCTGCCTCTCCCAAACCAAGATTTTTGAGAGCCTCAGCAACAAGCCCCGCCGATTGCAGTTCTTTTAAGGCGTTGCTAGTCAGCAGATATTGAACGTGAGGGTTCGCTGATGAAAGGTGTTGTTTCATCAGCTCGTCGGAATAGGCTTTTACCTCAATAACCTTATCATCGACATATTTGCGTGTCGCCAGCACCACCGATGGGTCGATTTTCAGCGTGACGGCGGCGGTGGACGAGGCAATCAGCGACATGCGAATGGTTTGCGTACGCCCGCTTCCCTCTTGTAAAAGCGGTTTATAGGTTTCCGGGCAGTTTGCGATGGCAATCAGCGTGCCTTCGTCATCAAAAAGCCCTAACTCGCGGATCCAGAAACCCCCTTCATTTTCCGGGATCACCTGCTGGGCAATTATCTGGTTGGGGTTGTCGGCATCGACAGTGAGCGTATTCACTGCGCCGATACGCTTCTGGTTCAGCAGCTGGGTCTGGGTGGCGTCTGGCACTGGCAGCGCGCCATTGCCATCCCCGACGGCCATTTGCGTGATATGGATTTGCGTGCCACGGGCGGTGGCTGCTGCCAGTTTCGCCGCGCCCTGGTTGGTCAGAATGGCGTAATATTTCGCGGTCATGCGTTCACTCTCAGTTATCGGAAAGGTAGGCACTATTTTCCGGTGAGCGCACAAGCAGAGCTATTGCGTGTGGTTGGCTTGCGGGCAGTACAACCGGGCAACAAAAAATGAGCCGTAGCCCGTCTGGTGTTATTGCGGCTGTTGCGGCCAGTTGATATCCGGTGCCGTTGCGGTATCCACCGCCTGGAGCAGCTTGATGTACTGCAACCAGGCAATCAGCCGGGCTTTATCGTCATCGCTGATGACGCCGAGCTGCAACTCGGTCTGCCACAGGCTGATGGTGTTTTTGGCTTCGTTGAGCAGTTGCGTTTTTTTCTGTTCCGCCCCGGTGACAAGCGCTGACTGCTGTGCGGCGCTATCGGTTACCCATTTGCTGCCGTCCCATTGATCGTAAGCGGTCGCTGGTGCAAGCGGCGTAACGTCTGCCGGGTAATCACCCAGTTTATCCAGTTGCGTCTGCTTGCCGCTGGCGATGTTATAAACCGTTTCGCTGCGATGATCTGCAACGTATTCCCAGCCGCTAAAATCTGCCTTACGGCAAACCGCAAAACCACTTTTCACCGCGAGCGGCGCATCAATGGCGGCGTTTGCCGGAATGCCAACGCCGACAGCCAGGTACTCCGCCGAGGTCGAACGATATTCGCGCGTATCGGCAGTGAAGTTATAGACGGTTTGCTCCCCGGCAACGGTGGCCATCAGGTTCTGATTCAGTGTCGCTTGCGTCATTATGCAGCCCTCACTATGTAGTTAAATGCGATGTTGCGCGGACGTGTTTCAGTAGCGAATGCACCGATGGTACCAGCGGTAGAATTAAGCGTTGCCCATACTCCGCTTGACGTGCCGTTGCCGACAGCAGCATCGCCATTTGTCGCAGAGTAATTGGTGGAATCAATTGGCCCCCAGACTGTGCCTGCGCTCGCACCTTGCGTCGCAATAGTGTGAGTGTGTTGTTGCGTAGCGAAACTCTGTAAATTCAGAAGTGTCCGTCCAGGATCAACACCTCGCCCATCATCCCAGCCGCGAATAAACTCACCACGCAAATCAGGTACATATCCAGACGGAAATACTGTGGCGAGCCCCGGGTATTTCGCCTTATCAAACTCGGCACCATTACATTTGAGCCACCCTGTCGGCGGCGTCGCTGAAGGAAAAGGTAGCGGTACGCCGACAGGCGTAAACTTTGCAATATCGGCGATTTGCAGGTATTGCGGGTGTGGATCAGTAGCGGCAAGATGTGCGGTCAGTAAGTGATCGGCATACGCTTTTACCTCAATCACTTTATCGTCGACATATTTACGCGTCGCGAGCACCACCGACGGGTCGATTTTCAGCGTCACCGCCGCCGTTGACGAAACAATCAGCGTCATGCGAATGGTTTGCGTGCGGCCGCTGCCTTCCTGTAACAACGGCTTGTACGTTTCCGGGCAGTTGGCAATGGCAATCAGCACCCCATCGTCATCAAAAAGCCCCATTTCGCGGATCCAGTAGCCCCCTTCATTTTCCGGAATCACCTGTTCGGCAATGATCTGATTTGCGTTGGCCGCATCGACAGTGAGGGTGTTCACCGCACCGATGCGCTTCTGGTTGAGCAGTTGGGTTTGTGTGGCGTCGGGCGTTGGCAGGCTGCCATTACCGTCGCCGACGGCCATTTGTGTGATATGGATTTGTGTGCCAAGCGCGGTGGCTGCTGCCAGCTTCGCCGCGCCCTGGTTGGTCAGAATGGCGTAATATTTCGCGGTCATGCGTTCACTCTCAGTTACGGAAACGTGGGCACTATTTTCCGGTGAGCGCATAAACAGAGCTATTGCATGTGGTTGGTTTGAAGGCAGGACAACTGCAAATGAAAAAACGGGCCGGAGCCCGTCTGGTGTTATTGCGGCTGTTGCGGCCAGTTGATATCCGGTGCCGTTGCGGTATCCACCGCCTGGAGCAGCTTGATGTATTGCAACCAGGCAATCAGCCGGGCTTTGTCGTCATCGCTGATAATGCCGAGCTGCAACTCAGTCTGCCACAGGCTGATGGTGTTTTTGGCTTCGTTGAGCAGTTGCGTTTTTTTCTGTTCCGCCCCGGTGACAAGCGCTGACTGCTGTGCGGCGCTATCGGTTACCCATTTGCTGCCGTCCCATTTATCATAAGCGGTCGCTGGCGCAAGGGGTGTAACGTCTGCCGGGTAATCACCCAGTTTATCCAGTTGCTTCTGCTTGCCGCTGGCGATCTCATAAACCGTTTCGCCGCGGTGATCGGCAACGTATTCCCAGCCGCTCAAATCTGCCTTACGGCAAACCGCAAAACCACTTTTCACCGCGAGCGGCGCATCAATGGCAGCGTTTGCGGGAATGCCAACGCCGATTGCCAGATATTCCACCGAGGTCGAACGATATTCGCGCGTATCGGCTGCGAAGTTATAGACGGTTTGCTCCCCGGCAACGGTGGCCATCAGGTTCTGATTCAGTGTCGCTTGCGTCATTATGCAGCCCTCACAATGTAGTTAAATGCGATGTTATGCGGGCGAGTTTCCGCGCCACCGGTATTTTCCATCCAGATATAGGTCCATGCCCGCTTGCCAATACTGACGGTAGTATCTGCGTTTTCACTGTTTTCATCTGTGTAAGCAATAATTCTTACGGTCGGCGTAGCGTATTCGTTAATAAACCGGTGGTTATGCGCTCTCAATTCATCGGACTGCGCCGAAAGCAGCACTCGTCCGGCATCCAGCCCGCGCTCATCATCCCAGCCGCGAATAAACTCGCCGCGCAGATCGGGAAGAACACCGGATGGGTACGCCAGCGCCAGTTTGGGATATTTGGCTTTATCAAACGCCGCGCCATTACATGTAAACCACCCTAATGGCGGCGTCGCCTGAGGCCAGGCAACAACACTTCCTACGGGCAGGATGTAGTTGTCATCATTCAGTACATCATGAACAAACTTTGTGTTGGCGATTTGCTGGCCATAGTTGCCGATATGCGTATCCGGAGCGGTAGGCACACCGCTAAATACCGGGCTGGCAAGTGGCGCATATTGCGGATGCGGATTGGCAGCGGCGACATGCTGTTTCAGCAGATTGTCCGAATAGGCCTTTACTTCGATAATTTTATCATCGACGTATTTACGCGTGGCCAGCACCACCGATGGGTCAATTTTCAGCGTCACGGCGGCGGTCGATGAAACAATCAGCGCCATGCGAATCGTCTGCGTGCGGCCGCTGCCTTCCTGCAACAACGGCTTGTAGGTTTCCGGGCAGTTGGCAATGGCAATCAGCACGCCGTCATCATCGTAAAGGCCAATTTCGCGGATCCAGAAGCCGCCTTCGTTTTCCGGGATCACCTGTTCGGCAATGATCTGATTGGTGTTATTCGGATCAACAGAGAGGCGGTTTAGCGGAGCAATACGCTTCTGGTTAATCAGCTGAGTTTGCGCCGCATCGGGCGTAGGCAGTACGCCGTTGGCGTCGCCGAGCGCCATCTGCGTAAGGTTTAGCTTTGTGCCAAGCGACGCGGCGTTCGCCAGCTTCGCGGCCCCCTGATTGGTCAGAATGGCAAAGAATTTTGCAGTCATGCGTTAACTCTCAGGTTGTTGGGTGATGAATCAGTACAGAAGACATTTTCCGTTCAGCGACAGGCGAACGCTATCAGGCGGGGTTGGCTGCCCGCTGGCACAACGAGGCGGGTAATAAAAAACGGGCCGTGGCCCGTTTGGTGTGATGTTGCGTGGTTAAGTGATGATGACATCATCAATCAGATGAACCGCTGAAGCCGGGTAATACTCACCGCCGACTATGATCTCTTCCGGCATGTAAGGGTAAACGGTCAGTTCTTCGCCCAGGTAGCAACCGGCGCCGACATAAAACTCGCCGCTGCTGCTCAGGCTGATGTTTAACCCGGTCAGGTGGCGGCTCGCCGGTTTGGCATCATTAATCAACCGCTCAAGTTCGAGGTACATCTCCTCGGTAATGCCGTTTTCCTGCACGCCAATCACCAGTTTAAAGGTGCCCGGTTCGGCGTTGTCCTCCCACCATTCGCGCAGCTCAATCAGAAAACCGAGCGGCTCAACCACCCGGCGCAGCGCACTGCGTGTGCCTTTGTGTTGATGAACGAAGAATGAAGCGGCAATCACTTTGCGTTTGGTCGCTTCCGGCCAGTTAAAATCCCAGCGGTCGACGGAGAGCGCCCATGCCAGGTAAGGCAGCAGCTCCGCCGGACATGTTTGTGGATCCCACAACGTGCGCAGCGGCACCGGCACGCGCTCAATATCTGCCGCCGCTTTTGCCGCTGCCACCTCAAGAATGGATGAGCCAACAGGCAACAGACGGTCGTCACTCATCGGTGCCTCCGGCGTTAATGCTCCAGGCGGTGCAGTAAGAGGCCTGATTTTTCGCCAGCACCAGATCGCTTTGCGGCGCGCTCAGCTCCACCCGCTGTACGCCTTCAACGTGCAGCGCGGCATAAATCGCCGACTGGCGGATATCGCGCCCTAAACGCCGTTGCGCGTTGATATAGGCTTTTAACTGCTGTTCAGCGGCCTGGCGAATCGGTTCCGATTCCGGGCCCGGGTAGAAGTAGAGCGTAGCGTTAATCTGGTAGGGCACGATCTCCGCGCTTTGCACCGTCACGCGGTCGCCCACCGGGCGCACATCTTCGGCGTTCAGGGCTTTATCCACGATGGCGATCAGTTCATCGCTGGCGCGGCCGTCGCCCTCGCGGGAGAGTACGGAAATGGTGATGTACGCCGGGTTCGGGCTGATGACCGAAATATCGGCAACCCGCCCGTCGGCGCTACGACCATGGTATTCGTACGCGCCTTCCGGCCCGGCGACGCTTAGCCCTTCAAACGCCTGCTGTGCGCGCAGACGCAGATCTTTATCAGATTCCATTACCGCCGGTGTTGGCGGAATGGTGCTCTCGTCGGCAGGCGAAACCACCAGCCGCGCGGTATTGCTGTTAGCGGCCATCACATCCAGATCCTTCCCGGCGGCGTAGGCCAGCATCACCGCGCGAGCCGCTTCGTTAACGCGGCTGCGCCACATCACTTCACGGTAGGCGTTCTCTTGCAGAAATTTGGTCAGCGGTTCGGACTCCAGCGCCAGTGTGCGCGCCAGCGCTTCTTGTTCATCAGTGGGAAATAGGGAAATCAGCGTCGCTTTGCGGTCATTGAGGATAGCCTCATAATCAAGCTCCTCGACCACATCCGGCGCCGGCAGTTGGCTCAGATCGATAATCGGCATGGTTTTAACTCACTGGAAGGGTTAACGAAAGGGATTCGCCGGTGCTGGCGAGTTGCGCGGTCAGGTTGACCAGCAATTTGCCGTCGAACTGGCGCTCGGTGGTGACCGCGCTTACGGTAATGCGCGGTTCCCATTTCAACAGCGCCATGTAACAGGCGGCCTGGATTTGCAGCGTCAGCGCCGGGGTTTGCGGCTGATCGATCATCTCAAACAGCAACGAGCCGTAATCGCGGCGCATCACTCTGGAGCCCATCGGCGTGCGCAAAATATCGCTGATGCTCTGGCGAATATGCTCGGTGTCGGTGAGACGCTTGCCGGTGGTGCGGTTTAACCCGCTGTAACGAACTGTCATAAAGGCGCTCCTGTTGTGCCGCCGCTGTCGCCGGGGTGTTTATGGGTATGCAACACTTTGCCGTTGGAGGTGAGCGATCCGCCGCTGTGCTCAATGTTGCCGCTCATCGTGCCGCCTTTTTGTACCTCCAGCGTGCCGGTAATGAGCTTGTTGGTGCAGACCACTTCCGGCGTATCCAGCGTGATGCGGGTAGTGGCGGTCACCCGCACGTCCGGCACGGTGGCGGTTAGGGATTGCGACGCGCTGATGGTGGCGGTTTTAATGCCGCTCACCGTTAACGCGCTGGTTTTCGGTTCATATTCCACGACTGCGCCATCGGGAAAGGCGACATGCAAGGCGTCGGCGGATGCCGAAGGGGCCGGATTGTCATCGGAAAAAATTCCCGGCAGCACGAACGCGGTGTCAAGCTCGCCGCCGACCGCCAGCAGCAACACCTGTTCGCCGATGGAAGGGGCCCACCAGCTACGTGAATGCCCGGCGTGGTGGGTTAACCACTGCAACCATTGTGTTACGAGGCCGCCGGTCTGCACCCGGCAGCGCCCGCTGTTCAGATCGATGTCGACGATGACCCCGGTGCGGATCATATTGCGCAGCAAACGGGACAGTTCCTGAAGCGAGAGTTGTCTGTTCATAACGAAAATCATCCTATGCGTGACGGGCGTTGAAAAACGGACAAGGCTGTCCGGTTTTTGGCACAACGCCGGGCGATTCAGGCCGGCCAGCGGCTCACCAGTTCACCGTTGATATAAAGCTCGGTCGGACGGGTCACGAACGCGGGCGGCAGCGGTTCCGGTAGCGTTTCGGCATGCAGCGCGCCGTCGATTTCCGTGACTTTGGTGCGCTCGGTCAGCTGCAGCACCATCGTCAGATCCTGAGTGTTGTCGGTGTTTGCCACCAGCGACCAGCTGAAGCTGCCTTTGCGACCGGCTTCGGTAGTGAGGATGTCGGGCTGGTTAGCGCGCAGCCACGCCATTACCGGTACGAACAGCGCATCGATATCACCGGCAAAACCGCTGACGGTGACATTGAGGCTGAACTGTTTTTCAAAAGAGAGTGAGCTGGCGAGAGTGGCGGTGTTACTGCCTTTGTCCACCCACAGGCGCAGCATCGAGGGGTTATCGCGCAGCACCGGAACAGCGTCAGTCAGCGCGGTGCGCAACGTATTGGGTTTTAGCATTGATCTCATCCTGGCAATGTTTAAGGGTTTCGACCTGGAGCGCACACTGTTCCAGTGCAAGCTCCAGTCGGCGGATATCGGCGCTCAAATCGCCGTTAGTTTGCGGGTTACTTCCCGGCATCGGGCACAGGCTGACCAGCGGGCAACTGTTGTAAACAGTGACCGGCGGAAGGGCAGGCGGGGCGCTGGTGCACCCGGCGCACAGCATCAGGTAACTCAGCGCTGTACCAGCGGCGAAACGCGTCATTTTCATTGAGTAACCTCGTAATCGATTGTTCGCGCCGCACCGCCTGCGTGCTGGCGGCATCCAGTTGCAGGCGCAGCGCCACCTGCGCCTGCTGGTTTTTGTCCGCCAGCGCTGTTGCGGCGTTCAGTTGCGCTTTCAACTGCGTGATGGCGCCGTTTTGCTCACGTGTAAGCTGGCGGGATTGTGCCAGCGAGGCGCTCAGCGAATGGTTTTGCTGCACCAGCCACAGCAGGCCGAGCGAGGCGATCAACAGAGCGATCAGACGAGCATTCATTGCGCCCCCTGCAGGCACCAGCCACGTTCGCGCTGACGGCGGTTTTCCAGCCCCTGGTTACGTATACCGTCGATAAACACCCAGCGCGGCAGCTGATCGCAGGCCTGGCGCCACTGCTTTTGGTTAAGGAAATAAACCAGCGTCGAGCGGCAAGCCGCGCCGCTGCCAACGTTAAAGGCGAAGCTGACCACCGCGTCATACACCTGCGGCGGCATTGCCACCGGTGCACACTGCGACAGTCGGCGTTCAACCTGCAATACGTCGGCGACAAGGTTGCTCGCCGCCTCTTTCTCACTGATATCGCGCGTTGGCATGACGCCTGCGGTGTGACCGATGCCGGATGTCCAGACCCCGGCGCTGCACTGGTAAGGACGCAGGCGACAACCTTCAAGATCGGCAATCAGCGCCAGCCCCTGCGGCGAGGTTTTCAGTAAGCGGAAATCCGGCAGCAGCACCGCCAGCGCCAGCACCGCCGCCGCGCTACAGCGTTTTACGGGTAATCCCATTCATCACCTCCTGGGTTGACGCGCAGGACTGGAGGAACAGATAGCTTTTGCGGCGGTAGTACCAGTTCACCGCCACGGTGATGGCAACACCCAGCGCGCCAAAATAGGCGGCGAAGTCTTGCGGGGTCATGGCGCCAAAAAAGGTCAGCGCCACGCTTATCCAGTACGCCAGCGATGAGGTGACTTTTTCGATAGTCAGCCCCATAGATTCACCGTCTCTTTAATGGTTTGCGTCTGTACTTCCGGCAGGTTGACCGTGGTGCCATAAGGCAAAATAACGCCCAGATCGGCGAGCCCCGGGTTGGCGGCGAGCACCGTTTCGACCACGGATGCGGTGCGCCCGTAATAACGCAGGCAAAGCAGGTCGAGGGTATCGCCTTGTTGTGTTTTCACATTCATCGTTCGCGTCTCTTTCCATCAGGAAGGTTTTTCCCCATGGTTAAGTTTCCTGACCGCAGGCGATGGACGCTATCTTTCGGGGCTGGTTAAGCGCTGGCACAACAGGTGCGCACAGGGAAAAAGCACAGCACGAATGCACCAGGCAGCAGTGCCGCTGGCGCATCGAGGGAAGGGCAGCGTTAACTGCCGGGAAGGGACGTGGCGGGGCGCTATTCGGCCTTGTAGAAAATGTTTTCATCCTCGTCGGTGGCGTTTTCGCTGTTGGCCAGGTCCGCAATCAGACTCAGCGCCAGTTTCAGATCGGACGGTTTGCAGTTAGCCAGCAGAGACACCTCGGCAATGAATTGCACGCATGCCCACTTGTGCTGAGTCTGATTTAGTCGCTCAGAGACCATGAATCCCTCTCATGAATTTCTTGTACTGTATGTTTATACAGTATCATAGGCCGATTATTAATGGGAAGCGATAATTATTTGTTCCCATCACTATGTTGCTGATAAAGAAAACCATTATGGCTTTCTGGACGCGCTGCAAAGCCGGTGTTTCCAGCTATTTCCCTGCTATTTCTGCCAGTACAGCGTGCGCTTTTTGGCACCCGTTTGCGCGCCTGCAGAATATCGCTGCGCAGCCAGGCGGTAAGTTGCCGACGCTGGCGGCGGTTTAACCGCTGACCGGGCTTGAGGGGCGTACAGTTATTGACAGAACTCCAAGAAAAGGCGGTCTCCGGCACGTTTTCCTGCGTGCGCTTTGGCACGATCTTCCACTTTTTCAGCCGTGTCAGTAGCGGCGACCCGCTCCCGACTACGCTGTCATACACGCCGCGTACGCGCAGCGTCTCTTCGCCATACTGATTAATATCGCCGTCCGTCTCATAAAGGGTGCGCACCTGCACTTCATCGCGTTTGACGAACGGCCCGCCTTGCGCGTTGACATAACCTGCCCAGTCGCCGCTATCGGCGGCTTCATGCACCTGCGCAAATTCCACGCTCAACCCGCGCGCGGCATCGTTATCGACCAGTTTGCGTAGCTCACGGTAAACGGTGACCGGCGCGCCGCCAATAAACTGAAACTGGCGGATGCGCCAGCGCGCGGCCCATGCACAGACCGCGCAGGCGCTCTCTTTGAGCAATGCGCCGCTCTCGATGTCGGTTTCGCCATCCAGCGCATAGCCGTCGATATTTTTGGCAATATATTTCGCCAGATAACCCGTCGCGCTGCCTTTTAACGCATCAATGGTTTCGACGTGAAAACGTGCCCGTTGCGCTTTCGCACTGGCCAGCTCGTGGCTATCTTGCTGGCAGGCGAAATCGCGCAGGATCTTGCGCACACGGGCAACCTCTTGCGGCTGCATAAACAGCATCAGATGCCAGTGCGGTGTGCCGTCGTGATGCGGCTCTGCCACGCGAATACCGAAAACGCGCAAGCCGTTGCGGTGTAGCTTCGCGCGGATACGTGCCCACAGCCCGGTGAAATACACCTGCGTCTGTGCCGGGCTGGCGCCGTTCCATTTCCGGTTGCGGTAGCCCGCGCGCGTTGTCGCGTGCCAGGCCGAGGGAGCGGTTACGGTGTAAAACTCGCCTGTATAGCCAAGGTTCTGGCAGATGGTTTCGAAACCGCGAAGGCGCGTCATCAGTTCACAGCGGCGGATCGCCGGGTTGGCTACCGAACCGTCGTGTTTATCAACAAGGCTAATGCGGTTTCCCTCTTCATCTTCCAGTTCCATGCTTTTAAGAAACTCGCGGTTGCGCCGTTTTTGCTCGCGCCAGGCGGTTACGCACTGCGCGCTGGCGTAGGGGTGCTTTTTCTTGCTGACATTGCCAAGTGCGATATGCAAATGCTCGCGCCACTGTGCAGCGGCTTTGCGCAGATGCCCGCGCCACCACTGCTCGCTGAACAGGCGCATGATCGCCGGGGCGAGATCTTCCGCGCTGACGACTTTTTGCGTCACCCGCTGCCAGTGCGGGGGAGTAACGTTAAATTGCAAGGCGATGGTGCCTGCGTGCAGATACCAGCGATGCAGCGTTTTCAGCTCCGTTGCGCTTGCGTCGTCGTGCTCTGCCAGTTCGCCGCGAATAAAGTTGGCGATGTCCGCCGCCAGCCTGTCGACAGTGGATTTGTTCATATCCGGCAGCTGGTTGTAGCGGGTCAACAGCGAGACTACGCGGTGTGCCAGTCCCTGCTGAATAACGGTGTCGAAATGACCATTGAACACCGCTTTTGAAACCCGCGGTTGAATATGGCTCAGTTGATAGCGCTGCGCCACTGCGTTGAGCCTTGGCAACGTACGGCGATAAAAATGCAGCAGAAAAGCCTCAGCTTGTGCTATCCCGTGCTCTTTTTCTATCGTATCCGCAGCACGGGTGAGCGAAACGCGTACGCACTCCGGCTGGAGCGCCAGTGCCTGACGCGCCTGCGACACCGCCGCAATATGGCAATTGCGGCGATGCAGCTCAGCGTGAGTGAGCAAGGGGCTGGAGATAGCTGAACGTGGTGCATTCCACGGATAAGCCCAGGTGACGGACAATTAGCGTCTCCTGTAGTGCTTGTCTTTCAGTTCGGCAATCTGCTGACAACTAACGCAGCAGGTGACGCCGGGCAGCGCCATGCGCCGCGCTTGCGGGATAGGCGCATCGCAGCTTTCACAGGTGAGCCTTGAGGGCGCCAGCAGGCGATTGCGCGCATGCTGAATATGCCGTTCGCGCTCTTCCATCTCACGTTGCTGGGCGAGATCCATTTCGTCGGCCATTAGTGCAGCTCCTGCGCCTGGTTGTCGATGTGGCTGGCTTCCTGGCGCAACAATTCAGCGGCATCGTGCCATTCAAGGCGTTGCGAGCTGATAAATGCGGCCAGTGCGTCCAGACGGGCAGAGATAACGCCGGCGCAGCGCAGGCGTTCATTGTTGCGCGCTTGTGCCAGTTGAAGCGCGAGCGCTTCCGGGCTGTGGTTCGGTGCGTTGAGCGGTTGTTTTCTCATCATGTTGCTCCTGAATTTGGGCAAGGGGATGCCCGACGGGTTGACGTCATGGTTGTGGATTGAGGGTTTACAGCGGCATGGTGAGCCGTTTCGGAAACTGGCTGACTACCGCGCGGAAATGGTTCATGGCGGCGATCACCGCCCGTTTCTCATCAAGCGTTAATGCATTCGGGTTGAGCGCCTGGCGCGCGGCGGGCACTCTGGCAAGAAAGAAAATGGCCGCCAGCGCCCGGTTGTTCTCGTCTGCGTGTTCGTCACGCGGGTCACGCAGATCGTCGATAAAGCGTGCTACGTCGCTCCAGTTATCGCCCCATAAGCGACCGCGAAGCTCAGCGATATGGTTCAGCCCGCTTAGCCGCTCTGACGTATTAAGCGGAACATGCACAACAGGGGATGTGATAGCCATAAGCTCTCCTGTGATAGTGTTGGCTTGCAAAAGCAAATTCAGTGTGACGCCATGCCGAACGAGCGTTTAACGCCGTGACGGCACTTTTCCTGTTGCGTAAAGGCAAAATGCCAGGCGCTGGCGTTCACCTGCGCGTCGTGCCATGTTGCGGTGTCGTCGACGTCAGACTTGTGGCGGCTAAGTCGACGCAGCAATATCTGTTCGCGTATTGTCGACCCCACTGACATTCGCTCTGGCTATGGATTGTCGTAAATACTTTCTGGTTTATTGGCGCAGGCATTGTTAGGTGAATTGATGCGTAGCGTGCCGGAAACGGGGCTGTCATCTCTGTGCTCGCCCTGTTATTACGGTCACGTTGGGATCGCATTTGAGTACCGGATAGCGGATGCGGCGGCGTTGATTTTGCATCTGACATATCGCATTATCTCCTGTTGTTTAAAATGTACTGCGCAGCTGTGCTTTTTGGTCGATGCATAGCAATATAAATCGCAAATGCGATTGTGTAAATCACTTTTTCGATGTTGGTATCCATGAGTGAAAACAAGATGAGTGTTCAGGATGTGATTGAGCGCATTGCCGCGTCCTATTCCGTCTCCAGCCAGAAAGCCCTCGCTGAGGCGTTGGATGTGCCGGCGAACAATATCAGCAGCTGGATCCAGCGCGATAGCGTGTCGTATAAAGCGGTGGTCAAATGCGCACTCGACACCGGCGCGGATCTGCACTGGCTGGTGACAGGTGAATTTGCAAATGCGAAATCGACGGATAAGCCGGTACCGAAGGGCAAAGCGCTGTACGACGAAATTTTGTCGACCGGTGGGCGTCCGGTGCTGCGCCGTATCCTTGATGCCTACGGGTTCGAAATGCAAAAAGAGCTGGGGGATTTACTCGATATCTCTTCCGGCACCATCAGCACCTGGGTGCGACGCGAGTTTTTCCCTGGCGATGTGGTGGTGACTTGCGCGCTGGATACCGGCGTCTCTTTAGGCTGGCTGGCGACTGGCAAAGGCGAAATGTATCCCGCTGTGGCTGCGGGCGCAGCGCAAAATGACGCGGCGCTGAGCATTCCGAAATTTCGCCATGAGTCTGGCGAGCTGAAAGAGGCGGGTGTCTGGTCGCTGGATCGCAGTCTCGCGCCAGCGTCTACCGACGGTTTGAATTTTATTGAAGGGTTGAACGCGGGCTGGCTGGTGGATACCCGTGCGCAAAAAATTGGCAACGGCCGCTGGTTTATCAGCATTGACGATACGCTGGATGTGTTTGATGTGGTGCGTCTGCCGGGCGGTAAAGTGCGTCTCACCAACGGTGCAGTGGATTTTGAGTGTGCGGTAGCGGAGATCGTGCCGTATGGCGTGGTGGTCTTTACGCTCGAGAAACATGTCTGAGCCGCTGGCGCTGAGTCAGCAGAAAAACGACAAGTAAATTAACTTTCTGGTGATGTTTAATTTACAATGCCGCTTCGACCGGGAGGGGAAGTGGTGAGGAACGTTTTTCATCAATACGCAACACAACGCGCAGCCGCAGGGCTGGCGCTGTTTGCGATCTTGCTGATCCTCGTCGCGCCGCTGATTTCTGTTTCGCTGCAGCAAGACCCGATGAGCGCAATGCCCGGCATGCACCATGAGATGAGCATGCCGATGCATGCGCATCACGATGACACATCGCCGCCGACCGAGATGAGCATGCTGATGCATGCACATCACGATGGCACATCGCCGCCGGACGAAATGAGCATGCCGATGCATGCACATCACGATGTCGCAACGCAGCCGATGTCACATCCGCAAAGTATGCCGCTTGATCACGCCGAGGCCTGTGGCTACTGCGTATTGCTGGCACATGTTCCCGGTCTTATCTTCCTCGTTATTTTGCTGCTGCTCGGCCGTGTGCTGCGCATCCGTCTGGCCGCTGCCCGTCAGCCTGTTCAGCACTGGCACTTCTTTCCCTGGCTTTGCCCTGACACCCGCGCCCCGCCGCGCGTCTGCTTTTCCTGATCCTAAAAAATGTCCGTTCGCCTGTGCGAAACGGCAACCTTTTGCTATTTCTGAGGAAAAGTATGACAACCTGCACTCCCCGTGCGGCGTGGCTCAACGTGCTACGACGCCTGCATTTTTATATTGGCCTGTTTGTCGGCCCGTTTATTTTTGTCGCAGCTCTGAGCGGCACGTTATACGTGGCGACGCCACAGCTGGAAAACTGGCTCTATCACGATGCGCTTTACGGCGTGGAAGGGGGAACGCGACAACCGCTCGCCGAACAGATTGCCGTTGCTGAACAGGTGACCGGCGGTCATTTGCGTCTGCATGCGGTGCGCCCTGGCCTTACCGGGAGTGACACCACCCGCGTGATGTTTGCTGACCCGCAACTGGGGGCATCGGAGAACCGCGCGATATTTATCGACCCGGTGACGCTGCAAGTGAAAGGGGATATGACGGTCTACGGCACCAGCGGAATTTTGCCACTGCGCCAGTGGATTGACTATTTCCACCGCTCGCTGCTACTGGGCGATGTGGGCCGTCTGTACAGCGAACTGGCGGCGTCCTGGATGTGGGTTGCCGCGCTTGGCGGTATTGCGCTGTGGTTTTTTACCCGCCCGAAACGGCGTATCAATAACACTGTTCAGAATCATCGTCGCCTGCATGTCTCTTTAGGCTGGCTCTTGCTTATCGGGATGCTGCTGTTTTCCGCTACCGGGTTGACCTGGTCACAATGGGCGGGCGGCAATGTTGACAGCCTGCGTGCGGCGTTTGGCTGGATGACGCCGCAGGTCAATACGCAACTGCACGGTGTGCAAGAGATGACCGATCCGCATGCGGAACATCATATGATGCACGAGGGTATGAACATGCCGGATATGCAGCTGGATCGGGTGCAGTTCGACGACGCGTTACACAGTGCGCGGCAGGCCGGGATCGCCGCCAGCAAGCTGGAGATCCGCCCGCCACGCAGTGCGGATAAAGCCTGGACGGTGACGGAAATCGATCGCGGCTGGCCCACGCGTGTGGATGCGGTGGCGATTGATGGCAGCACGATGATGGTGGTGGATCGCACAAGGTTCACGGACTTTCCGCTGATGGCGAAGCTGACGCGCTGGGGCGTTGATTTTCATATGGGCATTCTATTTGGTCTGGCGAACCAGTTGCTGCTGATTGCCTTTGGCAGCGCGCTGTGCGTGATGATTGTGATTGGCTATCGGCTGTGGTGGATCCGCCGTCCGGCCAGTGCAAGCGCTAACCCGGCAAGTACGCTGCTGCATTGCTGGCTGAGTTTACCGCTGTCAGGACGGATAATTAGCGCGTTACTGGCGCTGTTGCTGGGGCTGGCGCTGCCTGTAATGGGAGCCAGTTTACTGCTGTTTATCCTGATTGATGCTCTGCGCTGGAAACAACATGCCAGACGCTCTGTCGTAACGTTGTAGCTGTAAAACGCTGCTGGGTGTAAAAATATAGTTACACTCAGCGCTGATTAAATGGCAATTAATTTGCAGTTGTAAAGTAATCGTTACGTTATGTGGATTGAAATCTTTACCAGCTATGGTATCGTTACGTCATCCTCACTTGAGGAACAACTATCGCAAACGAGCCATACAGGATTTTCGATCATGCAAAAAGACGCGCTGAACAACGTACATATTACCGATGAACAGGTGCTGATCACCCCGGATCAGTTAAAAGCGGCCTTCCCGTTGACTACCGAGCAGGAAGCGCAAATCGCCCAGTCCCGCCAGACTATTTCCAACATCATTGCCGGGCGCGATCCGCGTCTGCTGGTGGTCTGCGGTCCCTGCTCGATTCACGATCCTGAAGCCGCGATTGAATATGCCCGTCGATTTAAAGCCCTTGCCGCAGAGGTCAGCGATAGCCTCTATCTGGTGATGCGCGTCTATTTTGAAAAACCCCGTACCACCGTTGGCTGGAAGGGGCTGATTAACGATCCGCACATGGATGGCTCGTTTGATGTGGAAGCTGGCCTGAAGATTGCGCGTCGTCTGCTGGTTGAGCTGGTCAGCATGGGGCTGCCGCTGGCGACCGAAGCGCTGGATCCGAATAGCCCGCAGTTCCTTGGCGACCTGTTTAGCTGGTCGGCAATTGGTGCGCGGACCACAGAATCACAGACGCACCGCGAAATGGCTTCGGGTTTATCAATGCCGGTTGGTTTTAAAAACGGTACCGACGGCAGCCTGGCGACCGCTATCAATGCGATGCGCGCCGCTGCCATGCCGCACCGCTTTGTGGGCATCAACCAGGCCGGCCAGGTTTGCCTGCTGCAAACCCAGGGCAACCCGGATGGGCATGTGATCCTGCGCGGCGGTAAAGCGCCGAATTACAGCCCGGCGGATGTCGCGCAGTGTGAAAAAGAGATGGAACAGGCGGGACTGAAACCGTCGCTGATGGTAGATTGCAGCCATGGTAATTCCAATAAAGATTACCGTCGCCAGCCTGCCGTTGCTGAATCGGTGGTGGCGCAGATCAAAGATGGCAACCGTTCGATTACCGGTCTGATGATTGAAAGCAACATTCACGAAGGCAATCAATCTTCTGAGCAGCCGCGCAGCGAGATGAAGTACGGCGTTTCCGTGACCGATGCGTGCATCAGTTGGGAAGCGACCGAAGCGCTGCTGCGTGAAATCAATAACGATCTGCGTAACAGCCTGGCGGCGCGTTTTGCTTAAGAGGGTGTTATGGTTGCTGAACTGACCGCGCTGCGCGATCAAATTGATGAGGTTGATAAGGCGCTGCTGGACTTGCTGGCGCGCCGGCTGGAACTGGTGGCGGAAGTTGGCGAAGTCAAAAGTAAATATGGCTTGCCAATTTATGTACCGGAGCGCGAAGCGACGATGCTGGCATCGCGTCGCAAAGAAGCCGAATTACTGGGTGTGCCGCCGGATCTGATTGAAGATGTGCTGCGCCGCGTCATGCGCGAATCCTACTCCAGTGAAAATGACAAAGGGTTTAAAACCCTTTGTCCGGAACTGCGTCCGGTGGTGATCGTTGGCGGCGGCGGGCAGATGGGGCAACTGTTTGCCAAAATGCTCACGCTTTCTGGCTACCAGGTGCGCATTCTTGAGAAAGAAGACTGGGCGCAGGCTGATACGCTGCTGGCTGATGCGGGTATGGTGATCGTTAGCGTGCCTATTCACGTTACCGAGCAGGTGATCGCCAAACTGCCGACCTTGCCGGAGGACTGCATTCTGGTCGATCTGGCGTCGGTAAAAAGCGGCCCGTTACAGGCGATGTTGAGCGCGCACAAAGGGCCAGTGCTCGGCTTGCACCCGATGTTTGGCCCGGACAGCGGCAGCCTGGCCAAGCAGGTGGTGGTCTGGTGTGATGGTCGACAGCCGGAAGCGTACCAGTGGTTTCTGGAACAGATTCAGGTATGGGGCGCGCGTTTGCACCGCATTAGCGCAGTGGAACACGATCAGAACATGGCCTTTATCCAGGCGCTGCGCCACTTCGCGACCTTCGCGTATGGTTTGCATCTGGCGGAAGAGAATGTTCAGCTCGAACAGTTGCTGGCGCTTTCATCACCGATTTATCGCCTGGAACTGGCGATGGTCGGGCGCTTGTTTGCGCAGGATCCGCAGTTGTACGCCGACATTATTATGTCGTCGTCCAGTAACCTGGCGCTGATCAAACGTTACTACCAGCGTTTTGGCGAAGCGATTGGCCTGCTGGAGCAGGGCGATAAGCAGGCGTTTATCGACAGCTTCCGCAAAGTTGAACACTGGTTTGGTGATTATGCGCAACGTTTCCAGAGCGAAAGCCGGGTGTTGTTACGTCAGGCCAACGACAGCCGCCCGTAAATAAAAAAGCCGTTTATACTGAAAAGCCAGTGGTGACCCACTGGCTTTTTTCATTTAAGGGATGCGCAATGGCTGAGCTGCACACGCTGTTTGATTACACCGGGCATTTGCCGGAATGCCCCACCTGGAGTGACGCGGAGCAGGCGCTCTACTGGGCGGATATTATTGAAGGCGAGATCCACCGTTATCACTTATCGTCTGGCGAACATACGGTGCTGTCGTTTGCCGAAGAAGTGGGCTGCTTTGCGCTGCGTGAGAAAGGTGGCTTTATCGTGGCGATGCGTAATGCCATCTGGCTGACGGATGTGCGTGGTTTGCTGCGACAAAAAATATGCGATAACCCTTCAAACCCGCAACTGGCGCGTTTTAACGATGGCGGCACCGATCATCTTGGCCGTTTTTATGCGGGCACCTTCTGGGGGCCGGGCGATTATAACGGCGCGCTGCTGTTGCGCATTAATCATGACCTCACGCCCAAAGTGTTGCAGTGCGACATTCACGGTGCCAATGGTCTTGCCTTCAGCCACGATAAACAGTGGATGTACACTTCGGATACGCCGAACGCGGTGATTTACCGCACGCCGCTTGATGAGCGGGGCGAGCCTGGCAAACGCGAGGTTTTCCGCCGCTTTAACGCCGGGGAAGGCATTCCGGACGGTGCGGCGATGGATGTTGAAGGTTGTTACTGGAGCGCGATGTTTGACGGCTGGCGCATCGCGCGTTTTTCGCCACAGGGTGAACAACTCGAAGAGTACCGTTTGCCGGTACGCTGCCCGACGATGGTCTGTTTTGGCGGCCCTGAGATGAAAACGCTGTTTATCACCACCACCCGGGAAAATATGACGGCGGACGAAGTGGCGCAATATCCGCTGTCGGGGGCGATCTTCACCCTGCCCGTGGCGGTGGCAGGGATGAAGAAACCGCTGTTTAAAGAGGTTTAAGCCGGGTCGACCGGCACTACATTTTCGCTGGGGTAGCAACCGAGGACTTTCAGCGAACGTGCGGTGTCGGTGAGTTCACGCAGTGCCTTTTGCATCTGCACGGATTGCAGGTTGGCCTGCACATCGATGTAGAACATTTCTTCCCACGGGTTGCCATTAATCGGGCGTGATTCCAGTTTAGTCATGATCAAATTGTGGTTACGCAGCACCAACAGGGCTTCAACCAGCGAACCTGCTTGCTGGCCGGTTGCCATCAGCAGCGTGGTTTTTGCCGGCACCTGATCGGAAACATCAATGGCTTTACGCGCCAGCACCACAAAGCGTGTGATGTTCTGTGTCTGATTCGCCAGATTACGTTGCAGCACCTGCAAGCCATACAGCGCGCCACCGGCTTCGCTGCCCAGCGCGGCAACCTGCGGCGAATTTGCCTGCGCGACCTTTTCCATTGCGGCGGAGGTGCTTTCGCAATACTCAATTTTCCACTGCGGATAGCGGTTAATGAACTGACTGCACTGCTGGAAAGGCTGCGGGTGGCTGTAAACCGTGGTGATGTGTTCTAAATCGGTGGAGCCGGAAACCAGGATGCAGTGATCGATTGGCACCGTCAGTTCACCAACGATAGACAAACTGGTGTGCTGGAGCAGGTCGTAAACGTCGTTAATCGCGCCGGAGCTGGTATTCTCCAGCGGCACCACCGCGTAATCGGCCTGACCCGTTTCTACCTGGCTGAAGATATCGTGAAATTTCAGGCAACCGCTTTCAATGAACTGTTCAAAATGGCGCGCCGCGTACTGGCGGGCGGCCAGATGCGAGTATGATCCTTTTGGCCCCAAAAAGGCGATGCGGGCAGAGTGCGGGTTGATTTTATTCAGATGTTGCTGGAGCAGGGCTTGCTGAGTGAGAACGGAATCTTCGATGATCAACTGAAACAGGCGGGTGATGTAGTGGGCGTCCAGATGATGCGCTTTGCCGAGTTCTATTAGATGTTCGAGTAAATCACGTTCGCGATCGATATCGCGTACCGGGCGGTGCGAATCCAGCTTGGCTTTGCCGACTTCAACAGAGAGCTGGCGGCGTTCAGCCAGCAGCGTCAGCAACTGCTCATCCAGTGCGCTGATCTTTACGCGTAAATCCAGTAAGGGGTTTTCAGCCGTCATGTTGTTGCCTTTCGTCTTTAATTGTTATCAATAAAAAAGGCCTCCCGGTGTGGGAGGCCTTATTGTTCGTCTTCGCATTCTTTATCACAAAACGAATCGCCTCCCTAATTGGGGAAGGTAAAAAAGAATGCGAAGAAGAACGGAACAAGTTTCATGGAGTTTTCCTTTGTGCGACCGAAGTACAGTACCCGTACTGTTTTCGCTCTGTCAATAAAAAACGCGCCCGTGGGCGCGTTGGGATGGGCTCAATGTAGAGACTACTCTTCTTCTTCCTCAACGAAGCTTGTGTCTTTCACCGATGTTGCGGCGCGACGTGCTTCACCTTTGTGTTGCACTTTATTCAGCTGCCGTTCCAGCTTGTTAATCAAATCGTTGATGGCGGTGTACATATCTTCATGTTTCGCGCTGGCAACCAGTTGTCCGTTTGGTGTGCTGATGGTTGCATCGGCGATAAAGCCCTGTGGCTCTTTTGACAGGATGATATGCGGATTAATCAGTTGAGTTTGCCATTTATCCAGTTTGGCGAGACGGTCTGTGACATGCTGGCGGATTGCCGGAGTAATTTCCATTTGTTTACTGGTAATGTTCATTGTCATAAATTTTACCTCTTGTCTTTCCGTCTTGGTGATTTCAGCATACCGTCCACAATGTCAAAATGTGTGATTCAAATCACATTATTTTGTCACTTTTTGTCAATGAAAGGGTTTTGTGAGGCAGGGCAGGAAGAGGGCAAATTTACCTTGTCGAAGCCACAATTAGCAGTCATAGTTGATAGGATGGATTGCGGCTAAACCGCTTTAGTGATAGATAAAATGAATAAAAAAACGGCAGCCCGAAGGCTGCCGTTTGGCATTTAAGGTGATCAGGTCAATCAGGTTCGATTGCTGTTCGCTGCGATAATTTTCGCCACTTTATCCGCCTGCGCGTTGAGCTGCAGCTCACGATAGGCTTTTTCCATCAGCGGCAGCGCGTCATGGGTCGCTTTTGTATCCGGGAAGTCACGCAGCATACCTTCTACGCGGTTGGTTACGGCAACCCACGCACCGCGATCGGTGTAATATTCCGCGACCGACAGTTCATATTTCGACAGACGATCTTTCAGGAACACCAGGCGCTTGGTGGCGTCGGTGACATACTGGCTGTTCGGGTAGCCGCGCACCAGTTTGGAGAAGTCTTTGAATGCGTCGCGGGCATGTGCCGGATCGCGATCGCTACGGTCTACGCCGAAGAACCCTTGCAGAGCACTGTCATCCAGCGCCATGTTGGTCAGCCCGCGCATATACATTACATAATCAATGTTCGGGTGGGTTGGGTTCAGACGAATAAAACGGTCAATTGCGGCTTGCGCCAGCGGCAGATCGGCATTTTTGTAGTACGCGTAAATCAGATCCAACTGCACTTGTTGTGAGTAAGGACCAAACGGATAACGATTATCCAGTGCTTCCAGTTGCGTTATTGCCGCCTTCCAGTTACCGTCTTGCAGCTTTTGCTGAGCTGTCGCGTAGATTTCGTTTGGCGGATTATCAGGTACTTCTTCCTTTGAACCGGAGCAACCTGCCAAAGCCAGACTCAACGTGGCGGCTGCCACCAGATATTTCAAGCGCGTCATGACGTTTAGACTTTCCTCAGAATGTTTATGCGGGAGATTCTTTATTCCTGCTCCCGACTAAGACCAGCTACAATAGCACACTATATTAAACGGCGAAGCCGTAAAACCCAACGTTAACGAAGAAGCTGTATATGGCACAACTGGTACAACTCACCGCAACGGTATCCGAAAATCAACTCGGTCAACGCTTAGATCAGGCTTTGGCCGAATTGTTCCCGGATTATTCACGTTCGCGTATAAAAGAATGGATTCTCGATCAGCGTGTGCTGGTCAACGGCGTTGTCAGCGACAAGCCGAAAGAGAAAGTGTTGGGTGGCGAACTCATTGCTATCAATGCGGAAATTGAAGAAGAAGCGCGTTTTGAACCGCAGGATATTCCACTTAACATCGTCTATGAAGACGATGACATTATCGTCATTAACAAACCGCGTGATTTGGTTGTACACCCGGGCGCGGGTAACCCAGATGGCACTGTTCTTAACGCTCTGCTGCATTATTATCCGCCCATTGTGGATGTTCCGCGCGCAGGCATCGTTCACCGCCTGGATAAAGACACCACCGGTTTGATGGTGGTGGCGAAAACCGTACCCGCTCAGACGCGGCTGGTGGAGTCGCTGCAACTGCGTGAAATCACACGTGAATACGAAGCGGTAGCGATTGGGCATATGACTTCTGGCGGCACGGTGGAAGAACCGATCAGCCGCCATCCGACCAAGCGTACGCATATGTCTGTGCACCCGATGGGCAAACCGGCGGTGACTCATTACCGCATTATGGAGCATTTCCGTGTGCATACGCGCTTGCGTTTGCGCCTGGAAACAGGCCGTACGCACCAGATTCGCGTGCATATGGCGCATATCACTCACCCGCTGGTGGGCGATCAGCTCTATGGTGGCCGCCCGCGTCCGCCGAAAGGCGCATCGGACGAATTTATCGATGCACTGCGCAAGTTTGACCGTCAGGCTCTGCACGCCACCATGCTGCGCCTTTACCACCCTATCAGCGGTATCGAAATGGAATGGCATGCGCCGATTCCGCAAGATATGGTTGATTTGATTGATGCGATGCGCGCTGATTTTGAAACCCATAAGGACGATGTTGCCTGGTTATGACCAAACTGATCCTCCCGGACTGGCCGCTACCAAACGGTGTAGCGGCCTGTAGTTCGACGCGCGTCGGCGGTGTAAGCCTGCCGCCTTACGATTCGCTGAACCTTGGCGCGCACTGCGGAGACAATGCCGAGCATGTGGAGGAGAATCGCGCGCGCGTATTCGCGGCAGGCGGTTTGCCTTCGAAGCCTGTGTGGCTTGAGCAGGTTCATGGCACTGACGTGCTCGCACTCAGCGGTGGCCCTTATGTGTCGAAACGGGCGGATGCGTCATACAGCAACACACCCGGTACGGTCTGTGCGGTGATGACCGCCGACTGTTTACCGGTCTTGTTTTGTAACCAGTCTGGCACCGAAGTTGCTGCTGCTCACGCCGGCTGGCGGGGTTTATGCGCAGGCGTGCTGGAACAGACGGTTGCGTGTTTCGCCGATAAGCCGGGAAATCTGCTGGCATGGTTGGGTCCGGCAATTGGGCCGCAAGCGTTTGAAGTCGGTGCAGAAGTTCGCGAAGCGTTTCTGGCGCGCGATCCGCTGGCCGACAGCGCTTTTCTTCCTCACGGTAAAAAATATTTTGCTGATATCTATCAGCTCGCTCGCCAGCGTCTGGCGAGCTTAGGCGTCCATCATGTGTTCGGTGGCGATCGCTGTACTTTCAGCGATAAGGATAATTTTTTCTCATACCGCCGGGACAAGACGACCGGGCGTATGGCAAGTTTCATTTGGCTGATATAACCTAAAGAATCAAGACGATCCAGTACGCGTAGGTTTTCTTTCGCATAATTCAGGTCATTCACCTTGAATAATTGAGGGATGACCTCATTTAATCTCCAGTAGCAATTTTGACCTGTTATGGGAGGAGTTATGCGTCTGGATCGTCTTACTAATAAATTCCAGCTTGCTCTCGCCGATGCCCAGTCGCTCGCACTCGGGCACGACAATCAATTTATCGAACCTCTTCATTTAATGAGCGCCTTACTTAATCAGGAAGGCGGTTCGATTCATCCTTTATTAACCTCTGCTGGCGTGAACGCCGGTCAGTTACGCACAGCCATTGAACAAGCGCTGAGCCGCTTGCCGCAGGTGGAAGGCACCGGTGGCGACGTACAGCCTTCTCAGGACCTGGTGCGTGTACTGAATCTTTGCGACAAGCTGGCGCAAAAGCGAGGTGACAACTTTATCTCGTCGGAACTTTTCGTTCTGGCGGCGCTTGAATCACGCGGTACGCTGACGGATTTGCTTAAATCTGCTGGTGCGACAACCGCCAATGTGACCCAGGCGATTGAACAAATGCGTGGGGGAGAGAACGTGAACGACCAGGGGGCCGAAGATCAACGTCAGGCCTTGAAAAAATTTACCGTCGATCTGACTGAGCGCGCCGAACAAGGCAAGCTCGATCCGGTGATCGGTCGTGACGAAGAGATTCGTCGTACGATCCAGGTACTGCAACGGCGTACCAAAAATAACCCGGTGCTGATTGGTGAACCGGGCGTCGGTAAAACCGCGATTGTCGAAGGGCTGGCGCAGCGTATTGTCAACGGCGAAGTGCCGGAAGGGCTGAAAGGCCGCCGTGTACTGGCGCTGGATATGGGCGCGCTGGTTGCTGGCGCAAAATATCGCGGTGAGTTTGAAGAACGTTTAAAAGGTGTGCTGAACGATCTGTCGAAACAGGAAGGCAACGTCATTCTTTTTATCGACGAGTTGCATACGATGGTCGGTGCCGGTAAAGCCGATGGTGCAATGGATGCGGGCAACATGCTGAAACCTGCGTTAGCGCGCGGTGAGTTGCACTGTGTGGGCGCCACCACGCTGGATGAGTATCGCCAGTATATAGAGAAAGATGCGGCTCTCGAACGTCGTTTCCAGAAAGTGCTGGTGGCCGAGCCGACAGTGGAAGATACCATTGCGATTCTGCGTGGGCTGAAAGAACGTTACGAACTGCATCACCATGTGCAAATTACCGACCCGGCAATTGTTGCTGCGGCCACGCTGTCGCATCGCTACATTGCAGATCGTCAGTTGCCGGATAAAGCCATTGACTTAATTGATGAAGCTGCATCCAGCATTCGTATGCAGATTGACTCGAAACCGGAAGAACTCGACCGGCTCGATCGCCGTATTATTCAGCTCAAACTGGAACAGCGGGCGCTGATGAAAGAGTCCGATGAAGCCAGTATCAAGCGGCTCGAAATGCTTAATGAAGAGCTGGAAGATAAAGAACGCCAGTACTCATCGTTAGAAGAGGAGTGGAAAGCGGAAAAAGCCTCTCTTTCCGGAACCCAAACCATTAAGTCGGAACTGGAACAGACCAAAATCGCCATGGAGCAAGCGCGCCGTAATGGTGATTTGGGGCGCATGTCGGAACTTCAGTACGGGAAAATCCCGGAACTTGAAAAACAGCTGGCTGCCGCAACTCAGGCCGAAGGCAAAACCATGCGTCTGCTACGTAACCGCGTGACCGATGCGGAAATTGCAGAGGTGTTGGCGCGCTGGACGGGCATCCCGGTAGCGAGAATGATGGAAGGCGAGCGCGAAAAATTACTGCGCATGGAGCATGACCTCCATCATCGGGTAATCGGCCAGGATGAAGCTGTCGAAGCCGTTTCTAACGCTATTCGCCGTAGCCGTGCTGGGTTATCGGACCCGAATCGTCCGATCGGTTCGTTCCTCTTCCTCGGTCCTACCGGGGTGGGTAAAACCGAACTGTGTAAGTCTCTTGCGAACTTTATGTTCGATAGCGACGATGCGATGGTGCGTATCGACATGTCGGAATTTATGGAGAAACATTCCGTTTCGCGTCTTGTCGGTGCGCCTCCGGGATACGTTGGTTATGAAGAGGGCGGTTATCTGACGGAAGCGGTTCGCCGTCGCCCTTATTCCGTTATTCTGCTGGATGAAGTAGAGAAAGCGCATCCAGATGTGTTCAACATTCTGTTGCAGGTGCTGGATGATGGTCGTCTGACCGACGGACAAGGCAGAACGGTAGATTTCCGTAATACGGTCGTCATTATGACTTCCAACCTGGGTTCTGATTTGATCCAGGAGCGTTTTGGCGATCTGGATTACGGCCACATGAAAGAGCTGGTGTTGGGTGTAGTTAGCCAGAATTTCCGGCCGGAATTCATCAACCGTATTGATGAAGTGGTGGTGTTCCATCCGTTGGGTGAAAAACACATTGCTTCTATTGCGCAGATCCAGCTGCAGCGTCTGTATAAACGTCTGGAAGAGCGTGGCTATGCGGTTACCATTTCCGACGACGCGCTGAAACTGCTCAGCGCAAACGGGTACGATCCGGTGTATGGCGCGCGTCCACTGAAACGCGCTATTCAACAGCAGATTGAAAACCCGCTGGCACAGCAGATTCTTTCTGGCGAGCTGATTCCGGGCAAACCGGTGCAGCTCGTGGTGAAAGATGAGCGAATAGTGGCAGTGCAGTAAGTCACAAAAGAATAAAACGAGCCCTTTCGGGCTCGTTTTTGTTTGAAAACCAGGCAAAAATCAAACTTCTCAACCTAATTCGACTGAAAAGTGAGCGAACGATGACTTTTTTGAAATTAGGGGTTGTCAGCGGGAATTAACTCCCTATAATGCGCCTCCACTGACACGGCACAACGGCAAACA
>NZ_JBHZPO010000002.1:0-377464 GCF_042788165.1 Kosakonia sp. YIM B13588 | reverse complement strand
TCCCCCCCTCACCGCCATCATTCAAAGAAGAGCTCGCATGTAAATGCGGGCTTTTTTTTCGTATATCGCACTCCCGCAGGGGGGATGAGAAGCCCCGACCGGGATTCGACAAATGGCGCAGCCAGTTGGGCAGACCAGGAACGCAGTGAGTGGGCTGCCCGCAGGGTGAGCGCAGCGAATCAATCCCCCCCTCACCGCCATCATTCGAAGAAGAGCTCGCATGCAAATGCGGGCTTTTTTTTCGCATAGCGCACTCCCGCAGGGGAGATGAGAAGCCCCGACCGGGGGTCGACAACTGGCGCAGCCAGTTGGACAGATGACGAGCCCGCGAGGAATCTGCCCGCACAAAAACGCCGGGAGCGGTTTTGAACAACCGCTCATCAAATTTCATCGCTATCACATTGTCATTCCATATCCAGAAGCCCTCTTTCGTTAAGGGCGTCATATTTCAGGATTTCTGCCGTCATTCGTTCCTGCCATCGGGCGATAAATGCAGCGGCAAGATGCGCAGTCAGCGCATCCTGATCTTTCCAGCGTTCCGATATAAGCACACGTCCAGTCAGGTGATCCTCTACGGCCATGTCATACGAGAGGTTTCCAGCACGTTTTCGCACGGCTTGGGCGAGCACTTTTATATCGCCCATAAAAAACGGTAAATCAGCGGGTTGAATGTTCACATAGCCGCAAATGATGAGCATAGTTACGCCTTTTCTGTCATCCCCGTTCGCAATGGCAGGACTTTCGGGGACGTGATTGTCAAAGGTTAGTCAGCACAATTTTGCCCTGAATACTTCCCATTGCTGCGCGCTGATGGGCCGCAGATGCCATTGCTAATGGATAGGTGCTATCAATCACCACCCGGACAACACCTTCTTCCAGGAGACGGCCTGCTTGCGCTAATTGCGCACCGCTGGAACGCACTTGCGTCGATGATACCGTCACCGCTTTTTGCGTAGCCTCAGGATGTGCGGAAAAACCCAAAGGATTGACCAGAAAGAGTGCGCCGCCAGGCCTGATACAGCGCAGAAAACGCGCCATATTTGCGCCACCCACCGCATCAAAAACGAGATCAACATTTTTTACTACGCTCTCGGCTGCGGTTTTGGTGTAGTCGATAAATTCGTCTGCTCCCAGCTCGCGTGAAAGCGCCTCATTGCGGGAAGAAGCCACGGCAATGACCCGCGCACCTTTCCAGCGGGCAAGCTGAACGGCAAGGTGCCCCACGCCGCCACCGGCGCCATTAACCAACACGGTCTTACCTTTCAATGGAACGGCTTTATGTGGAAAAGACTGGAAAGGATTCGGTGCATCGTGCCCCGTTTCGATAAGAAACTGCCAGGCCGTAAGCAGTGACATTGGAGCACCGGCAGCCTGAACATGTCCTATTCCACGAGGTTTCAGCGCCAGTTCCGACGAAGGAACACTGACATATTCAGCATAAGTGCCACTGCCCTCCATCACCTTTTCAGGAAAACGCACCATCGAATAGACCTCATCGCCGATGCTGAACCCGGTAACATGTTTACCGACCGCCGCGACAACACCTGATATGTCAGTCCCTAAAATGAGTGGAAAGGAAGGTTCGGGCCACCATTCAGGCGGAAGTGCCCGATAGCCGTCTCGCAGATACCAGTCTGGCGGGTTAAGGCTGGCCGCTTGCACATGAACAAGAACCTCGTCGTTTCCGACCCGAGGCCGGGGAACCTCTTCATAAAGCAGGTTTTCTGGCCCACCAAACGCATGTAGCTGTACAGCTTTCATCATCTCAGTCATTACCGTCTCACGCTAAAAACAACTCAGGTAACAGAGCATACGGCTAATATCCAGGATTGATAATGTGGCTGTATTTCGCTTTAATTGTGCCATGAAGGAACAAATAGGTTTGGAAAGACTCACGGGTCTCATCGCATTCGCTCGTGCCGGCGCTCTGGGCAGTTACAGTGCCGCTGCCCGCTCGCTCTCCGTTTCACCTTCCGCCATCAGTAAAAGTATTCAACGGCTGGAGAAGCATCTCGGCGTCACCTTATTCACCCGAACGACGCGCTCGCTGGTTTTAACTGCCGAAGGCCGCGAACTGCATGAACGCGCGTTGCGATTGCTGCGTGATGCCGAGGAGATCGAACAGGTTGCAAAACGCGCGCGCGCAGAACCGGCTGGTACGTTACGTATTGCGGCATCATTACCGGTGGGCATCCATATGATTGCCCCCATGCTTGCGAAGTTTTGCGCGCTTCACCCAAAAGTGACGATTGATTTACGCTTGAGCGACCATCTGATAAGCATCGTTGATGAGAATATTGATATTGCCATTCGCATTGGCGATCTCGCGGATTCAAACCTGCTGGCGCGCCGCCTCCCGCCGTACCAGATAGGCTGTTACGCCTCGCCTGAATATTTAGCCTGTTGCGCCCCACCGCAACATCCTGATGACTTAATCGGTCACCAGACGATTAATCTGCGTTACCAGAACACGGGGCAACTTTTTCGCTGGCCGTTCCGTGTCGATGAGCGAGAGATTGAAATCGTACCTTCATCAACAGTGATTGTTGATGCCAGCGAGGCCGCCATAGCCGCAATGACTGCCGGAGCCGGAATAGGCATGGCGTCGAATTTTATGGTGGCTTCCCTGGTCAGGGAGAAAAAGTTAGTGCCCGTACTCGCAGATTTTACAGTGGAGCGCCGTAATATTTCGGCTGTCTGGCATGAAAGCCGTCGTTCCAATCCTGCGGTACGCGCGTTTCTGGATCATATGCTTAAAAATTTTTGAATTAGCGGTCTGTGGCGATAAACAATGTGTCATGGTCAGTGGTTTTCGCTTTGGCTCGCAGGAAACGCTCAGGACAGAATCCGTGCTCCGTCGACTCTCACGGCTCCAGGGCGCAATAATTCACAACGATGAAAAATGGACAGGATATCGAAAATGAAAGCAGTGGAATTTTTGCTGTACACCCTTAAACCTGGTACCGGGAAAGCGTTTCACAAGATCATGACGGAGGAGAGTGCCCCGCTTCATCGTTCAGCAGGTATGGATATCGTTTCTTTCGGTCTATCAGCCCATGACGATGATGCTTACTATCTGATCAGAGCTTATGACAGCCTCTCCCACCTGGAATCCTCGCAGGAATCTTTTTATAACAGTGATGCGTGGCGCCTTGGCCCCCGGCAGGCCATTATCGACAGAATAAGCGTCAGCGTTAAATCCGTGCTCACGCTCAGCGACAGCGCAATTGAAAATTTACGCTCCAGCTAATTGCGCAGCCAGATATGATTTTATAGCCGCACCAGCGGCATTTTTTTCGCCAGCGCTTAACTTCCCGCGTCATCTGGCGCGCCATCATCAGTCTGTACAGCACCAACTCACTACCTCCCCCCCGCAGAATTGTTCAGTGAACGGCATCCCCATTCTTAAGCCGTTTAGTCAGTGATCAGAGATATCTGGACGGCAGCAACGAGCGAGAAGCAGACATTTAGTCTAAAAATTCCATAAAGCGCCGTATCTGGATTTGCCTTCCTCAACCATGCCGGTTAGATGTGAGTTCCTGATTACGCGCTGCTGTAGCAAAGGTATATCAGTAAAAACCCGCCTATAATTTTCCTCATACTACGAGGCGGAGATACGCATGTTTGAGGGATTTACGCATACACAAATCAACCTTTCAGAAGCAGTGCTTAATGTACGCTATGGCGGCAGTGGACCGCCGGTTCTGTTATTGCATGGACATCCTCGAACGCACGTAACCTGGTCAAAAGTGGCTCCGGAGCTTGCCAAATCATTTACTGTCGTTTGTCCTGATTTGCGAGGATTCGGCCGCTCATCTAAACCTGTTGATGAACCCGATCATGCTGGTTCTTCTAAACGAGCTAAGGCAAAAGATTGTATTGAACTGATGAGCCAACTTGGTTTTGAGCAGTTTGCGCTGGTTGGACATGACAGAGGGAGCTACACCGCCTATAGGGCCGCCCTTGATTACCCGGAGCGAATCACACGACTTGCCGTACTCGATTGCATTCCAATACTTGAAGCACTCAAGCGGTGTAATGAGAAATTTGCCCGGCAATGGTATCACTGGTTTTTCTTTGCACAACCAGAAAAACCAGAGCGTGCTATCCTGGCAGACCCGGACATGTGGTACGGGGGCCAGCCCGAAACAATGGGAGACGAGGAGTATCTTGAATTCAGGCGAGCCATCCATGATCCGGAAACGGTACATGGGATGATCGAAGACTATCGTGCCGGTCTTAGTATCGATAAAGAGCATGAGATCCAGGATCGTCAGAACGGACGACTGATTAAATGCCCGACGCTTTGTTTATGGTCAAAATATGATGATCTGGAAGATATTTATGGCGACGTATTGGGCATCTGGAAAACCTGGGCGCAGCATGTTCAGGGTAAAGCGATAGCCAGCGGCCACCATATGGCTGAAGATGCCCCAGAAGAAGTCACCGCTGAACTCCGGCATTTCCTGTTACAACACAATTAGCAGCGCACCGTTGAACTCACAGCACAGCGCTGACCCTGGTCATTACCTGAAAAACGGAAAGATAACTACGAATCTGCGGCAATTAACTGTTCAGTAAAAATAGAGTCGTGCGAAGGGATTTTTACACCAAGGGAAATGCGAAGCGGGCATGAACGGAAAGGATAAGTGACTGACGCAAGTCATAAGAAAGCCGACTCTGCAGAGTCGGCTATTTTTATGTCAGAGCTTGAAGCTACCAACCACGTTTTCGAGCTGGACGGTTTGTTCTTCCATCGACTGCGCGGCCGCCGCCACCTCTTCCACCAGCGCCGCATTCTGCTGCGTGGCGCTATCGAGCTGGTTGATGGCGATGTTGATCTGGGCAATCCCACGACTTTGTTCATCGCTGGAAGAGCTGATTTCTGAGATCAGCACGCCCACGCTTTCAACTTTTTCCATCAGGCCGTCCATCGTTGTCCCCGCCTGACGAACCAGTCCACTGCCTTGCTCAATGCTGCTCACCGACTCTTCAATCAGTTTTTTGATCTCCTGAGCTGAGCGGGCACTGCGCTGCGCCAGTGAACGAACTTCACCGGCCACCACAGCGAAGCCACGCCCGTGCTCACCCGCCCTTGCCGCCTCTACAGCTGCGTTAAGCGCCAGGATGTTGGTCTGGAAGGCAATGCCGTCAATCACACTGATAATTTCCACCACTTTAGAGGAGGACTCGTTGATGTTATTCATCGTGGAAACCACGTTGTTAACCACACTGGCCCCTTGTTTCGCCACCGCCGAAGCCTCTTCCGCCAGTTTGTTCGCCTGTAACGCGTTCTCTGCGTTAAGGCGCACGGTGCTGGTCAGTTCTTCCATAGAAGCTGCCGTTTCCACGATCGAGGCCGATTGATCTTCGGTGCGCGAAGAGAGGTTCATGTTACCGCTGGCAATCTGGCGCGAAGCCGATGAAATCGCCATCGTGCTATTCCCTACCTGCTGCATAAGCTCATTAAGGAAGGAAATAAACTTATTGAAGTTGTTGATAATGGCGTTAAATTCCGGGCTCTTACTTTGCGCAAGACGCTGCGTTAAATCCGCACCGCCGCTGGAAAGCGCTTCAATATTACGATTGAGCAACGTCACATTATGGAAAATATTGCGCACAATAATCATCATGATAAAGACGATAAGAATTCCGATAATTGCCTGCACGATGGTGAGTTTGGTCATAATAGCGTCAGACATACTCACCAGGTGGCTGCTCGGAATATCAACCGCCATGAACCACGGACTGCCGCTGATGGGCAGAACGAATAGCGAATGCGCCCCGTCTTCACCCTCGTAGCTCCCGCGCACTTCCGTTGTTTTTCCCTGGCCTAACAGGCTAACTAACGGTGCCGCCGCCGGAATACCGAGATCGCGGACGTTTGAGAGCGCAGGTTTATCCTGTACGGAAGAGCCGTTACCGACGATTTTGCCGTCCGCTTCAACAATCAGTACGCTGCCGTTTACCGCTTTGCCCATGTCGACAGCCAGCTGGTTAAAGAAGCCCAGCGTCACGTCGATGGTCGCCACGCCCCAGACTTTGCCGTCTTTCCAGATCGCCATTGCACAGTTAGTGCGAGGCTGCGGACTCGCCGCATCCTGATAGGCTTTCGCCCACGCACACTCGCCTTTCGGCGCATTCATGCCGTCTTTATACCAGGGCTGCTCCCAGTATTTTGCCGATTCCGGCTGGTTCCAGACGGTGTTGACCTGCAGATTGCCGCCTCCGTCGCGGGCATAGAAGGTACTGAATTTGTCCCGGGCCGGATCGCGCTGACCAGGAAGAGGCCAAATCCCACCGCCGAATACGTTTAAATCCCCGTATTGGTTAACCAGGTGCGGTAATAATCCGTCGATTTGCTCACTTTGCAGACCGACAACCAGTTCAGTGATGGAGCGTTGCTGAGCCTTAACACGGTTCATCTGCTCTTTAATCGCGTTACTTTGTAATTCAACCGTCGCCTGAATATTTTTGGTTTCAGTTTCAATAATCTGCGGGGAGACGAATAGCTTGATAACAATATAGGTTACTATCAATAAGATAACGAAAAAGCTTATAAGCAGCAGGCCTATTCGGCCTTGGGTGTTTTTCCATGTCATAATAGCAGCACTCTATCTGATTGAATTAAGAGTAATAACGACATTTATTTGAAATTCTTTAATTTAAATCGTGCCACGGTTTCATATAAAAGCGCATTGCATAGGACAAAATGACGTTTTAGAAAAAAACGATCTGCCGCTCACATTTTTAAAATGCCACGCTTTGTTTCTATAAAAGATAATATCGTCGTAACGCGTTATTCCATGGATGAATTTATTTTGCTGATATCCATATCATTTTCATCAAGATGCGTACATTCTGATGAAACTAAACGGTACGGACAGCAACATGCACGTTTATACTTTTTTGTCAGGCAAGGTAACAGATACAAAAGGCATGAAGCTGAAGGACAGACATGACTGCATATTCAAACTCTGATGCGGCAAGGGACTTACGCCCGGCCTTAGACAAAGCACCCGCTGGCGCTGTGAGCGGCGAATGGGTGTTCATCACGGAACAGGCTGGAGTCGCCTCGCAAAGCGGAGGCTATATGAATGGCGACGGGCGTCACGTTACTGCTAGTGACCAGGCTTTTCAGAGGGTCCGCAACGTTGTCGATAAACTCGAAACATCACGGATACAGCCTTTTAATAAGGTTATTGTTCGCTGGACGAGATCTAAAATACCGTTAATGCGGGGTCGCGTTACGGTTGACACAATATTCGATGAGACAATTGTGCCGCGCGGTCCTCAGAGTCCGGTTTATGAGGTTGCTGCTGTCGCAAGGCTATCGTTCTGGAAAAAGCATGGCGATGTGTCAGATTGCTTTACCGCTGACCGGGGTGAGGCAAACGTGCACAACCAGACGAAATGGTTCGGCCCCCATCGCCGGGTGCTCAGCATTAAGAGCGGCCCCCAATTAACGCTGGCCACCGATGGCCTCTCGACGCCCTGGGCTGGCGTTGCAGACTCGGAAAACGGCGTAGAATGCGAACTTTTCATGGAGTTGGATGTTTCGGATATTACCAGCCATCAAATTGATGAGTGGGCTGATTTATTAATTGGCGTGGGGGATCTCGTTGCCGATGGCTTTCAGATCGCCGCTGATGTTGAAAAATATGGAGCCATCCTGTTTTGCTCTCTTACGGACGACTATAAGCCAATGACCCGGATCATTCTCAGTCGTGATGGTCGTCAGATTGAGGATTTGCCTTTCGGTTCAGTCCCACTGATTCGTGTAACGCCGATAACAGAGGCAGAGATTGAATATCAGGACCAATCCGATGAATGGGCATCAAACGCAGCAAGATATGCACTCGCGAAACGGCAGATTGAAATGTAGGCAATAATTCACGTCCCCTACGGACAGAGATAGATAGTCATTTTCCCAATAGAAGATCGGCTAAAGCGATGAGCGAACGATCCAGGCTAACAATATTTTGTAGGCTAACCAGCATTGCATCTACTTCACACAGCGGTACTGAAGGATGAGTATGAAATTGCCCTGCTCCATCTTCATTATCATGGGAAACAAACGCTATCCATTCTTCAAAAGAGATAATTTTTCTGTTCGCTATGACTGCCGTATTTGGCTGGTTTTCAAATGGCCATATTAAATTATCCATTCTTCTTTCCAGTTTTATTTCTTTTTTTACTTATTCCGTTCTCAGGACGTAAAGTCGGGCACGACTGTAACTGTTAATACCCCATAGAAAACGGTTCAATCGTAATCAGCGTAGCCATTCACGCCTCTCCGCGACTGAGTAATCATCTGTTATTCCTGCTTTTCTCCGAAAGGCTCAGCAGCATAGAAAAAATTGAAAAGTGGCTGTGAAATATCGAGAGTCTTTTTGTCAGCCGTGTCAGCTTTCAAAAAATATTCCAGTAAGGTTTTTGGCGTTTTTGACAGATTCTGGAACAAGTCTACGGGATGCTGCACCACTTTCCCCCCTTCCAGACGGAAGCCATGTTTCAGCCCGGTTGCGGTAACAAAGAATTTACCATTTACGCTGCCGAAATCAGGCTCCGGTGTTTTCAACGTCACCTCACTGGCCGCCTCAACAATAAAGTTTTGATTCCCTTTTTGCTGATAGACCGAAAACTGCGCGTCGGAAACCTGTTCCATGCCAGCGGCATTTTTGCCGGACTGATTAACGATGCTTTCAATAAAGTTAAAATTTGCCAAATGCGTTGGAGAATAGCCGGGGTCCAGTTCATAGCGTAAAAAACCTTCATCCAGAGCGGAGCCAGACAGGTTAGCTCCGTTCAGAATACGTGATGCTGTCGCCTCATCTTCTGCGATAAATTTGTAGGTCAGTACATGCCCGCCATTGTCATACATATTGCCGTCGTTCAGGTTTGCCATCACGCCATTAAACATACGGTAATCACCTAAATCGCGGGCGAGATCGTCCACATAACGCAGATCCGTTCCCTGTTGCTGTGCCTGCGCATACAACCCGGCCAGTGTGTTGCGGTCATTATTGGTCAGAAAATTAACTGCAGACATGCCCATCGTGTCTTTCGTCAGTTGGGTTTGTACGGGCGGATTGCTGTCCGTATTACCGAACAGACGGGACATCAGCAGCCCCATCCCGCTGAGAGTCGTTTGCCCTGATGCTGCTGGCGTCTTATTTGACGTCTGTACAGGCTGAGAGCTCGTCGCTTTTGAAATATCGTCAGAGGTGCTTTGCGTCTGTGTGTATTTTACTGTGGATGTATTGATGATCATAAAATCCATTTCCCCATGACCTGAGATGTAAAGTGGATCCCCGGTGAGCCTACACAGCTTTTCCCGTAACACCTCACAACCCGGAACACTGCGGAAAAGATCGCTGCGCTTATTGATGTGAATTCGTACAACGCTATAACTAACGGCATAAAACCGGATAACTTGAGCGCTTTTCGGACAAAAACGATGCATCAAGGCTTGCAGGATGATTCTTTTCAGCCACAGGATGCATCACCGGGCTATGGTAGCGTCAGGCTGCGGTTCTATAATCATGCGCGGTTCAGGGTAGCGCGGGCTAAACACAGATCGGGCAGGACATATCCTGCATGACCTGATTCTGATAATGACTTTCATGAAATGGCTTTCTGCGCACAGTATGATGTCGTGACGGTCAAAAACTAAAGATCTCAAACCATGATAACAGCCGATGAGATTCACTTTGCTGAGTGGCAAATCTGGCCTCAGCTAAGGATCCTGTTGCACCGGGGTAAGCCAGTAAGAATTTCGGCCAGAGCGTTTGATGTTCTGGTTGTTCTGCTGAAAGCTGAAGGTAAAGCGGTAAGCAAAGAGGCTTTACTTACTCAGGTATGGGGAAATGAAATTGTCGAAGAAAATAATCTTCAGGCACATATTTCCGCTATACGCCGCGTACTGGGCCATGACCGGCATCTGCTTGTTACTGAGTTTGGTTGGGGCTACCGCTTTAACACCCATAGTGTACCGTTGCAGGCTCTCCCTAAGTCCGCACTACCTGCCCCGGTTGTTTCCCCTGTTCTGGCATCGATTTTAGGGCGTGATAAGGCCGTGCAGGACGTCTGCGCCTTGCTAAATCACCACCAACTGGTGACGATTACCGGTTCTGGCGGCGTAGGGAAAACGCGTCTGGCGTGGGAAGTCGTCAATCTTGTGCACACGCATTTTCCTGATGGCATATGCGTGGCAGAACTGGCGCATATCACCGAAGCATCCGGCTTGCTCTCGGTTTTTTCACAGGCGTTACACCTTCCGCTGGCGGCCGTTGAGCAAGATGCCGATTTACGCCAGAAGCTTGCGCGGCGTCGGTGTTTACTGCTGATCGATAACGGCGAACACGTCATTAATGCGCTGGAGCCCGTCATAACGTTACTCCTGACGCTGGCTCCCCATATCAAACTGCTGCTGACCAGCCAGCTGGCATTGCAGATTGCTGGCGAGCAACAATATTTACTGCCGCCATTGCCAGTTCCGGAAAGGAAAATTACCGATAACCCGGCGTTAATGTCTTTTGCCAGCGTTCGTCTTTTTATCGAGCGTGTGCAGGCCAACCAGCACGATTTCCATCCCTCAGACAGCGAGCTGTCGATGATTGGCGAATTATGCCGCCATCTTGATGGCTTACCGTTAGCCATTGAACTTGCCGCCTCTCGTCTGCCTGTCATGAGCGTCAGTGAGATTTATAGCCGACTGGAGGATCGTTTCCAGCTACTAAGCAATACGCACAATTCGCGGGTTCCCCGGCACCAGAAAATAGTGACTACGCTGGAGTGGACGTATCAGTTACTCAACGCGCACGAGCAGCAGTTATTCAGAACGCTGGGCATTTTTACCGATACGTTCAGTGTGAAATCAGTTAATGATTTTCTTGAGACTCACGACAAGCACGGCTGGCAGGTTATTGACGATCTGCAACGGTTGCTGTCCCTGTCACTGATTCAGGCCACCAGTCAGGTGCCTGTAACCCGTTTTCGTTTGCTGGAAACCATGCGCCAGTTCGCCTGCAATAAACTCATGCAAGCGGGGGAATATGACGGACTTATGGCCCGTTTTGTCGATTATTATAAAGTTCTGGTGGCGCAGGCCTGCAATGACTGGCTGATGCTGGCAACGGAACAGTGGCGGGAACGCTATAGCTACATCCTTAATGATTTGCGGCGTGTTTTACAGCAGACATTAACTGACGGGCGAGATACCACTACGGGGCTTGAGATCTTACAGGCGATGACGCCGTTCTGGATTGAATATTCACTTTATGATGAATGTCAGCGTCATATTTACCCGCTGTTAGATGAAAAAAATTCGCAGATTGTCTTAACACAACGCCAGAGAATGCACCTCTGTGCCGCAGCGGGTAAGGCCTCGACCTGGGCAAAAGGCCCGACATCGCAAACCTATTCAGCCTGGCAAACCGCACTGACACTGGCAGAAAAGCTCGACGACAACGAGATACGTTTACAGGCGCATTACGGCTTATGGCTGTATTGCCTGCGCACGGGCGAACTGAATAAATCACGTCAGCATGCGCAGTCGATGTATGAACTCGCCCGGGCCATCAATGACGCAGAAGCGCAGGCTACCGGGCTGCGTATTCTCGGCGTATCGCTGCATTTCTCAGGTCAGCATGTCGCTGGTCGTCATTACTTGCAGCAATCCCTGGCCTGGTACGATCGGGAGAGCGTAAGCCGCGCTTTCCGTTTTGGTCTTGATCAGGAGATAGCCGGTCTGGCTTTTCTGTCTCGTTTGCTCTGGGTACAAGGTGAGTATAAAGCCGCAAAACGGATGGCATGGCGCAGTGTGAAGAAAGCCGCGCATTTACAGCATGCCTGTTCGCTTTGCTGCGCCCTGGCGGAAGGTGCCTGTATGACAGCCGCGCTGGATCGCAATCCACGCTGGGTGATAAAGGCCGCAAACTGGCTGATTCGTCTGGCAGAAAAACACGATCTCTATTTCTGGAAAACCTATGGCGAGCTGTTTCTTGTCTGGGCCAAACAGTTCAGCCATAGCGATGTGAGTCAAACCACGCTGTTTAGCTCATTGCGAGCAATGGGGCTGGACTGGCAATACTCGCCCTTGTTGTCGGAAATTGATACCCGCCTGGCGCAGCAAACCGCCACGTTGGATCCTGAAAACTGGTGCGCGCCTGAGCTAATGCGCCTTTCCGCCACGCAATTGCCGCCCCAGGAGCAGCGCCCGTTGCTGGAACAGGCGCTGCGCAAATCACGTCAGCAGCAGGCGCACGGCTGGGCTCTGCGCATTGCTTATTCACTGGCTACATTGCAGGCGCAAGCCGGGGAAACATTAGCGGCTAAGCAGTTAATCGAAGATGTTTTACATGATGTCGATGGTTCAGACAGGGCAACGGATGTCAGAAAGGCTATCGCACTATGTGCCCGCCTGGGAACGTGAATGTTGACGTCGGACCGCAATTAACATCCCCATCATCACGAGCCCGGCACCCGCTGAAGCGATCAGCGTCCAGCTATGCGTGGTCTCCCACACCCAGGCGGCAGCCAGTGAACCGCCTGCCCCGCCCATAAACATGATGCTCATAAAGAGTGTATTAAGACGGTTTCTGGCATCCGGGCGCAAAGAATAAATTGTGTGCTGGTTCGCTATCAGTACACATTGCTCACCCGCATCCAGCAATAAAATGCCCACCACCAAACCCGCCATGCTGTTCCAGGCCCAGAGAACAACCCAGGCAAACAGCATGAGTAACACACCCAAAACCACCATCCGGAAGGGTCCCTGGCGATCGCTGAAACTGCCTGCCAGAGGCGCACACAAAATACCGATTAACCCCAGTGCAGCAAGGCTTCCGGTGACCCCAGCCCCATAATCGTAGCGATGCGCTAACCAGAAAGGGAGCACGGTCCACAGCATGCTGAAGGAGGCAAACAGCATGGCTTGTGTCAGTGTTGCATCACGCACCTGCGGCTCGCTTTTCCACAGTTCACCTAATGAACGTAACACCGCCGGATAATGAAACGTGGGTGTCGGCAATGACTGAGAAGGCAAAATGCGCGCGATGAAAAATAGCGCCAGCAATGTCATGACCGCGCCGGATAAAAAGACACCACGCCAGTCGAAATACTGACCGATAAGGCCTCCGATAGCCCGACCAGCAAGAATGCCCGCGAGGACGCCGCTCATCACGGTGCCTACTGTTTTGCCCCGCGAAGAGACTTTCGAAAGAGAGGCAGCAAGCGGCACGATTTGTTGAGCCACGGTTGCCGCCATCCCCGTCAGGAAAGAGAAGCACACCCAGCACTGCCGCCGTTGGGGCTAACATCATGCCGATCAGCGCCAGGAAGAGCACCTGAGCCTGGCGCAGGATTAGCCGCTGGCGCTCAATATAATCACCTAAGGGGATCAGCAAGAATAAACCCGCCGCATAGCCTAACTGGGTGGCCATGGGAATCAACGAAACAGCAGCCCATTCATGAGGAAAGCTAGCCGCGATCAGGTTCAGAACGGATTGATTAAAATAAATATTCGCGACCACAATGCAGCAAATAATCGCCAGCATCAGAATTCTGGCTGATGAAAGCTCAGGGTTCTCCGTACGCACTGATCATACCTCGCTCTACATTCACTCTTTTTTGCAGCATAAGCAGAGGCGGTTCCCAACGCTTTGCGCGTTTTTTTCAGACGTCTGAATTATGTGGCACAAGCGTCTGAAATCGCGATCGGTGAGAAATAGTTCTCATGTTATTAACGGTGCTGAGTGTGAGGAGTAACAAATGGATTTAAAACTGACAGGAAAAGTGGCCCTGGTAACCGGCGCGCGAACCGGGATTGGTTTCAGTATTTGTGAAGAGCTGGCTGCAAATGGGGTGCATGTCGTGATGGTTTCCAGACAAGAACCGGACCTCATCCTGGCGGCGAAAAAGATCGCCGAGAAGTATGGTGTTTCGACGCTGCCTGTTGCCGGGGATGTGACCGATCCCGGCCTGCCTTCGCGGGTTGTTGAACAAGCGGGAAAGGTTTTTGGGCACGTTGATCTGCTGGTGAATAATGCCGGGAAAGCCCATGCGGGCACGCTGTTAACCACCTCCGAAGAGGACTGGCAGCTCATGACTGAGACCAAGTTTTCTGCCATGAGACGCTTTTGCAAAGCAGTGATACCCGGGATGCAGAGACGAAACTGGGGGCGTATTGTCAATATTTCCTCTATTGGCGGTATCTATCCAAACCCGCAACTTACCGTCTCACATGCACTGAGCGCGGCTATCAACAACCTGACCCGAAGCCTTGCTCTGAGCGTGGCGGCGGAGAGCATTCTGGTTAACGCGATTGGCGTGGGCGCTGTCGCGACGGATAACTGGGCGCAGAATATGTTGCCGAATGTCCGCCATCGCCGCCCTGAACTGGCCGATAAAACCGACGACGAAGTAATGGCATTGCTGGGAAAAGAGAAAACCCCGGTAGGCCGCTTTGGGCTGCCTGAAGATATTGCGGCAATTGCCGCCTTTCTGCTCTCCGAAAGGAATCAGTTTGTTACCGGGCAGACCATTGAAGCATCCGGTGGTGCAGAGAGATTTATGTGAATATTCCCCCTCAAAAGTTGGTTTAAGGGAGGTTAATCAGAACCCGCTAATCAGCATGGCTGGGCAATAATCCCGTGCGCCTTGTGCAGGAGGAGGATACCTGGCTGCGGGAGATCCTGTGACAGCAAGATCGGCTTGCCACCACAGTCGATGCCATATGCAAGCGTGACGATGAACTGAACGAAGCGTCACCGGCAGCGTGGATATGGCGTCAATGTTCGCGATAGCAGGCCATCCTGTTTATCGGGATACCGGGGGGTTTAACCTCACCCTTATTTGAGGGTCGAATTGACTCTACCCATTGAACTCACGGACATGAAACCCTGGGCGTTAAAGCCCGGTGCCTTCAACCAGTACAAACGTTCCGCTGGCGGCATCTGAACGTAGCGATCTTGCTGCCTGATATTCCGGGCTTTCATAAAAACGTTTAGCGTCGGCAAAAGAATCGAACTCAAAAACGACATGCCGTTCATGAGACTCTCCCTCAAGGTTTTCGTACTGCCCGGACCAGGCAATGATCTTCGGATTGAAATTCTCCATGGCCGCTGCGGCCGCTCTGGCATATTCAGCGTAGGCAACAGGGTCTGAAACGGTTACATGAGCGATGAGATAACCTTTATTCATGGGTTTTATCCTTCGTTAGGGCTGGGTATTCCAGCGTAAGTACATAAACAGGTGAGAACGTAAAGTCGTTTTCAGGGGATGAATCATCTTCAATGCCTTCACACAGCGTTATGCGGGATACGCGGTGTGAAAGCAGTCTATTAAGTATTAATATGACCATAAATAGCGGTAAAAATAACGTACTGTTACCCAAGAGGTGAACAATGAAAAATCTGGAGCCCCTGATCATTTTTGCGCGTGTGGCGGAAATGAAGAGCTTTACGCAGGCAGCCGAAAGTCTGGGTATCCAGAAAGGACGCGCTTCACTGGTGGTACGTGAACTCGAGCAAGAAATTGGCGCTACGCTACTGCACCGGACAACGCGGACGGTACAGCTAACTGAAGACGGACGGGTTTTTTATTCGCGCGCCCGCGACTTTCTCTCGGAGGCTGAGGAACTGAAATCCATGTTCTCTCACGGCGGTCAGTCATTAAGGGGAAGGATACGCGTTGATATGCCGGCGGTACTGGCACAAAGCGTGGTCATCCCTGCTCTGCCGCAGCTGCTGGAAGTACATCCTGAACTGGAAATCGAGCTTTCAAGTACTGACCGCCGTGTCGATCTGGTGCAGGAAGGGTTTGACTGCGTTGTGCGCCTCGGCCCCATTGTTGATGAAACGCTTATTGCACGACCATTGGGGCATCTGCGCATGATCAACGCGGCCAGCCCCGGTTATCTAGATCGTTTCGGTGTTCCGCAGACGATTGAAGATCTTCTCAGTCAAGGGCACAGGATGGTTCATTATATGCGTAACTTTGGTTCGAAACCTGACGGATGGGAGTATCCGGCAGGCGAGGGTTACCAGTCATTGATGTTACCAGGCACAGTGAGAGTCAACAGCGTACCGGCTTATCATGAGGCGGGACTGGCGGGGTTAGGCTTAATTCAGGGCGGTTATTCCTCACTCTTACCCCATATCAAAAGCGGTGCGCTGGTTGAAGTGTTGCCAAATTTTCGTCCCGCGCCGCTCACTGCGTTTTTTGTTGTCGCGCACCGGCGCAACTTGTCGCAGCGTGTAAGAGCGTTTATGAACTGGACTGAAGAAATGTTAAAACCCTACTTTGACTGATACCGGCATTGATTACCGGTCGTTATTTCACTTTCCCGCCGTACTCAGGTTAAAACTCACCGGCCGTTGTTCCCATTACAGAACGGAACGCCGCAGAAAACGCCGCAGGGCATGAGAAGCCGAGCTGATAGGCGATCTGTTTCACGGAGACGTTATCAGCGAGCAGATCTAAGGATGCGTATATCCTGGCTCGCTGTTTCCATGTCCGGAAGCTGAACCCGGTGTCTCGTAAAAACTGGCGAGAAAAAGTCCGTTCCGACATGTTCGCAATGTCAGCCAGGTCAATCATTGACGTGTTCCAGCGATGGTTGAACACCAGCTCTCTTGCGGCACGAAATAAACGTTCATCACGCGGCATGGGAAGTTCTGCGCCCCCGGAGGGTGTCTCGCTGAGAATTTCCAGCAGTAAAAGCGCCATTTTTCGCTTTATCGGCGCGTTATATTCACCCGTAAAAAGGCCATTTATGAGCTCTTTCACCAGTGGCGTCGCGCTAATGGTATGAACCTGGCTGTTCCTGCTGAAGTTTGTACAAGCCGCAATCAGGCTACTGCTGACGTAGACAGCCCGTAATTCCGTGTCTGACAGAACGCTGTAAGAGTGAACCATAAGCGGTGGGATCCAGAGGGCGCGCTGCGGGGGAATAACCCACTGTCTGTCAGCGGCTTCAACCAGCATAACGCCTCTGGTAGCAAATAATAGCTGCCCTTCAAGATGGTAATGCGCGGGATCGACCTCTCCACGGCGGTAAGAAATGGCCGTTCCTGACCAACCCGTCGCTTCATCATGTCTTGGCGTTTTATCAATGCTGACTGGCATTTCAGATAAGAACCTCTTGTTTACCATGACCTGGCTGATCTTACCCGCGCGATAATGTTGGCGGGTAACGTGCACTTAATTAACTTTATGACCCCTATTACAGGAGCATACATCTGTGCGAGTACATTTCATTGTTCATGAACGTTTCGAAGCGCCCGGCGCTTACGAAACCTGGGCCACGCGCCGCGGCCATCAGATAACCTTTTCCCGCGTTTATGCCGGTCAACCACTTCCCGCCGATGCACAGGACATCGATCTGCTGGTGGTCATGGGCGGCCCACAGGATCCCTCCGTCAGTGTGGAAGAGTGCGCGCATTTTGATTCTCACGCTGAGCAGGCGCTGATTGCCTCGGCGGTGAATTCAGGTAAAGCCGTCATCGGTGTTTGCCTGGGCGCTCAACTGATTGGCGAAGCATTGGGTGCCCCTTTTGCTCACAGTCCGGAAAAAGAGATTGGCACGTTTCCCATTTTTATGACCGAGAAAGGTGCGATGAACGAGATGTTCTCTCACTTCGGCAATACCCTTGACGTTGGTCACTGGCATAACGATATGCCGGGGCTTACGCCTGAGGCGGAAATTATCGCCTGGAGCGAGGGATGCCCACGTCAGATAGTCGCGTATTCTGATCGGGTTTACGGGTTTCAGTGCCACATGGAACTGACGCCGGAGGTCGTCGAATTATTGATTGCCCATTCCGACAACGATTTACGCCGCGCCGCTGATTATCGTTTTGTCCAGTCGCAAGACGAACTACGGGCGAATGATTACAGTGAAATGAACAGGAAATTATTCACCTTTCTCGACAAACTTGCGTCACGTTACGGCCAGTCAAACGCATGACGACATTCACCTCAACGGAATTGAGTCCTGATTTGAATGAACATCCGGCGTTACTTTTGCGTTGAGAAAAAGCCCTTGGCTACCACAGTATCCGGGGGCTTAGCGACAAATTTACAGACCCAGTTCCGACAGCCCCGGATGGTCATCCGGACGACGTCCCAGCGGCCAGTGGAACTTGCGTTCGCTCTCTTTGATAGGCATGTCGTTGATACAGGCGAAGCGACGTTTCATCAGGCCATCGGCTTCAAATTCCCAGTTTTCGTTGCCGTAAGAGCGGAACCAGTTGCCTGAGTCATCACGCCATTCGTAAGCGTACCGGACCGCAATGCGGTTGCCGTCAAACGCCCATAACTCTTTAATAAGACGATACTCAAGCTCCTTTTTCCATTTACGGGCAAGGAATGCTTCGGCCTCTTCACGATTATTGGCAAACTCGGCGCGGTTACGCCATTTGGTATCCAGTGAGTACGCCAGTGAGACTTTTTCGGCATCGCGGCTGTTCCAGCCATCTTCAGCGAGCCGCACTTTTTCAATCGCCGATTCGCGAGTGAAAGGAGGAAGTGGCGGGCGAGTTTGTGTTTCGGACATGGTAAAGCCTCCTGTAAATTCGGATATATCAGTAGACGTTATTTTTTGATACGCAGGCGTTATGAAGAGGCCTGTTCCAGCAAGAGTTTCGCAACGTCCTGTGCGCTGTCGGCGGCGCTGCAATCCCCCATTACGTACGACATGGTGATAGCACCTTCCATCAGAATCAGTAGCTGTCTGGCCAGCGCGGCAGGTTGCTCGATATTTAATTGCTCTGTGAGTTCGAGCGTGTAATCCAGCAATTTTTGTTTATGCAGCTTTGCTATCTGGCGAACGGGATCGTCTGGGTCACCTACTTCTCCAGCTGTGTTGATAAATGCACAACCACGAAAGCCTTCTGATTCAAACCAGCTCCTGAGAACTGTGAACATATTCAAAATGCGATCCTGAGGGGTATCGCCTTTATCAGATTCAGTTCTGAACCAGTGCATCCAGCGTTCATCACGTTCATTCAACGCGGCGGCAGCCACGTCATCCTTGGTCGCGAAATAGCGATAAATACTTTTCCTTGCTACGCCTGAGGTCTTGACCAGAAGGTCCATGCCGGTGGCATGAATACCGTTTTGATAGATCAATTGCTCTGCGCTAGACAGGATTTTTTCTCGTGTATCGGTCGTTTTCTTGTTCATGCGATAAAGGTAGAACGATCGTTCTACCTCGTCAACCATTTTCTCAGAAATAATGACAGGGATGAAACGTCCAAACTGGTTTCAGGTTTCTGCTGAAGGTGGAAATGCTATCGGAGCGCTCCATCATTACACTACTACCGGGACAAATTTACCCGCGGATCTTATTCATTTAATCTTTTTAAAAGTTTCACAGATTAATGGTTGTGCGCATTGTATCGATATACATACTCGCGACCTTATCAAGGCTGGTATGTCCGTCGAAAAGATAGGCCTGGTGCCTGTCTGGCGAGAAGCGAGCTATTTATTCTCGGATACATAGCAAGCGGCGCTCGCATGGGCAGAAGAAATTACCCTTATCAGTGAAACTCACGCTTGCGATAAAGCCTATTCCGCAGCGCTTTCTGTATTCGATGAAAAAAATCTGGTTGAACTGACCATTGTTATTGCCACTATGAATGCCATTAATCGTATGGGCATCAGTTTTCGCATGAAGCCGCTCGCAAAGCCTGAAATGCTGTGCTGGCTAAGCGAGGTTATGCATAATGCTCTGAATTCTATGATTAAATAATTATCGGGGGATGCACATCTTTAAAGATAAAACACCCCTCATACTGATTTTTGGGTGTGATGGTTTCACGTTCGAAAGCATGATGCCATGCAATGCTGGCATCAGGTATTTGTTCCGTTGTAAGCAAAGTGTACGCAGCCGCACCGGATAAAAGTTCGACAGAAAGAGGATCGGTAATTTGAAAATCAAATAGCGTTAAATCATTGTGTAAAGCACTGCCACGTTGGGCAAGCTGAGCAATGGAATGACTTTGCAAAGGAAATGCGTCCTCAAAATATTCTCGTACGGATTTTAACTGTAATTCTGCTTTCTCAAGGCTACCGCGCCGTTTTATATGGAGATTGTGAAGCATTATTAACATCCGGTGTCCAGGATACGCTGAAGTTAAGTTGATCAAATTTTCAGCCATATTGAAGTCACGCCATGCAAAAAAGTTTATTCCCGATCTGGCCTTCAAATATTCATTAATTTTTCGTTGTTGAATGGATTGCCATTCCGGGGTGAATTCAGTTACAGCTCGACGAGGAATGCAGTCAATTCCAAGGCAAGGAATTTGCCTTGATATTGCCCATGTTAGTAAATTTAAGGTTTCCTGCGTACGTAATATTCCGGGAAAGTTTTGAAGTCGGCAAATGGCAGGTTCATTATGTTGATGCGAAAATAGCATCCCTTTACTATCCGCTTCAAATATCAATACAGCCGATTTTTTAAAATAGCGCTCTGCTATATCTTTTCTTAATTGAGTATATTCCGCTACGCCATGTATGGATTCGCCGAGAAAAATAAAACGCTTGTCGCGGAAAAGCTGTTGCTCTTTAAGGACATAATCCGTTGATCTACGCATCTGAATTATGGGCCGCAAGTGATAATTACAGGCTATTACCTTAACTTTATATGGCGATTACGGACAAGTGATTTGCAGTCACTGAAGCATCCCTACTGTAAATAAACGGCCTTTAGTGGACGGTGGCCGTTCTGTTTAGCGTCAGCGGACTCAGCCCCTACCACTCATGTCTTCGCGAGTTGGCCCCTGAAAGTAGATGCTGCTTATATGGCAACTACGCGGTTGAGTCAGCACAAAACGAATCGTTTCCCAGATCGATCGCCCATCCAGCAGTCGTTCCCCCATTCTGGAGTGCTTATCGACAGCCGTATCTAACCCGGTCAGTTCGAAATCCGGTGGGTACAGCCCGGTAACGCGTATATTTTCTTCAGATAACTGCTGCGACAGTTTCGTTGTAAACCCGCTAAGCCCATGTTTGCTGGCAAAAAAAGCGGGATGGGCAATTGAATCGGTAAAATTCGGGATCCCGCATGAAGAGATAATGGAGACGATATCAGCACTGTCTGAACGTCTTAAGCCGGGCAGCAATGCCTGGGTCAGTAAAATCGAACCCGTAAGTCCTGAACTGATGGTGGTGATAATTTCTGTCTCAGCCTGATCGTCTAACGTCCCTGACAACCACTGAGCGGCATTGAGAATTAAAATGTCGATGGGCTTGTCTGAAGTTAATAGCTGTGAAGAAAACGAAGAAAGGGACTCCGGTCGGGTTAAATCGCAGATATACCCTTTTGCAATGCCGCCTTCGGCAGTAATGATGCTGCAGGTTTTTTGCATATCCTCAGCCCGCCGCGCGCAAAAATCCACCTCGACGCCCTCTCGCGCTAACCACACGCAAAGCGCCTGGCCAAATCCCCCGCCGCCACCAGTAATAACCGCTCTTTTGCCTCTCAGCATCTTCATGCACCCTTTTTTAATGAGTATGTGAGATGGAGATATACATGAGGAGGCTGAATGACATCTTTCCGTTAGTGCCATTTTTAATAAATAAACGGCACTACAAGCTGTTGAAAAGAGTGATAAGGGATTAGCGATTTTCGCATCTGGCGCAAGGCCGCCCCTGAACATATCATCGGACGGCGATTTGCCCGAAGCCTGGAATGTGGGTTGAGATATTGCTGTATTTACAGCTTGACGGTATACCGGACAAAATTATCCAGCACGGCAAGCTTATCATACAGTGCCCTGGCAGGATTGGACTCTCTGGTAACCCAATAGACTTTCGACCATGACTTCGTCCGGGCTTCCTCACATATCGCCTCAATCAGCGCCTTTCCTGCACCAAGGCCGCGCATACGCTCATCAACAAAAAGATCTTCAAGATAACAATGAGGCTCTGTTACCCATGTTCCCTCATGCAACACGCACATCGCAAAACCAACCACGCCCTGTTCGGCTTCTGCAAGCCGGCAGATGACATCAGAGTCTGGAGACAACACCCGACGCCAGGTCGATAAGGTAACGTCATCGCTCAGCGTACTGCCAGAAAATTGCAAATATCCGTTCCAGAGCCTTAACCATGCATCGTAATCCTTAGCGTTAGCTTCACGTACCTTAAACGACATGTCATATACCTTGATGAGTAAGTGTTAATTCCATAATAACAAAGCTGATTTTGGGTCCTGCCGCTGCTTCCAGGCTTAAAAATTCCGGATCGCTTATATCCGTTTCTGGCACGAAGCGGGCAGCGCCAGAAGACATAATGCGCGCCCGGAGTGAGAAGCGAAAGAGCGCAGTTTATCCCACGGCGCGTGTGATAAATGGAGAGCAGGCCAGGATCTGCAGTAATTATTCAAGGTATTCCGGGTGAGCTTGCCAGCCGCGAACCATCAACCATCTTGTTGCCGATGGGATAATGTGGATGGAATTAGCTAGTTGATACGCTTTATGCAGGCGCGTTACCTGACGTATAACATCCGTGACGTATATTTTTGTACGACCGGCCTTTAGTGCCCCATGATGAAAAACGTTTCGGTGATACTGGCAACCTCCCCCCAGCAGGAAGTTTATGATATGCACACAGATAAAAAATTTCGGTTATATCGCCCCCTGAAAGGTATTACGCATACTTTTGGCGATGAGTGGTTTGCGTTGAAAGCAGAAGCCTTTGCTCGTTTTTTTGGTACGCCGATATTTCTGATTGGACAGACTATCGTAGTGATCGTGTGGATTATTTTGAACGTTGCCGGTGTTGTGAAGTTTGACCCCTATCCATTTATTCTCCTCAACCTTGCGTTCAGTATTCAGGCGGCTTACGCAGCGCCGCTGATCCTGCTGGCGCAAACCCGCCAGGCGGAGCGAGATCAGGCGCATGCGCTGGCGGATGCACAACACCGCGAAGATCTGGACGACGCAATGACGAAACGCCAGACACTCGCCGAGGAGCAGTCGGCACAACTGCTGGAATTGCTTAAACAAAATACTCAGTTGACCGAGCTGACCCGGGAAATGGCCGAGCGTATCGAAACAATCACCTTACAGCTTGCGCAGCGTGAGCTTCACAAACAGCAGCAGTAAATATCTCGTGGTGGCTGGTGCCACTGTGAGATCTGCTGGTAGAGGTCGGGAGTTATGGCTGCGATCCGCTCACTTCTTTAACATAACGAAAATCACCCGCTAAGCCTGCTCTTTGAACAGGCATGAGAGGCCATTTTGAGCGAGAAGCAGATATTCTACGACTTTTTGTCGTTACGAAAATACCAGCATATTGCACAATCTATTTTCATTATTTGAATATTTACGTACTGTTTCTTCCCGTATGAAGATAGACATACTCGCTCTTAATAATTTCGTTCGCTACGAGGAAGATTCATGGTCTATGCACTTGATTAATTTATAGAAAAACCTTAGGCTACCGGAAAAACATTATTCATTATTGGTGAGCAAAGGCTAAAAATGAAAAAAACAACTCCAGAATATACAACTGTCGACTTATCTCGTTGGGCAAGGAAGGAGCATTTTGAGGCATTTCAGACCTTTGCTCAATGTACATTTAGTCAAACTGTACAATTAGATATTACCGCGTTGTTAAAACATATAAAGGCGGCTGGCTGGAAAATTTATCCTACATTAATTTTCCTCATTGCTAAAATAGTAAACAAGCATACAGAATTTCGTATGGCTATAAAAGGCAATGAGCTTGTCGTCTGGAATGATATTCACCCATGCTATACGATTTTTCATGATGAAACAGAGACTTTTTCGTCATTATGGAGTCACTACGATGGTAATATTCATCACTTCCTGGATATTTATTCAGAAGACGTTGCACGCTATGGCAATAACCTATCCTATCTGCCTAAAGAAGAGTCTCGGGAAAACGTATTTTTCGTATCTGCAAACCCCTGGGTAAGTTTTACCGGCTTTAATATTAATATTGCAAACATGCAGAACTTTTTCGCCCCCATGTTCACGATTGGAAAATATTACCAACAAGGTGAAAAAGTACTGTTACCGCTCGCCGTCCAGGTACATCATGCCGTTTGCGATGGTTTCCATGTATCAAGACTACTTAATGAGTTACAAACCATGTGCGATGACTTATTGAGACATTCAGGGGAACCCGAAGCTTAATGCGCCAGAATACTAGTAAATATCTTTTTACATGGGGCATACAGCACGACGCAGGCGCTAAAGCTGAAACGGAGATGGCTTTGGCATGTTTGAACTATCCCTTTGACTCTTCATTTCTTTTTGCAAGCGTAAGTAACTCTTCGATTTGCTGTTTGTCTTCCTGCTTAAAATAAACTTCAAAATCAAGAGCGTTATCATCTTGCCAGGATAAAACGGCATGGCTAAGAATATCGAGATAAATCACTTTTCCCCATCAAGTAACTCCGGGAGTTTCTCATGAATGATGACTATTTTTTTACTATCAATCCAACTTAAATCACATAGACAATCATTTAATGCATCCCAGTTGAACCCAAAATATCCGGGAAACCACAGCAAATAATAAAAGCTTTTGAGTAATTCCGAACTCAGTCGTATTTCAGGATCTATTCGCGCGCAAAAGACCTGAGAAATATCTAAAGATGGGTATTTTTCATAGAATTTAAAAATCATTAATTTTTATCCTTTACTTACTGGCAAGTGGGCTTACGGCTAACTATATACTGTATCTCACTATTTTAACCCACAATAATTAATTTTGACGATGGAATATGGATATCAGTTCCTGAATTTAATAGCGTGATGGTTTCCAACTTTCGCTTATGGCACGAAGCAGTCAGCCATGGGCGGGCATCTCCGCTCAGCGCGAGAAGCGGAGGTTCGCTGTCGTTTTCATCCTGATGAAGGTATTACGCAAACTGCGGTGTGTTAATCAACGTATCGCAAGCCACATAACCCGGGACATTTCGCGATGGTGCTGAGTGATACGCGAGTGTCGTGCTAGCACGTTTTATCGCCGCCAGCCCAGCGCTTAATATCGCTTATTTTTGGTGAGCGGATGCCCGTGCTCAGGAGGTTCTTGGTGGTGTAGAGGCTTACCTGCGCGTTGTCGCCATCGCGGCTTTCTATTTCAATTAGCGTGTTGTTAATCAATAACCCCTGTGAAAGGAGCTTTTGATTGATCTCCCCTTTTTTGCGCTCACTGTCAAACTCGCTTAATACGATGACCAGATTTCCTGAATATGCCTCATATTCGAGACACTGCCTTGCCATGTGCCTGATGGTTCGATAGATATCTGAAGCCCCGGCCTTGCTCATGAAACTGCCGTCAAAAGAGGAGTGGCTGCTTTTTAGTTCGCTGACGGTTATGGCGCACCCGCTGAGCGATAGCGAAAATAACAGGCTTGCCAGGGCAACGTATTTCACTTTTAACTCCATAATTCAGGTAGATACCCTCCGCCGGACCAGGATCAACGTTGTACTTTTTTCAGGCGGACTTGTGGTTAGGGAAATCAACCGTAACCATCAGCCCACCTTCTGCAGACGTATTGAGGCTTATGCTGCTGTCGTGTTGCTGCGCAACCGCTTTAACGATGGCAAGCCCCAGCCCACTCCCGCTTTGCATCTGATTAGGATCGCGAAAAAACCGGTCGAACACCCGCTCGCGCAATTCAACGGGAATACCGGGCCCGGCATCTGAAACACGTAACTGAGTGGATTTTTCTAAGGATCGTAACTCCACTTCGACCCGCCCGCCCTCAGGGCTGTACTTCACGGCATTTTCAATAAGGTTATCGACAAGCGACATCAACCGTTCGCGGACACCTGTTATCCAGATTTCATCTTCAGCATAGAATTCAAGCTCAATCCTGCGCTCAGCCGCGAGCGGTGCCAGCCCGGCCATTCGCTCTTGTATGAGCGTCGTCAGCGGCACAGGCTCCATAACCGTGTCAATGCGCGCTTCGCTGTGCATCATCAGCAGCAACTGATTGACGAGACGAGCCGCACGGCTATTGCTGCGAATAATTCCTGCCAGCAACTCTTTTTGGCTGTCACTGCTGACATAGGACTGCAAAGCTTCCACGTTGATTCGCATCGCAGCCAGCGGGGTACGCAGCTCGTGGGCAGCATCGGCAATGAAAACGCGTTCCCGTTCAGAGCTTTCTCGTACCCTGGCAAGAAAGCCATTTACAGCGTCGACCATCTGCCGAAGCTCCCTGTGTTTTGGCACGGCTTTTAAGGGCGAGAGATCGTCCGGCGCGCGCAGAGAAACTTCATTTACCACCTTATTCCAGGGGCGCATCGCAATGCGGATCGACAGCCACGCGGGAAACAAAAGAAAAGGAATGCATACCAGCAGCGGCATGACGTAGTAGCCACGCGAGTTCAGGTAGATAAAGAAGTTCCAGCCTCCGGCAGGAGTGATAAGTGTGACCTCCGTGTCGGAGTTCGCGGACTTTAAGGTACGGCTGGTCCAGGCGCGACCTTCACTCTGAATTCGCTCAATTTTTCCATAGCGGGTGTTTGTTACCCCGGCTGGCGCGCCATCAGAGACATAAATTATCTCTTTATTCTTCCGCACGATGAGGCTGATTGAGAGTTCTGGATCTTCACCGCCGCCATAATCTTCCCGCACCGCCTTACTGAGCGCGGCCAGTACATGCGTTCGCTCCTGCGGGCGATCGTCCATACTCTCAACCACAGTAAAAAGGGTTTCGTACGTCTTGCTGCCCGTTAATATCGGGGGGCTACGCAAGTCCTCCCACAAAACATAAGTCAGAAAAAGACACCACAGCAGGGTGAGCAGTAGCATTTGAGCTACCATAATTCGCCGTACGAACGTTGGGGTTCTCAGATGGCGCCAAAAATTTCGCATCAACCTGCCCCCTTCTCGATCGGTACGGTATCAATGACATATCCAACGCCTCTCACCGTTCGCACATAGCCGTCGCCGATTTTGCGACGCAAATTCCCCATATGCACATCGAGCGCATTACTCATATTTTCTTTTGCGCCGAAGATCCTCTCTTCCAGAAAACTGCGTGTAAGCACGCGGTCAGTACGCAGCATCAACGTTTCAAGCAGCGCATATTCACTTGCCGTCAGCTCAACATGCCGTGCATTCACGGTCACGCGTCGCGTCGGTACATGAAGCGATAATCCGCGAATCTCTATCGCCTCGTTCTCAAAACCGTAACTACGTCGCGCAAGCGCCCGCACTCTGGCCAACAACTCGGCGAGAACAAACGGTTTGACCAGATAGTCGTCTGCACCGGCGTCCAGCCCGGAGAGGCGATCGTGCAGTGTGCCGCGCGCCGTCAGGATGATGATGGGGATGCCCTTGAGTTGCTGACGCAAGCGCGCCATCAGGCTCATGCCATCGCCGTCGGGTAAGCCGAGGTCGAGCAACACAAGTTCAGGCACGCAGGCATCAAGCTGATGCAGCGCATCCTCTTTGCGGCGAACCCATATGACATCAAATCCTTGATCTGCAAGGGCGATACGCACGCCATTGCCGAGATCCAGGTCGTCTTCGATTAGGAGAATTTTCACAATGGTTACGGTATCAACAGTGAATGAAGAACGTCTGAAGAAAAAAACGGTAGCAGGAAATCTATCAGCTTTGCAGCGCCTGTACTTGCTTCATTCTTTCTTCATTTTTGGCTCATAAGAACTTTAGGGTGCGCATGCAAAATGAGCGTTCTGGCGTTTAACACCCGCTTGTATCGTAATCATTTGAATCCACAAGGACTTCTTTAATGAGAAACATCAAACTGCGTCATAAGTTCCCCCTTTCACTTTCGGGGCGCAGCCTGAAAAAAATGTTGCCGGGCGCGGTCCTGGCGTTACTGGCCACCCCGATACTGGCGGCAGAACAGGATCCGGGCAACGCGTTGACCCTGGGAGGCGGCGCGAATGTTACGCCACGCTACTCTGGTGCGGATAAAAGCCGCGTCACAACTGCCCTGGTGCTTGATTACACGATGGCGAATGGTTTCTTCGTTAGCACCACGCGGGGCATCGGTTACGGCGACAACATCGGCAAATTCGATTACAACGCGGCGCTGAGCTATCGCGCAGGCCGTAAGGATCGCGACGTGGACAGCGATTCGATCAGCGACGGCAGCGACTATTTGCGCGGTATGGGCGATGTCAAAGGCTCGGCTCTCGGTGTGCTTGGCGTGGGGTACGGGGTGACCGACTGGCTTAATGTGCAATTGCAGGCTGAGGTGCCGCTTTCGGAGCGAAGCAATGGCGCGGCCCTGCATTTCGGCATTAATAGCCCGCTCTATACTTCATCGAACAATGCCGTGACGCTGGCGCTGACCGGTAGTTGGGGAACTGAAAAATACATGCAGACTTACTACGGGGTCAGTGCCTCCCAGTCGGCCGCATCAGGGTTTACCCGATATGATGCCGGCGCGGGAATTTACGCCTGGTCAACGAATCTTAACTGGACACACAAGTTCAACCAGGACTGGAGCGTGGTTGCCGCAGCAGGCGTTACGCAGTTGACGGGTGATGCGCGCAATAGCCCGATTGTGCAACGAAAAACATCGCCCACCGGAAGCCTGCTGGTGACATATCGCTTCTGATTGTTGTTCGTCGTGTGCTTCCCGCCAGCTTATGGCTGCGCACGGCCAATAAAACCTCTTCGATCCGCCCCGGTTCAGAGAACGGGGGCGGATCGCAACACATTGAAAATTCGAAAGCATCAGTCCAGGCCAGGATAAAATCTATTCACCGCCGCTGGCGCATCAGCAGAAGCGAACAAGTGGGCAAACATAGCATCGCCAGGCGGTAGCGGCTGCGCAGGAACATCATCTGATGACAGAATAAAAGTGATTACAACGTCAGCATTAATAGCGCGGTTACGCTTTTTAAAATTTGGCGCAGGCCACTGCCTGGTATCAAAAGGTACATTGTCGCGGCCTTGCAAAACATTCTCGCCGCAGCGAAGAGATGGAAAATGGGAGTCATCGCGATTTGTGAATACGCAGAGGGGAATATCCCCTCTGTGACTTTTTTGCGGCTCCCGTTCTCGTTCGGCGTAATTAGTACGAGAAGGGGGAACGATGCTGTGCCTCTGTCAGCATCATTTGGGCATCCTCACCTGCGGCGGTGTAGAGCGGCGCACTGGCATCCTGAGCAACCGCGAAGATGGCATTCGCAACATCATCCGCATGCGTCACGGGTGAGTTGCTCTCACCCACTCTCTGAATAAACCCCTGCACCATTTGCCCATAGGCGGGATCGTCGATGCCTGCAAAATACTCGCGCGCATTCTCGCCAAACTTCGTTTCCGGGGAGCGCCCCGGTAACACCACGTGAACACGAATACCAAACGGCCTGGCTTCAATGGCAAGCGACTCGCTCCATGCATTCAGCGCCGCTTTACTGGCGCGATAAAGGCCAATCAGCGGCATCGCCTGGGTGGTCACGGATGAAGAGACGTTAATAATTACCCCTGATTTCTTCTCTCTCATCAGCGGCAGAAACGCCTGGGTTAATGACAACGTTCCCAGCACATTGGTGTTCATTAACTGCTGCGCGGTGGCAAGCGGCGTAAGTTCGACCGGTACAGGCGCGCCAAAGCCCGCATTATTCACCAGAACATCAATCGCGCCCGCCGCTTTCACGACATGGTTAATACTCTGCGCGGAAGTAATATCGAGCGGCAGGATCGTCAGTTTGTCGCTTGCAGGCAAACAGGTCGGGTCAGGCGTTCTCATGGTGGCAATCACTTCCCAGCCTTGCTGTAAAAAAAGTTTTGCTGCGGCAAGGCCAAAACCTGAAGAGCAACCGGTAATCAATACAGTAGACATATTTGATCCTCTTTGGGGGCAAGAGCAACGATCATAGCGGCCATCAGCCGGACAATATATAATCAAAAGTCCCGCAAACTTTAGAGAGAGTCCAATGTCAGATCCGTTAACCGATATTGTTGCCCTGCTCAATCCTAAGCCATCGCATTCAAAACTCGTTGAAGGGCGCAGGCAGTGGCGTATTGTTCGGGAATCTGGCGGAGAGGCCTTTTACTGCGCCGTGCTGGAAGGCGAATGCCTGATTACTGTTAACGGCAAAGGTCCAACGTTACTGGTTGCCGGTGATTTTATTCTGATACCCGCAGCGTACGCTTTCGAGAACACCAATGCGGGCGGAGCTGGCTCAACTGACATCACAACGCCAACGATTATCAGCGAAGGGCATGTGCGGATTGGCGCAACAAGTGGGCCCGCCGATCTGGTCATGCATGTCGGCCACTGTGAATTCGATACGCCGGATAAACAACTCATTGTCTCTTTACTGCCAAATGAGATCCTGATTAAAGGGCAACGGCGTTTCGCCACCTTGCTTGAACTTCTGCTGGATGAAAGCCGGGCCAGGCGACCAGGGCGCGACGGGGTATTAATGCGTCTTTTGCAGTTGCTGCTGGTCGAGTCGTTACGCAGTAATGATGATCTGCCGAAAACGGCTGGCATCCTGAAGGGGCTGCAACATGAAAAGATCGCCGTCGCGCTGCATCTGATCCATGAAAAACCGGGCGTTGAGTGGCAAATCGCCCAACTTGCCCGCCACGCCGCCATGTCCCGCTCGGCTTTTTTTGCTGCTTTCAGTGAGACAGTCGGGATGCCGCCGGGGCAATATCTTCTCTTCTGGCGCATGTCGTTAGCGAAAAAAGCGCTGGTGAGCAGCAAAGAGAAAATCGAACAAATTGCCTTTCACGTCGGCTATCAGTCAGCGAGCGCCTTTAACGTGGCATTCACACAATATGTGGGCGTTCCCCCTGGCGTTTTCAGACGCCAGACGATCCCGCAAATGCCTTCCCCGGCGTTAAGCAAGGAGCAGGCTTTTCCTTAAGCCTGCGCCCGCGTGCAAGAAGAGCATGTTATTGCGCGGCAAGTGCCGTCACGACGTCGCGGTAGGTATGCAACGGGCGGCCAAGAAGCGTGACCAGACGCTCTCTGTCGCCATCCTGTGGGAGCATGCCGTGGCTGACGTAGCGCTCAGCCATCAGACGCATCTCGTAGGCCATCCATTTCGGCATAAATTCCGCCATGCTTGCTTCAAATGCATCCGGGTTATCTCCGCCGTAAATAATCTTGCGGCCCAGCACCTCACTCCATACGGCGGCGGCACCCTCCCCCGTCAGCGTATCGGGGCCAACGAGATTAATCGTCTCGACAGGCAGTTTTCCGCTCGCTTGATCGCGTCGTATCAGTTCAATGGCCGCGACCTGGGCGATATCGCGTGTGTCTACCATCGCCAGGCCAATCCCGCCGATCGGCATCGGATAAACACCGTGATTCATGATCACATCCTTAATCATGACCTCATTGTCGATAAAGTAGGTTGGCCGCAGAATGGTGGCGCTAAAGTCCATCTCTTTCAGCATGCGCTCGGCGCCATATTTCACGGCAAAGTGCGGCACATTGACGGAAACATCGGCGCCAAAGACAGAGAGATAAACCACGCGCTCAACACCGCACTCGCGGGCAATGTTGAGGGTAATCATCGTCTGGGTATATTCGTCACCCGCGACCGCATTCAGTAAAAACAGCGTCTTGATGCCGCGAAAGGCGGCGCGCAAGGCGTCGATATCCAGCAAATCGCCTTTCACAACCTCTACATTTGCGGCAAAGCCGGCCTTTGCGGGGTCACGGGTCAGCACGCGGAAATCGACGCCGCGGCGAAGAAGCTGGTTAACAACGTTGCGGCCGACGCGGCCGGTGGCTCCGGTGATCAGGATGGTCATGGTATTTACTCCGTGGTGTTTGGTTGGTGTGAACAAACACTATCGCGATCCATTTTCGCTTTGAAGATGCTATTTTTTAGATGGTTCGTTCCATAAATGAGACACCCCATGGATATTAATGCCCTTAAAGATTTCCACCTCATCGCCGCTTCTGGCGGCATCGGCGCGGCCAGTCGCGCCAGCGGAAAACCCAAAGCAACCCTTTCACGCAGGCTGACGGATCTTGAAGAGGCACTCGGTGTGCGTCTTATTGAGCGCGGCGGGCAGAGATTGCACATCACTGAGGCCGGTGAACGCCTTTTGTCACATACCGTTGGTGCTATACGTGACATTGATGAAGCGGTCGAATCCGCGCGGGAAGCGTCGGCAAATCCCTCCGGATGGCTGCGTATTGCGGCCCCGCTGCTCTTTTCGCAACTGGCTCTTGGCCAGCTTTTGGCTGAGTTTCGCCGTCGCTATCCGCGCATTCATGTTGAAGTGATTGCTGAAAACCGGATGAGTGACCTGGTGGATGAGCATTTTGATGTCGCGATCCGTATTAATCCGCACAAAAACAGCACGCTGGTTGGCAGGCAGTTTGCCAGAGACAAACTGGCGCTGGTGGCGGTTCCCGCGCTTGAGATGCCGCCCGGCGACGCACAAAACGCGCCTGCGATCCCGGCGATCGTGATGTCAACTTATTCTGACGGCGAGCTCTGGACCGTTCAGGGCGGGCAGCGTCGTTTCGCGCCGCAACCGGTGATGCGCCTCTCTTCCCTTCTGACCGTGCGGGATGCCGTCCTGGCGGGTGCTGGCGCGGCGATGCTTCCGCAATCTATTGTCAGCCAACAGCTGGAAAAAGGTGAGCTGGTGTGCTGGGGAGAAGCCGATACCTTGACTGAACTTTGGGTGCTGCACACATCCCGTCGCCTTCAGAGCCCCAAAGTTAAGGCTTTCGTGACGTTCATCTGCGAGCAATATCCCACCGGCTGGTTCTCTGTCTGAACCGGTCGACACGGGTATTACCGGATGGTGTATTTGTGTTAAGCAAAAGATTACAGCGCAGTGATGACATTATTCTTGATTGCCCAACCACGAGCGAATTCCCACGCTGTACTGCACTGGTGGTCTGCAAGAGAGTGTTATTCTGCGTAGAAAACCACCAACGCGATGCGAGGTTCCTTTGCCTTTAAATCTCCATATCCGCCCTGCTCTTGCTGATGAGGCACCAATGCTGGCTGAACTCCGCGTTGAGGCTATGCGCCCGAGTCTTGAGGCGATCAACAGATTCGATCCCATCAGAGCACGCGACCGCTTCCTTTCGACATTTACGGATAAAGAGACGTTCATTCTCTGTTCTCAGGATGAGATCGTGGGGTTTTACGTGCTGCGGGATTTCCCGACGTACCTCTATCTGGATCACTTCTATATCAACAATAAATTTCAGGGTAAGGGCGTGGGAAAAGAGGTTGTAAAACGCATACAGCAAAAAGCCAGAAACCTTGGGAAAGCTATCCGACTCATCGCGTTGAAAGCGAGCCCGGCGAATGATTTCTACCTCGCTTTAGGGTTCATTTTTGAGCGAACTGAAGGCGTTGATAATCACTATATGTGGGCAGGTGTTGACGTTGAATGATGTGCTCCTTTTCAGTGAACTGAAGCAAGATCGTAGAACTAAAACAGTACCGCTGGCAGCAGAGCGGTACTATCGCTTTAGCGGAGGTTGCCGCTACGTTTATATACGGTTTATGACGTCAGCCGATAGTGCGACTGCACCAGACCCGAAGGGAAGCTGCGGCTTGATAACAGAGTCAAATCTCTATCCCCATTCAGGGCTCCGAACAACGGTTTTCCCGAACCGAGCAGGACAGGAACGGTCGTGATAACGATATCGGCGACCAGACCTGCGCGCAGGAACGACTGTATTACTTGCCCGCCATCGATATAGACGCGATGTGCGTTCTGCACCGCCAGGTCAGCAAGCACCTCTCCTGGCGTGCGGCATGAGAACTGGACTTTGCCCTTCAGCTTCTCGGGCACGGGAGTATCGGCTAGCTGTCGGGAGAGCACCAGCACGGGTCGATCATAAGGCCATTCGTCAAAGGTCAGCACCTTCTCATAGCTGCCTCGCCCCATAACGATCCAATCTTTGTCCGCGATGAATGCTGCATAACCATGATCTTCTGTCGGATCATCGCGCTGCAATAACCAGTCGATGTCGCCATCCTGTCGGGCAATATAACCATCAAGACTGACCGCGATAAAAACATGTGTGGTGACCATCAGGAGCTCCGTATTCAGGTTGCATATATCCCGTTGAGTTTAGGCATGTTAGCGATATTGACCTGCTCCCTGTGGAAAAACGTAGCATGAGAGCAGCAACGTCCCCATTATGGATTAAGGTAAAAAATCGTGTGGTGTTGAATCCAGGATGGAGCGAAAAGCCGTGATCTGCTCCCCATAAAGTAACCTATCGCCATGTTATCAACGCCCGCTACAGGCATTCGGCAACCGATCAAGGGGCAGGCATGTCGCCAGTCAGTATTTATCAATGATGCCCCGACTGACGACGTAAAAAGACAATCGCCAGGGCACTATTGACAGCGTATTTCAGCCTGCGTAGGCTCACCGGCACGTCGCGAAAAACGATCATTTCTGCTGCTGAACCGATCGCGTACACGTCTATTCTGTTTCCCCACAGTTTGACCAGCGTCTTCGAAATCAACCGCGTTGCCGCCATGACATGGCGAAAACGCTTATCGCTACCCGTCGGTAGCGGCATGATAAACGGAGCGTACCTATGCCAAACTCAACTTCTTACCCGCATTTATCCGTCAGTACCCTTCCTGCTTTTTCTCATCCTTCGTGCTTAAACGGTAGTAACACGATGAAGGCGATCCGTTATCACGCTTTCGGTGGGCCTGATGAATTACGCGTTGATGAAATTCCTGTTCCTCACGCCGGACCTGGGGAGATTCGTATTGCGGTGCATTGTGCCGGGGTGAATCCATCGGACTGGAAACGAAGAGAGGGCCAGTATCAGGCATTCGAAGATGTGGTGTTTCCACTCACGGTGGGCGTGGAAGCCAGCGGCATTGTTGATGAAATTGGCGATGGCGTTTCCGGCGTTGCCATCGGCGATGCGGTATTTGGTTTTGGCGACGGCACCGTCGCTGAGAAAGCTATCCTCACACATTGGGCAGCCAAACCCGCTGCAGTATCTTTTGAGGTAGCAGCAGGCTTGCCCGTGATTGTTGATACGGCCAGCCGTGCTCTTGATGAAGTAAATATTGAAACGGGACAGACGCTGCTGGTTAGCGGAGCGGCTGGCGGTGTAGGAACGGCTATCGTCCAACTCGCCTGCCTGCGCGGCATTACCGTTATTGCTTCAGCAAGTTCCCCTAAACATGGCTATCTCGCCTCATTAGGCGCCATTGCGACGACTTACGGCCCAGGCTTACAGGAACGAATAGCTCATTTAGCGCCGATGGGTGTCGATGCTGCCATTGACGTTGCGGGTTCAGGGGTCATACCTGAATTAATTTCCATCGTGGGAAATCCCGCTCGCGTACTTTCCGTCGCGGATTTTTCTGCAGAGCACTATGGCGCGAAATTTTCCCACGGCCCTCCTGAACACCCGGAACTTGCCCTCGCAAAAATTGCCCGTCTCTGCGCCGATGGCCTGTTTAGACTTCATATTGAAGACGTATATCCATTGCACCAGACTGCCGATGCACATCGGGTAAGCGCCGAAGGACATGTGACCGGCAAACTTGTCATCAAGGTTTGCTAATAGTGCAGCTTGCCAGAAGCAATCGGGTTACCCGTCACGCCCCGCGCTTCAATCCGGGTTCAGCCACGGATGTTTCCGCCATGCAATATACAGTCAGTAGGTTGAGGTTATCGGTTGTTGGACACGGACAAACTTTTCGCCAGCCATCGATTAAAGCAGAGAGCGATTCATCTTCATGCTAGTCGGATGAAAGGCACCGTGAGCCATAAGTTCCAGCCCACGACTCCTGTTTGCTGCCCGTCACCGTTAACGGTGTTGACTCAGTGCGGCAATATCCTGTGGGGTCGTCCGGCAGCATCCGCCAATAATTCTCGCTCCCGCCGCTAACCACTGGGGCAAATATGCCGCTAAGGATCCGCAGCTCTCGCCGTGTGTATGCCACGCCTTGGTGACGGCGTCATAGGTTTCACCAGAGTTAGGATAGACAACCAGCGGCAGCGCGCTGAGGCGTTGCAGATGTTTGAGGGCGGCGGTGGTTTTACTCAGCGCAATACAGTTAATCCCCAGCGCAACGATTTGTGGACAGTCAGACAGCGCGTCCACCACCTGGGCCAGCGGAGTGCCATCGCTCAAGTGCTTGTCGTCACGTAAGGTAAAGGAGAACCACGCCTGCGCATGCGGGTATTCAGATAACAGATCTACCAGCGCTGCGATTTCGGCAAAAGAAGGTAACGTTTCACAGGCCAGCAGATCGACACCGGCATTGAGCAACGCGTCAATGCGCGGGCGATGAAATGCCTGAAATGCCTCATGGCTGCATACGTAGTCGCCGCGATACTCCGAGCCATCTGCCAGATAAGCACCGTATGGCCCAACAGAGCCCGCCACCAGCAGCGGACCGGCATTGGGGTTTTCTGAGCGATAAATGTCACTCGCCTCTTTTGCCAGTTTCACACTCTGTTCAATCAGCGCTTTCGACTGCGCCTCAGTCAGCCCGCGCGCCGCAAAACCAGCGGGCGTGGCCTGATAACTGGCGGTAATGGCTATCTGTGCGCCCGCACGGAAGTAATCCAGATGTACGTCCCGAATACGCTGCGGATTTTCCATTAACACTTTGGCGGACCAGAGATTATCGACAAGACTGCATCCGCGTGCTTCAAGCTCGGTGGCCAGGGCACCATCCAGCACGGCAAAGGGATGATGCTCAAGCAGCGTGGCAAGGGAATTACTCTGCGGCATAGTCAGCCTCCTTCAATTTCGTTTTGTGGGTGAGAAAATAGGCACCGTAGCAAAGGGCGACAAACGGCAAACCACAATAGAGCGCAATGCGCTGATCCGCATCGAACGCCAGCCCGATGCAGGCCAGCAGACACAACACGAATCCAAGTACCGGCACCAGCGGATACCAGGGTGCCCGGTATCTCAATGCCGCAGATGGCTTGCCCGACTGCAAGTGGCGGCGACGAAAGACAAAGTGGGCTGCACAGATGCTGAGCCAGACAGCGACAACGGCAAAGCCAGAAATGGCACTGAGCGCAACGAAAACAGTATCAGGGGCAATCACGCTGGATAACAGCGCCAGCAGACCGCCGAGCATAGAGACAGACAGCGCTGTCAACGGCACGCCATTTTTGTTGACGCGGGCAAAACAGCCCGGCAACGTTTTTTCGTTTGCCAGCGACCATAACATACGGCCCGACGCATAGAGCCCGGAATTCGCCGCGGAAAGAATAGCGGTGAGGATGACGAAGTTAAAAATATCGGCCGCATATGGAATGCCGATTTTTTCAAAGACCAGCACAAACGGGCTCTTCTCCACCCCTGCCACATTCGCCGGAACCAGCGCGGCAAGGACAAAAACGGTGCCGATAAAAAACAGGATCAAGCGGGCAATCGTCGCGCGGATCGCGACCGGGATAGCCTGGTGCGGATTTTCCGTTTCCCCCGCCGCGATACCGATAAGCTCAGTACCGGAAAAAGCAAAGTTGACCGCCACCATGGTCATCAGGATGGGCAAACCACCGTGTGGGAACCAGCCTTCGCGGGTGAGGTTAGAAAGCCCCGGCGACGGTGAACCATCTTTCATGGTGATAAAGCCGAAAATCACCCCGCAGCCCAGGATGATAAAGACGAGGATGGTCGCAACTTTAACCAGCGAGAACCAGAACTCCCCTTCGGCAAAGAAGCGCGTTGAAATCGCGTTAAGACAAAAAATCACCGCACAAAACAGGGCACTCCATATCCAGACTGGAACGTGCGGGAACCAGTACTGCATACAAAACCCGGCGGCGGTAAAGCTTGAACCCAGTGCAACTGTCCAGGTGAGCCAGTAGAGCCATGCCACGGTATACCCGGTCGCCGGACCAATATAGCGCGCCGCATAGACATGAAAAGCGCCTGTTACCGGCATCGCCACGGAAAGCTCGCCAAGGCACTGCATCACCAGCCAGACGACCAGCGCCCCAATCAAATACGCCAGCAGAGTCCCTGCCGCACCGGTGGTAGAGATGATGTATCCGGTATTAAAAAATAACCCTGTGCCAATGACGCCGCCCAATGACAGCATAATCAAATGGCGGGTTTTCATGGTGCGCTTAAGCTCGCCATTTTCTTGTTGTGTCTGCATATCACCTTCTAAACGTATAGATGTCTAAATGTCCGTAATGGGGTTCTTTATATCGTTATTATCAACAAAAGGCCAGCATCCGGGCTGAGACACACAGAAGCAAAGGGCGTACAGCGATCAGGAAAGTGGTTTTGTTAGCGCACCGGAGAAAGGAGACAAGCTAAGCATGTGGCGTGTCTGGAGGCCCCTGCCGTTGGACTGAAAACGTCTGTGGTTGTGGGAATGGGGCGTTCTGCGGGGCCTACACCAGCGGGCTTTTGCAGCGCAACGAGGCGAGCGATACGACTCTGCACTCTCTGGTGTAACCCGGCGAGCCGGAAATCCCTTATTTTCCATCACAGGAAATAGAGGCTCAGGTGAAATCCGATAATTTTTGTCCGGAAACAATCAACTCTTTGAGCAACATCTGACGGCGCTCCTCCGGCGTATCGCGACTCACCATAAAGCAGATTGCGGCGACCGCCTGCCCGCTTCGGGAACGAATCGGTGCGGCCATGCAGCAGGTAAAACTCTCTGATAAGCCTTCGGTCAGGCAATATCCCAGCTGCCCGGCACGATGTATATCTTCGAGGAATGCCTGTTTGTCGAGGATCTGCCCGTTCGCCAGACGGTAATCCTCTTCGGGGATAAGATCGAGAATGGCACTGTCCAACCAATTACTGAGCAGCAGGCGACCGGTGGCAGTCCAGGGAATCGGTACCCGCACCCCGACATCAGAGGTGATTTTGAACGGATGGGCATTACTTTCCGACAACACAACGGTGTACTTATTCCCTTCCAGCATACAGAGCTGCACCGTCTCGCCATGACGGGCCACAATCTCAACCATTAACTGATGTGAGCGGCGAATAAGATCGTTATGCGCCATGTAATCCGCACCGTAATAGTGCATTTCACGGCCGAAGAACACCGCACCGTCGGCATCCAGTTCAAGCAATCCGGCTTCACTCAGCAGGTTGACGAGTTCATATACGCTGGAGCGCGGCGCGCCGGTGGCGTCGATCAAATCGCGCATCGCCATGGGCTGACGAGCGATATGCAACTGGCGAAAAATGTCGATAACCCGGTCAACACCGCGTGCTCGCGATGACTTCTCATCCGGCATAAGCAAATTCTCCTGATGCAGTCGGGCGGTCGCGCCAGACAGTAAAAAAGAAAAGCATCATACACCCGGCGGCGTCGTTAACCCATCCCCGTTAATTAAAATTTCAGTTCCAGTGTTTATATTTATTTGTTCTATTTTGGGGCCTCATTTTAGCGCATGAGGTGCAGATTAATTTTTCAAATAACGACAGCGGTAACATTTCCAGCCAGGAATTACCTTAATTACTTTTTTATTTTGCGATCGCGACGACATCACGAGAAATTAAATTCCTCGCGATATATTGCAAAAGCAAAAAACCTGTGCAAATCTTGCTCTATCCGATATTGCAGATACAAATCTGATATATCAGACAACAATCACCCGCTACTGACGGGTATTCTCAGAACAAAAAGGAGCAGCGTTGCATGACGATTAAGCGTTATGGCATTGAAGGCGGCACCGGTACAGGTGGGCAGAAACTGCCGTTCGCACGGGCAGTTGAGGCCGATGGCTGGCTGTATATCTCCGGCCAGACACCGATGCGCGAGGGCGAAGTAGTGGAAGGCGGTATCATCGAGCAGACGCAACTGGCGTTCGATAACTGTCTCGCCATCATGCGGGAAGCAGGCTATCGCATAGAAGATGTTGTACACGTTACGGCGGTATTAACCGACGCGCGCTATTTCAGTTCATTTAATAAAGTATTCAGAGAGATATTTAGTGATAATCCGCCAGCGCGTATTTGTAGCGTGCAGGATTTAGTGGTCGACTGCAAAGTGGAAGTGGATATGAAATGTTTCCGCGCTGACCGCAAATAATTAAAACCGTTAAAACAGGCTGCGCGTTTTTATTTTTTCTTCGCCAACACCAGGGCCGCCTGTTATTAATTGATGCTTGTGCTTTTTCACCAGAATATCCCGAAATAATCGGCGCTGCCGCTGCGCGGGCGATCGCCTGGCTTATTACGGGTGACACGGTATTACACCGTCTCGTCAAACATTAAAAGAGAGCATAAAAAATGAATGCAACGACATCGCTGAAATTAAGTGCCACAACACTGGCCGGCGCGCTGGTATTGCTGGCTGTGGCGGGCTGTACGCCGACCGAAGAGAAAAAAGAAGCCGGCGCGGCGCCGCAGTCTGCACTGCAAACCGTCCTGCAGCGCGGCACACTGCGCGTGGGCGACTGCCTGAGCTTTGCCCCGTTTGGTTTTTACGATAAAGACGGCAATCCGGATGGGTATGACGTCGATCTGGCCAAAGCGCTGGCGAAAGAGATGGGCGTCAAACTGGAGATGGTCAACACCACCAGCGCCAACCGCATCCCTAACCTGCAGACCAATAAAGTTGACGTGGTGTTCTGTAACTTCACCCGCAATCTGGAACGCGCCAAAGAGATTGGTTTCACCAACCCGTATGTCGTAGCGAGTGAAGCCATGCTGGTGCGCAAAAACAGCGGCATTCAGTCCGCACATGACATGGCCGGAAAAACCATCGCCACGGTGAAAGGTTCCACCAACGGTGACGAAGTACGCAACCTCGGCATCGACGTGAAAATTCAGGAGTACGACTCATCCCAGGCGGCGATTCTGGCGGTGAAACAGGGACAGGCTGATGCGATGATCGAAGATAACAACTTCCTCGCCTATCAGGCGAAACTCGATCCGTCGCTGACCGTGACCAACGAAGCGCTGGTGCCGCTGGAGTACAACGCCTTCGGTGTGAAACAGGGTGATCAGGTATGGACCAACTACCTGAACGAATTCCTTTTTGAAATCAACGCATCCGGCGAAAACGCACAGCTGTATGAGAAATGGTTCGGCAGTAAACCGCGTTACCCGCTGAATCCGCAATACTGATTGTTCGCCCGCGGTGCAGCAACCGATGCTGCGCCGCCTGAAGGAGTCACACCATGAGTTATCAATGGCTAACCCTGTGGCGCTACGCCGACACCTTTCTCGACGCCGCCTGGCTAACGCTACAGGTCACGCTGCTGGCGTTTATCCTGGCAGTGGCTCTCGGGCTGCTGGCCGCGCTGGCGAAATCCTCGCCGCTGGCACCGGTACGCTGGCTCAGCCACTGCTACGTCGAGTTCATCCGCAATACCCCGGTACTGTTGCAAATCTTCATTATCTTTTTTGGTCTGCCGTCGTTGGGTATCACCATGAGCGCCTTTACCGCAGGCGTGCTGGCGCTGGGGATTAACGTGGGCGCTTATCTGTCGGAAACCTTCCGCGCCGGCATTCAGTCGGTCGCGAAGGGCCAGCTGGAAGCGGCGTATATTCTCGGTATTCCGCGCCGACAGATCTTTCTCAGCGTGGTGCTGCCGCAGGCTGCGCGCGCGGTGTGGCCTGCCATTATCAATAACCTGATTCAGCTACTGCTCGGCACCTCACTGCTCTCCGCCATCGCACTGCCGGAACTGACCGGCACCGCAACGGTGATCAATGCGCGCACCCTGCTCTACATCCAGACCTTCAGTATTGTCGCACTGGTCTATCTGGTGCTTAGCAACCTGTTTTCATGGCTTGGCAGCATGGCAGGACGCCGGATGTTCCATCCGCCGCTGGTGACGCCGGTAAAAAAGCCCGGCTGGCGGTGGGCAAAAAAATGGCTGATTAACCCAGCGAAACGGGAGAATGCGCTATGAGTGAACTTATCATCAACTCGCTGCCAATCCTGCTGAAAGGCCTGGTGATCACGCTACTGCTCTCCATCGCCGCTATCGTCGGCAGCACGCTGCTCGGTTTACTGGCAGCGGTGTTACGCACCAGCCGTTTGCCGGTCGCTAAACAGATCGCCGTGTTCTACACCGAACTGTTTCGCGGCACGCCGGTACTGATCACGCTGATGTTTATCTACTTCGGCGTGGCGTACTTCGGCTATGAAATCAATCTGTTCGCCGCCGGTATCCTCGGCCTGAGCATTTATCAGGGCGCTTATATTGCCGAAGTATTCCGCGCCGGGATTGAAGCTGTTCCCAAAGGCCAGTGGGAGGTGTCGTGGATCCTTGGTCTTTCAAAACGCCAGACGTTTGTTAGCGTGATCCTGCCGCAGACGCGCGGCATCGTACTGCCGCCGCTGGTGGGTCAGTATCTGTCGCTGATTAAAGATACGTCGATTGTCAGCATGATCGGCATGTCGGAATTGATGCACCAGGGCCAGGCCATTGTCGATCGCATCGGTCAGCCGGTGGTGATTTACAGCCTGGTCGCCCTGCTCTACTTCGTTGTCTGCTTTCCGCTTTCCCGTTGGGTTCAACATCATCAAACCAGGAGCCAGTTATCATGAGCAAATCCGCCATTACGCTGAGCCGGATCACCAAATCCTTTGGCTCAACCCAGGTACTGAAAGAGATAAGCCTTGATGTGTCGCCCGGCGAAGTGCTGGTGCTGATTGGCGCATCCGGTTCCGGCAAAAGCACCGTATTACGCATTATGAGCGGGCTGGAAACCGCCGATGGTGGGGAAATCTGGGTAAATGAAGTACCGCTGCACGACCGCAAACGCAGCAGCGAGATCTGCGGCCACGTCGGCATGGTGTTTCAGCAGTTCAATCTGTTTCCCCATAAAACCGCGCTCGGTAACGTGACGCTGGCGTTAATTAAAGCGCAGAAATTGTCCGAAGCCGAAGCCAATAAACGCGGTATGGCAGCCCTGACCCGAGTCGGGCTGGCCGAGCGCGCGCATCATTATCCGGCTCAGCTATCCGGCGGTCAGCAGCAGCGTGTGGCGATTGCCCGCGCGCTGGCGGTGGAGCCGAAAATTATGTTTTTCGATGAAGCGACGTCAGCGCTCGATCCCGAACTGGTTGGCGAAGTGATGGAGGTGATGCGCAGCCTGGCGCGTGAAGGTATGACCATGGTGGTGGTCACCCACGAGATGGGTTTTGCGCGTAAAACCGCTGACCGCGTGGTGTTTATGGATCAGGGCGTGATCGCCGAGCAGGGTTCGCCGGAGCAGATCTTCGTCAATCCGCAGAATCCGCGCACCCAGCAGTTCTTATCGCGTGTGCTTGAGCACTAACAGGAGGCATGATGTCGATTCACTTTCCTTTGCAGGCAGACGGCGCGCTGGATGCGCTGCAACCTGCGCCGCGTTTTAAATCGGTCGCCGGCTCCGGTAATCAGCCGCTGGCTAACGGCACTCCGGTCTTTAACAGCCCGGATGTGTTTTCCCCCCTGATGTTGATGAAGCAATCCGCGCTGGAGAATAACCTGCGTCAGCTGGCTGCGTTTTGTCGTGAGCAAGGCGTAATGCTGGCGGCACACGGCAAAACCTCAATGTCTGCGGCAATACTGCGCCGCGCCATCACGGAAGGCGGAGCCTGGGGATTGAGCGCCGCAACGCCTGCACAGGTTCGCGCGTTGCGCCAGTTCGGCATTCGTAACGTCTTCCTCGCCAATGAACTGGTCGATCCCGCAGGCATTCGCTGGATAGGCGAATGGCAACAGCAGCATCCCGACCATAGTTTCCTGTGCTACGTCGATTCGCTGCAGGGTGTTCGTCTGCTGGAGCAACATCTCGGCGAGAGCCGCATTGCGGTACTGCTGGAAATGTCGGTCAGCGGCGGGCGCACCGGCTGCCGTTCATCCGCTGAAGCCCTGGAGATTGCCGCCGCGATTGCGACCAGCCCTACTCTGCGACTGGTCGGTGTCGCGGGTTATGAAGGTGCGCTCGGTGCCGGACGTGATGCTGCGGGCGTGCAGCGCGTGAAAGATTACTGCCAGATGCTGATCGCCACGGCGGCGCTGCTCGCCGAAAAACAGCTGTTTGCCAGCGAGCAGATTATCCTCAGTGCTGGCGGCGGCGCGTGGTTTGACGTGGTCTCGGCGTGTTTTACGGCCGCGAACCTGCCCCTGCCAATGACACCGCTGATTCGATCAGGCGCTTACATGGCGCACGACAGCGGCCTGTACGCGCGCATTGCGCCTTTTGCGCAGCCCGGTGCAACACATCATTTCACCGCCGCGCTGGAAATCTGGGGACGGGTGTTGTCGCGCCCCGAGCCTGGTCTGGCGTTTGTTGATTTCGGACGCCGCGATGTGCCGTTCGATCAGGATCTGCCCAATCCGCTGTGGGTGCGCAACGTTGATGGCAGCGCCCCGCGTGCAGCGTCTGGCATGCGTATCAGCGAGGTGAATGACCAGCATGCGTATTTGTTACTACCGCAAGAGGATGCGTTAAAGCCCGGCGACTGGGTGGGCTGTGGTATTTCGCACCCCTGTACCGCATTCGATAAATGGCGGTATTTGCCGCTGGTAGATGATGATTACTGTGTCACAGATTCACTAGAAACCGCGTTCTGAGTGAAACTCCGGGCCGTAACGGCGCGATGTGTCGCGCTGTTTTTACCTTTGCGAATGCACCGCGCTTATCCGTTCTTTAACTGGCACGACATTCCGGCCGGGAAGCGGTTATTCCGGCCAGTACGATTCGGCTTTCACTTTTAATAAATGGCGTAAACGCTGCGCTTCCTTTTGCGGGGGACAACCAAAGAACCGGCTAAATTCTCTGCTAAATTGTGTCGGACTGAGGTAGCCAACCCTGAAAGAGGCTTCGCTGGCCGTGACATTGCGCTTCACCATTAAAAAACGCGCCTGGTGCAGCCTGATGGAAATCAGATACTGTTTGGGTGTTGTGCCGGTGAATGCTCTGAAATGGCGATGAAAAGAGGGAGAGCTCATGCCTGCTTCTTTAGCCAGCATCTCCACGTCAACAGGCTCCATAAATCGGGTATGCATGGTGCGAATAGCGCCAGCAATTTGCCTGAAATGCCCTTTTCCCGAGAGTGCCGCTCTGATGGAGGCTCCCTGCGTATCGATCAGGACGCGATAATAAAGTTCTTTCAGAATCCCCGGCCCCAGAATTCTGGCCTGCTCCTCATCAGAAAGCGCCAGCAGAAGGCGATACACCGCCTGGTAATAACCAACAAAGCAGCCGGTATCTTTTAAGGTTAACCCCGGCTCCGGAAATAAATTTCCAAGGTTAGCCTGTTCGCAGTTATTCAGAGGATCAGGCGTATTGCTCAGGCCTCAACCTGACTTTCGAATTTATTTTCATCCGCATGCGTTCGATCGTATTCAGCCTGCGCTAATGCAATGCCCGGACCAAACTCCTGCGCCCAATTCGCCAGCGCAATAAAAGGCTGCTGCAATGACTGCGCCAGCGGCGTAATGGTGTATTCGACACTCACCGGATATGTGGACAGAACCTGGCGATTAATTAAACCGTTGCGCTCCAGCCGTTTCAGCGCATCGGCCAGCGCCTTGTGGGTAATTCCGTCCAGGCGTCGGCGAAGTTCATTGAACCGGCAAGGTTCCGTACACAGTACGGTCAGAATTAATATCGACCATTTATTGGTGATGTGTTCTAACACCAGTCGAGTATTTCTCTGGTCTATCAGGCAGTTATCGTGGTTTTCTTGCATAGCGATATAGTCACTTATAGTTGGTATAGCAAAAGTGCGTAATTGATATTAAGTATAGAATTTATATCATCTGTTTTCGACCTCAATCGGAGAAATCAGATGGGCAAAGTAGAGAAAAAAGTCGCTGTGGTGCTTGGCGGAGCGAAAGGAATTGGGCTGGCGATCAGCCAGCGTTTAGCGGCTGAGGGGGCCGTCACCTGGTTCACTTCCCGACGGGAAGAAGAACTTGAGACAGCCAAAAGCAAAATATCAGGAACAGCGATGCCGCTGCAGGCTGATGTCAGTCAGAAGAACGAACTGAGCCGTATCATGCAGACGGTTTCAGAAAAATCAGGTCAGATAGATATCCTGATAATCAATGCGGGAATATCGGAATACGCCCCGCTTGAAGAGGTAAGTGAGCAACATTTTGACCAGACGTTTGGCCTGAATGTTCGCTCCCCCGTCTTTGCCCTGCAGGCAGCATTGCCGTTGATGAAACCCGGCAGCAGTGTCGTTCTCATCGATTCTATTGCTGATGTTCTCGGCACACACGGCTATGGCGTCTACTCGGCCAGCAAAGCCGCGTTGCGCTCCTTTGCCCGTACCTGGACACGTGAGCTTGCCGCGCGCGGTATCCGCGTTAATGTTGTCGCGCCCGGTCCTGTCGACACTGAAATGATGGCGGCAACGTCTGATGAAGTGCGTAAAAGCTTAACCAGCGCCATACCGCTCGGCAGAATGGGCCAACCTGAAGAAGTTGCAAACGCGGCATTTTTCCTCGCAAGTGACGAGAGTCGCTATATTGCAGGCGCAGAGATTTGCGTTGATGGCGGCATGACGCAGGTTTAAGTGTGCATACGACGGCCATCCTGGGATGGCCGTTCAAGTTCAAAGTAACGGCAATATCAGATGATATCGGCTATCCAGTCTGCAAATGCGCGCACCGCGCGAGAAAGAAAGCGTGATGCGGGTACAGCAAAGTGGCCGGTACTGATGGCGGTTGCCAGTCTGCAAGCACCTCAATGAGCCTTCCTTGTGATGCTCTGAGACAATGCGCTCAGCAAACTGCGCCAGCCTGAAACCTTCAAGACACATTTTTCTATAGAGCCCCGTTTCGTTAACAGCCGCATCGCCATTAACAGAGACGGAGAGCGCCACGCGCAAAACGCAATTCACCCGTACGCCTGGCTGAGCCGGAAAAGTAATGGATCGCACAATGCTGCAACAATTCGTCGGGCGACTGCGAATCCCGTATTCCCTGAGATACGCCGGAGAGGCACAGGTTACCCAGCGAAACCGGCCAGACGGACGAGCTACCAGCGTGGAGTTATTCAGTTCCCCCGTTCTAATCACCCAGTCGCCCACTTTTTGCAGACACTGGCGCAGTCGCGCTGACAGGTATGAAACGCCTGAGCATGTTTTATTACGCAATCGCTTTTGCCGCAGGTCCCGGGATCACCTGCGTCGTCAAAGCATGACGATGCGTTGTTTAAAGCGGAATCAACGGAATTTGCCGGTTTACCAGAAAGCCGGTTTGCTGCATACACAACGTAACGGCTTTGCTTACCGCATGCTGGCAGAACTGAACCTGCTGGTCTTTAATGCCGCAGGCCTGGCTTGTCATGTCCCGAGTCCGGCCTGTGTCACTGACGTGTCACCTTTCCGTCATAGCGGTGTCGTGTGCGGTGCCAGCCTGATATGTCAGTCTCATCGCAGGCATTGCAGTGGACGTTAACAGCGATGAGTGCCGCTGAAAAATATGGTGTGACAGTTCACCAGTGCTGAAGAAAAAGATTCACTTTCGTAACCGGGACAAATTATGGATATGGCACACTTTTTAAGAGAAACACCCGTATGGGTATGGATATTGCTGGCCTTTTTACTACGTCGCGGTTTTGCTGCGCTTTATGACCGGAAGATGGCAATCGGGCGGTTGTTTTTACTCCCGGTACTTTTTCTTGCCTGGGGAGCGTATGGCGTTATCACCGAGACGGAACGGGTTGGAGTAAGCCTTACAATGATGACCGCCGGGCTGTTTGCAGGCACCGCATTCGGATACCGATTATGGCGCTCACAGCCACCGCTGAGAAATACAGACAAGCCAGGCATGATTATCAGAGCCGGGACACCGCTGACTCTGGGATTGATAGTGATTGCTTTTAGTATGAAGTTTGCCCTGACCTCAGCCCTGTATCTGCAGCCTGGATTAAGGTCAGCCACCAGCTTTTGCATGTTGTTTGGCGGGGCGACGGGGCTTGTTGACGGCCTATTCTGGGGGGGAACCCTGAGACTTTACCTCCCCTGGTACAGTAAAAGATGATTTATGCACGCCGCTCGTTATTGAAATCCACCCGACTCGCAGAATCAACGATGCTGTTCTTTCCCCTGCTGATGTACTGGTCAGGCTGGTCCCGGCCAGCATCTCGGTAAGTGGACAGGTTGTTTTTTTCTCAGTGAGCGTCAAAGCCGATAATACAAACTATCTGACAGGCGGCTTTGCGCGAGAGGCGGACGTTTTTTAACCATTCAAATTAGCGTTTAAAGCGCCACTGGCATCAAATCTCAAAGCCTTTTCACTGGTCTGTTGGTGAATAATTATGTGTTGTGATGCCTGCCAGAGCGAGATTGACTCTCCCTGAACGAAAAATGAGGTTTGGCATTTTTGCCGTTACGCCATTATAAGTACATATTCACGATGTCCACTTATCCTGTCTGATGAGCAATTTTATGAATGAAGACAACACCTGGAGCAAGCGCTATACGCTCACTGTTAGAAGCACACCAAAAGCAATATGGCAGGCCTTTGTCGACACCGATAACTGGAAGCGATGGAACCCTGGCGTTAAGTCAATCGCTATCGAAGGGCCATTTCATACGGGAACATGGTTCACGATGGCGTTACCTGAAGGAGAGGTTGTCCGTAGTCAGCTTACCGATGTTTCTGAAGAAAAATATTTCATTGATGAGACCTGGGTGGATGAAACACGGGTCAACGTTGAACATCGTATCGAGGCATCCGGCTCCGATGAAAGTATCGTGATTTATGCGATCAGCACCCAGGGTCCCCAGGCTAAGGCTTTCGGAGAGGGGATCAGCGCAGATTTCCCGGAAGTGATGGCGGGATTGGCTAAATACCTGGCCGAAACAGGCTCAATTTAATGACATCAAAAATTGCCAGCTTTGTCGGAGGGTTGGATGATAATCCTGACGGAATCGCCACGGGGCATAACGGTTTGGTACATGCTGGCATTTATTAAGTCATCAATTTGAGAAAAATTATGAAAAAATCGATAGTTCCTGAAGAATTTCAGCATTATTTCGATGACTGGCACTTCTCACCGGTCATCGAAGCTGATGGCACAGTGTATCTCTCAGGCGTTACCGCGGCACGCAAGGACAAACCGATAAGTAAGCATCCTGAAGAACAATTCCATGATGCGTTTTATAAGCTGGGTATTTATTTAAACGCCGCCGGTTTGGGCTATGAACATATACTTGAGATGACCACTTTTCATATTGATCTTAAAAAACATATAGACGTTTTTTCTAACGTAAAAGATGAGTATATAAAGGCACCATATCCGGCATGGTCTGCTATTGGTGTAGCAGAATTTATTCCAGAAAACGCACTTGTGGAAATGCGGATTGTGGCTAAAAGGTAATTTCTGCATGTCATATTTTATGAGGACTTCACTGTGAGTGCTAAATTAATTGAGCCTTTGATGTCGGATTTATATGTTCTGGAGCCCTTAGATAAGTCTCATGCACACGAAATGTATGCTGGGTTATGTTTCGTTGATGATTATAAGTTTATACCGACTGACCCACCGGCAAACCTGGATGAGTTGACAGCGCGTTATGAGAGAATATCTCAGCGTTACTCGCCAGATAAGAGCCAAATTTGGCTAAACTGGGTGATTATACATCGTAACTCTGGTGCGTATCTTGGGTATATCCAGTCGACCCTGATGGTTGATAAAGGCTGGGCATATATTGCTTATCATGTGTTTGGGAGGTATCAAAAAAGAGGAGTGGCGAAACAGTGCGTGTGTATGGTAATAGATTTTTTATTTAATAATTATAAGTTATCTCATGTCGACGCATTGATTGATTCCCGTAATCTGGCCTCAATTGGTGTAGTGGAATCTTTGAAACTAAAGCAAATTAATGAGTTGAAAGATGCGGATTTCTTTAAAGGATCAACAAGCAATGAGTTTCATTATAGAGTTTTTGATAATGAATGGGCGACGAAAGCGTGAATTTATAACGATAAACGATGGGAAATATAAAAAAATAATCGACCATCAGAAAGAAAAAATGTTTAAAACTTATAATTTATTGAAATATCGCTATTCGCAATGCCATTTCCCCTATCACACAATCGCCTGTAAACCCCGTTGAAATGAAAAACGTTTTCACCCCTGCTCATCAATCTATCGATATATTTGCAATATCCGTTGAACTCACAGCACGAAGCGGACGTTAGCACCTCTCACTCATGCTGCAATAACATTCACACAATTGTTATAAAGAAAGTGCTCTGAGAGACAATACATGTAAGGATAATTAATTCAGCAAATCACGGAGTATGACCACCCATGACAATTGTATTCATCCCTTCTCTTGTGGCATTGCTTGAAGCACAGGAAAAAGAAACCGGCCGCGAATTGAGCCGGTATGAGGTTGAGTCGATACGGGATAATGCTACCGCTATTAACTTACCAACGGACATTGCCCATGACATGCTTGCAAACCGGGGCTATTCCGATCTCGATGCAGAAAATATCTGGGTAGAATGGTTAGCCTATAAAAATAAAGCATTGTGAATTGTATTGAAGGATTATGAGCAGAACGTCTCGAATACAGTTATCCATTCACCCTAACTACCTGAATTGGTAGCCTCCCTCTTCATTCGAACCTGAAAACTTGTGGCGTTTCGCGAGCCTGGGTATTCTCATTCAGGGCTCGTGCTGCCCGCCGCTCGCTTCCTGAAAGGAAAAGGTGAAAGCATGTTTGTTCTCAACCTCATTAATTTTAAAACTCTTGATGGTCGGGACGTGGTAATGCGGGCACCACCATTTCCTGCCAACAGGAGAAAATATGCTTTCCATTGAGCAAGCCAAACAAATGGCGGCAAAGTTAAAAGCCTCTCTTGAGTTGCGTGAACATAAGCTTTCTTATTCCACCGCACTCGAAACGGTTGCACACCAGTTAGGCTTCAAAGACTGGAACACAGCGGCAGCAACGTTGCCCCCGCAGATCCCACAGTCTCAAATCCAATTCAGCAAACCCATCCCCATTCTGCGAATTTTTGATGTCCGCAAAGCACAGGAGTTCTATCTTGAATTTCTGTCATTTAGCGTTGAGTTTGAACACCGGTTCGAGCCTGGCTTACCGCTGTATATGGGCATTGCCAGAGAAGGGTTGCAGTTACATCTTTCTGAACATCACGGTGACGCCAGCCCGGGCGCAACGATATTTATCCCTCTGAATAATATTGCATTGCTCAGAGATGAACTCCACGGCAAACAATATGGGTACGGCCGCCCGGAAATCGTGAAGCAAGACTGGGGAGACGTCATGGAAGTCCACGACCCGTTTGGCAACCGGCTGCGCTTCTGTCAACAAAGCTAGTTTGCCCTTCTTAAATAGGGGGATTGCCACCAGCGCTTTCCCCCTTATTACGCCATTCGTGGATGGCACAAGCCTGCCCGTCGACAGCACAACCTTTTCGCCATGCGCGATACGCGAACACTGGGTTTCGGACAAATACCCGCGTCTGGAAGATTCATTTCTCTATTATCCGCACCGCAATGTGCCGCCCGTTCTGCGCGCGGTTATAGAAACGTTGAGAATTTAACGGATAAAGTGGATGTATATCATGAGGGATAAACGGTGTCCGTTTTTACTCCAGCCCTGAAGCAGGAAAGCGGTGAGCGAAAGGCTGACGTCTGGGGCAGTGGTGAAAATGACACAACAGAATGAATGATGTTTTAGACCTGGTAACGTGCTCTTAACGCCAGGTTGCATGTCAATCTGAGAGCACGCGCTCATTTGCCGTTTTGCCCTTCCCCATTGTCATCTAAAAATTCAGGAATATTTAATGAAATCTGAAGCTCGCCCTTACAGACGCTACCTGAACATTTTTATGCTTACCGCTGCGCTGGCTCTCTTCACGACAGGATATACACCTCCGGCTCACTCTGCAGACAACAACGTGATGAATATCGCGGTCTACAGGGGGGAAGCGGGTTGCGAGGGCTGCTCAGAAATGGTTGTAAAATCACTCGTTAAGACAGGCCTGAAACTCTCTATCAGCTACATCGGCGAGGACGAAAAGCTAAAATTGAACCGCCAGAACCTGAAGAAGTTTGATTTGTATATTCAGCCCGGAGGCGGACAGGACATTCCTGCGGCTTACACTGCGATAGGTGATGAAGGCGCTGACGCTATCCGGGAATTTGTGCGTTCTGGTAAGGGATATCTTGGATTATGTATGGGCGCTTATCTTGCTGACAAAGACTGGATAGGGCTTATTAATGCTCCCCTTGATTCAGAAGTTGGCCGGCCGGGTGCAGAGGTTAATGACGAAGGCGATTACACGCTTTCCGTTAAATGGGGAGGCAAAGAGGAGTCGTTTTACTATCAGGATGGTCCCTATCTGAGTAACAGTACTAAAAGCCCCGGCTATACTCCCATCGCTTATTACCTGAATGGTGACGTTGCAATGGCAGGCTACACCTATGGGAAAGGTAAGGTTGTGCTTACCGGACCTCATCCAGAAGCTGATGAAAGCTGGATTGATGCAAGCAAACCCGGGTATATCCCTGCAGAAAGCAAAATGACGCGCTTGCTGAAATACCTGGATCCGAAGTAAGACTAAACGCCAGCGCCGGGAAATTGCGTCTTACAATTTTGAGAATTGAGTGCGAATTCACAAAGCTTACTCACGTGTAATGCAAGACAACCGCAGTACCTATTCGCTTTGCTTTATTGACCGGTAAGCCTGCGGATTTCGCAGCAAATCTTCGCATTGCTCACACCTTAAGCGAACAGTCATGAAAGCTTAAAATCTTGCTTGACCGTTTCAGTACAACTCCCTATAGTAGCGCCCCGTTGCCCCCTGTACTGGCTGGCAGCGATACAATGTGGTGAGGTGTCCGAGTGGCTGAAGGAGCACGCCTGGAAAGTGTGTATACGGCAACGTATCGGGGGTTCGAATCCCCCCCTCACCGCCATCATTCGAAGAAGAGCTCGCATGCAAATGCGGGCTTTTTTTTCGCATATCGCACTCCCGCAGGGGGGATGAGAAGCCCCGACCGGGGTTCGACAACTGGCGTAGCCAGTTGGACAAATGACGAGCCCGCAAGGAAACTGTCCGCACAAAAACGCCGGGAGCGTTTTTGAACAACGCTTGCGTTGGCCCCGAAGGGGCGAGTAATAGTGAGTGCAGCGAATCAATCCCCCCTCACTGCCATATTCTGAGCGTCATAAACAGACATAGCTCATGACAAAAGGTCATTATCAGCGCGCAGAACGAAACAAATATCGGCGTTAAATCTCCTGCTGTCGCCATTGCCTGACATGGTCGACCAGGGCACGTAGTTTGGGTGCCATATTGCGGCGATGAGGAAAGTAGAGATAGAAGCCAGGGAAATAAGGCAGATAATCATCCAGCAATGAGACAAGCTGCCCGGTTTCAACAAACGGTCTGAACGTATCCTCTGTGGCAAACGTAATTCCGCCACCCGCAAGCGCCAGCCGCAGCATCAGGCGCAGATCATTAGTGGTGATCTGCGGTTCAATCGCCAGGCTGAAAGGTTCACCCGCCTCCTCAAATGCCCAGCGATAAGGGGCGACATCTTTGGCAGGACGCCAGCCGATACACCGATGATGGATCAATTCACGCGGATGTACGGGTGCGTTGTTCGTCGCGAGATACGCGGGCGAGGCAACCGCCATTTCACGTTGCTTTTCGGTCAGCGGGACGGCAATCATATCCTTTTCGATCACCTCTCCCAGCCTTACGCCCGCGTCATAACCCGCAGCCACAATATCAAACTCTTCATCCGTGACGACAATATCAACCGTCACGGCGGGGTTGGCCGCCGCAAACGAGGCGATCAGCGGACCGGAAAGAAACGCTTCGGCTATCGAGGTCACGGCAATCCGCAAACATCCGCGCGGCACATTCTCCGACGCAACCTCTTCAAACGCCGTTTCAATACTGGATAACGGCAATGACAGGGATTGTCGCAGCCGTTCTCCCGCCTCCGTCAGCGTTACTGAGCGCGTCGTACGCATTACCAGCATTGTGCCGAACGCATCTTCAAGTCGTCTTATTCCCTGACTGATCGCAGATCGAGTGACGCCCAGGCGAGCGGCGGCAGCGCTGAAATTACGCTCTTCCGCCACTGCGATAAAAACCGGTAAAAGGTTGAGATCAATTTTCATTGTTTAACAGTGCTAACCAGTGAGTCCAGTAAAAGCAGGATACTGGAACCAATCGTTACGTTCTATGATCGTTTCGAACTCAACTGAAGGAGCATGCTATGGAAAAAGTGATATTAATTACCGGCGCATCAAGCGGGATTGGAGAAGGTATGGCCAGAGAGCTGGGAAACGCAGGCGCGAAGGTGTTATTAGGGGCTCGCAGACTGGAGCGTATCGAGGCCATTGCCGCAGAAATACGCAGCGCGGGCGGTATTGCTGAGGCGCGTGAGCTAGATGTCACCCGCCGCCAGTCGATGGCCAGCTTCGTGCAGGCCGCGCTGGATAAATGGGGCCGCGTCGATGTTCTGATCAACAATGCGGGCATCATGCCGCTCTCTCCGCTTGCCGCCGGCAAACAGGATGAATGGGAGCAAATTATCGACGTGAATATCAAAGGCGTGCTCTGGGGCATTGGCGCTGTTCTTCCCGTGATGGAAGCCCAGGGCTCCGGTCAGATAATCAATATTGGCTCTATCGGTGCCCTTTCCGTCGTGCCAACCGCCGCCGTCTATTGCGCCTCAAAATTCGCGGTACGCGCGATTTCGGATGGTTTACGCCAGGAAAGCCCAAATATTCGCGTGACCTGTGTCAATCCGGGTGTGGTGGAAAGTGAACTTGCCTCAACCATTACGCATCCGGAAACCAGGGCGGCGATGGATGTGTACCGTTCTGTGGCACTTAAACCTGCAGATATCGCCCGTGCCGTGCGACAGGTCATTGAAGCTCCTGAGAGCGTGGATACAACAGAAATAACCATCAGACCAACCGCATCAGCCAACTGACATGCCTGACGGATGACCGGCGTTAATGTCCGTTCTCATTTCTCAGCATAGTCGGGGTCAGGGTCATGCCGCCATTGAAGGTAGGGGAATCGCTTATCTCCCCTACTGGGTGGCTGGCCCTGATAGTAAAGCCGGTTTACTGTCCTGGTTATGCCTGAGTGAGCCAAATATCCCGCAACATCTCCAGGAAAATACGCGCTACAGGTGACCTGCGCGCCTGTACTGGCAACCCCTTCCCGTTAATCGTGCAGGAGGCCACTGGTATCGCAATGGCTTTCTTTTGAAGGTCAGACTGCCCACTTCTAGCACATAGCAGAACGTCGTTTCCCCCCAGGACTGCCCCCTTTGTGCCCGAAAAGACGTTCTAAACATTAAGGTATGATCGTCTACCGGGAGAATGAGCACAGTAAAGCCACTGAAGTGTCTGGATAATAGGCCAGCTTTTATCCGTCGTATGGTTGTGAGTCGCCATGATGCGCCAGACTATAATTCAATGTCCGCTAGCGTGCCGCGGATCTGAACGATGAATTTGAGTTCAATAACCCGAGCGCGGATGAATACTTTGCCGCCATCCGGCAGCAGCGGAAACTCTTTTTTACAGGGCACGTTAAGCGTTGATTGCTTCAAAAAAATTACCGCATTTGTTATATTGTTGCTCATTGCTTATTCACCTCTGCGGTGCCAAAAAGAACAAGATTCACCGCAACCCAGGACGATAAAATGTTAGATTACCGCTTCCCGACAGCTTTGCAGATGGTTCTCAGCGTAGCGATGGCGGAGCAAGTGGGTGAACGTTCGACGAGTGCGATTCTGGCCTACGGCCTGGAAGCGAATCCGAGCTTTATCCGCAAATTAATGGTGCCGCTCACGCGTGACGGCATTATCGTCTCAACGCTTGGCCGCAACGGATCTATTCACCTTGGTCGCCCGGCGGAAGAGATCACCCTGCGCGATATCTACCTTTCCGTTATCGAAGATAAAAAATTGTGGGCGTCGCGTCCTGACGTACCGGCCCGCTGCGTGGTCAGCGCTAACGCCTGCTGGTATTTCAAATCTATCGCCGAAGAAGCGGAGCAGGCGTCGTTACAGGTATTAGCGCGCCATACCGTGGCAAGCGCGCTGGAAGAGGTGAAAAAAGCCGATACCAGCGGCTGGGATCCGGTGCCGGAACTTATTGCCCAGTATAAAAAAACGTCTTAACTATTTGCTTATTATGAAAAAAAACCGCCTTCACAATGAAGGCGGTTTTTTTGTATCTGCAACAACTTACGCAGGCAGAACGTCATTTACCGGTTTACCGCGCGTCACGAATTTACGCAGCGTAACGTAAAACACCGGAGTCAGGAACAGACCAAACAGCGTCACGCCCAGCATACCGGAGAACACGGTGATCCCGGTGACACCGCGCACTTCTGCACCCGCGCCGTGACCGAGGATCAGCGGAATCGTCCCGGCAATAAAGGCGATGGAGGTCATAACAATCGGGCGTAAACGCAGACGACAAGCCTCCAGCGCCGCTTCCATGATCCCTTTCCCCTGAATTTCCAGCTCGCGGGCAAACTCCACGATAAGAATCGCGTTTTTACATGCCAGCCCCATGAGTACCACCAGACCAACCTGCACGAACACGTTATTATCGCCACCGGTCAGCCAGACGCCAAACAGCGCGGACAGCATCGTCATCGGGACGATTAGGATCACCGCCAGCGGCAACGTCCAGCTTTCATACAGCGCCGCCAGCACGAGGAACGCCAGCAAAACCGCGACCGGGAAGACGATCAGCGCCGTATTCCCCTGAGTGGCCTGCTGGTAGCTCAGGTCTGTCCATTCAATATTCATCCCGTTCGGCAATATCTGCTTAGACATCCCGTCCAGTTGCGTCATCGCCTGCGAGGAAGAGAGAACGCGAGGATCGGCATCACCAATGAGATCCGCCGCCGGATAACCATTGTAACGAATCACCGGATCCGGCCCGTAGGTGGTGCTGATATTCACCATACTGCCGATCGGTACCATTTCGCCCTGATTATTACGGGTGCGCAAATTCGCAATATCTTCCACGCTGTCGCGGAACGGCCCGTCGGCCTGCGCCATTACGCGCCAGGTACGCCCGAACTGGTTGAAATCGTTCACATAAGACGAGCCCAGATAGGTTTGCAGCGTACCGAACAGATCGGTCAGCGACACGCCCTGCGCTTTCGCCTTATCACGATCAACCTGCACATCCAGCTGCGGAACGTTAGCCTGGTAGGTTGAGATGGGGAAATGCATCCCCGGCGTCTGCATAATCGCACCGGACATGGTGTTCACCGCACTTTGCAGCGCGCCATAGCCAAGACCGGCGCGATCCTGGATGTACAGCGAATAACCAGAGCCCTGACCCAGCCCTAAAATCGGCGGCGGCAAAATGGAGAATCCAAAACCCTGCTGGATCTGCGCGATTTTAGCGTTGATTTCAGCGTTAATTTCCGCTGCGGTATGTTTACGCTGGTCGAACGGTTTCAGACCAAAAAAGACCGTTCCGGTATTCGGCGTATTGGTGAACTGCAACGCGTTAAGCCCTGGAAAAGCGACCGCATAATCCACGCCTTCGGTATTCATACCGATTTCACTCATTTTGCGGATCACCGCATCGGTGCGAGCCAGCGAAGAGCCTTCCGGCATCTTCACGCCGCCAATTAAATAGAGCTTATCCTGCGTCGGAATAAACCCGCCGGGTACGGCTTTAAACATGACGCCAGCGGCACAGAGCAGCAGCACATAAACGACAAATACCGCGCCACGTCGACCAAGCGTTTTACCCACCAGCCCCTGATAACCGTTCGAGCTGCGGTGGAAAAAGCGGTTAAACGGACGGAAAAGCCAACCGAACAGACGGTCAATGAGCCTCGTCGGGAAGTCTTTCGGTGCGCCGTGCGGCTTCAACAGCAAAGCGGCCAGCGCCGGAGAGAGCGTCAGCGAGTTGATGGCAGAGATCACCGTCGAAATCGCGATTGTCACCGCAAACTGTTTATAGAACTGACCCGTTACGCCGGAGAGAAACGCCATCGGCACGAACACCGCGCACAGCACCAGCGCAATCGCGATAATCGGCCCGGACACTTCACGCATCGCCTGATGCGCCGCCTGTAGCGGGGCAAGCCCCTCTTCGATATTTCGCTCGACGTTCTCCACCACCACGATGGCGTCATCCACAACGATACCGATAGCCAGTACCAGCCCGAACAAGCTCAGGGTGTTAAGCGAAAAGCCGAGCAGGTAGAGAATGCTGAACGTCCCCACGACCGAGACCGGCACCGCGATCAGCGGAATAATCGACGCGCGCCAGGTTTGCAGGAACAGGATCACCACCAGCACAACCAGCACCACCGCTTCCAGCAACGTTTGCACGACCGCGCGAATGGAATCGCGAACAAAAACTGTCGGATCGTAAGGTGCCGCCCATTTCATATCTTCCGGGAAACGCGTGGCCAGCTCGTTCATTTTGGCGCGCACCGCGTTAGACAAATCGATGGCGTTCGCCCCCGGCGACTGGAAGATACCAATCCCGACCGCGTCTTTATTATTAAGCTGAGAACGCAGCGCATAGCTGCCAGAACCCATTTCAATACGCGCCACGTCGCGCAGACGTACTACCGAACCGTCTTGCGCCGTTTTCAGAACAATATTGCCAAACTCGTCTTCGGTGTGCAGACGACCCTGAGCGTTAATGGAGATCAGGAAATCGCTCTCTTTCGGCAGCGGCTCCGCGCCAAGTTGCCCGGCGGAAACCTGGACGTTTTGCTCCTGCATCGCCGTCACCACATCCGAGGCAGTTAACCCACGTGCCGCCACCTTATTCGGATCCAGCCAGATGCGCATCGCGTATTCGCCCGAGCCGAAAATCTGAATCTGGCCGACGCCAGGCAGACGCGCCAGTTCATCCTTCACTTTTAGCGTGGCGTAGTTACGCATATACAGTGAATCGTATTTACCGTTGGGTGAAAACAGATGCACCACCAGCGTGAGCGTCGGTGATTGCTTCTGGGTGGTGATGCCCAAACGCCGCACATCTTCCGGCAGACGTGCCTCGGCCTGCGATACGCGGTTTTGTACCTGAACCTGAGCCTGATCGGGATCTGTACCCGGACGGAAAGTGACGGTGGTCACCAGCACGCCGTCGGAACCTGCGACAGATTTCATGTACATCATGTTTTCAACGCCATTGATCGCTTCTTCCAGCGGCGTCGCCACCGTCTCGGCAATCACTTTAGGGTTGGCGCCTGGATACTCCGCGCGCACCTGTACGCTTGGTGGCACAACGTCAGGATATTCGCTCACCGGCAACAGCGGGATGGCGATTAATCCTGTTACAAAAATCAGAATCGACAGCACCGCGGCGAAAATCGGCCTGTCGATAAAAAAGCGGGAAAAGTCCATGTGTCGGATTCTCAGATAAGGGATCAGTTGAGAGCGGAGCTGGCGTTCATGGCCACGGTTTTCGCGTTAACCGGCATCCCCGGCATAAACACTTTTTGTAAACCGTCGACGATGACTTTATCGCCAGGGTTCAGCCCCTTCTGCACGATGCGTAAACCGGCAGCAAGACGCCCCGGTGTGATATCACGACGCTGCGCTTTCCCCTCTTTATCAACGATATAAACATATTTGCGATCCTGATCGGTCAGCACCGCTTTGTCGTCGATAAGCGTGGCTTTGAATTCAGCGCTGCCCGGCAGACGTACGCGGGCAAAAAGTCCCGGCGTGAACTGACGCTGCGCGTTATCCAACAGCGCGCGCATACGGATCGTGCCGGTACTCGGGGTTAACTGATTATCCAGAAAATCCACTTTGCCCTGATGCGGGTAGCCATCCTCGCCGACAAGGCCAATTTCCACCGGTAGCGCCAGGTGATTACTGGACGCCCCCTGCCCGCTGCGCGCGAGGTTTTGATAGTGGAGATAGGTCGACTCATCCACGTCAAAGTAGACGTAAACGGTTTTCTGTGAAACCAGCGTGGTGAGTACGCTGGCGCTGTCACCCGCGGTGACCAGATTACCGCTGGTGATCAACGCCCGGCTGGCGCGGCCATCAATAGGCGCGGTCACTTTGGTGAAATCCAGGTTAAGTTGCGCGGCGTCAACTGCCGCCTGCGCGGCGCGAATATCGGCCTGCGCCTGAACGGCGGCCGAACGGCGCTGCTCCCACTCCTCACGGGAAACCAGATGGGTGTTGATTAATTTATCGGTACGGTTCGCCTCACTTTGCGCCAGGCTGGCCTGCGTTTTGGCTCTCGCCAGCGTCGCCTGCGCCTGTTCCAGCGCGGCGCGATAGGTTCTGTCATCAATGGTGAACAGCACCTGGCCCTTTTTCACTTCCTGGCCGTCAGTGTAATTCACTTTATCAATGTAGCCGGAGACGCGCGGACGGAGCTGAACACTCTCCACTGCTTCAATCCGACCGTTAAAACTATCCCACTGGCTAATAGATTTCACTACCACGTCAGCGGCGCTGACGGCGGGAGCTTGTGGCACGGCATTTTGCGCGACACCGTTATCGCATCCGACAAGCACTACAGAGAGCAACATCGCTCCCAGTGCATTCAGATGAAAGTTAACCCAAGGTTTCTGCAGGCTCATTATTTTTATTCCGCTAATTGTAGCCGCCGGGCAAGACGCAGCGGGAGACGCTACGCCACTTCCTTTGTCCGGGCTGGCTTCAGGCCATTTGTGCCGTTCATCGCCACAAAACTGTAACAGTTGCCAATACACTATCGCGGGGATTGTAGGGAGGCGCTAAATTTAGTGCAAGAATAATTGATACACTTTATGTGCTGTTTGAGTCAGGGGGAAAAGTCACGTTTCCGACAAGGATTTAAATGCAACAATAAAACTTGCAATTAATGCGAAAACGGGCCACCTTTAAATGCAACAGACAAAGATGCTTTTAAATAAGCGGCGTGAGGATAACAAGATGAACACTGGCGCATTTATTCACGATTTACTCGACTGGATCGACAACAACCTGGAAAGCCGTCTGGACATTGAAACCGTCTCCAGGCGAGCCGGCTATTCGAAATGGCACCTCCAGCGCCTCTTCAAAGAGCATACGGGTTATCGTCTCGCCGAGTATATTCGCGCGCAAAAGCTGCAAAAATCGATCGAGCGCTTAACCCACAGCGACGAGCCGATTCTGAACGTGGCGATTGCGTTAGGCTTTGACTCCCAGCAGTCCTTCAACCGCAGTTTCAAGCGCCAGTATGGCCAGGCACCCGGCGCATGGCGTCGCAGTATCGGCTGCCCTCAGGCGCAGCAATTACGCCAGCAATCCACATAACACGTCGTGGTTTTCGCAAACGCGCTCAGGATGAAATCGTCGGCCTGATAACAGCAGGCCAGCGATACTACGGGCAGGCTGCCCGGCGCATGCGGTTTGACGTTGCAGTAAAATAGCCGTAGTGAAAATACCCGACACGGCATAATTATTATCTCTGGCATAAGATGCGTGACGTGAGTTATTTACAAACGCATTATCCTCTTTCTCTCTCATACCGAAGCTGCAATCCTTATTTTGTCCGTAAAAAATGTAACCCCTGCTCTCTTCTTCTACTGGAGGACTGTCACCGTTGACTGTGCCAAACGATGCTCTGTTAATGAATGGTCAGTGCAGCCAGGCTTCCATCACGTGCATTTTAGTCTTCAGGTGCATCCGTCACCGGGAATGGGATCCATTTTTTTGCGCAATCCGCCTGGACAGCCGATCGTGGTAATGATGCTTCTCCCGGCGGCACAGGTGAGATGCCATCGGGGCCAATGCGGATCTGCGCCGATTCAATTAGCCAGCGGGCTGTGTTGCTGAAAGAGACGTCGTTCAGGGCAAATTGCAAAGGATGAGCCGCGTCATAACCGCGTAATATCAACTGGCCGGTTTCGCCGGAAATGTGGCTCAGGGAGATATTGCGGTAGACGGGAATGTTGTTACCGATCGCGTGCGCATCATATTGGGTATCAAAGTCGAGCGGCCGACGATTCCCGCGCATACAAACATTTTCGTAGCGCACATCGCTGACAACGCCGCCCCGGCTGATGTCACTTTTGATACGAAGCCCGGAAGTTGTGCCGTCAAGCGTCAAATCACGCACCCGAATGTCACTGACACCCCCAAGCGTCTCGCTACCAATCGACATCCCGTGTCCCCAGTAAAAATGGTTATCCACCAAGACCACATGGCGCGTGGCGCCACCTGCGCCTGCTTTAATCGCCACATTATCGTCACCGGTTCTGATGAAGCTGTGGGCGATGAGGATATTCTGCGACGAAATGGGATCAATGCCGTCGGTGTTACGGGCATTCGCCGGGGTATCAATACGCACGCCCCAGAACGTCGCATCCTGGACGTTTTTCAGCGTGGCATGGAATCCCGGCGCATTTCGCAGTGTGATGCCGTGAAAAATAATATGCGAGGCATCATCTACTTCAATCAGGCGAGGAACATTCTGCGCCCCGCCTTCCGTCTGTGCGCGGCGAGCCAGTTGCCACCATGATTCTTTCTGCCCTTGTATCGGCTTACCGCCCTGCCCATCAATAATGCCCTCCCCGACAATGCCTCCCCCGTCCGTGCTTTTAAAAAGAATAAAGGGCCGACAGCCATTCCCTTTATGATCGACAGTTCCACAGTGACCGTTCTTGTCGTAAACACGTGAGTCACTATTCGCTACCAGCATTGCCCCCCGCGAGATCCAGAGTGTGACGCCAGACTTCATGGTCAGCGGCCCACTGGAGAAACGACCCGCAAGGAGCTGCAATGCTTCACCCCGGGGGCAGTTATCCATCGCCGACTGAAGCCGTCGGGTATCGTCTCCTGACGAAGAAGCCAGCCTTGCGCAGATATGCGCGGGCAGCACAGGTTCTGGCACATCAGCATTATTCTGGGCCAATAGCATCGCGCAGAATCCGGATACCGGGAAAACAATGAGGCTGGCAATTATTCCTTTCACATTACGGCGCAGAAAAAACATAATCATCCCGACATTAGCATTGTTGAAGTATGGTTAAGGTGCTGCGATAAAAACATCTGACGAATTCATATTTAGTTGAATTGGCGTTTAAGTTCAGCGGAGAAAAAGTGATAAGATGTTTCTCCTTTTTTATTTCCACGATTATCAATCAGTATTAACTCATTACACTTAAAGCGAAAGAGATTTAGCAAAATGTATTGGTTTTTCATGCAGCTTTCCTTTTAACTTCATGCAATACAGATATCTCTTTATGTGTACTCATTACCATCCAGTTTAGTAAAAACACGTCCGGATGTTGCATCAAGAGTGTTCACAATACGCTTTAGATCTTCGAAATCGTAATAAACCTGCTGATTTAACGGCGTATTTCTGACAATCCCAATGCAATAGTTCAAAGCATTTAACGCATTATGTACCTGGTAAAGGCAAAGTGCGGCGTTGCTGTCCAGACGGGCTTTGGTTAACATGTGGACATCCTGCTCAATCCCTGCCCTGATAACATCCAGTTTTAGGTACAATAAGCGCAACGCGTCGGGCTCATCAGGTTCCAGTAACAACACGTTCATTATTCCAATGGATTCTTTAAAGTTTTTAACGATCGAGTTAATAAAATTACGCGCGTCATATCCCATGTTCACTCCGCAAAAAGTTATTAATGCCATTAGTTTCACTTTATATAATTAGCGCTGTTATCCAGAGGTATAAAAATTAAACGGCATTGCAACAAAGTAAAAATAAAAGTCGAGAACGCAAATGGTGACACTCTAATTTTCATTAGATAAGTTTATCTTTATAAAATTAAACCTGAACACAATAACATTATCTAATCAATGCTCGCAGGATAACCTCATTAATAGTGTAAATATCACTGATAGTGATTTTTTACCGGCACAGAGCAATGGGTTCGGTGCATATTTGTAAGATCGTGACGTTGCCTTTCAGACTATCCCTGAATCGGGTGCCTGCGGGGCACGCTGAATAAAGCGCATGGAATCCAGCAAATTATCCTTCTCAGCATCAGTAAGATTTGGGGACACTGTTTTCTCCGCCAGCACAGCCCGGTCGGTATAAGAGAGCGTTCCTGCACGAAGCCGCTGACTTATGACCATCAGCAAATGCTTGTCCAGTTCATTTATACGCCGTCTGATCCCATCAAGATCCAGGAGGGTGACGAATGATTCTGGTCGAGGCAACCAGTCTGCCAGATAGCGATACTGTATCGCTTTTCCCGCATTCATCAGCGCACTGATAAACGGCTCCACGGACTTCGGTTCCAGCCCAACCTCGTGCGCAGTGCTCTGCGCCTGCAGCAACACTTTTTGTTCCCGAACAATATCCTCCACCGGCACGTGGTACTTCGCCTTATAAGCGGCAACTTCTCTCATTAACGCCATGCGTTCGCTTAAGAGTGATGAAAGGGCACTAAGACAAATGGGTGCAGAGGCTCCCGTACAAAAACTTCCGGACATATAGAGTGTCGATACGAAAATCTTCATCATCATCCCTCCAAAAATGGTGCCAACCCTAATTTACCTGCGCAAATATAACCAATAGTTACTATTTCGTTTCTGGATGTAAGAGTCTTGTTATAAGCAGCGCATGACGTTCCAGCGCGTACGCGCTCTTTAGATACCCAATTGCGTGACCCACCGTGGTTGAAAAGTGCCTCCGGGATCACCGGCAAGCCAGTACTACGGTAAAGCTCTAACAGGCACCGTTCACTTTTCATTAATTCAGTTGCGTTATTATTTCATCAAAGCGGCTTTGCGTAAGAAAATGTAACGCGCTGATATCAATATGGATTCATCGACAGGCAGCAAATCCTGTACGGATCCGCGATTTTTATAAGGGGGAAAAGCACTACAGACCAGGCAGGGTGAACACGGGGATAAGAGTGATGACGTGCCAGATATCCCCTCTCTTCGGGACTCCGGCAACAGGGAGAGCTATTTTATAAAGAACGCCCCCGCAAAATATCAGTCATCAAGCCGCAAAGGAGACATGCGCGCTGCGCCAAGCGAAGCGGGTCTTAACTGGCCAGAACCGCCTGGCGGCGAGAAAAGCGCTGAAACACATAATTACCACAGGCAAAAGCATCGGTCAGGTTCTTTTGAATTACATATTGCACATTTCAAATGCTTAATCATTCGCTGGAAAAACAGGCTCACGCAGTCAGCAGGCGCGACACAGGTCCGGTTATTTACACGTCATTATTAACAAGCCATGGTCTTGTTCTGTTATCGACCCTCGCCTTTCAAAGAAGAACCAGCCTGAAAAAGCGGGCTTCTTTCGTATGTCGCCAGGGAATGACGATCCGCGGTCGGGCCAGGGAACGGCCTGTTTGCCCCCCGCAAAAAATAAAACCCGGTTTCCCGGGTTTTATCGCTAACTATCAACGCCATCAGTCGTACGCTTTCAGCGTGCGCTGGCAGAGCGCGGAGCGTACGCAGTCGTCTTTATTAAAGCGTACAACGCCAATCATCTCGTCTTCCTCAAAACGTGCCAGCGCGTCGCTCAAACCCGATTTCACACCGGATGGCAGGTCACACTGGGTAATATCACCGTTGACAATAACGGTCACGTTCTCCCCGAGGCGCGTTAAAAACATTTTCATTTGCGCAGCCGTGACATTCTGAGCCTCGTCGAGAATGACCACCGCATTTTCAAAGGTACGTCCGCGCATATAGGCGAACGGCGCGATTTCCACCTTACCGATCTCTGGTCGCAGGCAGTATTGCATAAAGGACGCCCCCAGGCGTTTCAACAGCACGTCGTAGACGGGCCGGAAATAGGGAGCGAACTTCTCCGAAATATCACCGGGTAAGAAGCCGAGATCTTCGTCGGCCTGCAGAACCGGTCGGGTTACAATAATCCTGTCCACATCCTTATGGATCAGGGCTTCCGCCGCTTTCGCCGCGCTGATCCACGTTTTCCCGCAGCCGGCTTCGCCGGTTGCAAAGATCAGTTGTTTACTCTCGATAGCATTCAGGTAGTGCGCCTGAGCTTCATTACGCGCTGCAATTGGAGAAGTATCACGGCTGTCCCGCGCCATGCCAATTGCTTCTACGCCACTCATCTGCACAAGCGAGGTGACCGACTCTTCTTCACGTTGTTTATGGCTGCGTGAATCACGTCTCAGCACGCGTTTCGCTTCACGACGAGCTTTGATCACTGCTTTTTGTCTTCCCATGGATAGCACCTTGAGTTGTTGGTTTACATCACACACGTCGCTATCGACGCGATTATGCGCACAAACGTCTGAGGGTTGGCTTCCTTGTAAGCCATGGCTTGCCTTTGAAAATGACGTGCCAACGCGACGAACAGCATCGCCTGTCACATCGTCGACATCAGGAATGAAAAAGAAGGAGGAAAATTCAGGGGTGAAGAAGTCGCTGCCGGAGGTCGCACCTCCGTGCCGGGTTTTGCGTGGTCTTTTTGTCTGTCCGCTACTGGACTTTACCATCCGCGATCTCCAGAAAAACTTCATCACCGCAGGGGATAACGCTCTCACTAATTACATCAAAGATTAGCATCATTGCAACATTATTTTTACCTAACCATAACGTGCATGACCTCTGCGTCGTTGAACAGAGTCTCGGTTATGAATATTACAGAAAGATAACAGATACTTTCTCATACGAAAAAATGATATCTGGATGGCAGAAAAAGTATGTCAGGATGCAACAGATGACAGAATATCCTGCCCGGTAGCGGGCAGGATAGGATCTTCACGCTTCTAGCAGAGATTGCGCCAGATAGCGGTTTGCCGCTTGTACGCCGGGCAACGCAAAGAAGTAACCGCCACCAATCGGACGAATGTACTCTTCCAGCGCCTCGCCGTTCAGACGCTTTTGCACCGTCAGAAAGCCTTTTTCCAGATCATGTTGATAACAAACGAACAGCAACCCCATATCCAGCTGACCGGAGTTGGTCACCCCGAGCGAGTAACTGTAACCACGCCGCATCATCAGGCTGGATTGCGTCTCTTTCGTGCGCGGGTTCGCCAGACGAATATGGCTGTCGAGGGCAATGACATCACCGTCCGGATCGCTGGCATAATCCGGGACGTCATGCTCATTTTTCATGCCCAGCGGCGCGCCGGAATGCTTATCGCGCCCGAAAATGGTCTGCTGCTCTTTTAGCGGTGTGCGATCCCAGAACTCCACGTGAAACTGGATAATACGCACCGCCTGATAACTGCCGCCCACCGCCCACGCCGGTTCGCCCTGCTCTTTCGTCACCCACACCACCTCGTTCATCAGCGTATTATCGCTGCTGTCCGGGTTGGCGGTGCCATCTTTAAAACCCAGCAGGTTAACCGGCGTCTCTTTGCCTTTGCTGCGCGCCGCATGATCAGAGATAAACCCTTCCCGCTTCCAGCGCACGCTGAGTAAATCCGGCGTGTGCTTGATGATGTCACGCAGCGCATGAATCACCGTGTCCTGTGTGTTGGCGCAAATCTGGAGCAGCAAATCGCCGTGACACAGCGCCGCATCAAGCGAATCGTTAGGGAAACGCGTCATCTTTTGCAGCTTTTTCGGCATCTGCGCGCGCAAACCAAAACGGTTGTCGAACAGCGATTCGCCTACGGAAACCGTCATCGTCAGGTTATCCGGCGCGATATACGCCCCGAGAATACCGGAATCCATTGGCGGTAAGCGCGGGTTCGTTGTCTCCGGAGCCGGACCGCCGGAGGTCAGAAACGTGATGCGTTGCGTCAATAAACGGAACAACCGTTCAAGGTCGGCTTTATCAGCAGCCAGCACGTCAAACGCCACCAGCATCATTGACGCCTGCTGTGGCGTCAAAATACCGGCCTGATGCGCGCCCAGGAAAGGCTGCTTCTCCATACGTGCATCAGGCGAAAGCGTCCCAGGTGCGCTCTTCGGTGTTACCGCATGCGCTACCGGGCATCCGCCAGCCAGCGCAAGCGCGCCTCCCAGCGCGCCCATACTTTTTAATAAACGGCGCCGGGAAGGTTCGCTGACGTCGTTGTTATCATCGTGCTTCATGGTATTAATCCAGCCCCAGCACGCCGCGCAGCTGCGCCAGGTCTTCCGCCAGTGTGGTGATCGGCCCTTTCAGCGCATTGCGATCGGCGTCAGTCAACTTATCGTAGGTTTCATACCCCTCTTTAGTGCGGTATTTCGCAAGGATGGTATCCACTTTCTTGAAGTTGGCATCGACTTTCGCCAGCAGTTCGGCGTTATCTTTCTGCAATTGCGGACGCAGCAAATCAACAATTTTCTGTGCGCCATCGACGTTGGCCTGGAAGTCCCACAGATCGGTGTGGCTGTAGCGATCTTCTTCACCGCTGATTTTGCTCGCGGCGACTTCTTCAATCAGACCGGCTGCACCACCGACCACTTTGGATGGCGGGAACGCCAGCTCATTAATGCGCGTTTGCAGATCAACCACATCTGAGTTGAGCTGATCGGCATATTTGCCCATGTCTTTGGTGCTGTTATCACCAAACAGGGCTTTTTCCAGACGGTGGAAACCGGTAAATTTCGGATCGGCGGCTTTATGCTCGTAATCATCTTCACGTGCATCAATGCTGCCATCGAGATCGGAGAAGAGCTCAGCAATCGGTTCAATACGCTCGTAGTGCTGGCGCGTCGGCGCGTACAGCGCTTTCGCTTTTTCGATATCGCCCGCTTTTACCGCATCAGTGAACGCTTTGGTGCCGGAAACCAGCTGCGCCGTTTCGGCAACCACATACGCTTTATACGCGGTAATGGCTCCGCTCAGGCTCAGCAGCGCGTCACCTTTTGCCGCATCGGCCGTCGCCGCGCCTTTCACCACCAGCTTGCCTTTCGGATTGGTTAACAGACCGCAAGTCATCTCATACTCGCCCGGCTGCAGGTTAGCCGTCAGTTTCTGGCTAAAACCTGGCGCGATATTTTCACGCTCTTCAACCACCATCACGCCTTTAAGGATCTCCCACTCAAGCGCCTTCTGGCTGTGGTTGAGAATAATAAACTGCGTTTTACCGGCGTTCACCGTCAGGTTCATCGGCTCACACTGTTTGTCCGTAACCGTAACTTTCACCTGTGGGATATCCGCAGCCTGCACCGCGAAAGCACTGGAGATTAATGCCGCCATCCCGGCCTGTAATGCACTACGACGAAAATGAATTGCCATGCCCTTTCCCTTAATTAGTATGTTGTAACTATAAAGCGATTATGGTGCCGCTCGTGAAGGTTGCGTCCCCGCGCGAGGCGGTAAAACAAACATCACCAGCGCCGGGATCAGATAGATAAAGTAGACCACCACTTCGCTGACGCTTGGTGTTTCCTGGTAACCAAAAATCCCTTCCAGCAGCGTACCGGTGAGGGAGTGCGTGGTGAGTACATTACTGAAATCGAAAGCCACGTCCTGGAAGTGGTTCCATAATCCCGCTTCGTGAAACGCGCGGATCGCCCCGGCGGCAAGCCCTGCCGCGACAAACAGAATAAACAGGCTGGTCCATTTGAAAAACGCGCCGAGGTTCAGACGTACGCCGCCCCAGTAAAGCAAGAAACCGAGCACCACCGCCGTGGCCAGACCCAGCACTGCGCCCAGCGGCGGCCAGACGCCGACATCCTGCTGGAACGCCGCCAGCAGAAAGAACACCGATTCCAGCCCTTCGCGCGCCACGGCGAAAAAGACCATCAGGATCAGCGCCCAACCGTGGTTATGACTGCGCGCCAGCGCGTTGTCGACCGCCAGCTCCAGCTGCACTTTTACGTTGCGCGACACTTTGCGCATCCAGAACACCATCCAGGTGAGGATCACTACGGCTATCGCCGCGACAATGCCTTCAAACAGCTCCTGTTCTTTTTGCGGAAACTCGCCGGTAGTTTCATTGATCGCAATACCGAGCCCAAGACAGAGCGCGGCGGCAAGAAAAACACCAATCCACATCACGTTTATCCAGCGCCCACGCTGGGTACGTTTCAGATAACTGGCAATCAGGCTGACGATCAGCGCCGCTTCGAGGCCTTCACGTAACATAATCAAAAATGGAACAAACATGGAGGAAACCCCTAATGTCATGCGCGGTCAATGGTTGCAAAGAAAAGTAAATTGCATTGATAGTGATTATCATTACGCCGCAAGGAAACTCAAGCGAAAAATGTTGAGAATGATAACTGGATGTAACCGCGTAGCAGGCTAACCGTGCGGTTTATGCGTTATGCGGAAGCAGTTGAAATAAAGCAAAAACATAGCTTACAAATCTTTAACTTTGTATTTACCCCACTCCGGCGCTGTGGCTAAATAAACGCCCCGTTTCGTTTACCTGCAAAATTAAAGACATGACTAACTTCTTCCATTTTTTGCTGGCGCTGGTGGTGATCCTCGCGCTGGCCTGGCTGGTGAGTTTTGACCGCCGACACATTCGTTTTCGCTTCATCCTGCAATTAATTGTCATTGAACTGGCGCTGGCGTGGTTCTTCCTGCACGCGCAAAGCGGGTTAACGCTGATTAAATACGTTTCCGGTTTCTTTGAAGTGCTGCTGAAATTCGCGGGCGAAGGCACCGGCTTTGTCTTCGGCGGGATGAGCGAAAAAGGGCTGGCATTTATCTTCCTCGGCGTGCTGTGCCCTATCGTCTTTATTTCCGCGCTGATCGGTATTTTGCAGCACTGGCGGATTCTGCCCATCTTTATACGTTTGATAGGCACGTTATTGTCAAAACTGAACGGCATGGGCAAACTGGAATCGTTTAATGCCGTCAGCTCGCTGATCCTCGGCCAGTCGGAAAACTTCATCGCCTATAAAGGCATCCTCGCGGATCTCTCCTCGCGCCGCATGTTCACCATGGCTGCAACGGCAATGTCGACGGTGTCGTTGTCGATTGTCGGCGCATATATGACCATGCTGGACGCAAAATATGTGGTCGCCGCGCTGGTCCTCAATATGTTCAGCACCTTTATTGTGCTGTCGGTCATTAACCCGACGCGCCCGGAAGCAGAAGCCGAGGTCAAACTGGAAAAGCTCCACGAATCGCAAAGCTTCTTTGAGATGCTCGGGGAGTACATCCTCGCGGGTTTCAAAGTGGCGATGATTATTCTGGCGATGCTGATTGGCTTTATTGCGCTGATAAGCGCCGTCAACGCCCTCTTCTCCGCCTTGTTCGGCATCAGCTTCCAGCAACTCCTCGGTTATGTGTTTTACCCGCTGGCATGGCTGATTGGCATTCCGCTGAGCGATGCGCTGCACGCGGGCAGCATTATGGCGACCAAGCTGGTGGCGAATGAATTTGTAGCAATGATTGAGCTGCAAAAAATCGCCGCGCAGATGACGCCGCGCGGTCTGGGTATTCTTTCCGTGTTTCTGGTGTCGTTCGCCAACTTTGCCTCGATCGGCATTGTGGCGGGGGCAATTAAGGGGTTAAACGAGCAACAGGGGAATGCAGTTTCCCGCTTTGGTCTGCGCTTAGTGTACGGCGCAACGCTGGTGAGTTTGCTTTCGGCGGCTTTCGCAGGTGTGGTGTTGTAATTTACTGGCCCACTGCGCACAAGTGGGCCTTTACATCAGAATTGTACGCAGACCGGCTGATCGACACGCATCACCGATTCCTGGGCAAAGCGTGATTTGTAGATATCACGCAGCGCATCGATTTTAGTGTCACTTTGCGCATCCACGCTGTGGATCAGCATCAACGCCTTGCTTGGCTCCTTCGATACTTTCCCGTTACTTCCCAGCCATTGCCCCTGCGCATCAAAAGTGGTTAAACCATCGCGAAAACGCGGCGTGACATCGTTATCCACATACTGCTGCCACTCCTGAGCGGTAATCGCTTTGCCGCCCTGTCGGGTTAAGCCGTAATAGAGCGTGGTTTGCTGCATCTGGTTTTCAGCCTTGCAGGTGTGTGCTGCCGCCCCCGGTTGTTTTACAGCAGGCGAAACGCAACCCGCCAGTAAACCCGCCATCATCAGTGCAGTGAACCCTGTCTTTAACGTCATGTTGTTATCCTCATTGTTATTTGTTGTGAGATAACAGCGTAATTACAATTATTTAGCAATAAAAAAACCCGCCGCAGCGGGTTTTTCATAAGAGGTAATTTATTCAGCCTGTAAACGCGATGGCGGCGCAGAGCGGTAATGTGCATCTGCCTCGGCAAAGCGCTGCTGCATCTGCGCGGAAGGCGCTTTGCCCAGCAGGCTAAACACCACAATGCCGATACTGCCGAAAACAAAGCCCGGAATGATTTCATACAGATCCAGCCAGGCGTAGTGTTTCCAGACAATCACCGTTACCGCACCGATGATCATCCCCGCCAGCGCACCGTTACGCGTCATGCGCGACCACATCACCGAGAACAGCACCACCGGGCCAAACGCCGCCCCGAAGCCCGCCCAGGCGTAGCTCACCAGGCCGAGCACGCGGTTTTCCGGGTTCGCCGCCAGCGCAATCGCAACCAGCGCCACCAGCAACACCATCGCACGGCCAACCCACACCAGCTCGCGCTGGCTTGCGCCTTTACGCAAAAACGCTTTATAGAAATCTTCGGTAATCGCGCTGGAGCACACCAGCAACTGGCAGCTCAGCGTCGACATCACGGCGGCGAGGATCGCTGACAACAGCACTCCGGCAATCCACGGGTTGAACAGAACTTGCGCCAGCTCGATAAACACGCGCTCGGCGTTCTGGTTAACCGCGCCCGCAGCAGACGGATTTTCATTGAAATAGGCGATGCCGAAAAAGCCCACCGCGACCGCGCCCGCCAGGCACAGGATCATCCACGTCATACTGATGCGACGCGCATGGACAATGGTGTGATGGGAATCCGCCGCCATAAAACGCGCCAGAATATGCGGCTGGCCGAAATAACCCAGCCCCCAGCCCATCAGCGAGACGATGGCGACAAAATTCAGGCCTTTCAGCATATCGACGTTTTCAATGCTTTTTTGCTTAATCACTTCCAGCGAATCACCAAAACCGCCGACGGAAATAATGACAATCACCGGCGTCAGGATCAGCGCGAAAATCATCAGGCTGGCCTGCACCGTGTCGGTCCAGCTGATCGCCAGGAAACCGCCAATAAAGGTGTAAATGATCGTCGCAGCGGCACCGGCCCACAGGGCGGTTTCGTAACTCATGCCGAAGGTACTTTCGAACAGGCGAGCGCCGGCAACAATGCCGGAAGCACAATAAATGGTGAAAAACAGCAGAATCACCACTGCCGAGATAATCCGCAGCAGGCGGCTGTTATCTTCAAAACGGCCGGTGAAATAGTCCGGCAAGGTCAGCGCGTTATTGTTCACCTCGGTGTGGACACGCAAACGCCCGGCCACCAGTTTCCAGTTAATCCAGGCACCCAGCGTCAGGCCAATGGCGATCCAGCTTTCAGAGATACCTGAGATAAAAATCGCGCCCGGCAGCCCCATCAGCAGCCAGCCGCTCATATCCGATGCCCCCGCAGACAGCGCAGTGACCAGCGGCCCAAGGCTGCGACCGCCCAGAATATAGTCATCGAAGTTTTTCGTCGAACGCCAGGCGACGAAACCGATAAGTATCATGCCAAAGATATAAACGAGAAAAGTCACCAGCATCGGTGTGCTCATTGCCATTAAAAAGTCTCCAGGATTCTTCGTCGGCAAATACTGCTTGCCGCTTTTTTCCAGCACCGGAACGAGGCGCTGGGGCGTTTAGATTATTTGAAGCGCCCGTATCCTGCCGGATGCCTCACTTATTCACAATTGATTTAACACAGCATTTACATCAAATTCATCCCGGCTCTGATAACAATTTCCTATAGGTTGCACTCTGTCACACTTTCAAAGGTTGCACCTTTAAAAAGTGTTATCTGCCGCATAAAACCTACTTTGCCAGCGAATTATTCAGCGCCTTTAGCAATTACCAACCGTTAACATTTCATTCATTTCTTACCTTGCCAGCCAGGTCACATTTAACAAGGTTGCACAAAGTTGCAACATGATGGATATTTCAGCCTGAACCGCAAAACAACGTAAAAAACAGGAGCAAAGCATGGGCACCACCACCATGGGGGTCAAGCTTGATGACGCAACACGCGAAAGGATCAAAGCCGCTGCGGCGACCATCGACCGCACACCGCACTGGCTGATTAAACAAGCCATCTTCAATTTTCTGGAAAAGCTGGAAAACAACGAAGGCCTGCCGGAACTGGCGACCGCATCCGCCAGCGCGCAGGAAGAGGAAAGTGCCGTTGTGGTTGATGACAGCCACCAGCCGTTTCTTGATTTTGCCGAGCAGATCCTGCCGCAGTCCGTTTCCCGCGCCGCGATCACCGGCGCATGGCGCTGGGCGGAAACCGATGCAGTGCCCATGTTGCTGGAACAAGCCCGCCTGCCGCAGCCGGTGGCGGAAAATGCCCATAAGCTGGCTTATCAGTTAGCGGAAAAACTGCGTAACCAGAAAACCGCCTCCGGCCGCGCTGGCATGGTGCAAAGCCTGTTACAGGAGTTTTCCCTCTCCTCGCAGGAAGGCGTGGCGTTGATGTGTCTGGCCGAAGCGTTACTGCGTATTCCCGACAAAGCCACTCGCGATGCGCTGATCCGCGACAAAATCAGCAACGGTAACTGGCAGTCACACATTGGGCGCAGCCCGTCGCTGTTCGTCAATGCCGCCACCTGGGGGCTGTTGTTTACTGGCCGCCTGGTCTCCACGCATAACGAAGCCAATCTCTCGCATTCGTTGAATCGTATTATTGGTAAAAGTGGCGAGCCGCTGATCCGCAAAGGTGTGGATATGGCGATGCGCCTGATGGGCGAACAGTTCGTTACCGGCGAAACGATCGCCGAAGCGCTGGCTAACGCGCGCAAACTGGAAGAGAAAGGTTTCCGCTACTCTTACGACATGCTCGGCGAAGCGGCGCTTACCGCGGCCGATGCGCAGGCGTATATGGTGTCGTACCAGCAGGCGATCCACGCCATTGGCAAAGCCTCCAACGGGCGCGGCATTTATGAAGGTCCGGGAATTTCAATTAAGTTATCCGCCCTGCACCCGCGCTACAGCCGTGCGCAATACGACCGCGTAATGGATGAACTTTATCCGCGCCTGAAATCCCTCACTTTGCTGGCGCGCCAGTATGACATCGGCATTAACATTGACGCCGAAGAGGCCGATCGTCTGGAAATCTCCCTCGACCTGCTGGAAAAGCTTTGTTTCGAGCCGGAACTGGCAGGCTGGAACGGTATCGGTTTTGTTATTCAGGCCTACCAGAAGCGCTGCCCGTTTGTTATCGATTATCTTGTTGATCTGGCAACACGCAGCCGCCGCCGTCTGATGATCCGCCTGGTTAAAGGCGCTTACTGGGACAGCGAAATCAAGCGCGCGCAAATGGAAGGGCTGGAAGGCTATCCCGTTTATACCCGCAAGGTGTACACCGATGTTTCGTACCTCGCCTGCGCGAAAAAATTGCTCGCGGTGCCGAACCTGATCTATCCGCAATTCGCCACCCACAACGCCCATACGCTGGCAGCTATCTACCAGCTTGCCGGGCAAAACTACTATCCGGGCCAGTATGAATTCCAGTGCCTGCACGGCATGGGCGAACCGTTGTATGAGCAAGTTGTGGGTAAAGTGGCCGATGGCAAACTGAACCGCCCGTGCCGCATTTATGCGCCGGTCGGCACCCACGAAACGTTGCTGGCGTACCTGGTGCGCCGTCTGCTGGAAAACGGCGCGAATACTTCGTTCGTCAACCGCATTGCCGACAATACGCTGCCGCTGGACGCGCTGGTTGCCGATCCGGTGAGCGAAGTGGAAAAAATCGCCGCCCAGGAAGGTCAGGTTGGCTTGCCACACCCGAAAATCGCCCTGCCCCGCGCACTGTATGGCGAAGGCCGAATCAATGCCGCTGGCCTGGATCTGGCGAACGAACACCGGCTGGCCTCGCTCTCCTCCTCGCTGCTTGCCAGCGCGGCGCAGAAATGGTACGCCCGCCCGACGCTGGAACAGGTGGTCATGGACGGTGAACCCGTCGCGGTGATTAACCCTGCCGAACCGAAAGACACCGTTGGCTATGTGGTGGAAGCCAGCGAAGCGCAGGTTAACCAGGCGCTGGAAAACGCCGTTAATCACGCACCGATCTGGTTTGCCACGCCGCCGCAGGAGCGCGCCGCCATTCTTCAGCGCGCCGCAGTGCTGATGGAAGATCAAATGCAGTCGTTAATTGGCATTCTGGTGCGTGAAGCGGGTAAAACCTTCAGCAATGCCATTGCCGAAGTGCGCGAAGCGGTCGATTTCCTGCGCTACTACGCAGGCCAGGTGAGTGCGGATTTCGATAACGAAACGCACCGCCCGCTGGGGCCGGTAGTGTGTATCAGCCCGTGGAACTTCCCGCTGGCGATTTTCACCGGCCAGATTGCCGCAGCGTTAGCGGCGGGCAACAGCGTGCTGGCAAAACCTGCCGAGCAGACTCCGCTGATTGCCGCTCAGGGCGTGGCTATTTTGCTGGAAGCTGGTGTCCCGGCGGGTGTTTTACAGTTACTGCCAGGGCGCGGCGAAACCGTAGGCGCGCAGCTGACCGCCGATCCGCGCGTGCGCGGCGTGATGTTTACCGGCTCCACCGACGTGGCTACGCTGCTGCAACGCAGTATCGCCACGCGCCTCGATGCCCAGGGTCGCCCGACGCCGCTTATCGCGGAAACCGGCGGGATGAACGCGATGATTGTCGACTCCTCCGCGCTTACCGAACAGGTGGTTATCGATGTGCTGGCCTCCGCGTTTGATAGCGCAGGCCAGCGCTGTTCAGCCCTGCGCGTGCTCTGCTTGCAGGATGACATTGCCGATCACACGCTGACCATGTTGCGCGGCGCGATGGCCGAGTGTCGCATGGGTAACCCAGGCCGACTGACCACCGATATCGGCCCGGTGATCGACGCCGAAGCGAAAGCGAATATCGACAAACATATTCAGGCCATGCAGGCCAAAGGGCGCAAGGTGTACCAGGCGGTGCGTGAAAACAGCGAAGATGCGCGCGAATGGCGCACCGGCACCTTTGTCGCGCCAACACTGATTGAACTGGAAAGTTTTGACGAGCTGAAAAAAGAGGTCTTCGGCCCGGTGCTGCACGTCGTTCGTTATCACCGTAACCAGTTGGATCAATTAATCGCGCAGATTAACGCCTCCGGTTATGGCCTGACGCTCGGCGTTCATACCCGTATCGATGAAACCATCGCCCAGGTCACCGGCAATGCCCATGTCGGTAACCTGTATGTGAACCGCAATATGGTGGGCGCGGTAGTAGGCGTGCAGCCGTTTGGCGGTGAAGGGTTGTCCGGCACCGGGCCGAAAGCTGGCGGGCCGCTCTATCTTTACCGCCTGTTAGGCAGCCGACCGGAAAACGCGGTACAGAAAACGCTGGCCCGTCACGACGCGCAACATCCGCTGGATGCGCAGTTGAAAGCATCACTCCTGCAGCCGCTGGACGCATTAAGCGCATGGGCAAAAGATCGTCCGGCGCTGCAACAACTGTGCGCCCATTTTGGCGAACTGGCGCAAACCGGCACACAACGCCTGCTGCAAGGCCCGACCGGCGAGCGCAACAGCTGGACGCTGGTACCGCGCGAACGGATACTCTGCGTGGCGGATAACGAGCAGGACGCACTGGTGCAACTGGCGGCGGTCATCGCCTGCGGTAGCCAATTGCTATGGCCGGACGACACGTTGCACCGCGATGTGGCAAAACAGCTGCCGGAAAGCGTCAGCAAACGTATTCAGTTTGCCAAAGCCGATGCGTTAATGGCGCAGACGTTTGATGCGGTGATTTTCCACGGTGATTCCGATCAACTGGTAGCGCTGTGCGAAAACGTCGCCGCACGCAATGGCGCGATTGTGTCGGTACAGGGCTTTGCGCGCGGTGAAACCAACATCCTGCTCGAACGCCTGTGGGTGGAACGCTCGTTGAGTGTCAACACCGCCGCAGCTGGTGGCAACGCCAGCTTGATGACAATTGGCTGATGTTATCCCCCACCTGAAAAACAGTCTGGAAATGACAACAAAAAGCGCCTTACGGCGCTTTTTTTCTGAGCGACAATCCGACATCCCCGCCGGGATGTACCGACAGTAACGTCTCTTTTGAATAACCACTTTCGCTCATCAGGCAGGCGCAGGCGGCATCGAAAATCGCCAGCGTCAGCACGATGGAAGTGGTCGCCAGCATATTAAGCGGATCAATTTCGCGCTGCACGCCGGTGGAAATTACCAGCCGCGCGGCCTGAGCGATGGCGGAATCCGGGTTTTCCGTTACGCTAATCAGCGGCACACCCTTTTGCGCAAGCCCCGGCAGCAGCCGCGTTAGCTCATCGGAGTTCCCGCCGCGCGACAGCATAATCACCAGATCATTGGTGTCGAGAAACCCCAAATCACCGTGCGCGGCATCCGTGGCATTCAGATAGATAGCCGGACGCTCGACACAGGCCAGCATATGGGCAATCTTGCGTGCCGCAATGCCGGATGTCCCCACGCCGGTGACCGCAATCTTGCCGCGACAGCCGCGCAGTTCCGCCATTAACCCATTCCACAACGCATCGTTAAGATGGTGGCTCAGCGCCGCCATCTCTTCGCTATAGATTTGCCAGGCGCCGCAGGCCTGGCGCCAGCTGTCGCTCATGCCTCCTCCTGCATCAGCTGACGGTATTTCATGTGATCCTGGTACATCTCATGGAAGACGGTGTATTTACGATCGTAATACTGCTTGATGCGGTTGGTTTGCGGCGTCACCGTCTTGCCAATGCGGCTCATCGCCGACATCGCTTCAGGGAAAGTGTCAAACACGCCCGCCGCCACGGTGCCCATCATTGCGCCGCCGAGCAGCATCGCTTCGCTCTCTTCCGGCAGTAACATCGCGCAGCCGGTGGCATTTGCATGTTCCTGAACAAAGATCGGGTTTTTGGTGCCCCCGCCGCTCGCCATTACCGTGTCGATGCTGTAGCCGCTCTGATTCATGGTTTCAATAATATGCCGCGTACCGAGGGCAATCGCCTGAATGGTTGCCAGATAATGCAACGCCATATCCTCCGGCGTACGTGACAATTTCAGCCCGCTGATCGCCCCGGTTAATGTCGGGTTCGCGCGCGGCGAACGGTTACCGTGGAAGTACGGCAGAATGTGAATATCACGCGTTAAAAACGCGATATTTTCCGGCTCGCCCGCCATCTTGCGCAGCAGCGCATTCAGCACTTCATAGATGGTTTGCCCCTGCGCTTTTGCCTGAGCCAGCAGCGTGTCGTAGCATGGGTGCGACTGAATCATATGGTCGATGAGCGCCCCGGTCGCCGACTGCCCGCCCTCGTTCAGCCAGTAGCCCGGCAGCACCGCCGAGAAGTAAGGCCCCCACACGCCACCGATAAAGCGCGCCTGCGGTGAAATCGCCATATGGCCAGTAGATGTACCACCAATCAGCGCGATGCGCCGATCGAAATCCGCCATTTCCCCCGAAGGCCCGCTGGCGCCGAGCGTTCCCAGCGTGCCTGCGTGGGCATCGATAATTGACACGCTGACCGCCGTGCCGGGCATCAAGCCCATTTCGGTTGCCGCACGCTGCGTCAGCCCGCGCCCCAGTGGCTCGCCCATGGTTTTCACGTAGCGGCCGATTTTCTCCGCGTCATGCTCCAGCAAATCTTCAAGACCGATCTGGCGGAAATAACTGGTGTCCCACTTATCCTCATGGCCCATATACGTCCACTTGCACACCGTGGAACAAAGAGAACGGGTGTCATCGCCAGTCGCCCGCCAGGTGAGAAAATCCGGCAGGTCGAAGTAATACCCGGCGTTGGCCCAGGTGTTTGGCATGTGCTGTTTTAGCCACAGCAGTTTCGGCGTTTGCATCTCCGGCGAGATGATCCCGCCCACGTAATCCAGCACCCGGTGGTGCGTGGCATTGATACGGTTCGCCTGCGAGATGGCGCGGTGATCCATCCACACGATAATGTTCTGCTCGCTGCGCCCGGAAGGGCTGATGGTCAGCGGGTTGCCCTCTTTGTCGAGCACCACCAGCGAACAGGTCGCGTCAAAACCGAGGCCTTTAACCTGAATCGGGTTAATGTCTGCCTGGTTGACCGCATCGCGTACCGCGTTGCACACCGCCTGCCAGATATTGTCGGAAGATTGCTCAACAAAGTCGGCCTGCGGCCGGTAAATCTCAATCGCCCTGCTCGCCTGGCTGACCATTCTGCCGGTCAGATCAAAGACGCCTGCACGTGCGCTGCCGGTGCCAACATCCACACCAATAAAGTAGCTCGCCATTCTTTTTCTCCCGCTCTCAGGCTTTTCGATTTTGTAATGCGATAAAGAGGATCAGCACCGCGCCCCAGAGCGCCATCGTCAGATAACTGCTGATACCCAATAAATTAAAGCCGCTCTCCAGCATCTGCAGCACCACCAGCGCCAGCACCAGCCCCAGCACGCGGCCAAAACCGCCGTCCGGGTTAATGCCGCCCAGCACCGACGCCAGAATGGTCACCAGAAGATAAGACTCACCGTAGCCCGCTTTCGCCGAATTGAACTTCGCCATCATCAAAATGGCGGCCGCCCAGCCCAACAGCGCGGAGATGATATAAACAGAAATCTGTACGCGAACAGTATTCACACCGCTGTAGCGCGTGGCCTGCTCGTTTGAGCCAACCAGATAGAGACTGCGCCCAAGCGTTGTGTGTTCGAGTAACACCCATAGCAACAGCGCAACGAGAATAAACAGCAACAGCGCGACCGGGATGCCAAGCAGTGTAGCGTTGCCAAGAAACTGAATAGCCGCCGGAAAACCGGAAATGACCGTGCCATTTGAGAACAGAATATTCAGCCCGGAGATCAGCGTCATGGTGCCAAGGGTTGCCAGAATCGGCGAAACACCAATCCACGCTACCAGCGCACCATTCAGCGCGCCAATCGCCACCGCCACCAGCAGCCCGGCGAGTAACGCCAGCGCCAGGAACAGCGGGTTATCCGGGTGGCTGACAATTACTGCCGCCATCACCAGCGAACAGGCGTTCGCACCGGCAATGATCGACAAATTAATGCCGCCAGTCAGCATGGTGATGCCCATTCCCAGCGCCAGCATGCCCAGAATCGGCAACTGCGAACCAATCGACTGGAAGTTAGCGACGCTGAAAAAACGGCTGCCGAGCAGCGCCGAGAAAACCAGCGCCACGACGATGATAATCACGCATTGCAAGCGGATGATGGCATCACCGGGCAGAATTCGGACGATGGATTTCATCTTATAACTCCCTCGCAAGTTTGCGTTTTTCGTTCCACGCGGTGGCGCTAATGCTCACCAGAATAATCGCGCCACTAAACACCGTGTGCCAGTAAGAAGAAACACTCAGCAGCGTTAAGCCGTTCTGCAGGAAAGCCAGCAACACAACGCCCAGTAGCGTGCCGGTCAGCGTTCCGCGACCGCCGGACATGCTGGTGCCGCCAAGTACCACCGCCGCCAGTACCGTCAGCTCAAACCCCAGCAGCGAGTTGGGCGCGACAGACTGAGTAATTTGCGCCTGTACCACCGCCGCAACACCGGCGAGGATGCCCATAAAACCGTAGACGTAGAAGTGCAGTTTCAGCAGGTTCAGCCCGAGGCGTGACGCGGCATCGCGGTTGCCGCCCATGGCATAAATCTGGCGGCCCAGCCGGGTGTAGTTCATTAACACGGCGGTCAGAATAATGGTCGCGCCCAGACACAGCAGCGGCAGCGTCAGTCCATAGTCATAACCATCAGCGGCGGTGAACGAGAACCAGTTGATGCCGTTCATAAACCAGTCCGGAAAACCGTACAGCCACGTCCCTTTGGTGGCATACACCAGCAGGCCGTAATAAACATTCAGCGTGGCGATGGTAATGATGATGGCAGGCACGCGCAGCCAGTAGACCAGGAAGCCATTGACCAGGCCAAGCAGCAGCCCGACCGCCATCGAAAGCCCCAACGCCAGCGCGAAATTACCGCCGTGAGCGATCACCCAACTGGCCATCGCGTATTGGGCAATGGCGGTCATCGCCGGAAACGAAATGTCGATGCCGCCGGAAATCAGCACCACAAACAGCCCGCAGGCCAGGATCCCGAGAATGGCGTAACTGGTGGCGACATCCGTCAGGTTGCCGAGGGAGAGAAACTCATCGGTACGTACGCTGAGAAAAATCGCCAGCGCGATAACCAACAACCCCAGCCAGAATTCATGTTGCCCGACAAGGCGGGAAAAGGACGCGTTACGCATTGACCACCTCGGCAATTTCCTGCTCTGTGCAACGGTGCGGATTAAACTCGGCCACCAGTTCTCCCTGACGCATCACCAGCACGCGATGGCTGTTGTAATAAGCCTCCGGGATTTCGTCACAAATCATCAGCACCGCCATCCCCTGCTCCGCCAGCTGGCGGGCAATCTGGTAGATCCCCTCTTTGTTGGCGATGTCCACGCCAACCGTGGGAGAATCCAGAATTAGAATACGCGGCTGTGTGGCCACCCATTTGGCGATGGCGATACGCTGCGCATTGCCGCCGGAGAGCGTTTTCACCGGCAACTGGGCATCAGAGACTTTGATATTCAGCTCGCGGATCAGATCGGCCACCAGTTGCCCGGCTTTAGCGTGATCAAGCAACCCGCTGCGCGTGTGCAGCTTGTCGAACACCGTGACGATAGTGTTGTCATAAATCGACTGTTCCATGATGAGCCCCTGCGTCAGCCGGTCTTCTGACACATAACCAATGCCGTGGCGAATCGCGTCATGGTTATTACGCAGTTTCACCGGCGTGCCATTGATGCGGATCTCGCCATCTTCCGGTTTGGTCATACCAAACAAGCTCATGCACAGTTCGGTACGCCCGGCGCCTAAAAGCCCGACAATCGACACGATTTCGCCGCTGCGCAGCGCCAGATTGATATCACGATATTTGCCTTTACGGCTAAGGTGGCGCAGCTCCAGCATGGGCAATTGATCCACCGGTGGTTTTTCCGGCAGCGGGCTGTAGTGAAAACGCTGGCCGGTCATCAGATACGCCAGCTCGTGGCTATCCAGTTCGCTTGCCGGCCAGGTACCAATCAATTTGCCGTCGCGCATCACGCTGATACGATCGGCCACTTCCATCACTTCATCCAGACGGTGGCTGACAAACACCACGCAAATGCCAGCGGCTTTCAGTTCATTGACCACGCGCAGCAAGCCATTCACTTCCTGGCGGGTGAGCGACGCGGTGGGTTCATCCATAATCACCAGCCGGGCATCGGCAGCAATTGCGCGGCAAATCGCCACCAACTGGCGGTCGGCAATAGAGAGTTTTTCTACTTTTTTATCCGGATCGAGGTGCACGCCAATGCGCGCCATCGCCGCCAGCGCTTGTGTTCGCATCGCGCTACGACGCACCCAGATATCGCCACCGGGAAGGTAGCGGTGAATGGCGATATTTTCCGCCACGCTAAAATTAGGAAACAGCGACAGATCCTGGTAGATAACCTGAATCCCGTAGTGCGCTGAAAGTTGCGGCGTGAGCTGGTGAAAAAGCTTGCCGTCGAGCGCGATGTTAGCGCCCTTTTCCGGGTGATAAACACCGGAGATAACTTTGATGATAGTGCTCTTTCCGCAGCCGTTTTGCCCCGCCAGACAGTGAACTTCGCCTTTCTTCAGCGTTAAATTCACATTATCCAGCGCCAGCACGCCCGGGAATCGCTTGCTGATATTCTCAAGAGTGATAAATGCGGTGGTGTCGGTCATCGACAATACCTCTGCCAGCGCCCGTGGCGGGCGCGAGGTTAAAATCTGCGGCGGAAGAGGCCGGCCTGACGGCCGGCATTCCGGTTCCCTGGTGTGGCCTGAAAGGCTCAGAAACCGAGTGATTGTGCGTTATCTTTGGTCACTTCGAGGATCTTATTAAAACGGATCACTTTCTTATTCATATCAACATCGGCTTTGCCCAACCCATCGATAGTCAGATCGGGCGTCACTTCTTTTCCTTGCAACAACTGATCGGCGACGGTCACCAGTGCGAAACCGGCGTCACGCGGATCCCACAGCAGTGCTTTTTTGATGTCACCACGCATCAGATACGGCGCGGCCTGGCCTGGCATCGCGATACCCACTACCGCCAGTTTGTCTTTTGCGCGTTTCTTCTGCACGGCTTGCCCGGCGCCAATCGGCCCCAGCGAACCAAAGCCAATCACCCCTTTCATTTGCGGGTAGGTTTTCATTAAATCGAGGGTGGTGGCGTAGGATTTGTCGATGCTCTCGGCGACCGGCAATCGCGAGGTAACTTCGAACATATCCGGGTATTTCTCTTTTTGATATTTGATGGCGTAGTCAGCCCAGGCGTTGTGCAGCGGCACCGTCAGAGAGCCGACATAAATGGCGTAACCGCCTTTACCGCCCATATCTTTTGCCAGTTCATCGACGTTGGCCTGCGCATATTTTTCGCTGTCGATGGTTTCAATGTCCCACTGACCAATTTGCTGGTCCGGCGATTCATGCGTCAGCACCACAATGCCTTTGTCACGGGCTTTTTTCAGCACCGGCTCCAGCACTTTCGCATCGTTCGGCACAACGATGATGGCGTTGACGTTTTTGGCGATCAGATCTTCAATCACTTTCACTTGCTGCGCCGGATCCGGCGTTGATGGCCCGGTCTGGTACGCATTAACGTCCAGTTTTTTCGCCGCTTCGTTGACCCCGGTTTCCATGCGGTTAAACCATGGAATACCGGTAACCTTGGCAACCACCGCGATCTCATATTTTTGTGCCGCAAACGCCTGGCCGGAAACCATGCTGGCAGAAATGAGGGCTGCGCTGAGTAATGCGAGTTTGAATTTCATAGTTGTACCTTTCTTGAGGACAGAGGAAAGTCGCGAAATGGAGGTTAGCAACGAAGGGAAGAGGCAAAACAATGCTAATTTTAAAAATGTGATATAAGCCCAAGTAAGTTAAATTAACGATCAATTATTGTTAATTTAACGTTAAATTTGGACAGGAACTCTCCAGTGTCAGCGTGAATATTGTTAAATAAAATGTATTTACAAACATTTTATTAACAATTTATTTTCATTTTCAGGGTTGTGGCAGCTGTTCTTACACAACAAAACCGCCTCTCAGCCGCCAGAAGTTTTTAAAAATGAGAACTGAAACGAGCAAGGCAACAACGCCAACTGCAATATTTTCAGCGTAAAACGATACTCGCCCGCCAGCAGTGGCGATAACCTTGTACTCCTTGCGGCTTAACGAATAACGGAGTGTAACAATGCGCTATGCGGCTGAACTGGAAGCACTGCTTCGCGCCGATTCACAGCGAATGGCGGCCCTGGCAATGGTGCAGTCAACCCATGAAGGGTGCTGGATTGGCGCCGGGTTTATACGCGATGCCGTTTGGGATCAATTGCACGGCTTTACGCCGCGCCAGCATACCGGGGATGTGGATGTTATCTGGCATGAGACTGCGGACACGCGCGCTGAACGCGATGCAGAGCTGGAAGCACAGTTGCGCCAGCGCTCGGGCGACATTGCCTGGTCGGTTAAAAATCAGGCGCGTATGCACACGCGTAATGGCGATGCACCGTACGCCTCGCTTGACGAAGCTCTCTGGCACTGGCCGGAAACGGCGACAGCCGTAGCGGTACGTTTAGCTAAAGATGATTGCCTCGCGATTATCGCCCCTTTTGGGCTGGCGGATTTATTCAGCTTGCGTCTGCAACCGACACCCTGTTTTCAGCATGAGAAGCGCCACCTTTTCGACCAGCGGGTTGATGAAAAAAGCTGGCTGACACGCTACCCAAAACTCCAGCTGTGCGGGTGACTTTCGCGAAGGGCTATGTTAATAAAAGCGCTGGTTCAACGCCTTGCGAAATAAGGGGAAGTGATGAAAACGCGTATGCTGGCGCTGGCGGCGCTGTTACTCAGCGGCCCGGTACTGGCCGATGAGTGCGATAACGCCTCCACACAATCTCAGCTCAACAGCTGCACTGCCGGTCAATACCAGGCCGCGGATAAGAAACTTAATCAAACCTTCCAGGCCGCACTTAAACGCTCGACGCCGCCGCAAGCGGCGATGCTGAAAAAAGCGCAGCAGAGCTGGATTACCCTGCGCGACAGCGACTGCGCGTTTGTCAGTTCTGGCGTGGAGGGCGGCAGCGCCCAGCCGATGGTGCAAAACCAGTGCCTGACAGATAAAACCAATGAGCGTGAAGCCTGGCTGGCATCGCTGCTACAATGCGGCGAAGGTGATCTGAGCTGCCCATTACCGCCAGGCCATTAACGCACGCGGATGCCTTCGATGATCATGTGCTGAACGTTTTCCACCGCGCGCTGAAAGAAAGCCTCATCCTGCAGGGTCGAGCCGGTGACCGCTTCCACCTGGGTGGCGAAATCGGCGTAATGCTGCGTTGAGGCCCAAATCATAAAGATAAGATGATGCGGGTCGACAGCGGCGAGTTTGCCGCTGGCTACCCAGCCCGCAATAATCGCCGATTTATCGTCAATTAAGGTTTTCAAACTGCCGGTCAGTTCCGCTTTCAGCAGCGGCGCGCCCTGGAGCATCTCCTGGCAAAACAGTTTTGATGCCTGGGGATGATCGCGCGAAACTTCCATCTTTAAACGGATGTACTCGCGAATGGCCGCCAGCGGTGCGAAATCCTCGCGAAACGCTTTCAGTGGCGCTAACCAGATATCAAGGATCTGGCGCAACACGGCGATATAAAGCGCCTCTTTCGACGGGTAGTAATAGAGCAAATTGGTCTTCGATACCCCCGCCAGCTCCGCTACCTGTTCGAGGCGCGCGCCATGAAAACCAAGCCGGGAAAAGAGATCCAGTGCTGCCGTTAAAATCGCCTGCCGTTTCTCGCTCACCGCGCGCTTGCGTTTGCCCGCGCCGCTCGCTGCATCCTGTGCCATCATCCACTCCTTATCCTTCACCATCACGACTCCTGCTCAGCCTCAGTTGCTGTAGCGGCAGAAGATGTTTTTCTCTTTTTCAGCTTCAGTTCGCTCACCAGCACACCAAGCACAATCAACGCGCCGCCCAAAAGTGCTAACAGCGGTAACCGCTCACCGGCAATGCGGCCAAAAATCCCGGCCCATACTGGCTCGCCAGTATAAATAACCGTGGCGCGGGTTGGCGACACGCTGCGCTGCGCCCAGTTCATTACCACCTGGATAATGGCGCTAAAAATACCCAATCCCAGCGCAACCAGTAACAAACCTGTCGTCAGTGACGGTATGGCTTCTCCGGCGGGCACCATGGCGGCAAAAGACACCAGCGATGCGGTGAGCAACTGCACTACCGTCACCCGGCGAACATTGACTTTTCCGGCCCAGGCGCTGATCAGAATAATTTCGGCGGCAATCGCCAGCGCGCTGGCAAGCGTGATGATTTCCCCCTCCCCCAGCGCCAGCAGGTTCCCCTCCGGCCCGGCGAGAAACAACAAACCGGTAAACGCCAGCGCAATGCCGACACAGGACATTAACCCCGGCAATCGTCCCAGACACAGCCACTGTAATAACGGCACCAGGGGCACATACATGGCAGTAATAAAGGCGGATTTGCTGCTGGAAATAGACTGAAGCCCCCAGGTTTGCAAACTGTAACCCAGTGCGATGGCAACGCCGATGACGACTCCCGCCTTCACTTCAAGCCAGGTTAAGCCACGCAGAATATTCACACAGAGCATACCCACCGCCAGCGCGGCAGTGGCAAAGCGCAGACCAACGAAGAAAAACGGACCGCTCATCGTTACGGCGTATTGCACGGCAAGAAACGTGCCGCCCCAGAACATGGTGATAAGGATCAGCAGCGCTTCCTGAGGTTTTACGGAGAAGGCGTAACGGGAGAGAGACATATCACAACCGGCAACAGAGAAAAACGCTAGTGTGCGTTGGCATCGCAGACGGTGCAAGAATAAAAAAACCGCCGGGTCTCCCCGGCGGCGGGCGTGGTTGACAACCGGTCAGGGCTGTCAGCCGCCATTGCTAGCTGCTACTACGGCTACCATGGCTATTTTTGCCCCCTTTTTTACCGGCTTCTGAGGCACGCTGGGGATCGTTTTTGAAATTCCCCCCGCTCTGCTGGCCACCTTTACGGCCTGCTGCTGATGCTCTTTCACGGTCTTCAGCAAAGTTACCTGATCCACCACGATGGTTTGCCATGCTTACCTCCAGATGAGTGAAATATCAGACATCATACTGCGTTCAGTAAAAGAGGATTCTTTCACCGCACGGTGCAAAGGCAGTGCCTTTATCTGCGCCGTGTGGAACTAAGCTTAGTGGAAGGAAAACATTCAGCCAGTGAATGGTAATATTCTGCAACAGCTTGTGCTGCCAACGGCCATCCTTCCCTAAGCGAAACCGATAACTTCCTCTTAACTCGCAAAAAATCCGCCGCGTTTATCTGTGACAAATTGTAAGCGCCAGGATTTTGTTTTTTAAATTGTTATTTATCAAAGAAATGGCGCTCAAATTTGCACTCTGGCCATCACGTCATACGCTTAAAAAGAACGCAGCGATCTGCTGCCGGAAATCATCAAATCAGGAGTGATGCAAATGGCCAAAGTATTGGTGCTTTATTATTCAATGTATGGACATATTGAAACGATGGCGCATGCCGTTGCCGAAGGTGCGCAAAAAGTGAATGGCGCGGATGTTGTCATCAAGCGCGTACCGGAAACCATGCCGGCAGAATTATTTTTGAAATCAGGTGGTAAGACGCAAAACGCGCCGGTCGCCACACCGCAAGAGTTGGCTGAGTACGACGCCATCATTTTTGGTACACCAACGCGCTTCGGCAACATGTCCGGACAGATGCGAACCTTCCTTGATCAGACCGGTGGTTTATGGGCATCGGGCGCCTTGTACGGCAAGCTGGCGAGCGTCTTCAGCTCCACCGGCACCGGCGGCGGCCAGGAACATACAATCTCGTCAACCTGGACTACGCTTGCACATCATGGGATGGTGATTGTGCCTATTGGCTACGCTGCCCAGGAGTTATTCGATATTTCGCAGGTTCGCGGAGGCACACCTTATGGTGCAACAACCATTGCCGGTGCCGACGGTTCGCGCCAGCCCAGTAATGAAGAGCTGGCAATTGCCCGTTATCAGGGCGAATACGTTGCGGGCCTGGCAGTAAAACTCAACGGTTAACCTTCTACAGGAGGAGACAGATGCCAACTCAAGAAGCAAAAGCCCATCGCGTGGGTGAATGGGCCAGTTTACGGAATACGTCGCCGGAAATTGCCGAGGCGATCTTCGAACTCGCCGATTATGACGAAAAGCTGGCAGAAAAAATCTGGGAGGAAGGCAGCGATGAGGTATTGCTGCGCGCCTTTGAAAAAACCGATAAAGATTCGCTTTTCTGGGGCGAACAAACCATAGAGCGGCAGAACGTGTAGCATCCTGCTCCCTCGCTGTCGCGGGGGAGCTTTTCGTTTCGCTTATTTCGCCGCGTCACGCATCACCGCGTTGAACTTATCAATCGGGCAGAACCCTTCTCCATTTACCGGGCAATCTTTTAAGGCCAGCGTGACTCGCTGTGCCGGAGATTTCAGAGTTAATGCTTCGGCATTACGCAACTGGTCGCGGCTCTGATAAACATATTCAATCTTCATCAGATCGCGGTTACCCGCCGTGTCATGCCAGCGCTGGAAAACGATCTTTCCGCCAATCGGCGTGCGTTCATTCTGGTCATGCAACTGATAAGGTTTGAAATCGAGCGCCGTGAGCAATGAAGCGATGTTGGAGTCATGCCCGACCAGCAGGGTGAGTTTCGGCGCGCGACCAGCCTCTTCCACCAGCGTTTTGTCGATGTATTTCACCAGCGGTTTGGCCACGTTACGCGCCACTTCCGGCGAGGTGAACAACGTATCCTGGTAGCTATTTTTCAGCTTCGACAAAATGTTCCATTGCTGATCAGTTTTGATTTCGCCCCACGCAACCTGATCCATCGGGAACCCTTCGTAGTACTGCAAGGTGAACGCATCCACCAGCGAGTTCCCCACTTTCAGTGGCCCGGAAACACCCGGCTCCTGCTGATATTTCGCGCTGAAGGTATCGGTGCTATCTGCCAGCGAACATTGCTGTTTCTCTTTACAGGCCGGCGACTGCTGATAGCGGGTGATTTTTTCCAGCAGTTTATAGCTCTCTGCCAGCGCATAGTGCTGGCGTTGAGTTTCCATGGCTTTCACCGCCTGCTGGCCGAAAGCGGCGGAGTCATCCGTGATCACCGGATTAAAGGTCGGATCCATCGTGCCCATCTTTTCCTGATGATGTACCGGGACATCACAACCAGGAAACGCGCCATTGATAAAGAACTGCGCCGTCGCGACAGTACGTTGCAAGCTGTTAGCCCAGGCATAAACGCTTTCTGGCGCCGGGCACTCTCCCGTCGCAATGAGTTTCTGCTCCGCAAGCCATTCGCGCATATAGTGCCCCATATACACTTCCAGCACGCCGCCTTTGGTGGTCAGCTCTCCGCCGGGTACATCCCACTGCGCCCATTTGTTGGGCGTGGATTGTTCCAGCACGCTGCCATTATTCGCCAGCGGTGCGCGTAAGTTATGACGGCTCATGATCAACACTTGTTGTAACTGATAACCCTGTGGTGCCGTTTGCGCCATCGCGGCGGGGAGTGCCATGGTGGCGGCAATCGCGCTAAGCAAAAAAACCGTTTTCATTGTGTTTTCCTTATTTTTCAACCCGAAATTAGATTGTGACACATTCATGACAACTCACTCGCACAAGATCCCCGGAGTGTGCACTGGCGCAAAAAGCAGTGTGAAGCCGCGCGGCGTGGTTTTATAATTAAACTATTAACCGGAGAATCGTAATGAAACGTACCCGCTTTGAAGAGACTTTCTGCCCTGTTGCTCGCTCACTAAATATTATTGGTGACTGGTGGTCCTTGCTGATTGTGCGTGATGCATTAGCAGGCGTTACGCGGTTTGGTGAATTTCAGAAAAACCTGGGTATTGCCAAAAACATGCTGACGGCGCGTCTTAAGCTGCTGGTGGATGAAGGTATTTTGCGCACGCAACCCGCCTCTGATGGCAGCGCCTGGCAGGAATATGTGTTGACAGAAAAAGGCCGCTCTCTGCAAACGGTGCTGGTCGCGCTCTCGCAATGGGGGCAAGAATGGTTGTTTGACCAGGGGGAATCCGCCAGCGTACTGGTCGATAGCCATACACATCGCCCATTACAAAAACTGGCTTTGCGCGCCGAGGATGGCCGTGAGTTGCAGCCAGAGGACGTGCAACTGCGTACTGCCAAAATCTGACAATTCAGCCAGTTACCTCTAATGATTATAAAACCGCACTTTTTGTCGTCTCACTTGGTTGCATTATAAAACCAAATGTCAGAAGCTAGATTTAGTTTTATGATAAAACCACTTCACACCGAGGTAAGAAAAAATGACAACTGCACTGATTACCGGCGCCTCTTCAGGGATTGGCGCCATCTATGCCGACCGTCTTGCAGCCCGCGGTTACGACTTGCTGCTGGTTGCGCGTCGCGGCGATCGTTTACACGCACTTGCCAACGATTTGCAGCATCGCCATGGCGTAAAAATTAGCACGCTGGTTGCCGATCTCAGCGCGGTTGAGGGCATCCAGCAGGTTGAAACGGTCTTGCGTGACGATACGACGATAAGTCTGCTGGTGAATAATGCCGGTGCAGCAAATCTTGCTCCTATCCTCAGCAGCAGTGCCGATCAACATGAAGCCATCAATACGCTGAATACGACGGCGCTGATGCGTCTGACGCTGGCGGTATTGCCTCGTTTTGTGGAAAACGATCAGGGAACCATCATTAATATTGCGTCAGTCGTTGCTTTCCATGCTCGTGCGGGCAGCGCGGTTTACAGCGCGACAAAAGCGTGGGTGCTTAATTTCACCCGTGGTTTGCAGGAAGAATTCGCCGGGAGCAATGTTCGCATTCAGGCCGTGCTGCCAGCCGCTACCGCGACTGAAATTTGGGGACATTCCGGCATTACACTTGATGCGCTACCGGAAGGCTCGGTAATGACCAGCGAAGATTTGGTCGATGCGGCGCTGGCAGGGCTCGACCAGGGAGAGCTGGTCACGGTTCCGCCAGTCGAAGATTTACAGCTGTGGGATAACTGGGAAGCGGCACGGCTGGCGCTGTTTAGCGCTTCGCGCAACGGCAAACCTGCGTCACGTTACTCCCGCGATTAACGTTTTAGCTTATCACCGCGGTTACGCATCCACTCGGCCAGCGGATCCAACGCACCACGCAAGGTTAACCCCAACGGTTGTGATGCAATATTCGACGCGCGGCGGAACTTCCGGATAACCCTGCCGGGAGACCCGCCCGCGTTGCTCAAATAACCGCAACTCGCGGATCAGCGCCTTTTGCGCCATCGGTAAAACGGCGCTGCAACCCACTAAAGCGCACCGCCGTATTCAACACAATCAACCGGAACAAAACAGGGATTTGGGCGGCACAGCACAGGAGGCGCTGCAAAGTAAAATCAAAGGGCTGGCGCAGTCAGGAAGAATAGCAACACCGACGGCGCTGGCAAATGCCGCGCTGATTCTTGCGTCGGATGGATTCGCTTATGTGGTCGGCACGGAATTACTGGTCGACGGCAGTACTGGCAGTTTGTAAGTAAAGCAGAGCCAATCCGCGGCTCCATTTTATTACTCAGTAAAAACTCGCGCGGGTGGCGACCGTCATATGCGGCAACGCATTCCCGGAGTTTGCCGGGGTGACTTTTACGTGGCAAAGGACAGGAACTTGCCTTTCGTCGTACTGGCATTCACTCACCGCCGTGAAATTAAAACGGGCATCAAGAGCAGATTCATTGACCATCGTATAATCGAGCGGTTTATTGACGCTTTCAGGGTAGCGAATGCTGGTTGAGGAGGCGACGAGATCACCTGAGTAATATTGCACTTTTTTGATATTGCCATCAGTGTCGTAGAAGTGATCGGTAATTTTTAGTGTCCGCAGCATCGTCTCGCCCAGCAAGCCTTGCGCATTGGTTTTGTAATCAAGATGCCCGTCACTGTCATCGCGGCTCGTTAAATTGCATTTGTCATCCAGCCCATAAGCAACAGGCTGACCATTAAATGTCCCTTTTAACGCCTTTCCTTCTTTCACCAAATTCATATGGCTGTTATTAGACTTATCATCACGGCGTAACGTCTGTACGCAGCCCTCGGCGGATAACGCCACGTGCAGCGTATAAACCTCGATGCCTTCATCATCGGTACCCACGGAATCGATAGTTTTGACAGGGCCTTTGACGGGGTTGAAATCGAGCAGTGTCGACAGATTTAACAGTACCGGAATATAGGTTTGCTGCGCGCAGGCAGCCCAGGTGGTGAACCCAAGCGTCAGAGCCAGCAAATAAGAGCAAATTTTCACTTCTGCCATCCTTTGACATAAAGTGAAAAGGGTAACAAATGCGGATAATTCAGCAAGACCAGACAGAGGAAAATCTGAGGACGAACAAAGTCAGTTTGGCTAAAAAGCGGTTAATTCGGCCATGCCTGCTAATGACCGCCAAAATCATAGCTGCTTCAGTCCCACTAATCACGACCAATTATGACCTCTCCCTTTCAAAAAATACGAAAAGAAGATCTATACCGTTCAAGCTAATATAGCGCTAATTTTATCCAGACAGTTCAATCTGGTGCCTTCCATAATTCAACGCGATTGCGCCCCTTATTTTTTGCAATATAGAGCGCCTCATCAGCGGCCTGTATTAAACGTTCGTAATCAGGGTGGCCACTAAACATTGCCGCGCCGATAGAAAGGGACAAGGCAATATTTTCACCTGACGGGGAAATAACATTGCTTTTCTCAACACGCCCGCGGATGCGCTCAGCAATACGCAAAGTATCAAACTCCGTCGCCTCGGTTAAAATAATGACAAACTCATCACCGCCGTAACGGAAAACATAATCACTGCTGCGAACATTGTCATAAAAAGCGCTTGAGACTTTGCGTAAAATCTCATCGCCAGTATGATGCCCCCATGTATCGTTAATTTGTTTAAATTTATCAACATCAATAATTAATACCGACAGAGGTGTGTTCATACGCTTGGCATGGGCAATTTCGCGTTTAAATATGGTGGGCAAAAAGCGTCGATTAAGGAGTTTTGTCAGCACATCCATTCCCACTTCATGGCGGGAAACCTCCTCGAAAAGCTCACGCAACATCGTAATAATCTGCGAAACGGTGTTTCTGATCTGAATAAGAAATTTAACACGAAGCGTTCTGTTACTTAAGGCTCTTGGCGTATTGCGCGTATTACGAAAAACTTCATCGAGATCCTGGATGAGGCGAGAGATATGCCCAACTTCGGCGATACCACTAAAGTAATGACGGCCTTTATGGTTGAACCACAGGCCAAAGTCAGACTGGCTTAGGGACAGACTGTTACCGAGATCTGCGTCCATAATGATTTTGTAGATAAGATCAATTTCCCAGCTTAACAACGCAGCACTCTGGCGCTCTTTTTCTTCCTCCGCATTCTCCAGCAGGGAGAAAATGCGATAGTTTTCATCTTCCTTCGCTGAATTATGCTCCGTAAACGTAAAAGCCCGCGACATCACTTCCATGGCCAGATCAATACTGTTGATGGCGTAATGGTAAACTTCAAGCTTGTCTGCTGCGTCCTGAGCTGAGGAATTGATAACAGGGAAAAGTATTTTTTTAAGAACCCGAAAACCCATTTCAACGATTTCAACCGAAATACCAATGCGCGCATGGATTGAAGCAACGTGTTGCTGAGTTGCAATAATTTTATCTATATCAGCGACATGGCAAGTCAATACATCGACAATCCACGTTTCCAAAGCGCTTTTAAGATGTCTTTCAACCTGTTCATTGGAAAGGAACTCCTCAGCGTGAGGATCCGTAAGCACAATGCGGTAGAATTCCTGACTCAGAATATGTGCATGAGTTTTGCCGACTTCTGCAGCTAAAAGGCGAACACGATCATCTGTTTTTTCAATGAGATGAGTCCACTCACTTTTAATCAATTTAAGATAATTTTCCATTACTTAAACCCTTACGATAGTTAACGCGCTCTCTGCTTGCCCTCATCAGTATGCTGAATATCGCAAGCCGGAACTCACAACAAATGTTGAATGTTCTCCAGTCTACTTAAAAAAGCAAAATAATATGCCAAAGAAAAAACGATATGCAAAATAAAAAAATAAAATTCATTTAAAATACATCAGTTAATATTTTTATTCATTGATGCAAAAAATATGTAAAACATCTAAGAAGTATAGACTGCAAATGCTCAATTACAATCGACTCCTTCCTGACCTTATCTAATTACAAGGTCTTATTTAAGGTTATTTAATTACAGGTTCCGCTCCTGCCTACTTATAATCCAGGAATTATCTTTCGAATTATTCAACATGATATCGAGTAAACACATGAAGATTTATACAATCAGTGACGATGTTTATTTCCAAAATGGAATTATTTCATTAGCAAAATCGAAGGGATGGGACATAGTTGCACATGAATTAGATTCTTCACTTACTAACCAACTTACACCAGATGATGTCGTAATCCTTCATCTGGATGCAAAAAACAGCTCCTATTATGCCAAGGCGATATCACCACTTAATAAAGTCTGTAAATTACTGGTTATTTTAGGTGCCGCGAGAGATATTGTGATTAATGATGCTGACCTGGTCATCAAATCCAGAGACTCGCTTCACGACATAAGCCGAGCGATTAGAGCTGTGGCAAAAAAGAAAAAAGAGGTTTCGATCAGAGATAGTGAACTCAGTGATATCGAGAATACTATTCTCAAAGAATCACTAAAAGGCAAAAACATTCATCTGATAGCTAAAACACTTAATATACCGCCCAAAAGAGTTTACGCTTATCGCAACAAGGCGTGCAAAAAATTAGGGGGGAAAAAAATAAGTGACCTGCTTTTGATAAAAGATAAACTACTTGAAGAATCATCAACGTTTTTCACCTCACCTGCCAGTATAAGAGAACTGGACTACAGCTTTTAAAACATGCATACACAAGATCGTCACCGCCTGTAGAAATATAAATGCTACAGGCGGTTTACTTCTATCACCAAAGATGTGTCTGTTTTTCGATCGTCCCCCACCGGAAGTACATGTCACAAGCCATCAGAAAATCCCGATGCCAAAGCGCGTAAATATGCAAATAATTAAAGCCGATGCAGGGTAAAAAGCAGACCAGGAAATAGATCTCAAACCAGAGCTGCCATCCGGACCATGCCAGCAGCATGGTAACGAGAATGATCCATACAAACTCTATGATCAGTAGCAGGATTATTCTCAACCAAAAAGGTTTGTCATAGAATGCAGGCCATGGCAATGAAACTGAAAAGTAAAAATCAATTTCTTTTAAAAATAACCTTCCGAGAAAGATATAACGTTTTGATAAACGAGTAAAAAGCAGATTCATCATCAGAACAATGCAACACAAAATAAACATTGCAACCACTACTCTGGCAGAGAAAATGCCTGCCTGCAGCGAAAAATCTGACTCACGCTTCAAAGGCGAAATAGTCAGTATATTCAAAATAATACTAAGAAAAAGGTAGTAAAAAATATAGAAATAAAGATACTTATATTTCACCCTTTCAACCGCTGCTGTTGCAACCTGCTTAATATAACTGGTTCTTAAGATCCGAAACACGATGTACATAAAGATCGGTGAAATCGCCAGCAAAGTAACAAGTATATACATCGGTGAGTGAAGAAAATAAAATCCTTGTATAATTACCACAACGACGACAGTAAATAAAATACTGGCAACGAAAGGTTGAGAACACCATGTTTCCATTCTTCCGAGTTTCTTTCCAGAAAAAAAACTGAAGTCGATTGCTTTAGTAACGCATTTATATGCCCAAAAGGCTTTAAGTTCGTAAATTGAGCTAAAGAGTAAAATGCCTACAATACCACTGAGATAATAAATATCACTTTGATTAAACTCATATCCATTATTCTTCCAATAAAAAGCAATCACAATAAAAACAACAAGGAAGAAAAAGGGTAGTATTTTTTTGTCCTGAATACGGATAAATTTGAGATAGTCTGGAATCACAATAGCACCATTAAATTGAAAATAATCCCCTGCAATGTAATATCATCTCAGGGTTAAAGTTTACGAAATCCTTTAATACTTTCCCAAGGTAAGCTTTATTGCTAATTTCGACGAATAAGACTGGCCTGTTATTGGTTAAAAAAAACGACATTGAATCCGCCCATTTAACTGTATGTGTTAAATGCAAGGAGAGGTTTTCTTTGATCTGTGCCGGTTCATTTTCTGCCTTGCCTGTCACATTCATGACGACATCATGTTTGGGGGGACAAAGCTCAGCATCAGACAGATATTTGCGCATGAAGGGTACGCCTTCGTCCATCAAACGCGTATGCCAGGCACCGCTTACACCAAGCTTCACTGCCTCATGACCGGCAGCACGGAGCTGGCGAGAGAACTCATTAAGTGCCACTATCGTTCCACCAACCACTTGTTGTCGGATGCTATTATCACAACTGATATCGATTGGCAGATCAGATTCAATAATCATTTCACTGAGAGCGGTATGATCGATGTCTTTTACCGCCAACATATAACCTTTGAACTTTTTACTAACCTCATCCATCACGTGCGAGCGAAGGTGAATCAGGCGAAACAAATTTTCCAGTGTTACTGCTCCGGCAGCATAAAGAGCACTATATTCTCCGACGCTATGCCCGCATGAACCTATAACGTTTGTGTCATCAAATTTGTCTTTACAAAGGGTATAGAGCGTTACATTTATCGCGGTTACAGCAATTTGTTGCACCGTTGTCTGTATTAAGCGACTCATTGGCCCCTTTAAACATAATCGCCTTATATCCATACCCGAAATATCACTGGCACAATCCCAAATGGCACGTGTTGTTTGATTTATATTCCATAAATCAGCCCCCATTCCGATAACAGGATTCCCCTGGCCAGCGAAAAGAAAAACAACAGGGTGTGATGTACTATTTATATCCATAAATAATATCCTTATAAATGATATTCAACTCCCAGATAAAAACCGACAGTCCTACCAAAGAGGGAAAATTCAGCATCCCGCGAGCCAAATGCTGAAAACATACCAGCATATCCTTCAACTTTCCCATCGAAATAATCAAATGGCGTCGAGTAGTGCATCCCGATTAGCGAACTGTAATCCATCATATTCGTAATAATATAGGGTTGTAAGCTAGAACCACCTTTGAAAGCCAAACTTGCATAAGCATTAATATAGTGTTTGCCTTGTAAATTACCTTTATTTGCAACATTACTTATTTCTGCACCCATAAGATATTTATACGCATCAAACACCTGGTCTAATACAGCATACTGATTTTTGGTATTGAGATAATCGACAAAATTAGTTTGTTGCCGCCACTCGCGTGCAGAATATCCCTCACTTTGGAAATAGTATTCCATGCCAAACAAACTGAAGTTATCTGTTGTGTACTGCCCCCCTATAGCCAATTCAACGCCCTGTTTACCCTCGGTGGTATAGAGCGAAGAAGGGAAAGAATAACTCTGCACCGCAGCGGCACTTTGCGGTGAAAAATGCCGCCATTGCTGGGTTGAATGCAAGGCAATCTCAGCATTGATAATCCATTGTGGCGTGTAATTAAAACTGTCAGCTAAAGCAATAGAGCGAGATTCGCCCAACATCACATTAACTGACGGCGTATGCTTTTTAAGCCTATATTCCGTATAACTTAACAAATAACGTTCGCTGGAATTAGATCGTTGATCAGCAGACCAGTTACCTGAAGTCTCATAGCGCTTTTTTATTCGTGTTAGCCGAGGTGCGACAGTGAAAGCCAGCCCGTAATCCCTTGTATCATGAACGATGCTTGCCCCCCAGAATGATTCGGTATAAACCGGCTTCATTGCCGGAGTATAAAGGCGGTCATTTTTAAATCCCGCATAGTAATTGGTTAGCAGAGCCGATGGCGATTTAAGAAAGAAAATACCCGGTTTATCTCTGAGCTTACCGGCTTCCAGACGAATGCTGTCAGAGGCTATAAACGTAAGTTTTACCTGATTCAGTAGCATTCGCGAACGATGGTTATCCTTCTCAAACTTCCCCAGCGTTCGCCATGGGTAATAAGTCAATCCATAAAGTGATAAATCTAAATTCAGCCGCTCCTCAATAAGCGAGCAACCACTACTGAATTTTACGCCCGCGCTATTATTAATATTATTTTTTACATAGGCATTCTTCCCTTCAACATTCCATATCGATGGTTTCTTTTTTGTATAAGAGCCCTGCAACGACAGCGTAACATCAGCGTTTTTTTGAATATCTGAACCAGAAAGACAACTTGCAAAAAGACTAACAGGTAACAGTATAAATGATAAAGTCACCAGATTTATGCGGCAACTCACTTAACACCTCGCTGAATATATTCCCGGGTAAAATTTGATTCAGGTAAAGACTCGAACCTGGCATCACTGTACACCATAACAGAATAACCTTTACTATGTTTTGCATCGCGCACAACAATTTTCATTGGTCGCATTTCCCCTAGCACCATTTGAAAATTTTCATACTTGACTGTTTTAAGCAATTTATCGTCCATCGAATAATAGGATGCCTGATATGGATGATAATTATCTCTTTCAACTAAATAGATAATCTTTGGGTATGTTACTGCATCCGATTTGCGTAGCAAAACGAGTTCGTAGCAGATCGATTCCCCGCAGGGCTTATCTCCAGCCAGCGTTGCGCTATAAGAATATTCAAAGTTGGTAACGATAACATCACCATTAGAAATCTGCCCAACCAACCTTTGCTCTCGCGATACTGGTATAGGTCGTCGAAGCGTTGGCGTATAAAACCATAAATCATACCAATCAGATAGCATGATATTACCTTTATCTCTGGGGGGGTAAATAAAACGAGCCAGAGAACGAGCATCAGCCGGCATTCCTTTTTCAGGCTTCATAAAACGCATTGATATATCAAGAATCTGTTTATTTTCTTCTTTTTCAACACCATCTTTGTACTCAAGCACAGTAACAGTATAGCGAAAAGGTTTATTGGGTGAGCGAATTTCGTCAGCGCGCCGAATAATATCTAGCGCTCCGACTGAAGCCGTCGCACTGAAATTTATTATGATAAAAAAAACAGACACTATAACGATTCGAAAACTAGCGAAGCCCGGCATATTTACCCTTAAGAAAATTTAAATGCATCTGATATATTTAATCTGGATGCTCGCAAAGCCGGTAGTATTGATGCTAACGAGGAGGTTAGCACAGGCAATACAAACGTTAACCATATCAACTCGACGTTGTTAGTTTTAATGAATGCAGTATAGCCTTGCGTTTGCCCGGGAGACGGAGGCATGGCAATACCGTGTAGATTAATGATACCTGCCAGAATAAAGCCGATGAGGAGACTTCCTATCGCGCCGAGGGTACCAATAAATATACCTTCAAGCAGAAACAACCGCGAAACATGTAATGGCTGTAAACCAATAGCCCGCAGCGTGGTGATTTCTCTCGTACGTTCTATAATATTCATTGTCATCGCATTACTGATCATAAAGATGACGATGAGGGCCACAATGAGCTTGATAAAGAAATAAATACCTGAAAGTAAACTCTCTACCTGCTGATAAAAAATCGAAGCATCTTTCCAGCTTTTAACTATCAATGGTAAATGATGTTCATCAATAAAATGCCGTAACCTGTCGATGAACATATCGGTGTTGTCATTTTTAAGCAAGATTAATACTTTGCTTACGCCATCTGTACCCATTAATTTTTGTGCTGTTGCTAAGGGCATTTTCATCGCAACATCATCATAATCTTTAATCCCTGAGGAAAAGATGCCGCGTAATTTCAATGAAAGGGCACCCTGACCACCATGAGTATTGACAGTCATTATATCAAGCCAGTCACCATAATTAGCATTTAGCGTTCCGGCAAGCCCTTCTCCGAGGGTAACTTCATTGGTTTTCACTCGAGATAAGTCACTGCCAGAAATAACCTTATCGAAAGAACCGAGCTTTAACGATGGCAACGGTTCTACACCTAACCCTGAAAAGAAACTGGAGGTTAAATTTTCGTATTGTGATACGACGCCACTAAACTCAAGTTGTCCTGAAATAGTTGAAATATCATCAGACAATGCATGGTCATTGAGGATTTCTTTTTTCAGGTTTGCATAATCCGCGATCAGGCTGCGGCTTTTATTTGATGTCTCAAAATATTTTGGATTATAGATCTGTACGTGTCCGATATTTGTTCTAATCGTCTGCTCCTTCAAAATCCAAAAAGAGTAATCAATGAATCCACCATAAAGAAAAATAGACACACCACCTAGCATAATGGCAATCGTGGTTGAAACTGTTCTTTTTTTATGCCTGAATAAGTTTAAAAATGAAAACTTTGCATCCCTGAACTTAAAAAACAGACAATATAAGACAAAACATATTATCACAAGAACAGCTAAATTCATTAAAAGCATGTGCATGGAGAACTACTCGCCTTTAAGTAATGGAATAACAACCTGGGAAACTTCATTCATATCCCACTCCGGTTCAGTATGAAAGTTTGGATTCAGGTATTTCGCGGCCACGGAAGTTTGCGTTTTTATTTTCTCCATTAGTAATTCAGCCTGCTGAGGATGATTACAGTTTACCAGGGCTCTATAACGCATATGCTCAATATGCTCTACAATAGCTTTCTCAAATACATTTTTTTCTTTTAATAACCGTTCGGTATCATCGAGTGTTACCACACAACGCCCTATTACAGCAGGTAAATAAGCGTCGATGCGTACGCGTAGATATCTAATACGTGGATTTTCTTCATGTGAATCTACCGCTTCATCAAGATAAAAAAAGCCCGTTTTCGCATATTCCGAAGCATGGATAAAATCATTAATAGCCGAAAAGTGATTTGCCTGCCGTAACATTCCATATGAATAAAAGATCAGCGACGTAACGTTCTTCGTTTTTACAAATTCCTGAAAAAGCGCCTGCGTCGTTTTCGCTAACGCTTCGGATTGTTCAGGGAGACCGTGCTGTATCACTTTATCGGCCTCCGGGGCAGTCATTGCATAAGCACTATTCGCTACCACAGCACAGACCAACCCCACCCAGAGTGGCCAATAACACTTACTCATCTGAGCCATGTACTAACACTCCATCTTTAATTTCAATTACCCGCCCGGCGCTATCTCTAAGCTGGGTTGAATGCGTGGAAATAACAAATGTGGTGCTGGTCTGCTGATTTATTTTCATTAACAACTCTAAAATGGCCTCGCCCGTTGTTAAGTCCAGGTTCCCGGTCGGTTCATCGGCGACGACAACTCTGGGTTCATGCGCAAGCGCGCGGGCAATCGCTACGCGTTGCTGTTGCCCCCCCGATAACTGACCGGGTTTGCGATCAACTAAATGGGCAAGCCCCACGCTGTCCAGGAAATGTAAAGCGCGCTCTTTCGCTTCTTTCTTATTGAAATGTGCATTCAGAACAAGGGGGTAAAAAACATTATCAAAAATGCTGAGTACTGGAATAAGGTTAAAAAACTGGAAAATAAACCCTACATATTTGCTTCGCATATACGCTAACCGTTTTTCAGGCATTTCATTAAGAACATTATTAAGAAACATGACAGTTCCGGCGGAAGGCGTATCGATACCCGAAAGAATATTTAGCAACGTACTTTTTCCACTACCGGAAGGCCCACACAGCGCCACAAACTCACCTTTCATAATTTCCAGGTTAATGTTTTTTAGCGCATCGACCTTGTTTTCGTTTATACCAAAACTCTTACATATATCCTGCATAAAGATTGCGGGAAGTTCTTTTATTGTATTGTTCATCTATCACCGCTCCACCGAAAAGCAGGTATCAAAATAACTATACCCACCAAAGTTATCAGCTAATATCGTGCGCATCTTTTTTGAAGTATATTTTTTATTCAATAGATACTGCCAGCTCAGCGCAGGCGTAAGGCAACCACTCGCCCCATAAATATCGTTCAGATCGACGACATTAATGCAACTTTGCGGTATTATTCGCATGACATTCTCTTTTCTACCCGAAAAGGTAAGCAGATCATCTTTCGATAAATCCTTCGTCATCTCACGTTGAATGCCATCCACGCTGCCGTGGGCGATATACTTACTGCAACTCACTTTTAGCCCGCTCTCGCGCAAGCTAAAAATAAAACACCCTGTCCGTTCGACTGAGAGTTGCATACCATTTTTTTGCTTCGATTTGACGCTACCTTTAATAGCAAGAGTATCTTCATCAGAAAAGACCAATACGGGAATTGCTCTGTACGCTCCGCAGATAACGACAAAATCAAAAACCTGCCAGTGTAGATAATCTTGTGCTAATTGCATCGCTTGTATTAGAGAAAACTTCTCCCCTCGCACTTTACAAGTCACGTTTTTGATTGAGAATTTCTTCAAGATATTTTTGGGCAATGTATCAATCGTCGAAGTATGCAGTGCACTGGTGATATTTTCGAAGACAGATGATTCACCCCATGCATCGATATAGATGAAAGCAGCACGCGACTTTAGCAATAACATGCGATCTCTTGGGGTCATCTGTTGCAATGCGGCATCAGCGGCTTGCTCCATGGACTCAAGGTAATCAATATAACGCGGTTTACGTATCATTTCCCGCGCATAAGTTTCTTTATCAGTGCCAAATCGCTTAAACGCCCAGCCACTTGCAGAGGTGGACTTAAGAGCCTGATTATACAGATACGCCTCCCAGGCATTTAACCAGTGAGGAGCATAGAAATAAAAATTCTCGTCTGGTTCCAAAAGCGAAAATGACGAAAGATAAATTTCATTTTTCATATCTACTCATCTCAAATGCTTGTATCAGACATGACAATACCGATAATTGATCCATCAACGCCAAGCCCCGTCTTTAGCAAATGTTTCTTTTCATGTTTGATGATGCCGATGTCAGTCAACAACTGACTCGCAATTTCTTCAATAATGTCATCATTACTTATCGGCGTAAGTAATTCGCGTTGGCGAAGGGAGTGCTCGCCAATAATTAAATCGACGATCCCTGAGCCTGTTGTGGTATAACCCAGCTGCCCTTTATAAGCGAGTACCGGAACAGGTTGCTTGTCAGAAAGCATGGCTATTGCTTTGGCTTCTGCCTTATCGCTGTGTGACGAACCATTGCCATGAGGAATAATTGCACATAAATCGCCGAGGCCAACGTTCGCATCATCCAATATTTTACCGATTACCTTAATAATATTGGCGCTTAACCAGGCTGAATCATTACTGCGGCTCGCACTAATTTGCACATACGTGGATTTGAGCTCTATGCCCCCATTTATTCCTCTGGCCTGCCGATGTGCTTTACTCTCAAGTAATATGACGCAGCACCCCTCTGCAAATAAAACCGATCTGCTATTTTGACCAAAGGGCTGTACTGATTCGCTATCAAGCATAGATTGATTTTCGAGAAACCAAATATGTTGCGTTTTAATTTTAGAGCAATTAATTACACAAACAAGATCTGCCCCGTCATTATCGATCGCCTGACAACCAAGATGAACCGCAGTCAATGATGAATTACTGGTGCAATGTAAATTAGGCGGAAGATGGTTTAACCGATATTTATGCGCAATATTATAGGCGAGTTCATCCTGCGACATATTGTTTACATGAAGACGGCTTATTGATGGTGAACATTTAAGATCTTCAACGTCATTGTGATCATAGAAAGATTTATAGTCCATGCCATCAACACGTGGCCCCAGCCCGGTTAAATATACCCTTACCCTTTCACCTGTAAGCGCGCTTTTACTGAGATTAGCCTGAACCAGTGCTTCATCAATTAATCGGTATAATAATGCTAATGGGCTATCATCTATTTGCTCTAGCCTTGCAACGCGCTTATTTCCTCTAAAACCACATTTCAGCGCTACTTCATCAGATGCAAACCAATAGTTTTCGTTAACACGCTTACCGACGCGAAGATTATTGATTAACTGATTATAATTTTCAGCAAAGGGTAAATATAGACTGTAACCAGCAATGATAGCCGCATTATCCATTGCTCTATTCCTTAATTACGAATGCATAATAGTTTCCGCCTTCTGTTGCCCCAACCAGAAGTACATGCTTAAGCGTTAAAGTTTGAGGACTCCGTACAAAGTTTATACGTGAATCGAAGAACGCTTGCGTATAGGGAATAGCCGGCACTGTTTGCTTTTTAATACAATCAATGAGAACCAAAAGATTGAGCAATCCGGCAGATGAAGCCACGAACCCGAAATAAGCGTTATAGTTAACAACCGGAACCCGTGGATTATCTTTCTGGAAAACGTTGTAGATGGCGTCAATTTCAATTTGCGAATTTTCTTTACTGCCATTACTACTGCCGCAAACCAAATCGATATCTGCTGCATTTAGATCGGCATCTTTAAGCGCACGCTCAATGGCCAGCGACATTGCTGACGATTTTTCATTCAATAATGATGCGTCAAAGTAACTATTACTGCTGGATTTACCGTAACCCGCAATTTCGGCCATCACTTCGACACCACGCGCTACCGCAGCATCAGGGTCTTCCAGTAGCAACATGCAAGCCCCTTCGCCGGGAATGAATCCCTTTGGCTGCTCACCATAAATCTGATAATCGTTGACATCAGAAGTCATATGAATTTTCTGTGTTAACGCATCCATATAGAGAGACAGTGAGGGGAAATATTCATCAGCACCGCCCACTATCACATGGGGTTGCAGGTTTTGCCGGATAATCTCATAGCCATAGGTTAATGCACCGAGTGCCGCATTCTCGCCGGTAGCGAGTGTGGTGGTATAACCTTTAATACCTTCAGAAATACCGCAAAAAGTGGCAATAGAATTCATCAGCGAGCCCGGGAACTCTGAGGTACTGACTTTCCTCGGATCAGGTTTCAGGCTCTGCAAATATTTATAGGTTGTCTCCTGAGGGCCACGAGACATCCCCATGATCATACCGAGCTCTTCGCCATCACGTTTTATTTTACGTTTTGCCATATTCAACGATTCGGACAGTGCAACAAGTGCAAACGTACCGCCACGCGTTGCCTTTCGGGCATCAAAACGGCGCAGATGTTTACGCGGCTCCAGCCCCATTACCTGAAAGGTCTTAAAATCCGGCTCCTGTTCCGGAAACGTTCCGGTGCTCATGGCGGCTTCATCGCCAAAAATTTCTTCGAGTTGATTTGTGGCTACCAGCACCCGTAATAATTCCCGCGCTTCTGCGAGGGTGTCATCAGGAAACGTAACGCCGCCCAATACAGGTTTGTTATTTTTTTGCCATACGTTGTGCAAAATATCATTTACCGTGTGACCAATCGCCGTTACGGCTCCTGCGCCAGTAATAGCCACACGCTTACGGTCATATTGACTGACCGGCACCGTTCCTGGTTTTGTACTCACGACCATGCAGCAGTTATTTCCACCAAATGCATAGTTATTTTTCATAAAGATATTAATTTCTTTTTCTCGAAACTCATTAGCGACATAGTCCAGGTCGCAATTTGGCCGCGCAATTGAGAAATTGAGAGTCGGTAAAACTTTATTTTCAGGAAGCGTCACGAGGCAAGCGATGAGCTCAACAATGCCTGCAGCACCAATGTTGTGGCCGAAATAAGATTTTGTTGAACTAACAAGCAATTGATCGTTATCAGGAAACACTTTCTTCATCGCCAGCGTTTCAATGCGGTCATTCGCTTCGGTACCTGTACCGTGTGCATTGACGTAATCAATTTGTTCCGGTTTTACGCCAGCATTCTCCATGGCTTTAAGCATGACCTGTACAGCACCACTGGCTCGTGGGTCCGGGCCGGTTTCATGGTAGGCATCGCAGGAGGTCGCGTAAGAGAGAATTTCACCGTAAATTTTGGCTCCGCGAGCAATAGCGTGTTCATAATCCTCCAGCACGATCGCGCCGGCACCTTCGCCGATAGACATGCCAGACTGACCTGAAAAGGGGGTGCAGGTGTCGGGGTGCATAACGTTCAATGCGTAAAATCCAGCAAACGTCGGCAGATAGATCGGTTCTGTACCGACAGCCAGCATGGTCTTACTTTTACCATTTTGGATATAATCAAAAGCCATCCCGATCGCGTTAGGACTGGCAGTACATGCTGTTGCGACCAATTCCCCGCCGCCTTTAAGGCCTAAGAGTGTCGAAACACTTGAGCAACAGGAAGAAAATCCCCCCGAATAAATAGCCTTGCGAAGCGAGAAATCCTCCATTCGCTGCTCGAAAATTGGCAGAAACGCTTCTGTGCCAGCGGAAGAAACGCCAACGATTAATCCTGTCTCATCCAGGCATGCTTTGTTATTAACAAGCCCAGCCCGAGTCAGGGCATCTTTGCCCACTTTGTATGCCCATAAGGCAGCGTTATCCAGTGAATGGATGATGTCTTCGGGGATCCCTGAATAATCTATTTCGTGAAGAACTTCCGCTGCACGAGCATTTTCAAACCACGCTGTAAATCGCTCACTGTCGCCGACACCATTTTTCTTATCAAATAGCGCTTTTTTGAAATCTTCAATGGTTTCGGCCAGGGATGACAAAATCCCCATGCCTGTAATTACAACTCGTTTTCGGTTTGTCTTCATTGTTATCCCCCGGAGTAGAAAATTTTTTTGCCCATAATAAATAGCTAAAGTAAAGCAACATATTTATATCTGTCGCTTTACTTATATTTTAATTATTAGAGCTACATAATTCGCTTTGACTTTGACGAATCAATAAAACTATGTTCGGCCGGATTAACTAACATACTTAAGTTATATAAAAACGGCACACTTTGTGTTCTGGCCGGGATGTTTTCTTCTGCCGTTAAAATTTCAAACCCTGGGATATCCGCCAAAGCATAGTCATTATCGATCAAAGCTAGCGCGATAAAAGATTGCAGCGCAGGGGAAAAACCGGAGTTAACAATAATGCCAACCTCTTTACCCTCAACCAAAACTTTATCATCAGGTTTAATACCACTGCACTCTGCAGTTGGGAGCATACCAACGAGTTTACGCTCCCCCTGGTTATGGGATTGTGGCTCTATCGCTGACTTGCCAATAAAATTTTCTTTATCGTATTGAATTGCCCATTGCATTTGCAGCTCAATCGGGTTTTTGCTATACACGGAAAAAATACTTTCATCCCAGCCGGTGTTTTCAAGACGAACAATATCCTGGTATTGGATACCCCCCGTTTTCAATTCATATTTACCACCAATCGAAAGGATGTTTTCCCATAATTTAACCAGGGCAGGTTCCTGGCCAATGGCCATATATGCATATTCGCCATGTTTCCCACAGCGGAAGATGATCAGTTCATCGGCCTCATTAATGTATTCAAAATAAGGTAAACCAATAATGTCGTAGCCATATATTTCTGACATAACTTCCCAGGAGTAAGGCCCTTCCAGCATAATAGCGCCCCAGCCGCTATCTGCCATAGAGTTAATCTCCGGCAGTTCAACGATATCAAGATCTTCACTGCTTTCTAAAATTGAATTAAGACGTTCGATTATCTCCGGCGCTGGGATGTTTTCTGAAAGAATGTAATAACCGTCAGAGGTACAGAGCACATACATGTCCCCACGGATGGTTCCATCCTCATTTAATACCAATGAATAGATACCTTGCTCATCGCGAATGATTGAAATATCTGCAGAGGCCATATGATTCACTAAAGCCCATGCATCATCACCCATCACGCTAACGATAGACATATGTGAATAATCGACAAGCAAGGCATTTTCTCTGACTGCTTTATATTCAATCGCAAGATCGTGATACGCTACGGGAACAGTGTGATTATTATAAATGCCCATCCGGGCATTGTTTTCCAAATGCAAATCATTAAGAGACTTCATAAAACCTCTTCAGGTAAATTGATCAAAAAGTCAGGAACGTTTTTTTGTAATAACAAATGATGCCAAATTATTAATGCTACGCATGTAAGAAGGATCGTCTCCTTCACTTACCTGGATATCAAAGACCTTATCAAGTAAAACAATAATTTCTGTCGCGTCTACTGAATCCAATTTTAAACCGTTACCAAATAATGGTGTATCGTCATCGATTTGCGTTTCATCCCGTTGAATATTTAATCGCTGGATGATTTCGGTTTTGATTGTGAAAAGTACATTTTTACGTTCCTGGATATTATCATGCATAGTTGTCATTGCTTATGTCCCATTAATGATGTGTTTCGCTTCACGGTAGTTAATTATTGTTCCCTGGCTAATTAACTTCTTACCAACATTAGCTGTCACGGAATAGTGCTTAAACCCAGTTGGATCTGAAAATGCCAGCTTGCTTGTAACCTCGATCGTATCTCCCGGATAAGCAATATCTTTAAACTTTAAATTTTGCGCTGCTAATACGCCACGCACTTGCGAACGTCTTTTCCGAATGATATCCAATAACTCTTGTTGATGGATTTTCGCATAAATATCTCGTAAGCTTTTTAATTCAACACCAAACTCTTCAAAATAAATATCACAAACATCAGTAATAAATGAAAAATACTCACTTGCCTGACCAAATATCTCTGCAATGAGAACGCCGGGCATGATAGGGTCATCTGGAAAGTGACCAAGTAAATAGGGTTCATTATAAGTAATATGCTTTACGATCTGCACATACCCATTTTCTCCATATTTATAATCATCTATTCTGTCAACCATTAATAAGGGTTGCCGCCAACCGCCCATTTCAAGAAAAATTTTAGAAGGAATAGAATATCTGGACATAAATCACCGCATAACCAGGCCACCATCGATCACGATGGTTTGGCCAACAATATAACTGGCGGCAGAAGAGCTTAAATACACAATTGTATTCGCTACTTCCTGACACTGCCCTAAACGTTTCAAAGGGATGGAATGAGTAACCTCACGCACCACAGTACGAGAAACTTTCTTTACCATCCTAGATTCAATCATTCCAGGAGCAACTGCGTTCACTCGCACACCTCGAGGAGCCAATTCTGCGGCTAATGTTCTGGTAAAACCGAGCAAAGCACCTTTTGACGCACTGTAATTAACCTGCCCTACACTTGGAATGACTGCTGCTATAGACGCAACATTGATAATCGCGGGGCTTTCAGAACATCTCAGTAGCATCAAAGCTTCCTTCGTTAATCTGAAAGTACTCAGCATATTAGTATCAATAACAGTACTAAAGTCCTCAAAAGTCATTGATGCAAAGAGGCTGTCTTTAACAATACCGGCGTTATTCACTAATACATCGATTTTCGTTACTTTAGCATTTAAATATTTCATTAATGTAGCTACCTTCTCAGGATCAGCTATATCACATTGTAATATATTTAATCTTTGCCCTACTGCTTCATTTTCTTTTAGCTCGTTTAAACGATCCGCATTGGTATTATACAATGCGTAGACTTCACATCCTTGTTCCAGAAATTTTTCGCATATGGCAATACCAATGTCACCACTGGCTCCTGATATCAAAACTGTTTTGCCTTTTAGATCATTATATTTATACATTTCCATTACACACAATTGAGTTAACAACAGATACAGCTACGGCATGAGTACGACAATGCGATATGCTAAGTGACACGTCAACAACACCACTTTCCTTTATTACTTCGTTCAATCTTCCAGTAAATAAGAAAAAGGGACAACCATATTCATCATGATTTATCTCAATATCTTTAAAGGACACTCCATCCCGGAAACCACAACCAAGCGCTTTAACAATTGATTCTTTCGCAGCCCAGAATCCGGATGCCCTTTCAAAATCCGGTTCATTGGCATTAATTTTTATTATCTCTTTTTTTGTAAATACACGCTGTAAAAAATATGCGCCGCCATTGTTAATCGCGTTGATGATCCGTTCTACTTCAACGATATCAGTACCGATACGTATTCCTGCATTTGCCATAAGGTTACAGTTGATAAGTTATATTAAAATTAGATATAAATCGATCTTCTACGAGGCCAGCCGGGGATATTAAGGGAGCTGATAAAGAAATATCATATCCTAGTGACTTAATTGTTCCCTTAACCCCAATGATTGACCCGATTATCCTTTTCTCATCAAAAGCATTTTGTGGATATATCTCACCAGTAATCTGTCCATAATCTGCGCCAAAATATAATTCAGAGTTATAATTCCCGATAAGGAAATGGAATGTATTCTGGATATAGAATCCTTTATTTCCGTCTAATCCCGTACTGGTTTCATAACCTCTAACATTCCATCGATTACCGATTGTAAATTGATCTTGTAGTGTTAACGGTGATTGCGAAAATTGAGCACCAAAATTCAATTCATAATAATAAAGCAAAGGTTCGGCATTGAACCATTTAACATAGTTTGTATTCAGATTAAAAATTTGGCTTTTAGAACTCACATCGCCTGACACCATATCCGGAGTTTTCTCACCACCTAACCAAGTCATAAAACGTTGCCAGCTAAGGGAGGAGTCTAACGTCGCATCCTGGAAATTTTGTTTAAAATTTAACCCAAGGCGCAGATTACCCATATCTCGCTCTTGCAGCGCTAAATCCACGCCACCCAATTGATACGCAGATCTACGCCTTAATATTTCTACACTCCCGGTTATTTTTTTATCCGTATTGCGGAAAAGGGTTCGGGTTCCTTTCAAACTAAGGTATTGATTTTTTCCCTGGTAGTCTAAATCCCAATAGCTCAGTCCTACACGCTGGCGAGACATGCTGCTACTGTAGAAAACTTCATAATCCCAAAAACCTACAGGTATGCTATAAAAAGCGCTGATGCTTTTATATCCGCCAGTTGTACTGCTGGTACCCGCCGAATAAAAAAGATCGCCAAGCCTTGCAGAGTTGTACAAATAACCTGAAATACCAGTAAGCATTTTTCCTGTACTTCTACCACCCCAGTTGTTATACGTTGTCCTGATATTCCATAATTTATTACGATTGGTGTTGATCACAATATCGCTATCGCCGTCGCGATTTCCAGGCACGATGTTAATCTTAACATCAACGCCAGGCACTCTCTGCAAATTCTCCAGACCCTGTTCAATATTTCGCAGATTAAGAATATCACCTGATACAAATGGTAGGCTCCAACTTCTGATGTCATCTTTTGCCATGATCACCTTATTGATCCTTCCTACTAAAATATTTAGCTGTAAATTTTTTTCCTTCAAGTTTTGTACAGGAATATTCACGCGCGTTGTTACATATCCGGCCTTTATATAATAATCCTGCAAGTACGTCGCAACATACTCAATACCTTTCGTACCAAGGCAACTGTTCGAGATCTCATCCTTTATATTTCGAATCATTTTACTACCCAAAAATTCGTTTTCGAGGATAAGCTCTGCAATAGGATAACAATCTTTTTCAGAGGGTAATTTAAAATCTATAACTTTTTTATCTTCAACTTTCGAGAAAACATCTTTTTTATCAACCCGGTTTTCCTGAGCGGTGTTATTATCATTTTTTTGCTGTTCTTTGGCTAGTCGTTCTAACTGAGTATCAGCATACGCACGAGCACTGCATAGCAAAATGAAAGCTAAAAAATAAAATTTGATTTCTATAACCTCAAGAAAATTAAAAGTATGAGAACGCCTAACAGCTGCCATTATCTTCATAACAACAGCCAAAACAACTTAATTATCCTTAAAGAACAAAAATCAACACCCGTTAAACTTCTAATATTGTTACAGTGGTAATATTATTGACATAATACATAATCAAAAACTATGCATTCAATTAATCATTATTTGCTATTGTCAGGTTACCCACTGGTGGTTTAACAATCATTTCAGCGTCTACTAAAGTGCTAAAACATCTATTCTGGGAGAACCCTGCCCCCTCCAACCTTAAAAACCGCATAATGAAACCCCACGCCATTAGCATCAAACAATCATATATTTTATAAATATATATTCTCGCAAGGAAAACTCTTCATCCTTGTGTTCTTAAATAAGATCTTAAAGCAACAAAATTCAATTTAAGATATATACCAGACTCTGGCACTCAGAAGGACCATCCTAACTATCAAGGTTTTTCAGGATGTTTGTATCAATAGCACTGGTTATTAATCAATCTATGATAAAATCATCAGGCTGACGGCTTTAATTGTTGTAAAAAACATAGCAATACATCTATTGTTATGCTGAAATTAATAACCTGACATTTTAACCTATTACATACATTGCTAATAAAGGACACAGCCTCTGGCTGCTTTGGAATATATATGTACTGGATTATCAACGACAACATTGAATTCAGACCGGGAATAAAAAGACTGTCCTCAGTAAATAATCCTGAAATGAATGTCACGCTTACATCGCCAGCCAGCCGTTGCCTTCTCTTACTGCTTGAAGCATCTCCAGATATTGTACTTCAGCAAGATTTTTTTAAGAAAGTTTGGGAAGAAGAAGGAATGTTAGTTCCAACGAACACGCTCTACCAAAATATATCCATTGTTCGCCGTGGACTGCGTGCTGTTGGTGAGACAGACAGAAGGCTTATTGTAACCATTCCCCGGAAAGGTTTTCAGATAGATGACAGCGTTAAAATCTCCAGACGAAACGATAACGAACCGGCTACACCTTTCCCTGTTTCTACTACCAGTTATCAAACAACTTATAACATTCCTGAAGTGTTTAATCAGCCAAAGGATGATATGGACGAGCAAGTTCTTCCCGCGGAAACAGACACTCGTACGATTAAGAAAAAGAAGCCATTTGCAATGTCGAATGGCCTTTTCACTGCTTCAGCCTCATTTATCGTAGGTCTACTCGTCGTTTACCTGACATGGAATATTAATAATGATGCTGATTTTTTTGAAAGTTATAAGTTTATTGAAAAGGAAGATGGTTGCCATTTTTACACTAAGGATGACAGCCATGATAACAATGAATATTATCTGAAGTATAAATCTCTTATTAAAGACTCCGGTTTGAACTGTAAAAATTACCCTTGGGTCTATTTCCCAACATCACAGACTTCACCATCACTCGCTGCTTTAGTCTGCAAGAATAAATTCTCGACAACATCATCGCCAGGATGCATTTCACTTTTAATCAGGGGAGTAAACGGTGACTAAAAAAGCAATCTTCTTTCTAAGTTTGATTTTTATAAGCGTGGGGATTGTGGCGGGATATTTTTATTACTCATTGCTTATAAAAAATAGAAGTGCTGAAAGTTGCAGCGCTTCTATGATTGTTTTTCATAAAGGAACACAAGCCAACATAACATTCGATTTTATGTACAATAATGAAAAAAGAAGTGGAATCGTTTCAGTAAGCGGAAGTTATCTGGAAAACACTCACCCAGAAGGCACTATACGAAGAGATATCTCTTTTACCTGGACCGAAAATCGCGGTACCTACAATTTTCAGTCATCCGGGATAAACAAAGTCGATAGTCTGGAAACCTTACCGGATAAAGTCATCGCTACTGTGTTGCCCGGCTTTTACGTTTATCCGAATAAAAGCATCACGTATTCAATCCATCCTCAAGGATCGCAAGGATTTCTCTTCACCATTGGTAAACGGCCGCTGTTCTTTTGCGCCCGCTAAAAATAGTAAGCGAAGGTCATTAATTTTGCCTGATGGGGACGACCAAACCAGTCCTCCCCTGCTTTCACCTTTAATAACAACAGCTGGGCTGATTGAACATCAATGTAATTCACGCATTCCCTATACAAGCCCAAGAATGGCGTGAATGCACCCAGAGCTTATTTTCTCGCAACAAAAAAGCCCCAGCTTACTAAGTAAGCTGGGGCTTAATATTTGGCGGAAGCGCAGAGATTCGAACTCTGGAACCCTTTCGGGTCGCCGGTTTTCAAGACCGGTGCCTTCAACCGCTCGGCCACACTTCCGGTGTGAGGCGCACTATAAACATCCTCGAGTCGCATGTAAAGCCCGGGAATGTTTGTTTGCCTGAAAAACCATCAAAATCGTGTTGTTAGCTTGAAATACCAGCACAATGACCGTTTATTCAGCGCATCTAAGATCAGTGTTTCTCAATGTACATATCTTTTGTCAGGTATACCCCCAGGCTATCGGGCGCAAACCCACCCACCCAAGGCTTCACCAGATGCGTACGAACATAATGATAAATCGGGATAGCCGGAACATCCTTTCCAAGGATATCCTCTGCCTGCTGGTAATATTTACCACGCTCAGCAATATCCTTTGCCTTCGCAGCACTTTTCAGGGCTTCATCATACGCCGGATTGCTGTATTTACTCGTGTTTTCGCTGTCACCGGTACGGAAATTATTCAGGAAAGTTGCTGCATCAGCATAGTCTGCAATCCATGCATACCGTACCGCATCAAAATTACCGGTATGCATGGTATCGAGCATGGTTTTCCACTCCTGGTTTTGCAGTTTTGCATTAACGCCAAGATTTTTTTGCCACATTGAGCTGGCGGCAATCGCAATCCGCTGATGTGTTTCCATCGTGTTATACAGGAGGCTGAAACTCAGTGGGTGTTCATCATTAAAGCCAGCTTCATTAAGGAGCTTTTTCGCTTCGGCCAGTCGTTTTTCCCGCGGCCATGATGCGTAATCTGGTGATGCTATTTTCACACCGCCAATTTCTGGCTGACTCACTACCCATGCAGGACGCTGCCCCTGTGCCATCACTTTATCCGCGATGACATCTTTATCAAGCGCCATATTGAGTGCGCGGCGTACTCGAGGATCGTTAAATGGCGGCTTAGTGGTATTAAACTCGTAATAATAAGTTGCCAGTTGCGGCGCAACATGCACCTGAGCGCCTAATGTTTTCTTTAACTGCGCAAACTGGTTCACAGGAATAGTGTAAGTAATATCAATCTCGCCGGCTTTATAGCGATTAACGTCCGCGGTTTCAGCGTTGATAGGAAGATAAGTGACCTTATTAATCACCGTCGCTTTATTATCCCAATAACGGGTATTGCGTTGGGCAACAATGCGTTCATTAACGACCCAATCGGTGATCTTATAAGCACCACTCGTCACAATATGTTCCGGCTTTGTCCATTTATCACCAAAACGATTGATCAACACGCTGTCTACCGGAACCAGAGATGGATGCGCCAGCATCGGCAGGAAAGATGCCGTAGGTTGCGTCAAAGTGACTTCCAGCGTTGAATCATCTAATGCCTTCACGCCAAGCGTATCAGGCGTTTTTTTTCCTTGCGCGATATCAGCGGCGTTAACAATATGCATATTTCCGGGATAGCTGGCATAAGGGGATGCCGTTTTCGGATCAACTAAACGTTGCCAGCTCCAGACCACATCTTTTGCCGTGATCGCCGTACCATCAGACCATGTGATCCCCGGGCGTAAGTGGAAAATCCAGACAGTGTTATCTTTGTTCTCCCATTTTTCCGCCAGCCGAGGTTCAATGGTTCCATCTTTCTTAACTGCAACCAACCCGTCGAAAATATCGCTGATAATGTTGAACTCGACGTCGCTTTCCACTTTATGTGGATCCAGCGATGCAGGCTCGCTGCCATTGTTACGCACCAGTTCCTGTTTTTCAGCAAGCGTTGTTCCTGCGGGTACCGTCGCTGCAAACGCGCCAGAACATGCGCTCAGAATGCCGATAGTCAATAATGAAAGTGCAATGTGGTTTCGTGTTTGTGGTTTCATGTCCTTTCGCCTTAATAATGTACTTTGTCACGACGCGATTACACTCTTAGCGCCCCAATAGTTATATAGCAATAGATTTCAGTGACATATAAGACACCAATATGGATCTGCCTCACATTTATTCCTTTATGCTGCGTAGCGCTCATTGCTGCGCATGAAACACTATGTCAGCACCGCTGCGTTATGAGTAAAGATGGGTAAAACAACTTTGTCAGCAAGCGAGACTTTTTTAGACTCTGCAAACAATTACATCTGTCATAAGAGAGTGACTCATGGATCGTATTATTACTTCATCGCGTGACCGTACTTCCCTGCTAAGTACGCACAAAGTTCTGCGTAACACCTATTTCCTTTTAAGCTTAACGCTGGCGTTTTCCGCAATTACGGCGACTGCCAGCACCGTATTAATGTTGCCTTCTCCGGGCCTGATCCTGACGCTGGTTGGGATGTACGGTTTAATGTTTCTGACATATAAGCTGGCGAACAAACCGACAGGTATTCTGGCTGCTTTCGCGTTCACTGGTTTCCTCGGCTATATCCTGGGGCCAATGCTTAATGCATATATCTCAGCAGGAATGGGCGATCTGATTGGTCTGGCGCTCGGCGGCACCGCATTGGTCTTTTTCTGCTGTTCCGCATATGTGTTAACGACACGCAAGGATATGTCCTTCCTCGGTGGCATGCTGATGGCGGGTGTTGTGGTGGTACTGATTGGCATGGTCGCGAACATCTTCTTGCAGTTGCCAGCGCTGCACCTGGCAATCAGCGCTGTATTCATCCTGATTTCCAGCGGCGCCATCCTGTATGAAACCAGCAATATCATCCATGGCGGTGAAACCAACTACATCCGCGCCACTGTCAGCCTTTATGTGTCGCTGTACAACATCTTTGTTAGCCTGTTGAGTATCCTGGGCTTCGCCAACCGGGATTAAACAATCTTGACTCCCGTTTAGCCCCGCTTATGCGGGGCTTTGTTTTTTGCTACACTCCCGCCGTTGTTGACTAACGCTGCGAAAAATTATGTTGATCTTTGAAGGTAAAGAAATCGAAACCGATAGTGAAGGCTATCTAAAAGACACGACTCTGTGGAGTGAAACCTTAGCGCCTGTCATTGCAGAGAAAGAGAACATAGTTCTCTCTCCTGAGCACTGGGAAGTGGTGCGCTTTGTGCGCGAATTTTACCTGGAATTCAATACATCTCCCGCCATTCGCATGCTGGTAAAAGCGATGGCCAATAAATTTGGCGAAGAAAAAGGCAACAGCCGCTATTTGTACCGCCTGTTTCCAAAAGGACCTGCTAAACAGGCGACAAAGATCGCTGGTTTGCCAAAACCGGTGAAGTGCATCTAATAGCGAATACCGAAGTTTGTCCATTCCCTGCCGGGTTGATGCGGTTCGGCAAGCACTCTGTCAACCCGGGCACTACGCGGTCCCCCTGCTTTAAGCCACGCAACCAACTGATTAACCGCTTGCTCGTCACCGCACGCAACTACTTCAACGCTGCCATCATCAAGGTTACGTGCATACCCCGTTAAACCCAGCTTCTGCGCTTCGTGCTGTGTGGTATAGCGAAACCCGACGCCCTGCACCATTCCATGTACCCAGGCGATTGTGCAGACATGTGCCATCTTTGATCCCCTTTCGACTCAGGCTCGTTGCATTTGCCCGGTGAACCCGTGACAATAGCGCCCATTTTCTTCAGTTTATAGAATAGCCGAATATGAGTGTACGTTTAGTGTTAGCCAAAGGGCGCGAGAAATCCCTGCTTCGCCGCCATCCCTGGATTTTCTCCGGCGCGGTTGCGCGAATGGATGGTAAAGCCAGCCTCGGTGAAACGGTTGATATCGTCGATCATCAGGGCAAGTGGCTGGCGCGTGGAGCATTATCTCCTGCATCGCAGATTCGTGCTCGCGTCTGGACTTTCGATAAAAATGAAAGCATTGATATCGCGTTCTTCACCCGTCGCCTACAACAAGCGCAGCAGTGGCGAGATTGGCTGGCGCAACGCGATGGTCTCGACAGCTATCGCCTGATTGCTGGCGAATCAGATGGGTTACCAGGCGTAACCATTGATCGTTTCGGTAATTTTCTTGTTCTTCAACTTCTTAGCGCAGGTGCAGAATACCAGCGTCCAGCCATTATCTCAGCGCTCCAGTCACTCTATCCACAATGTGCGATTTACGATCGCAGCGATGTTGCCGTGCGTAAAAAAGAGGGGCTGGAACTCGCGCAAGGGCTGGTGGTCGGCGAACTGCCGCCCGCGTTGTTGCCTATCAAAGAACACGGCATGAAGCTATTTGTCGATATTCAGGGCGGGCATAAAACCGGTTACTACCTCGATCAGCGCGACAGCCGGCTGGCAACACGTCGCTACGTGGCAGACAAACGCGTACTAAACTGCTTTTCCTACACCGGCGGCTTTGCTGTTTCCGCGCTGATGGGCGGATGCCGCCAGGTCGTCAGTGTGGATACTTCGCAGGAAGCGCTGGATGTCGCAAAACAGAACATTACGCTGAACGAGCTGGATTTAAGCAAAGCAGAATTTGTTCGCGACGACGTATTCAAACTGCTGCGCAAATATCGCGATCAGGGCGAAACTTTCGATGTCATCGTAATGGATCCGCCAAAATTCGTGGAAAACAAGAGCCAGTTGATGGGTGCCTGTCGCGGTTATAAAGACATCAACATGCTGGCGATACAGCTCCTGAATCCCGGCGGTGTACTGCTCACTTTCTCCTGTTCCGGTTTGATGACCACAGATTTATTTCAGAAAATCATTGCTGACGCCGCAATAGATGCTGGTCGTGATGTACAATTTATAGAACAGTTCCGTCAGGCCGCCGATCATCCTGTGATCGCTACCTATCCGGAAGGGCTGTATCTGAAAGGGTTTGCCTGCCGCGTTATGTAACTTGAAATTTGGAACCGCGCCCGCATATCTGCGGGTATGTAAGGTTCCCGGGAGGTGACAATGATTGCCAGCAAATTCGGTATCGGTCAGCAAGTTCGCCACTCACTGCTGGGGTATCTTGGCGTAGTGGTCGATATCGATCCTGAGTATTCACTGGACGAGCCGTCAGCAGACGAACTGGCGGTGAACGACGAACTCCGCGCGCTGCCCTGGTATCATGTCGTGATGGAAGATGATGATGGTCAGCCAGTGCACACATATCTGGCAGAAGCACAGCTGACAAGCGAAATTACGGATGAACATCCGGAGCAGCCATCCATGGACGAACTGGCGCGCACCATTCGCCGACAGCTTCAGGCTCCGCGCCTGCGCAACTAAAAATACCCCGCCAGACGCGGGGTATTTTTTATTTCGCCAGACCGAGCCGCGGGATCTCTATCGCCGGGCAGCGATCCATCACTACACTTAACCCCGCCTCACGCGCCAGCACGGCGGCTTGTTCATTAATCACCCCTAATTGCATCCAAAGCGTTTTCGCGCCAACGGCAATCGCCTCTTGAGCAACTCCCCACGCCGCTTCCGAATTACGAAAAACATCCACCATGTCGATCTTTTCTGGCACATCGGCAAGCGTTGCATAGCCCTGCTGCCCAAGAAGAGTAGTGCCTGCTACTTTCGGCGAGACGGGAATCACATGATAACCCTGGTCCAACAAATACTTCATTACGCGATAGCTTGGTCGATCGGGTTTATCACTCGCACCAACCAGCGCAATAGTTTGGGTCGACTGTAAAATAGCGGCAATATCGGTTTCTTTCATGTTTTCCTCCCGCGATGTCACCAAAGTGTAAATCAAACAGACCCGCTCGACCATTTTCGGATTTTTTTATCCACTTCTCTTGCAGCATCAGACGCTTCCAGTAATCTGTAGCAAAAATCACTGACGGAAGCGGATTATGGAATCAACCACTCGCACCTTACCCGTGCGCAAACATATTGCACTTGTCGCACACGACCATTGCAAGCAATCATTAATGAAATGGGTAGAACGCCACCAGCCAGTACTGGCCAAGCATGAGCTCTATGCGACTGGTACAACCGGAAATTTGATTCAGCGAGCAACCGGCCTTGAAGTTAACGCCATGCTGAGCGGCCCGATGGGCGGCGACCAGCAAGTCGGCGCGTTGATTTCAGAAGGCAAAATCGACGTACTGATTTTCTTCTGGGACCCGCTTAATGCGGTCCCGCACGATCCTGACGTGAAAGCCCTCTTACGTCTTGCAACAGTGTGGAATATTCCGGTTGCAACCAATTTATCTACCGCTGATTTTATTATCGACTCTCCGCAGTTTAATAACAGCGTCGACATCCTGATTCCGGACTACCAACATTACCTCGCTGAGCGTCTGAAATAAGTCCTGGCGGCCGCAGCGGCCGCCTTCGTTTCACGGTTTTCGCGCGACTGGCACATCCAGCGATTTTAACGTGTCGACAAAGCGTGACGGTTCATCTTTATCAAACAACAGCCAGACGCGATGGCGTGCGCGCGTCAATGCGACGTACAACAATCGTCGCTCTTCCGCATCAGGGAACTCTTCCGCCTGCGGCAGCAAGGCTTGCTCCATTATGGATTCCCGCGCCGGGGCAGGAAAACCATCCGCGCCCTCTTTCAGCCCCACCACAATCACATAGTCCGCTTGTTGTCCTTTACTGGCGTGGATAGTCGTAAAATCGAGCTGAAGTTTCGGCCAGCGGGTGGCTGCTTTCTCCAGAACGGTAGGTTTTCCGTGATGATAACGCGCCAGAACCAGGATCCTGTCTTCCGGCGTTGCATATCCGCTGAGCTTATCTAATAGCGCATCCAACTGATCCTGCGCCATCAGCGTCACTGCATTTTTATCGCCTGTTTTCAAACTATTCAACGGTTTTGCAAGCTGCCATGGGTTCTGCTGGATAAAGCGATTCGCAACTTCACCAATGCGTGAATTGAAACGATAAGTCGTATCCAGCGCGCAGAGATCGCCTTCACCAAAATAGTCATGGAAAGCGGTGGTTAAGGAAAGTTGCGCGCCGCTGAAACGGTAGATAGCCTGCCAGTCATCCCCGACAGCAAACAGTGTCGTTTGTGAGTTTTGCTTACGCAACGCAGCCAGCAAAGCCGCGCGCTGCGGTGAAATATCCTGAAATTCATCAACCAGAATATGCTTCCACGGGCTAATAAAACGCCCTTTTTCCAGCACATTGATCGCCTGATGAATCAGCCCGGAAAAATCGACGGCGTTTTCAGACTTTAGCTCGGCTTTCCAGGCTTTTAAAATCGGCGCCATCAGTTTAATGCGTTTACTGAACAGATCACGAACGTCATCTGGTGCGCCGGCGATCATCTCCGCCTGTGCACCACCATGCATACGCATCAGCCCAATCCAGCGATCCAGACGCGAAGCGATGCGGCGCTGCAATTTTGCATCTTCCCAAAAATTACCTTCAGGAACTTCCCATTCCATCTCTTCTTCCAGCCACTGACGCCACCCTTTCGCCTGTGCTTTCTTTTCACTGCACTGCTGGCACCAGGTGTTTGTTAGCAAGGACAAGCGAGCCGACGTATCATTTTCCAGCTCGCTTAACGCGGGGACTTTTTTGCTTCCCTGGGAGATGATATACAACGCCAGCGCATGAAAAGTGCGCGCGGTAATCTCTTCGGTATGTAGCCGCTGCTGGATACGCTCATCCATCTCCTGGGCAGCTTTACGACCAAACGCGAGCAGCAGAATTTGATCTGCTGAGGCTTCGCCACGAGCCAGCAACCAGCCTGCTCTGGCTACCAGAACCGAGGTTTTTCCGCTGCCCGCGCCAGCAAGCACTAATAAAGAGTGTTCACCATTGACCACGGCTCGCGCCTGCGCCGGGTTTAAAGGAGATGTTTCGACTTGCTCAAAAAAAGCGGCGTACTGAGTAACCATGGTTTCAGTATAAGTTTGATTGTGTTCTGCCCGGCGCTTCTCAACATCTGTCAGCCACGACTGGCACTGACGCCAAAGCTCACGGCAATTATCAAACTCCGGTAATCGGCTTGTTGGAATCGGCAATGCAGCAAACGCCTGCTGCAATTGCTGTTGTATCCCCTGAAGTTGCTTGCGGGTAAGCCATTTCATTGGCTCAATACGCCCGGAAATCAGCTCCAGTTGCTCAGATAAAACCCCGGCAGCGACCTCGCTCATTTCCGCGCTCCACCGGTTCCAGCGCTCATTTAAGAGATGGTAAAAACGCTGTGTTTCGCTCCATTCCGTTCCGTGAAGACGAACCACTTTGTTGTCGGCAAGCTGAAATTCCATTTCTCCCCACACTAACCCACGCTTGCATTCAATCGCCAACAACTGATTGAAAGGGATAAGGTATTCGTGTCTGTCACCTGCCACTTTAATACCGGCGTTCAGAATGACTGCGCGATCATAAGGGTGTTGCGCCAGACGTTTTCCCAGTGAGGTCGCTTTCAGTTCCATGACTTATCGTTCTCAACTTGTGACAATAATTGCCAGTTTACCTGCCAGAGAATTGGCGCTCCAGCCCAAATAATCGTTACAATTACCGGCATTCACTACCGACCGGTTTGTACTGAGGTTTTATGCGTACTGTTTTGAATATTCTAAATTTTGTGCTTGGTGGTTTCGCCACAACACTTGGGTGGCTACTCGCTACAATAATCAGCGCCCTGCTCATTATCACTCTGCCGTTGACGCGCTCATGCTGGGAAATCACAAAGCTCTCACTTATCCCCTGGGGAAATGAAGCCATTCACATTGATGAACTCGAACCACAGAGCAAAAACAGCCTGTTAAATGCGGGTGGAACATTGCTGAATATTGTCTGGTTTGTTCTGTTTGGCTGGTGGCTATGCATTATGCATATTACCGCCGGTATCGCGCAGTGTCTTACCATCATCGGCATTCCCGTTGGCGTCGCGAACTTTAAAATCGCTGCGATTGCGCTGTGGCCAGTTGGCCGACGAGTGGTCTCTGTAGAAACCGCTCGCGCAGCCCGTGAAGCCAATGCGCACCGTCGTTTTCAATAATCGGATCGCTTGTCATTATGTTAAGTCCTCTGCTTCGCCGTTATACATGGAACAGTGCCTGGCTCTATAACGTCAGAATTTTTATTGCGCTTTGCGGGACTGCTTTGCTGCCCTGGCTACTCGGCGAGGTGAAGCTGACCATCCCGTTAACGCTTGGCGTCGTTGCCGCCGCACTTGCCGATCTGGATGACCGCCTTACGGGGCGTCTGAAAAACCTGATAATTACGCTGGTATGCTTTTTTATTGCGTCTGCATCTGTGGAGTTACTCTTCCCATGGCCATGGTTGTTTGCGCTTGGTCTTGTGACATCCACCATTGGTTTTATCCTGCTTGGCGGGCTTGGACAGCGCTACGCCACCATTGCTTTTGGTGCGCTGCTCATTGCGGTCTACACTATGCTGGGAATTTCCCTTTTCGAACAGTGGTATCAGCAACCGCTGCTGCTATTGGCCGGGGCCATCTGGTTTAACTTGCTGACGCTGGTCGGACATCTGGTTTTCCCCATTCGCGCTCTACAAGACAATCTGGCGCGCTGCTATGAACAACTGGCGCATTACCTCGAACTGAAATCACGTCTTTTCGACCCGGATATTGAAGATGATAGTCAGGCGCCGCTCTATGATTTAGCCCTGGCGAATGGCCAGTTAGTGAACATGCTCAATCAAACCAAAGCGACGTTGCTCACGCGTTTGCGCGGAGATCGTGGACAGCGCGGCACACGTCAAACATTGCATTACTATTTTGCGGCGCAAGATATTCATGAACGAGCCAGTTCGTCACATATTCAATACCAAACACTGCGCGAACACTTCCGTTATAGCGATGTGATGTTCCGCTTTCAGCGCTTACTTTCCATGCAATCGCATGCATGCGGTCAGTTATCACGCGCCATCTTGCTTCGCACTCCGTATCAACACGATTCTCGCTTCGAACGCGCATTTATCCACCTTGACGCGGCACTTGATCGCCTTCGCGCTAATGGCATCACACCGCAGGAGCATATGAAAGCACTTGGTTTTCTTCTTGATAACCTAAGGGCTATTGACGCTCAGTTAGCAACTATTGAGTCCGGGCAACCACAACCCTCATTATCAAATGACACTGAAAATCAGCTTTCGGACGATAGTCTGAGTAGTTTCAACGATATATGGCAGCGGTTACGTAATAATTTGACGCCCGAATCCGCACTCTTTCGCCACGCAGTGCGCATGTCGGTAGTATTATGTATCGGCTATGCTTTTATCCAAATAACGGGGCTGCAACATGGTTATTGGATCTTACTGACCAGTCTTTTTGTCTGCCAGCCGAACTATAACGCCACTCGCCACCGCCTGACATTACGCGTAATTGGTACGCTGATTGGCGTTGCGATCGGATTGCCGGTACTTTACTTCGTTCCCTCACATGAAGGGCAACTGATACTCATCGTCATCACCGGCGTACTGTTTTTTGCATTTCGAACAGTGCAATACGCGCATGCCACGATGTTCATCACATTGCTGGTGTTGCTGTGCTTTAATTTGCTGGGCGAAGGATTTGAAGTCGCGTTTCCCCGTATTATTGATACGCTTATTGGATGTGCTATCGCCTGGGCGGCTGTGAGTTTTATCTGGCCGGACTGGCGTTTTCGGCACCTGCCCCGCGTCACTGAGCAAGCCTTCGACGCGAACTGCCGTTACCTTGATGCAATCCTTGAACAGTACCATCAGGGACGCGATAACCGGCTTGCTTACCGCATCGCCAGGCGTAATGCTTATAACCGTGATGCGGAACTGGCATCGGTCGTTTCAAATATGTCTTCCGAACCCGGAACCTCACCTGAACTTCGCGATGCCGCGTTCCGTTTATTATGCTTGAATCATACCTTTACCAGTTATATTTCCGCGCTTGGCGCACATCGTGAGCAACTCACCCAGCCGGATATTCTACGTTTGCTTGATGATGCAGTCTGCTATGTTGACGATGCCCTGCATCACCTACCAGCAGACCAAAAACGTGTGCAGGATACCCTTCTCGATCTATCCCAACGCATTAAACACCTGGAACCGCGCCCGGATAGCAAAGAGCCACTGGTACTGCAACAGATTGGCCTGCTGATAGCTTTATTGCCTGAAGTGTGCCGTCTGAAAAGCCAAATCACTCAATAAGGATTTGCCCCTTTCTTCAACACCCCCTTAAACCACTCCATCAGTTCCCGGCGTCGAGGCGCCGGTAACGCAGCCTCGTGAAGCCCGACAATTGCGCCCTCCAGGGCGAGAAGCACTTTCGCGCTCAGGTGCTTATTTGTTTTTCTCAATCTAAGCCAACAAACTTTTGCCCCGAGCATTCGCAGTGTATGCGCATCCAGTACGCCCGCTTCATGGAGTTGAGCTTCAAGTTGAAAAGTAAGGTTAGGCAGATCGCGCAATCGCATTCTGGCACTGCGCCGATCCTTATCACGCCGGGCAGCATCGAGTGAAAGTGCCGAAAGTTGCAAAAGTAACGAGCGATCACGCCATAGGCTCTCGTTAACGAAGTAATAATTTAACGAAACCTGACGCCCGCGTTTGTTGAATACCAGCAACGGAGCATCTTGCGTAACCGTGTATTGCGCACTCTCTTCACAAGCTCGAAGGTAGAGTTCCCCCTCGGCAACCATCGCGAAAACAGTTTTATCCACTGACAAGCTGTAACCGCCAAAATGAGCGCGGTGACAAATTGATCCGAGAGGCATGAGGTATTCGCGTGACTGATATATCCGTTGATAAGATAGGTCTTCCATGATTTTTCCCTTATAAATCACGTAGTAAAAGCCAGTTTTAAATTAGTGAAATCACTACGCAGGAACATAGGCAACTGTGAGCAAGACGGCAAGCAAATTTTTCATTACGTGGCAGGGACAAAACAAAAATGCGAGATAGTTTCAGAAAATGAGGTTGATCTCTGAGCATGTAACAGTTACTGTATAAACATACAGTAACCCACAGGGCTGGATTGATTATGTACACTTCAGGCTATGCTAATCGTTCAACAACACTCGCTTCTTCACTCAACAAATTGAACCACGTTGAGCCTTCAAGCATCACTACCGGGCTGATTAGCGAAATGGTCTATCGTGAGGACCAGCCCTGGATGACGCAGCTTCTTTTGCTGCCTTTGCTGCAGCAACTCGGGCAACAATCCCGTTGGCAGTTGTGGTTGACGCCTCAACAAAAACTCAGCCGTGAGTGGGTGCAATCCGCTGGATTACCCCTCACCAAGGTGATGCAGGTGAACCAGCTTTCTCCAAGCGTAACACTGGACTCAATGATTCGTGCATTGCGCACCGGTAACTATAGCGTCGTTATTGGCTGGCATTCTGAAGAGCTGACCGCTGAGGAGCATCGCCAATTAGCTATGGCGGCAGAAGAAGGCAACGCGATAGGCTTCGTTATGCGACCTGTACGCCACGATCCTCTGGCTGCGAGACAGCTTTCCGGGATAAAAATTCACTCAAATTTGTATCATTGAGTAAATTTAGGAGTTTTCCTAGGATGTTTTTTGCGTAAGAGTAGGGCTTCAAATTTATCGTCAAAATACAGCGTGAAAGCCTGTGTAGCGCGCTTTGTACGGAAATAGCCGTGGCGAAAGATTCATCAGAAGTGTTAAATATTGTGTATACAAAGCCTTTTTTTTCATATGCCTGACGGAGTTCACACTTGTAAGTTTCCAACTACGTTGTAGACTTTACATCGCCAGGGGTGCTCGGCATAAGCCAAAGATATCGGTAAAGATATCTGCAGAGTTGTCAGTGAGCAATGCCCCCGGTGAAGGATTTAACCGTGGCTTCTCAACAGAGATTCCCATGGCGATTTTTGGATGATAACGAGGCGCAAAAATGAAAAAGACAGCTATCGCGATTGCAGTGGCACTGGCTGGTTTCGCTACCGTAGCGCAGGCCGCTCCGAAAGATAACACCTGGTATACAGGTGGTAAACTGGGTTGGTCCCAGTATCATGACAAAGGTGCGGTATGGCAGAACGATGGCCCGACCCACGAAAGCCAACTGGGTGCTGGTGCGTTCGGTGGCTACCAGGTTAACCCGTACGTAGGTTTCGAACTGGGCTATGACTGGCTGGGTCGTATGCCGTACAAAGGCGACACCGTTAACGGCGCGTTCAAAGCTCAGGGCGTTCAGCTGACTGCTAAACTGGGTTACCCGGTAACTGACGATCTGGACCTGTACACTCGTCTGGGTGGTATGGTTTGGCGTGCAGACGCTCAGAACAACCAGGGCTTCAAAGATCACGATACCGGTGTTTCCCCGGTCTTCGCTGGTGGTGTTGAGTGGGCAGTTACCCGCGATATCGCTACTCGCCTGGAATACCAGTGGGTTAACAACATCGGTGATGCAAACACCGTTGGTGCTCGTCCGGACAACGGCATGCTGAGCGTAGGTGTTTCCTACCGCTTCGGTCAGCAAGAAGACGCTGCTCCGGTAGTAGCTGCTCCGGCTCCGGCTCCGGCTCCGGAAGTACAGACCAAACACTTCACTCTGAAGTCTGACGTTCTGTTCAACTTCAACAAAGCGACGCTGAAACCGGAAGGTCAGCAGGCGCTGGATCAGCTGTATGGTCAGTTGAGCAACCTGGATCCGAAAGACGGCTCCGTAGTGGTTCTGGGCTTCACCGACCGTATCGGTTCTGACGCTTACAACCAGGGTCTGTCTGAGAAACGTGCACAGTCCGTAGTTGATTACCTGGTTTCTAAAGGTATCCCGGCTAACAAAATCTCCGCACGTGGCATGGGCAAATCCAACCCGGTTACCGGCAGCACCTGTGACAACGTGAAACCGCGTGCAGCGCTGATCGACTGCCTGGCACCGGATCGTCGCGTTGAGATCGAAGTTAAAGGTAGCAAAGACGTTGTAACTCAGCCGCAGGCTTAAGTTCCCGTCTAAAAAAACCCCGCTCATCAGCGGGGTTTTTTATTGCCTGAAACAACAGCCTGGGATAATACGCACCTATTCTTTCCCGAGTAATGCCTGCAGGTCATGCTTTAGTGTAGACATCTGAGATGCATACTTCTCTTTGTGTTCAGCATCTTCAATCAGCTGCACAATCGTTTCAGAAAGCGTTTTACCCCTACGCTGCGCTAACCCAGCCAGACGCTGCCAGACCACAAATTCCAGGTCGATCGATTTTTTACGAGTATGTTGATGTTCGGCGTTGAAATGCCGCTTGCGGCGGGCGCGAATAGTTTGCTTCATCCGGTTAATCAATGCCGGATTGATATGCTGCCCAATCCAGTCGTTGACCTGTACGGGTTCATTTTCGAGTGTCAACAATAAATCGACCGCGTCTTTAGCGGCACTGGCTTCAATGTAGCGCGTGATTAATTCCCCTTCACGATGCTTTTTTACCAGATACTTCCATTTCCAGCCGCTTTCGAGATTTTCCAGTTGTTGATATTTCATTGCGCTCTCAACGTGACCGTGTAACTCACTTCAGAATATCAGTTTTTTCCAACTCTGCTGAAAAGAAATCACAACCTCGGTTAGGTCAATAGGGTTCGCGTCGCGAAAGCGTGTAATCAATGTGTGCTGTACGAGCGTTTACGGTATAATCGCGCCTTTGACATCAGACTAAAAAAACGACTTTGACCATTACAAAACTTGAATGGAACGACCTGGTTCCTGATACCACCAGCTATCAGGAAGTATTTGAATCGTCCGAATTAGCCCGCGAAACGGACTTCTCCCTGGCCGATACGCAACCCCGATTACAGTACGCGCTGGAGCAATTGCTCTATCCGCAGGCGACATCACGCTTTTTGCTGGCGAAAGCGCCAGAAGAAGCCGAATATCTTGCGCTAATCGCAAGCGCCACTGAGATGCTCATCCCTGAAGCCCGCCCTTTTTCTGGCGGCCAATATCATGTCAATGGTTCCGCGATTCAATTTGAACCTTCGGCTGATGCTCAGGCAAATTTTATCGGCAACAAACCTACCGCGATAGCCGACTGGGTAGAGGCAGAACAACTTTTTGGCTGCCTTCGCCAGTTTAATCAGGAAATCACGTTACAACCCGGCCTCGTCCATCAGGCAAACGGTGGGGTGTTGATAATTTCCCTACGTACTCTTCTCGCACAACCGCTTTTGTGGATGCGTCTGAAAACCATGGTAACGCAGCGCCGTTTTGACTGGGTTTCCTTTGATGAATCGCGCCCCCTGCCCGTCATAGTGCCGTCCATGCCAATGGATCTCAAAGTCATCCTGGTGGGTGAACGTGAATCACTGGCGGATTTCCAGGAAATGGAGCCGGAACTCGCGTCGCAGGCCATTTACAGCGAATACGAAGAAACGCTGCAAATTGCCGATGCCGAAACGATGTCCATATGGCGTCAGTGGGTCGAGCAAACCGCACGCGATGCGCACTTGCCTGCCCCTGCAGCTGACGCATGGCCAAAGCTCATTCGTGAAGCCGTCCGCTACACAGGCGATCAGGAAACGTTACCACTTTGCCCAATGTGGCTGTCACGGCAACTGCGCGAAGTGGCAGCGATGTCCACCGATGAAACCTTCAGCGGGGAAGAGTTCCAGACAATGCTTGCTCAGCGAGAGTGGCGTGAAGGCTTCCTGGCGGAACGCATGCAGGATGAGATCCTGCTTGAGCAAATCCTGATCGAAACCGAAGGAGAACGCATCGGCCAGATCAATGCGCTGTCCGTTATCGAGTTTCCGGGACATCCACGAGCTTTTGGTGAACCCTCGCGAATCAGTTGTGTGGTACATGTTGGCGATGGTGAATTTAACGATATTGAACGCAAAGCTGAGCTGGGCGGTAATATCCACGCCAAAGGCATGATGATCATGCAAGCGTTCCTGATGGCGGAACTGGAACTGGAACAACAGATCCCCTTCTCCGCCTCACTGACTTTTGAACAATCATATAGCGAAGTTGACGGAGACAGCGCATCGATGGCTGAACTGTGCGCATTAATCAGCGCGCTGTCTGAAGTTCCGCTTAATCAGAGCATTGCGATCACCGGCTCAGTCGATCAATTTGGTCGCTCCCAGCCGGTCGGCGGGCTGAATGAAAAAATCGAAGGCTTCTTCGCTATTTGTCAGCAGCGCCAGCTCACTGGCAAACAAGGGGTAATTATTCCCTCGGCAAATGTACGCCATCTTTGCCTGCAGCAGGAACTTCTGGATGCTATTCAGGCGCAGCAATTTTTCATCTGGGCAGTAGATGACATGATGGATGCGCTACCCTTATTAACGGGCTTGCCGTGGGATGCCGAAGGGCAAAACAACCTTAAGCAACTCATCCAGGAACGTATCGCGCAGGCAACACAGCAGGATGCGCGCCACCGCTTCCCGTGGCCGCTTCGCTGGTTGAACTGGTTTATCCGAAACTGATCGGACTTGTTCAGCGTACACGTGTTAGCTATCCTGCGTCCGAAACTACAAATAAGGCTTACTGAGAACATGGTAGATAAACGCGAATCCTATACAAAAGAAGATCTTCTTGCCTCTGGTCGTGGCGAATTGTTTGGCGCGAAAGGCCCGCAATTGCCGGCACCGAACATGCTGATGATGGACCGTGTGGTCAAAATGACTGAAACCGGCGGTAACTTCGATAAAGGCTATGTTGAAGCTGAGCTGGATATCAACCCGGATCTGTGGTTCTTTGGCTGCCATTTCATTGGCGACCCGGTGATGCCAGGCTGCCTCGGCCTCGATGCAATGTGGCAACTGGTGGGTTTCTATCTGGGCTGGCTCGGCGGCGAAGGCAAAGGCCGCGCGCTGGGCGTAGGCGAAGTGAAATTCACCGGCCAGGTACTGCCAACGGCGAAAACCGTGACTTACCGTATTCACTTTAAACGCGTTGTAAACCGTCGTTTGATCATGGGTCTGGCAGATGGCGAAGTGCTGGTTGATGGCCGCGTTATCTACACTGCCGCGGATCTGAAAGTAGGTCTGTTCCAGGATACGTCTAATTTCTGATACCGGGTTACCTACCCCGGTAAAGGCGAAACCTCCGCAATGCGGAGGTTTCTTTTTTAAAGAGACAGAATCAGGCAATGACTGCCCTGTCCTCCATGGCCTCCCGCCAGCCTCCCAGCCACTCGGACCTTTGATTCAGGGTTTGGTAGGGACACATTTCCTTCGGACGCCCGGTAATACCAGCCTGATAACCACGTTGATGTGCCCGTTCCAGGCGATCGCGTTTTTGTCTCTTCATGCCTCGTTTCCCTCATTATTTGATCTGGTGGAAAAGAAAACAGTGGTCACTTAATGCGCAACCACAGGTCACAAATACCTTGAATAGACTTCGTCGTCAATGCGCAAAATTCACGCCAGTGTCATAAATGTGAGCTACACAAAAGTTCATTTGTACAAAAAATGTGAGCCAGCACAACTAATGGTTTGTACCCAAACATAAAAAAACCGCCATAGATTTTATCTGTGGCGGTTTTCATAGACTTAAGATTTACTTATGGCAGACGATTTAGCGCATTCGCAATACTGACAGCCTCTTGCTGCCAGCCCTGAGCCAGCATTTTCACCATTTCATCATAGCCATCCTGCTGCTGTTTCAGCTCAATATGGAAGGGGCGCTTAACCAGTTGTCCCTGATGTTTGAGCAACCATTCGCCGCTTACAATCACTCGCCCATCATAGCGACCATGAAAACCGGTTACGGTTACGTTTAGCGTATCTTGTTCACTCCCTAACGGCTGCGATGCGACCACCCAGCCAGGCAGCTGATTGCTCAGATTGGACACCAGCGTGTTACGCAGTTGCTGATCGAGCGGGCTGGCCCACAAATTGTTCGTTGCAATGACGTACTGCACATCGCTGGTTTGGTACACCACGCCATTCCCCGCGAGAAAATCAGGTACCGAAACCTGCTCAACCCATAGCTGACGATTTCCCTGGTTTTGACCGGCCATCGCCTGCGCCTTTACTTGCGACGGTGAAGGCAGCTGATAGTAGCTCTTGTTATCACCGCTACTACTGCAAGCTGTCAGCAACAGCGCCAGTATCGCTAATGCGCTCTTTCTCATTCTTTTGCCCTCTTCGGCTGCGGATCGGGTTTCCCTTTCGCTTCAAATACCAGCGCGTTGCTCTTATCGTTAAGCGTTTTCAGCACCGGTTGCAGTTCACGCAATACCTGATCGAGACGCTGCATATCCGCCACCATTTTGTTATAGGCGGCGGAGCCCGGCTGGAAGCCCTGCATACTGCGGTTGAGCTCGCGTAGTGTACTTTGCATATCTGCGGGCAGTTGCTGCATCGACTGGCTGGCGGTCAATTTGTTGAGGTTATCCAGCGTCGTTTGCAGACGTTTGAGCGTTTGCTGGCTTTCAGATAGCGTGCTCGTCGCCTGCTGGATCATCGGATTTAACGGTAAGTTGTTGATTTTATCCAGCGTATCCATTAGCCGTTGCTGGATCTGCGCCAGTCCACCACTCACCGTCGGGATGATGGGATAGCCAGCGAACTCGTGCATACCACTGATCGCCTGGGCATTATTGTAAAAATCGAGATCAACATACAGCGCGCCGGTAACGATATTGCCGGTCTTCAATGAGCCTCGCAGACCACGCTTCAGTAGCTCATTCAGATGTGCGCTCATATCCGGATCTTCACCCAGTTGGTTCGCCAGACGTTCAGGCTCAATACGGATCAGAACCGGAATACGGTAATCATCATTCAGTGCCTGGCGCATACCTTCCGTAAAGAACGGTACCTTGCTCACCGTACCAAGACGGATGCCGCGGAATTCAACCGGCGCGCCGGGTTGCAAGCCACGGATAGAATCTTTAAAGAACATCAGATAATCAACGTGTTCGGTGTATAGCGAATCCTGAATACTGCGCTGATCGTCATACAATTTAAAAGCGCTGTTTTCCGCCACCGGCTGCCCCAAATCCAGGCCTTCCGGCACATCGAAGCTGACACCACCGCCGAACAATGTCGTCAGCGACCCCATCTCGACGCGCATCCCGGCGGAGGTGAGATCGACGGCAATACCGCTGTCTTTCCAGAAACGCACATTGCTGGTCACCAGCCGATCGTTCGGCGCGTTAATAAACAGCTGATAGCTCATGGTCCGTTTTTGCGTATCGAAGGTGCTGGTTTCCACCGAACCCACGCGATAGCCCCGGAACAACACCGGATCGCCAGCTGTTAATTGCCCCGCTTTATTACTGTCAAGGATCACGCGGATGCCCTTCGCATCCGGCGGTGCCAGCGGTGGCGAATCGAGCAAATTATAGCGCTCTGGCGCATTGCCTTTCACACCAGGCTGAAGTTCGATATAGGCACCAGAAAGCAGCGTGCCAAGCCCGCTAATACCTTCGCGGCCCACTTGTGGTTTCACCACCCAGAATACCGAATCATTATGCAGGAGCTTTTCCATGCCGGAATTGAGCCGCGCTTTGATCTCAACGTGGGTAAGATCATCGGTCAGCGTCGTACTCTCCACTACGCCAACGTCCACGCTGCGGCTTTTAATCGTCGTTTTACCGCCGACAATTCCTTCGGCGTTATTGGTGATTAAAGTGACTTCCGGGCCCTGATGGCTGTAATGATAGAAAAGGATCCAGGCCCCAATCAGCGCCGTCACAATCGGGAAAATCCACACCGGTGACCAGTTTCTCACCTTTTGCACCCTGGCTTCCCCACTCTTATTCTCCATGCTTTAACGACTCCTCATGGTGCGTTTGTGGCTCGCGATCCCAGCTCAGACGCGGATCGAAAGTCATTGCCGCAAACATCGTGATAATAACGACCAGCGCAAACATCAGGGCACCCATCGCAGGATAAATATTCATCAGCCCGCCCATCCGCACCAGTGCAGACAGTACGGCAATAACAAACACGTCGATCATTGACCAGCGCCCAACGAATTCCACTATTTCATAAATAAAATGCATGCGTTCACAATCGCGCTTTCCGTGCCCTTTCGCATCAATACACAGCCAGGCGATGCCAATCATTTTCAGCGTCGGCACCATAATACTGGCGATAAAAATCACTAACGCGACCGGATACGAACCTTCGCTCCACAGCAAAATCACCCCGGCCAGAATGGTCGACGGCATACGGTCGCCCAACAGATCGGTCACCATGATCGGCAAAATATTGGCGGGCAGATAGAGCATGATAGCGGTCATCAGCAGCGCCAGTGTCCACTGTATACTGTTGCGCCGACGTGCATGGCCGCGAGTATGGCAGCGTGGGCAAACCGGCTGGTCAATCGCCACTATCGCCGTACAACAAGGGCAAGATCGCAGCCCCTGACGGATACCCGGTACACCAACATGTAGCGGCTGCGCAACAGCCGGCGCTGGCGCAATGTCGTCCCACAGCCAGTGGCGGTCTACGCACTGAAACGCCCGCAGTTGCAGCAGACAGAACAGGCACCAGGGAATAAAACTGCTGCCGATGCCAATATCGCCATAAGCCATGAGTTTGACGAAACTCACCAATACCCCGGCGAGAAAGATCTCTGCCATTCCCCAACTTTTAAGCTGGAATAACACACGGGCAAGACCAATTTTCAGGCGAAAATCCATCGGCACGCGGTTAACCAACAGCAGGATCGTCACCAGGCAAAACGCCGGCACAAACTGCACGAACAACAGAAAGAAAGTACCAAGGCTGGCGTAATCTTCCGAGAACATAACGCCAGGAATTTCCAGCAGCGTCACCTCACTGGCCACGCCTGCCACTTTCATGTTTACAAAGGGAAAAAGGTTGGAGAGCAACAACATAAACAGCGCGACGATAGCATAAGCAGTGGGACGCTGCCGCGGCGCGTCCCACTCGGTCGTAAGCGTTGTCCCACAACGCGGGCAAGCCGCTTTATGTCCATGTTGCAGCGGCGGTAACGCCACCAGCATGTCACATTGCGAACAGAGAATGTGGCGAGTGGCGTGGTGGTGTTCACACATACAGGCTCCCTTTATGCGCCGTTTTTCAGAGCCTCCAGATACTCCCAGCGTTCAAACGCTTCCTCAAGCGCTTGCTCCGCCGAAGCCATATCGGCTAAGACTTTCTGCGTATGGTCGTGCGGCTGGCTAAAGAAACTGGCATCGGCGACCTGCGCTTGCAAATCCCCAAGTTGCGCTTCCAGTTGTTCCAGCTTTTGCGGTAATTGTTCCAGTTCACGCTGCAGGTTATAGCTTAGTTTGTTACTGTTGCGTTTGACAGTTTCTGCTTTGGCTACCGGCGCTTCCACACTTTTTCTCGCGGCGTCCTGCTTTTGCATTTGCGAAGCTGCCTGCTGACCACGGGCATCGTGATAGCCGCCAACGTACTGACCAATCTGACCTTCGCCTTCGAAGATCCAGCATTCGGTCACGGTATTATCAACGAACTGACGATCGTGGCTCACCAGCAGAACAGTACCCTGGTAGGCGTCAATAAGCTCTTCCAGCAGCTCCAGCGTTTCAACATCCAGGTCGTTAGTCGGTTCATCGAGAATTAACAAGTTGCTGGGTTTCAGGAACAAGCGCGCCAGCAACAGTCGGTTGCGTTCCCCGCCAGAGAGCGCACGTACCGGCGTCATCGCCCGTTTCGGATGGAACAGGAAGTCCTGCAAGTAACCCAGAATATGGCGCGGCTTGCCGTTCACCAGCACTTCTTGCTTCCCTTCAGCAAGGTTGTCCATCACCGTTTTATCCGGATCCAGTTCGGCGCGGTGCTGATCGAAATAGGCTACTTCCAGTTTGGTGCCGACATGGACACGCCCGCTATCGGCTTTGAGTTGATCCAGCATCAGTTTCAGCAACGTCGTCTTACCGCAGCCGTTCGGGCCGATCAGCGCAATTTTGTCGCCGCGCTGCACCTGCGTGGAGAAGTCGCGCACCAGCACTTTGCCGTCGATGCCGTAATTGACGTCTTCCATCTCGAAAACAATCTTGCCGGAGCGGGAGGCTTCTTCCACCTGCATCTTCGCGCTGCCCATCACTTCACGGCGTTCACTGCGCTCGCGGCGCATGGCTTTTAACGCACGGACGCGGCCTTCGTTACGAGTACGACGCGCCTTGATCCCCTGGCGGATCCACACCTCTTCCTGTGCCAGCTTGCGATCAAACTCCGCGTTTTGCAGCTCTTCCACGCGCAGGGCTTCTTCTTTCTCCAGCAGATACTGATCGTAATTGCCCGGATAGGAAACCAGCTTGCCGCGATCGAGGTCTACAATACGGGTCGCCATATTGCGAATAAACGAACGATCGTGAGAGATAAAGATAATGGTGCCGCCGAAAGATTTCAGGAACCCTTCCAGCCAGTCGATAGTTTCAATGTCCAGGTGGTTGGTCGGTTCGTCGAGCAACAGCACGCGCGGACCGCTCACCAGCGCGCGCCCTAACGCCGCCTTACGCAACCAGCCGCCGGAAAGGGCAGAGAGCGACATATCCGCCGTCAGTCCAAGCTGCGCCAGCACTTCGTTGATGCGGTTTTCCAGTTGCCACAAACCGTGGTGATCCAGCATCTCCTGCACACGTGCTAACTCAGCGAGGTTTTTATCGCTCGGATCGCTCATTACCAGGTGAGAAACCTCATGATAACGCTTGAGATACTCGGCCTGCTCTTCAATCCCTTCAGCGACAAAATCGTAGACGCTGCCGGTAACATTACGTGGCGGATCCTGTTGCAGACGCGCCACTACCAAATCTTGCTCATACACAATGCGACCATCGTCCAGGTTAACTTCCCGGTTGAGGATCTTCATCAGCGTTGATTTTCCCGCGCCGTTACGCCCGACAAGGCACACGCGTTCGTTTTCTTCGATATGCAGCTCAGCATTATCGAGAAGCGGCGCATCGCTGAACGACAGCCACGCGCCATGCATACTGATTAATGACATTTATTTATCCTTTCAGGCTGCGGTAATCAGCCAGCAGTTGTGGATCTGACGGTTGCGGGCAAAATCCTGCGACTGCGTTTTTTGGGTGATTTCTTGTGCTTTAAGACCCAGTTTCGCCAGCCCGTCGAGATCCATACGGAAACCGCGTTTGTTATTGGAAAACATAATCGTGCCGCCCTTACGCAACAGGCGTTTGAGATCTTCCATCAGCGCCATATGGTCGCGCTGTACATCGAAAGACTCTTCCATACGTTTGGAGTTGGAGAAGGTCGGCGGATCGATAAAGATCAGATCGAACTGCTCATCAGTATCGCGCAGCCACGCCAGGCAGTCGGCCTGGATCAGGCGATGCGCACGACCACTCAGACCATTAAGGCGCAGGTTGCGCTCGGCCCACTCCAGATAGGTGCGTGACATATCCACGGTTGTCGTCGAGCGCGCACCACCCAGACCTGCATGCACACTGGCGCTGCCGGTATAAGAGAAAAGATTCAGGAAATCTTTGCCTTTGCTCATTTGGCCGAGCATACGGCGCGCGATACGGTGATCGAGGAACAGACCGGTATCAAGGTAATCGGTCAGGTTGACCCACAGGCGAGCGTTATATTCGCTCACTTCCATGAAATCACCCTTTTCATTCATTTTTTGATACTGGTTGTTGCCCTTCTGCCGTTCACGGGTTTTCAGCACCAGCTTGTTTGGCGCAATCCCCAGCACATGAATGGTAGCCGCAATGATATCAAACAGGCGCTGACGCGCTTTTTGCGCATCAATCGTTTTCGGTGCGGCATACTCCTGCACCACCACCCAATCGGCATAGCGATCGACCGCGACGTTGTAATCCGGCAGATCGGCATCGTACAGGCGATAGCATTCGATACCTTCCTGACGCGCCCATTTCTCCAGCTTTTTAACGTTTTTGCGCAGGCGATTCGCGTAATCTTCCGCCATTGCCGGCGCTTTCGCTTCGCCGGTATTTTCCGCCAGATGGTAATTTTTCTGCACGCAGTCCAACGGGCCATTTTTCGCTTTAAACTGGCGCTCAGCGCGCAGTTGCAGACAGTTCAGCAAATCAACCGAGGCGCTAAACAGCGACAGATTCCAGCCGCCAAATTGTGCTTTCAGCAGACGGCCCAACAGGCTGTGCAGCGCGATCAGCGCCGGTTCACTCTCCAGACGCTCACCATACGGCGGGTTACTGATCACTGTACCGTACGGGCCTGTTGGCAGCGGGTTGCTCAGCTCAGCAACATCTTTCGCTTCAAAGGTGACCAGCTCACCAATCCCGGCACGACGGGCGTTTTTACGGGCAATATCGATAACGCGCGCGTCGCTGTCTGAACCATAAAAATGGGAGGCGTAATTCGCCAGCCCTTCGCGCGCACGCGTTTGCGCTTCGGCTTTCACCTCTTGCCACAGCGCCTCATCGTGCTGCGCCCAACCACCAAAACCCCAGTGGCCGCGGTGCAGACCCGGCGCGCGATCGGTCGCGGCCATCGCAGCTTCAATCAGCAGCGTCCCGGAACCGCACATCGGATCGAGCAGCGGAGTGCCTGGCTGCCAGCCAGAACGCATCACGATAGCCGCGGCGAGGTTTTCTTTGATCGGTGCCATCCCGGTGCGATCGCGGTAGCCGCGCAGGTGCAAACCTTCGCCGCTCAGATCAAGGGAGATATTCGCCGTATCCTGGTTCAGCCAGACGTTAATACGCAGGTCCGGCATCTCACGTTCCACATTCGGACGCGGCAGGTTTTTGCGGGTAAAGCTATCGACAATCGCATCTTTGACTTTCAGCGCACCGTACTGGCTGTTACGGATTTCATCGTTCAGGCCGCTAAAGTGGACGGCGAAGGTTGCGCCCGGATTAAACATCTCTGTCCAGTTGATCGCCTGCACGCCGAGGTAGAGATCAAGATCGCTGTAAACCTTGCACTCCCCGAGCGGCAGCATAATGCGCGAAGCCAGACGACTCCACATCAGGCTCTGGTACAGGAGCCGCGTGTCCCCTTCAAAATGGACACCACCCTGAACCACCCGGCACTCAACCGCGCCGAGTTTTTCCAGTTCAGTTTTTAACAGCTCTTCCAGCCCGCGGGCCGTACTGGCAAACAGAGAAATCATAATGTCACTTACATTCAACGAAAATTGTTGCGCATTATAGCTAATCTGGCGTTCATGTCATAAAGTTGAGGGCTAATTTTCATCAGACAGGGGGAAGACGTGCCAACGCTTTCACGTCTTTTTATTCATCCGGTAAAATCCATGCGCGGTATCGGCCTGACGCATGCGCTTGCCGACATCAGCGGCCTCGCTTTTGACCGTGTTTTTATGGTCACGCAACCCGATGGCACTTTTATTACCGCACGACAGTATCCGCAGATGGTGCGCTTTACACCCTCACCGTTAACCGATGGTTTGCACCTGACCGCACCGGATGGCAGCAGCGCGGTGATTCGCTTTGCCGATTTTGCGCCCGACGCCGCGCCCACGGAAGTGTGGGGTAACCACTTTACTGCCCTTATCGCGCCCGAAGAGATTAACCGCTGGCTGAGCGGCTTTTTTGCGCGCGAGGTGCAATTGCGCTGGGTTGGGCCTGAATTAACTCGCCGCGTCAAACACCACGAGGACGTACCGTTATCTTTCGCCGATGGTTTTCCGTACCTGCTGGCTAACGAAGCCTCGCTGCGTGATGTACAAAACCGTTGCCCGGCCAGCGTGAAAATGGAGCAGTTTCGCCCCAACCTGGTGGTAACAGGCGCACAGCCGTGGGAAGAGGACAGCTGGAAAGTGGTGCGTATTGGCGAGGTGGTTTTCGACGTCGTGAAACCGTGCAGCCGCTGCGTGTTCACTACCGTCAGCCCGGAGCGCGGGCAAAAACACCCTTCCGGTGAACCTCTCGCGACCTTACAGCGTTTTCGCACTGCGCAGGATAATGGCGCCATCGATTTTGGCCAAAACCTGATTGCCCGTAACAGCGGTGTGATTCGCGTCGGCGATGAGGTAGTCGTGCTGACAGCGAGGCCGGCGAAAACATACGGCGCAGGCGAAGTCGAAGAGTCTGTTGAACAGGATGCACAACCCGCAGGGACGGTGGAAATCAACTGGCAAGGTCAAACATTTCGCGGCAATAACCAACAAGTGTTGCTGGAACAACTGGAGAATCAGGGGATTCGCGTGCCCTACTCGTGCCGCGCGGGGATTTGCGGTTGCTGCCGTATTCGCGTAGTGGAAGGTGAAGTCAGTGCGCTGAAGAAATCAGCGGTTGCGCCGGATGGTTCAATTCTCTGCTGTAGCTGTGTGCCGAAAACATCGCTGCGACTGGAGGCTTAAACCGCCTGTTCGAGCTGAATTGCATTGGAATGCAGCTGCGGCTTGAGGCGATCGTTCATAATTTTAATCGCGTCGCCCAGTTGCATGGTGCGCCCGGCAATCACCACGCCGGGTTGCGCCAGCAGACACAGCGCAGCATTCTCACCCGGTTCAACCACCAGCAGATTCACACACTCCTGCGTATCGCTCAGCCAGACGCAAGCGCCTTCACCCGTCACAGGCGTCCACAGAGAATCATGCGTCATAAAGTGCCAGCTTTTCGGCATTTGCGGCTTGAGGAAGCGAATCGCTACCAGCGCGTTAAGCACCAGTTCGGCGCGTTGCTCATTAGATAACGGCAAATCGCGGCATTTTTCATCAAAGGAGAAATAAAGCGCAGCATCATCAACGCAAAAACCAGACGGCGAGAAAGCGTCTGGCGTCAGCATCTTACGGGCAAAACGAGAGCGAAATAACATACCATTGGCTAAATCGAGCATCATGCGATCATGCTCATCATCAAAATACCAGCGCCAATTATCGTCAGGTTTAATTCGCATTTTCCTCTCCCCTTCCCCTAAACATCCTGTAACTTTTTCATCCTTTTGCCGCCTCGTTTATTACCTAAATAATAAAAGACTAAAATGTTTAAATTAGCAACAGTGGTGGAATATAAAACAACCAGGGCGGGAAATAAAGCCCTGGTTGCGCAGGAAGAGATAAAAGATTAGATATGGGTAACGATTTCTTTAATCAGCGGTGGACCTTTAAAAATAAAGCCCGAATAAATTTGCACCAGTGACGCACCGGCGGCAATTTTCTCGCGAGCCGCTATCACCGAGTCGATGCCGCCTACACCAATAATCGGCAAACGCCCGTTTAATTCTTGCGACAACCGACGAATAATTTCCGTGCTTTTTAATTGCAACGGACGACCACTTAACCCACCCGTTTCGTCACAATGTTTCATTCCCTGTACCAGCGATCTTTCAAGCGTGGTATTAGTGGCAATAACACCATCAATATTGTGGCGAACTAAACTATCGGCCACCTGGATCAATTCCTCTTCAGAAAGATCTGGTGCGATCTTTACGGCTACCGGGACATATTTATGATGCAGATTTTGCAGATCGTTTTGCTTATTCTTAATTGCGGTAAGCAGATCGTCCAGCGCTTCGCCATATTGTAGTGTGCGTAAACCGGGCGTATTCGGCGAAGAAATATTGATGGCGATATAACCGGCATAGGCATAGATTTTTTCCATACAAATCAGGTAGTCATCTTTGCCCTGCTCGACTGGCGTGTCTTTATTCTTGCCAATATTAATGCCCAGCACACCGTCGTAGCGCGATTTTTTCACATTCTCAACCAGGTTATCCACGCCAAGATTATTAAAACCCATACGGTTGATCAGTCCTTCTGCATCCACCAGACGGAAGATCCTCGGCTTGTCATTACCCGGCTGCGGGCGTGGCGTCACGGTACCGATTTCGATGGCGCCAAACCCCATCGCGCCCAGCGCATCAATGCACTCACCATTTTTATCCAGCCCGGCCGCTAACCCCAACGGGTTTTTAAAGGTCAGACCCATGCATTTGACCGGTTTCTCCGGTACACGCTGACGCACGAGGGCTTCGAAAGGCGTGCCGGTGATACGGCGTAATTGCTGGAACGTTAATTCATGAGCGCGCTCTGGATCGAGCTGGAAAAGGGCTTTACGAACGAAGGGGTAGTACATGAACTCTCCTGGATTCCCGGTTGCAAACCGGGGGCGTATTATCAGTGATTACCCGACGAAAGGGAATTGACCTGCGGCAAAAAAAGGCGATTCGACGCAATCGTTTTCTCTTACCCCTCTCCTTTATGCAAATTTCAGCATATTTTCATCGAATAAATCATTTAGTGGAATAAATCGACTCTGCCACACTGCCTTCAATTGTTATGAATGTTATCTAAAAGCAAACAATTGGTTATAAGGAGCGATTATGAGAGTTGTCACCCTGGCCGGAAGCCCGCGCTTTCCCTCCCGCTCCAGCGCGTTGCTGGAGTATGCCCGCGAGCGCCTGAATGCGCAGGATATCGAAGTGTGTCACTGGCATTTGCAAAATTTCGCGCCGGAGGATCTCATCTATGCCCGCTTCGATAGTCCCGCGTTGCAAACCTTTATTGAGCAACTTAACGAGGCAGATGGGTTGATTGTCGCAACACCGATTTATAAAGCGGCTTACTCCGGGGCCCTGAAAACGCTGCTCGATCTGCTGCCCGAGCGGGCGCTGGAAGGCAAAGTGGTGTTGCCGCTGGCCACTGGCGGCACCGTGGCGCACATGCTGGCGGTGGATTACGCCCTGAAGCCGGTACTCAGCGCGCTGAAAGCGCAAGAGATCCTGCATGGTGTCTTCGCCGATGATAGCCAGGTGCTGGATTATCAGCACAAGCCCAGTCTGACGCCCAACCTGCAAACCCGTCTGGATAAAGCGCTGGAAACTTTCTGGCAAGCGCTGCACCGCCGGGATATTCAGGCGCCGGATTTCCACCTACCGCAAGGAGTCGCGCATGTTTAATCTGTTTAAAAACCGCGCGCAATGGTTAGCGTTAAGCGGTTTACTGACGCTTTCCGCCTGGACACAGGCCGCCGAACCGGCACCGGAGAGTTTACGTATTGGTTACCAGAAAGGCAGTGTCAGTATGGTGCTGGCAAAGAGCTATGACCTGCTGGAAAAACGCTACCCGAACACCAAAATCACCTGGACGGAATTCCCGGCTGGCCCGCAAATGTTGGAAGCGCTGAATATTGGCAGTATCGATCTCGGCAGCACGGGCGACATTCCGCCGATTTTTGCGCAAGCCGCTGGCGCGGATCTTCTGTATGTCGGCGTTGAACCGCCAAAACCGAAAGCAGAAGTGATCCTTGTTGCCCAAAACAGCCCGATTAAAACAGTTGCCGACCTGAAAGGGCATAAAGTCGCTTTCCAGAAAGGTTCCAGTTCGCACAATTTACTGCTGCGCGCACTGCAACAGGCCGGGCTGAAATTCAGCGATATTCAGCCGGTGTTTCTGACACCTGCGGATGCACGCGCCGCGTTCCAGCAAGGTAACGTTGATGCATGGGCCATCTGGGATCCTTACTACTCGGCGGCGCTGCTGCAGGGTGGTGTGCGTGTATTAAAAGACGGCACCACGCTGAAACAGACCGGCTCCTTCTATTTAGCGTCGCGTCCGTATGCGGAAAAAAACGGTGCATTTATTCAGGGCGTGCTGAATACCTTTAGCGAAGCCGATGCGTTAACCATTAGCCAGCGTGACGAAAGCATCGCGCTGTTTGCCAAAACACTGGGACTGCCCCAGCCGGTGATTGCCACCTATTTCGATCACCGCCCACCGACCAAAATCTCACCGGTCGATGACACCACCGCCGCACTGCAACAGCAAACAGCCGATCTCTTTTATGAGAACCGTTTGCTGCCGAAAAAAGTCGATATTCGCACCCGTATCTGGCAACCGGTCAAACAAGGAACCAAGTCATGAGCTTAAATCTGTTCTGGTTTTTACCCACCCACGGCGATGGTCACTATTTAGGCACGGATCACGGCTCGCGCCCGGTAGATCATGCTTATTTACAACAAGTCGCTCAGGCGGCGGATCGTTTAGGGTTCAGCGGGGTGCTGATCCCCACCGGGCGCTCCTGTGAAGATGCGTGGCTAGTCGCCGCCTCACTGATCCCGGTGACACAGCGGTTGAAGTTTCTTGTCGCCCTGCGCCCCAGCGTCACATCACCGACCGTCGCTGCGCGCCAGGCAGCCACGCTGGACCGTCTCTCAAATGGACGTGCGCTGTTTAACCTGGTGACCGGCAGCGATCCGCAGGAACTGGCCGGAGACGGCGTGTTTCTCGATCATACGCAGCGTTATGAAGCCTCTGCGGAGTTTACTCACGTCTGGCGTCGTTTGCTGGAAGGCGACACTGTAGATTTTGAGGGCAAACATATTCATGTGCGCGGCGCGAAACTCTTCTTCCCACCCGTGCAGCAGCCGCGACCGCCACTCTATTTCGGTGGATCGTCCGATGTGGCGCAAGATCTGGCCGCTGAGCAGGTTGATCTCTATCTGACGTGGGGCGAGCCGCCAGCGCAGGTAAAAGAAAAAATTGAACAGGTGCGCGCCAAAGCCGCAGCCCACGGGCGAAAAGTGCGCTTCGGTATTCGTCTGCATGTGATTGTCCGGGAAACGAATGCCGAAGCCTGGCAGGCAGCAGATAACCTGATCGCCCATCTGGATGATGCCACGATTGCTAAAGCGCAGGCCGCCTTCTCGCGCCAGGATTCCGTAGGCCAACAGCGGATGGCGGCGCTTCATGGCGGTAAACGCGATCAACTGGAGATCAGCCCTAACCTGTGGGCTGGCGTTGGGCTGGTGCGCGGCGGCGCGGGAACCGCGCTGGTGGGCGATGGCCCGACCGTTGCGGCAAGAATCAATGAATATGCTGAGCTTGGTATCGACAGTTTTATTCTTTCCGGTTATCCGCACCTGGAAGAGGCATATCGCGTCGGCGAACTGCTGTTCCCGCACCTTGATGTCGCGGTGCCGCAAATTCCGCAGCCACAGCCATTGCAACTGCAGGGCGAAACGGTGGCGAACGAGTTTATTCCCCGAAAAGTGGCGCAAAGCTGAGGCAATTATGGCGGCAGAAAAGAAATGGCTCCTGCATATTGCCCCCTGGCTGCTGCCGGCGGGGATTGTGGTGGTGTGGCAAATCGCCTCCTCCACCGGCTTGCTCTCAACGCGCATTCTTCCCTCGCCGGAAGGTGTGCTGGAAGCGTTCTGGACATTAAGCGTGAGCGGTGAATTGTGGCAACATCTTGCGATCAGCTCCTGGCGCGCGGTGATTGGTTTCTCAATTGGCGGCAGTATCGGTCTGACACTGGGGTTGATTAGCGGGTTATCGCGCTGGGGAGAACGTCTGCTGGATACCTCCATCCAGATGCTGCGCAATGTGCCGCATCTGGCGCTGATCCCACTGGTTATCTTGTGGTTTGGGATCGATGAGAGCGCGAAAATTTTCCTTGTAGCGCTTGGCACGTTGTTCCCCATTTACATCAATACCTGGCATGGCATTCGTAATATCGACCGGGGATTACTGGAGATGGCGCGCAGCTACGGTTTGTCCGGTTTTGCGCTCTTTGCTCATGTGATCCTGCCCGGCGCTCTGCCGTCGATTATGGTCGGGGTGCGTTTTGCACTCGGTCTTATGTGGCTGACGCTGATTGTTGCCGAGACGATTTCCGCCAACGCCGGAATTGGCTACCTGGCAATGAATGCGCGCGAATTCCTGCAAACCGATGTTGTGGTGGTCGCCATCATTCTCTATGCCCTGCTCGGCAAACTGGCCGATGTCAGTGCGCAATTGCTGGAGCGCCTGTGGCTGCGCTGGCATCCCGCTTATCACGTGAAGGAAGCAACAGCATGAATACTGCGCGACTCACTCAGGGGATCCCGCTGTTATTAAACGGCGTGAATAAGCATTACGGCAATAACACTGTACTCAGCGGACTGGATCTGCATATTGCCGCCGGGCAGTTTGTCGCCGTGGTAGGCCGCAGCGGTGGAGGCAAAAGCACGTTGCTGCGCCTGTTGGCCGGGCTGGAAACCGCCAATGCCGGGGAGCTGTTAGCGGGCAATACACCGCTGGCGAACATTCAAAACGACACGCGAATGATGTTTCAGGATGCCCGGTTACTTCCATGGAAGTCAGTGATCGATAATGTCGGTTTAGGGTTGAAAGGCCGCTGGCGGGAAGCCGCGCAGGATGCGTTACGTGCGGTCGGGCTGGAGCAGCGAGCCAGCGAGTGGCCAGCGGCATTGTCCGGCGGGCAGAAACAGCGGGTCGCACTGGCGCGGGCGCTGGTACATCAACCGGGATTGTTGCTGCTGGACGAACCATTAGGTGCGCTGGATGCGCTAACCCGTCTGGAGATGCAGGCACTCATTATGGAACTGTGGCAGACACACGGTTTCACGGTGGTGCTGGTGACGCATGATGTCAGTGAAGCGGTGGCGATGGCGGATCGCGTACTGTTAATTGAAGAGGGAAAAATTGGGCTGGACTTAGCTATCGATCTGCCGCGTCCCCGCCGCCTGGGGTCAGTAAGGCTGGCAGAACTGGAAGCGGAAGTATTGAACCGGGTGATGAAACGCGGCGAGTCGGAAACCGTCCCGTTAGCTCAAACTCGTCATGCTTAATGTTCTGTATTAACCGGCACACTTCGCGCCCGTTAAGGCTGATTAGTTACTGAACACCGCTATGCCGGCGTGATCATTAACCGGTTTTGGCTTGGATCGGTTTGAAGGTTAAATCACGGACTGGCAGGCGCTTCTTTATAAGGGCTTCAGAACGCCATTTGCGAGGAAAACACTGCCGCCTTCGGTGAAGGCGGCAGTGTTATTACGCCAGCGCTTTGCTGACTTTCTCGTACAGATCGCCGGAAAGGTTCGGCAGTGCTTTTAACTGCTCCAGCGCCGCACGCATCATCGCCTGACGTTTAGCGTCATAGCGTTTCAGGCGGATCAGCGGCTCAATCAGACGCGATGCCACTTGCGGGTTGCGGCTGTTCAGCTCGGTTAGCATTTCAGCCAGGAACTGATAGCCGCTACCATCCAGCGCATGGAACGCTGCCGGGTTGCTGCCGGCGAAAGCGCCAATCAGCGAGCGGATGCGGTTCGGGTTGCTGAGGGTGAACGAGCGGTGTTTCAGCAAGCTGCGCACCGTTTGCAGCACATCTTCCGCCGGGCTGGTGGCCTGCAGGATAAACCATTTATCCATCACCAGGCCGTCGTGATGCCACTTGTCATCATACTCTTGCATCAGCGTATCGCGGCACGGCAGTTGGGCGGCAACCGCCGCCGAGAGCGCCGCCAGCGCATCCGTCATGTTATCTGCGTCGTGATACTGCTGGCTCACCAGTTTGTCTGCCAGTTGCGCATCGCCAAACGCCAGGTAACGCAAGCACGTGTTCCGCAAAGAACGTTTGCCGATATCCGCATGTTCAACGCGGTAGCTATCGAGTTTATGCGCGTTGTACACCGCCAGACACTCATCAGCAAGTTCGGTGGCAAGTGTGCGCGTCAGCGCTTCACGTACCGCCGCGATGGCTACAGGATCGATGGTTTCAAACAGCTCGGCGATCTCATTTGCCGACGGCAGCGTCAGGATCTCTGCGGCAAGCGCCGGATCAATCGTTTCGTCCAGCAGGATCGCGCGAAAAGCATCCGCGACATGCAATGGCAGCGACAGCGCCTGGCCCTGCTGATGACGCGCAACGTTCAGTTTAATGTGCGTTGCCAGCAGGCTTTGCGCCGCGTCCCAGCGGGAGAAATCATTACTGGCGTGGCGCATCAGGAAGGTCAGTTGCTGATCGCTCCACTTATATTCCAGTTTCACCGGCGCGGAGAATTCACGCAGCAGTGACGGCACCGGCTGGAAATAGACGTTATCAAAAATAAAGGTCTGTTCCGCCTGAGTGACGTTAAGGACGTTATGCACCGGGTGCCCGTCTTTCTGCAACGGGATCACGTTACCTTCGTTATCGTACAGTTCGATATCGAACGGAATGTGCAGCGGCAGTTTGTCTTGCTGTTCGGCGGTCGGTGGCGTGCGCTGGCTGATGGTCAGCGTGTATTGTTCGGTGTTCGGGTTGTAATCATCGTGCACCGTCACCACCGGCGTACCAGCCTGGCTGTACCAGCGGCGGAAATGCGACAGATCGATGTTTGACGCGTCTTCCATGGCCTGCACGAAATCGTCGCAGGTCGCCGCGCTACCGTCATGACGCTCAAAATAGAGCTGCATCCCTTTCTGGAAATTCTCTTCGCCAAGCAGCGTATGCATCATGCGAATTACTTCCGCGCCCTTTTCATACACCGTCAGGGTATAGAAGTTATTCATTTCAATGACTTTATCCGGGCGGATCGGGTGCGCCATCGGGCTGGCGTCTTCGGCAAACTGCATACCGCGCATGGTGCGCACGTTATTAATGCGGTTTACCGCACGGGAGCCCAAATCGGAGCTGAACTCCTGATCGCGGAACACGGTCAGCCCTTCTTTCAGGCTGAGCTGGAACCAGTCGCGGCAGGTTACGCGGTTACCGGTCCAGTTATGGAAGTATTCATGACCAATTACGCGCTCGATATCGAGGTAATCTTTATCGGTAGCGGTATCGGTGCGGGCAAGCACGTATTTCGAGTTGAAGATGTTCAACCCTTTGTTTTCCATGGCGCCCATATTAAAGAAGTCGACAGCGACAATCATATAGATGTCGAGATCGTACTCAAGGCCGAAACGCTGTTCGTCCCATTTCATGGAGTTTTTCAGCGAGGTCATCGCCCACGGCGCACGATCGAGGTTGCCGCGATCGACATACAACTCCAGTGCCACTTCACGCCCGGAACGGGTAGTGAACGTGTCGCGCAGGACGTCGAAATCCCCGGCGACCAGCGCAAACAGATAGCAGGGTTTCGGGAAGGGATCCTGCCACTGTACCCAGTGACGACCATTGTCCAGCTCGCCCTGATCAACGCGGTTGCCGTTAGAGAGCAAGAACGGATAGCGGGTTTTATCGGCAATCAGCTTGGTGGTAAAGCGCGCCAGCACGTCCGGGCGGTCAAGATACCAGGTAATATGGCGGAAGCCTTCCGCCTCACACTGTGTGCACAGCGCTTCGCCGGACTGGTACAGCCCTTCGAGTGCGGTGTTCGCGGCCGGGCTTATCTCATTCACAATGCGCAAGGTAAAACGCTCTGGCAAGCCATCGATCACCAGTTGGGAGCCTTCTTCTTTATAGTTGGTCCAGGGCTCATCATTTACGTGAATGGAAATCAGGGTCAGCTCGCCGCCATCCAGGCGCAGCGGCACAGCAGAGGCGCTATGGCGTGACACTTTGCTCAGCGCAGTGACGACAGTTTTGGCGGCGTCAAGGTCAAAGGTCAAGTCAATATCGCTAATCAGGTAGTCCGGCGCACGGTAGTCGTGGCGGTATTTGGCTTGTGGCTGTTGTGTCATAAAAAACCTTTAGCATCTTCTGTTGGTTACGACTCCAGTCTATTCCGGTTGCCGCAAACGCGCCACGCAGAATCTTCATCTTTTCAGAGGGAAAAGCTCTGTCTGCTACATTTTTATAACAGGAGGCACGAAATGCCATCGACCCGTTCAGCGCGTTATGGTGTGATCAGGGTTCAATAACCTGGTAAACAAGGTATACTCCAGCGACTACCTGCTTTGTTTATTGTACTAAACGCTCCTGTAAGAGGATGCTACTGCGCACCATGACTCAACTCGCTTTCTCTGGTCTGCAAACGCTGCTGGATACCGACGCTTATAAGCTGCACATGCAGCAAGCGGTGTTCCACCACTATTATGACGTGCATGTCACGGCTGAATTCCGCTGTCGCGGCGATGACCTGCTCGGTATCTATGCCGATGCCGTCCGCGAACAGGTCGACGCCATGCAGTCGTTGCGTCTGCAAGATGACGAGTATCTGTGGCTGTCCAGCCTCCCCTTCTTCCAGCCTGACTACCTTAACTGGCTACGTCATTTTCGTTACGACCCGCGCCAGGTCACGATTACTAACGACAACGGCAAGCTGCATATCAGCCTTTCCGGCCCGTGGCGCGAAGTGATCATGTGGGAAGTACCGCTGCTGGCAGTAATCAGTGAAGTGGTTCACCGCTGCCGTTCGCCGCAGACTGGCGTTCAGGAGGCTCTGCTGCATCTGGAAGAGAAACTGGCGGATTTCGCTGCGCGCACCGCGCAGGTAGATATGTCCGGTTTCCGTCTGATGGATTTCGGTACACGCCGCCGTTTCTCCCGCGATGTGCAACAAGCGATCGTCGAACGGTTGCAACAAGAACCCTGGTTTATCGGCACCAGCAATTATGATCTGGCTCGCCGCCTGTCGCTGACCCCCATGGGCACCCAGGCGCATGAGTGGTTCCAGGCTCACCAGCAGATCAGCCCCGATTTGGCCACCAGCCAGCGCGCGGCGCTCGCGGCCTGGCTTGAAGAGTACCCAAACCAACTGGGGATTGCGTTAACAGACTGCATCACAATGGATGCGTTTTTGCGTGATTTCGGCCCGGAATTCGCAACCCGTTACCAGGGCCTGCGCCATGATTCTGGCGATCCGGTGGAATGGGGCGAAAAAGCGATTGCTCACTATGAGAAACTCGGCATCGATCCCCTGTCAAAAACGCTGATATTCTCGGACAATCTCGATCTGAACAAAGCGCTGGATCTCTATTGCCATTTTGCCGATCGTGTCAAGCTGGGCTTTGGTATCGGGACACGCCTGACGTGTGATATTCCCGGAGTGAAACCGCTGAATATTGTTATCAAGCTCGTTGAGTGCAATGGAAAACCGGTGGCGAAATTATCCGACAGCCCCGGGAAAACTATCTGCCATGACAAAGCGTTTGTCCGCGCACTACGCGAAGCGTTTGACCTGCAGCAGGTCAAAAAAGCCAGTTAATCACCGGGAGCCTGAAGGCTCCCTTCTTTTTTGCCGATAATTTATTAATTGTTCCTGCGAATTCTGCTTGTCTGATGGCGTACGCCAGGTAACATAGATATCCCCCCTAATCGGGCGGACAAGTGTTTATTTTTTCCGACTATTAACAGAGAGAATATTATGAGCGTTGTGCCTGTAGCCGACGTATTCCATAGCCGTGTTGCCGTTGACAGTGAAGTCACCGTACGCGGATGGGTACGCACCCGCCGAGATTCTAAAGCTGGTATCTCCTTCCTCGCCGTTTATGACGGCTCCTGCTTTAATCCTGTACAGGCCGTTATTAATAATTCTCTGCCCAATTACAATCAGGACGTTTTACGCCTGACTACCGGTTGCTCGGTAATTGTGACCGGCAAAGTTGTGGCGTCACCGGGCGAAGGCCAGAGTCTGGAAATTCAGGCGACCTCTGTCGAAGTTACCGGCTGGGTTGAAGATCCGGATACCTACCCGATGGCGGCAAAACGCCACAGTATTGAGTATCTGCGCGAAGTCGCCCACCTGCGCCCACGCACCAACCTGATTGGCGCAGTTGCGCGCGTTCGCCATACGCTGGCGCAGGCGTTGCATCGCTTCTTTGACGAACAAGGGTTCTTCTGGGTCTCCTCGCCGCTTATCACCGCGTCAGATACCGAAGGCGCAGGCGAAATGTTCCGCGTCTCCACGCTGGATATGGAAAACCTGCCGCGTACTGCGGAAGGCAAAGTCGATTTTGATAAAGATTTCTTTGGCAAAGAAGCGTTCCTGACCGTTTCCGGCCAGTTGAATGCAGAAACCTATGCCTGCGCCCTGTCCAAGGTTTATACCTTCGGCCCGACTTTCCGCGCGGAGAACTCCAATACCAGCCGCCACCTGGCTGAGTTCTGGATGCTGGAACCGGAAATCGCTTTCGCCAATCTCGACGATAACGCCCGTCTGGCTGAAGCGATGCTGAAATACGCCTTTAAAGCGGTTCTCGAAGAGCGTCTGGATGACTTGAAGTTTTTTGAAGAGCGCGTGGACAAAGACGCGATTGGCCGTCTGGAGCGTTTCATCGCGGCAGATTTCGCCCAGGTTGATTACACCGATGCGGTCGCCATTCTCGAAAAATGCGGTGAGAAGTTCGAGAACCCGGTTTACTGGGGCGTTGACCTGGCTTCTGAACATGAACGTTACCTGGCCGAGAAACACTTCAAAGCACCGGTGGTGGTGAAAAACTACCCGAAAGATATTAAAGCGTTCTATATGCGTCTAAACGAAGATGGTAAAACCGTGGCGGCGATGGATGTGCTTGCACCGGGTATCGGTGAAATCATCGGTGGTTCACAGCGTGAAGAGCGTCTTGATGTCCTGGATGCCCGCATGGCGGAAATGGGGCTGAATAAAGAAGATTACTGGTGGTATCGCGATCTGCGCCGTTACGGCACTGTACCGCACTCCGGCTTCGGTCTCGGTTTTGAACGCCTGATTGCTTATGTGACCGGCGTACAGAACGTGCGTGATGTGATCCCGTTCCCGCGTACTCCACGCTCCGCCACATTCTGATGTTCTAAAGGCCAGTGTTATCGCTGGCCTTTTTCATTTATGTGACACCCGTCAACTTTTCTTAACAGCTCATCAGCGTAATCACCGATCCTCACCGCGTTTATTACCCTTCTTTGCACAACTTTTATATCTGAAATCATTCGGCACAAAATCACCCAAAGTGTTTATTGCGGGATATGTCAGCCTGTTAATTAGCACTTTTGGTTAAAATACGCACAGCTATCCGGATGGCTAAACACCGTTATAAGAAAAAACACGCCACAAGAGTTTAGTGGATAAGAAAAGCCTTTATCTCAATTAAATATAAGTAATTCATATAAATAGCAATGATATCGCTCATTAAATCAGCGCTCAGTGCTGAACTTTGAGATGGTTCACAAAGTTCCCGCAAATACACAAAATATTACACAATATTTCTTTTAGTTACTTCTTTAAGGCATTTGTAGCACTTTCAGGGTGGCGAAACGTTGTTATGTTTGGAAAGATGCCTTTCAGACACAGAAAGACACCAAACTCTCATCGATAGTTCCGTAAATTTTTTTTGACGGAATTTATTGGCGGCAGTGGCAGGTGTTCAAAAAAACCAATGAGGGTAATAAATAATGATGAAGCGCAATATTCTGGCAGTGGTTATCCCTGCTCTGCTGGCAGCCGGTGCAGCTAACGCTGCAGAAATCTACAACAAAGACGGCAACAAAGTAGACCTGTATGGTAAAGCTGTTGGCCGTCATGTTTGGACGACCACTGGCGAAGGCAGCTCTAACAGCGATGCAACTTACGGCCAGATCGGTTTTAAGGGCGAAACTCAGATCAATAGCGATCTGACTGGTTATGGTCAGTGGGAATATCGTACCAATGCAAGCAAAGCTGAAGGCGAGCAAGGCGCAGGCAATACCCGTCTGGCATTTGCAGGTCTGAAAGTTGCCAACGCTGGTTCTCTGGATTACGGCCGTAACTACGGTGTTGTATATGACGTTGAGTCCTATACTGATATGGCACCGTACTTCTCCGGCGAAACCTGGGGCGGCGCTTACACTGATAACTACCTGACCAGCCGTGCTGGTGGTGTTCTGACCTACCGTAACTCTGATTTCTTCGGTCTGGTTGATGGCTTGGCTTTCGCTGTACAATATCAAGGCAAAAACGAATCCAGCCACAGCCTGAATGCGCAGAACGGTGATGGTGTCGGTTACTCAGTAGCTTATGATTTTGGTGGCGGTTTCGGCGTTTCCGGAGCCTATAGCAACTCCAAACGTACCACCGCACAGGAAGCAGATGGCAACGGTGACCGTGCTGAAGCATGGGCTGTTGGTGCAAAATATGATGCAAACAACATCTACCTCGCCACTGTTTATGCTGAAACGCGTAACATGACCATTGTTAATAGCGCTGCTGGTCAGACTGCAATTAACAATGCTACTCCGGCAGGACAGACTGCAGCAGATTACTGGGAAGCGGCTAACAAAACCCAGAACTTTGAAGTTGTTGCCCAATACCAATTCGATTTCGGTCTGCGTCCGGCAATTTCTTATGTCCAGAGCAAAGGTAAAAACCTGAACGGTGCGGAAAGCACTGCAGATCTGGCCAAATATATCCAGGCTGGCGTGACTTACTACTTCAACAAGAACATGAACGTGTTCTTCGATTACCGCTTCAACCTGCTGGATAGCAACGATTACAGCGCTAAAACCTATGGCATCGGTACTGATGACCAGGCTGCTGTTGGTCTGACCTACCAGTTCTAATAGTCACCCTCGACTGTTATATGCATATCAAACAGGGCCTTTGGCCCTGTTTTTTTATGCCTGCAAGATAAATCACGATGAGTTTTGAAAAGCATCGCGCTTTTTATCGCAAACGGTTGGCAATTCCTGTGTCAGCCGTTAACCTGATAGCGGATCTCCCTTCTGTCATCAAAATGGAACCTCGTCATGTTTGAGAATATAACCGCCGCCCCTGCCGACCCCATTCTGGGTCTGGCCGATCTGTTTCGCGCCGATGAACGCCCTAATAAAATCAACTTAGGTATCGGTGTCTATAAAGATGAAACCGGCAAGACCCCGGTGCTGACCAGTGTTAAAAAAGCCGAGCTTTATCTGCTGGAAAATGAAACTACCAAAAATTACCTCGGTATCGACGGTATTCCTGAATTTGGCCGTTGCACTCAGGAACTGCTGTTCGGCAAAGGCAGCGCGATTATCAATGACAAACGTGCGCGCACCGCGCAAACGCCTGGCGGTACGGGTGGCCTGCGCGTGGCGGCGGATTTCCTCGCCAAAAACACCTCTGCAAAACGAGTCTGGGTGAGCAACCCGAGCTGGCCGAACCACAAAGGCGTGTTTAACTCCGCCGGTCTGGAAGTATGTGAGTACGCTTACTACGACGCGCAAAACCATGCGCTGGACTTCGACGGTTTGCTGGCAAGCCTGAATAACGCCCAGACTGGCGACGTGGTGCTGTTCCACGGCTGCTGCCATAACCCGACAGGTATCGATCCAACGCTGGAACAGTGGGACACGCTGGCGAAGCTGTCCGTTGAAAAAGGCTGGCTGCCGCTGTTCGACTTCGCTTACCAGGGTTTTGCTCGCGGTCTCGAAGAAGATGCTGAAGGGTTGCGCGCGTTTGCTGCGCTACATAAAGAGCTGCTGGTTGCCAGTTCGTTCTCGAAAAACTTTGGTCTGTACAATGAACGCGTCGGTGCCTGTACATTGGTGAGCGCGGACGCTGAAAGCGCCGATCGCGCATTCAGCCAGATGAAAGCCGTTATTCGTGCCAACTACTCTAACCCGCCAGCGCACGGCGCTTCCGTAGTTGCAACCATTCTCAGTAACGAGGCTCTGCGTGCCATTTGGGAGCAAGAGTTAACGGACATGCGCCAGCGCATTCAGCGTATGCGCCTGCTGTTTGTTAACACCTTGCAGGAGAAAGGGGCTAACCGCGATTTCAGTTTTATCACCAAACAGAACGGAATGTTCTCGTTCAGCGGCCTGACCAAAGAGCAGGTGCTGCGCTTGCGTGAAGAGTTTGGTATCTACGCGGTTGCTTCAGGACGCATTAACGTCGCAGGCATGACGCCGGATAATATGTCACCGCTGTGCGAAGCTATCGTTGCCGTACTGTAAGTTACGGCAGTAACAAAAAGGGTCGCCGAAGCGACCCTTTTTTATTTACCAGACCGGTAATTCATCTTGCAGGAACGGATTGTGCAACCGCTCATTACCCAGCGTAGACATCGGGCCATGTCCGGGAAGGAAAGTAACATCATCGCCCAGTGGCAACAATTTGCGCTTGATGGAATCAATCAATTGCCCATGGTTGCCTTTCGGGAAATCGCTGCGCCCCACGCCGCCTTTAAAAATCACGTCGCCGGAAATCAGCAAGCGGGATTGTGCGTCGAAAAACACAATGTGCCCCGGCGTATGACCGGGACAGTGCAATACCTGCAGCGTTATTTTCCCCACCGTTACGCTGTCGCCTTCATTTAACCAACGATCGGGCGTCAGCGGCTGGCATTCCTCCAGGCCAAACATCCGGCTTTGTGCCGGCAGGCCCTGCAGCCAGAACTCGTCTTCTTTTTCCGGGCCGATAACCGGCACACCATAATGCTGCGCCAGTTCGGCTGCCGCGCCAACATGATCAAGGTGACCATGCGTAAGCAGGATCTGCGTCAGCGTCACGCCTGAAGCGTCCACTTCCTGAATAATCCGTTCGGCGTCACCGCCGGGATCGACCACGGCGGCAAGTTGGGTCTGCTCACACCAGATAAGCGAACAATTCTGGGAGAACGCGGTAACCGGAATAATACGATAGTTCATACTGCTCCTGTAGCTCAGCCTGAGTTTTACCAGTGCCTTACCGGCCCGGTATCAATATGCACAAAGTTGCTGCTGGGGTAGTATCCTACACCACCTGCACGCAGAGATAACGCGGCTTTGCGAATATTACTCAGCGAAATCCCTTCAATATGGAAATCCATAGCCTGACCTTTGGTGTGATAGCTCTGTTTCGCCACACCGCGGCTGTGCGCGCGCAGTTCATTGTTGGTATCAACAGAACGGTAGCCGGAGATCAGTTGCACAGGTTTGCGTGTTCCCAGCAGCCCTTGCAAACGGAAAAGATGGTCGAACAAACGAGGGTCGATGGTTTTAATTTTATTCGCGCGGTAATCACGGAAAAAATGATTAAGTTTTGCTAATTCATCCTGAATATAGCCCCTGCCATCGAAGAACTCAGCTTTAATAGATTCACCGGTATTAAGATTACTCAGCGTCAAAATACGCGGTCGTGGCGTGGAAAGGGTGGCAAAAGCCGGTGTTGGTAAGATGGCAGCACCAAGTGCGACCCCACCCAACGCCAGCAGTTTGCGGCGATTAGCGTCAAATTTATCCATGATAATAAATTCTACAGATAAGCAATGTTGAACAAAATTTATGCACTCTTATAGCGCACGAGAGGCACCTTACCGGGCTACAAACGCCACGTCAAGGCTGCCTCATCCCAGTAAATACGGGCTCTGTAACCTCCAGAGCCCATTTTCTACCAGTTATTACGACAACACGCTGACTGAAACTGCTTCATTTATCTGATTAATTGTTCAGCTTTCGATAAGATTTGTGCACCCGATCGCGCCGTCAGATCATAATTGTAAATATCTGTACGATACTGCGTCCGCCCGTCAGCACCGACAAAGGCAGTCAGGTAATAGAGATTGACCGGGATATCATGACGAATATTGACATAACGCGTATCTCCCTGTTTTAGCGCATCCGAAATCCGCGTGTCGTTCCATCCCGCATCCTGCAAAAGCATATTAGCAAGCTCAGAGGCTTTGTTGACGCGCACACAGCCCGAGCTCAATGCCCGCGCCTCTTTCTGGAACAGATTATGATTCGGCGTGTCATGCAGATAGATAGCGTCTGAGCTCGGCATATTGAACTTATAGCGTCCCAGCGAATTCTGCGCACCGGGAGCCTGCTGGAAACGGAACGGTAAGTTCGCGGGCGTTATGGTCGCCCAGTCAACCATGTACGGGTCAATCGCTTCCTTGCTGTTCCATCCTCGTAATACGGTGTAACCGTGGCGCTCCAGGTAAGTTGGATCGTTCCATACCTTCGGTAGAATATCCTTACGCGCTAGCGTTGGCGGCACGTTCCACGGCGGGTTAACCACCACGTTGTTCAGCGCGCTGCTCATCATCGGCGTTTTGCGATCCGGGCGGCCCACGATCACCCGTGACGCCAGCACCTGGCTACCGTTGAGGTAATAAACCAGCGAATATTCAGGAATATTGACCATGATGCCGGTCGAAAGTGTACCCGGCAGTAAACGCAAGCGCTGGATATTCAGCGCCAGCAACCCGGCGCGCTGTGAAGGGCTCACGTTCAGCCAGTCGCGAGTGCCCTGGCCAATCACGCCATCCGCATGCAACCCTTGCCATGCCTGGAAGCGTTTGACCGCTTCCACCAGCTGTCGGTCATATGCCGCGCGCGTTTGCGGCGCTTTTTTCACGTGCTGAGCTGAAGGGCTGACAGCGACGTTATCACCAGGTAAGGCGATATTTGGTCCGCCATCCAGCATACCGGTGCGCTGCAGGATCTCTCGCAGCGCCGGAATATCATTGCTCCACTGCCCCGGACGCAACGTTACCGTGCTGGTGATTTGCGGCCACGGGCGCGAATCACCCACCAGCGCCAATAGTGACTGGTGCATAGCAGCATACTGCGGGTGATGCGGTGCCAGATGATCGATAAAACCAGGCAGAGATCCATTGTCCAGCGCTAGTTGCCACTGGTTAATGACAGAAATCGCAGGCGTTGCGAGTGCATAAGGTTTGTCGCTGTAAAGCCAGCGCTGCCCCTTTGACTGAATCCCCGAAACAAAGTGCAAATAACCCAGCATCGCGTCAGACAATACGACATCGCGCGCCATGCCGGAAACCGCGGGATCGGTTAACAACTCAACCCAGGTAGTGAATTGCGGCTGAAACCCTGCAATCGCCACTTCGGCGAGTTGCTGCTGAAACGCCTGTACCGCTTCGCGGTTATCCCACATCGGTTTTTGCCCGCGCGCGGCATACAACGCGGCGAGCTGATCCATATAGACCGGCGTCCAGTTGGCAGGTAATTGCGACTGAAGTTGTGCGCGCACATCGGCAACAGAAACGCCGGACGGGAAAGATTTAACGCCAATCAACATCGCCGTCGCAGGCGACTGTTCCTGCGGCTGCGGCAGCACAGTAGGCTGCTCACCTGGCGTCGCCGAGCTATCCACCGGCACGATTTCAGGCTCATCGGCCTGCACACTAAACAGTGGAGCGAATGCGAATGCCAGGCATAAACTCAGCGCCGACATTCGACGACCATACGACTTCTTAAGCAACATCCCTTGCCCCCTGTTTCTCTTACATTGCTCGTGACAAATTCGTCACCTTTCTCTCAGTATATAAAGACAAAAAAGCATTTGCCTTCCCTAATGTAAAGAAGTTTAAAGATTAAACGCGGGCTGGCAATAGCTTTCCGAAAACAAAAAGGGCGACATTGCTGTCGCCCTTTCACATGAGGCTGATTTACGATGCATCCGCCGTTCCAGGAAGCGTTTCCGGAAGCTGGGCGGCAAAACCGCGCAGACCGACAACGTGCACATGCTCATGATTTTGCACGACTTTACGTACCAGCTTGTAGGTGGTGCCTTTTTCCGGGCTGATATTTTCCGGTGCTGCGATAATGAGCTGCATTTCCAGACGTTCGCACAGCTCAAACAGCGTAGCGATAGAACGGGCATCCAGACGCGCAGCTTCATCAAGGAACAGCAAGCGGCATGGAGAAATATCTTTGCCGCGCAGTCGACGCGCTTCGTCTTCCCAGCTCTGTACCACCATCACCAGAATCGACATCCCGGTACCAATCGCTTCACCGGTCGACAGCGCACCGGATTCCGCGCGCAGCCAGCCGTCGGAGCCACGGTTAACTTCCACTTCCATCTCAAGATAGTTGCGGTAGTCCAGCAGCTCTTCGCCGATGGTTTGCGGCGTCCGCTGGCCCATATCGATTTGCGGGTTCAGACGCTGATACAGTTTTGCCAGCGCTTCCGAGAAGGTCAGTCGGCTGCTGTTAAACAGATCCTGATGCTGCTCGTGCTGTTCAGAAAGCACCGTCAACAATGTGGCATGGGTTTCCCGCACATTCACATTCAGACGCACGCTATTTACCTGGCCGAAGGAGACACTTTGCAGCCCCTGGTTCAGCATACGGATACGGTTCTGCTCGCGCTGAATGGTTTTGCGAATAATATTCGCCACACTGCGCGAGCTGATCGCCAGCTTCTGTTCACGAGACGTCAGTTCTTCCGTCAGACGGCTAAGCTCGATTTCCATCTGTTCGATGGCTTCAACCGGATCATCGGTACGAATAATGTCCTGGCGAATACGCTCACGCAGATGCTGATACACCGCGACAAAGAACTGGATCTTGCGCTCAGGGCGTTTCGGATCTTCCGAGAGACGCAGCACATCGCGTAAATGTTCGTTATCCGCAACCGCCGGACGCAGAGCACCGAGCGCCTTATCCGACATTGAGCGTAATTCATCAGCAGAAAGGTAGGCCAGCTCACGGCGGTGCAGACGGCGTTCAACACCGCTGTCTTTCACCATGCGCATCACCGCGCACCATCCTGCTTTCGCGGTGACCACCTGTTCACGCATTTCATGGTAGTCACGTTCCAGGCGGCGCAATTTACGCGTCAGGTTATCCATCTCCGCTTCGCAGAAGGTGATGGCTTTTTCCAGCTGGTTACGACGAGCGCGGTTGCCGGAGAGCTGTGCATGCAGCTCGTCACGACGGATACGCGCCCGCTCTTCTGCTCCGCTGTCGGCGCGAACGCCAATATCCTGCAGCTCTTTTTGCAGATCGTTGAGCAACTCTTTTTTGGTATCGAACGAACTCTTCAGCGAAGCCAGTACCTGGTTGTACTGGCTGTATTGCGCGGCATGGCTGCGCATCGCTTCACGTGCTTTGGTGCGTTCTGCTTCTGCCTGTTCCAGACGCTGGCGCAGTTTTTCGTTGAGATCGTTATTACCGTTGAACATTTCAGCGACATCGGAGTAACTGAAGTGCGCACGGCGCTGTACCACTTCCGCCAGGGCGAAAGCTTGTTGGCGGGCATCACGTTGCACCTGCTGCGAGGTGGCGTAATCCGCTTTTAACTGTTCAAACTGCTCCGGATCGCTTTGCAGTACGGAAACAACCGGTTCGAGTTTCGCCAGTTGGTTGCCAAACTGCTGGATAAATCGCGCCGCTTCCTGCGCTTCATCCAGGCGTTCCTGAATTTCATCCACGCGATCGGCAAGGGTATCGTCAGCCAGCAAATTGATGCGCGGCAGCAAGCGGTTAAGCTGGGCTACGCCCTCTTTCGCCTGTTCGAACTGCATGCGGTTTTGCTGGTTGTCATTTTCATGGTTGCTGATTGCGCGCTCCAGCTCGCCACGGCGGCTGCTGAGCGTGCGAATTTCCGCTTCCGGATCGTCCTCAAATGCCACCGCCAGGTGGCTACCGATAAAGCGGCTGAATGCCTGATGCAGGCGCTGCGTTTTCTGCACATCAAAAGAGAGCGTGGCGAAACGCTCCGCCAGCGCTTCACGCTCTGCATGCAGGCTTTCGATACGGCTTTCACGCGCCGCGCGACCAAACAGCGGCAGCGTCGGGAAGCGTGAATAACGCCACTGGCGATCGGCGATTTTCACCACCACCGCTTTTTCCAGCTCATCAACACTAAACACACTGTCATCGAAGGATTGCGGGTCCCCTTCGATCAGATAGAGATCTTCCGGGCAGTCTTCCAGACCTTCCAGCATTTCGGAGACCTGCGACAGATCCGGCACCACAATCGCATGACGCGATGGCCCGTATAGCGCGGAGTAATACGGCGCGTCGTCAATGCTGACATCGTCATAAATCTCCGACAGCAGTACGCCGCCAAAACGCTCTGCCAGCGCATTGAGACGGCCATCTTCGGCACCGCCCGGCTGGCTTAAGCGTTCAATTTCATCATCAACAGCGCGTTTACGCGCGCCCACTTCATCGCGCTCAACGATGGCTTCACGTTCACGTTCAAGCAGTTGCTGCAGATATTCGGTAACGTCCTGCCCCGATTCAAACTGCTCACCGCTTTGCTCACACAGTTGCGTCAGATTGCTCTGCGCCGCCAGCCATACCGGCGCACGTTTGGTCAGCGATTGAACACGAGACTGTAATTGTTCCAGTTCCTGACGCATCGCCATGCGCTGCTCACCAGCGGCGGAAACGTTGTCAGAGAGTGCGGCGATTTGCGCTTCCAGTTCCTGGTGCAGCGCTTCAAGATCTTCTGCGTCATACTGTTTGCCCTGGCGCTTGCAGAACTCAGCCAGCAAACGCTCAGCATCTTGCTGTTCACGCAGACGCTGTTCCAGCTCATTCAGGCGCATACGCAGCGGCTGCACTTGCTCAGCCAGATGGCGCTGGTTAACGCCATCACGCAGCAGCTCGCGCGCCACATCCCAGGCTTCGTTACGCGCCAGAGGGCCATTGATCGCCGCCACTAATTGGTACGCCTGCTCGAACTGGCTGTGCGCGGTTTGCGCCACGCTTAATTTCTGATCCAGCGACAGCAGTTTTTCCGTCGCTTCCTGCTCTTTCGCCTGGAAAGTTTCCAGCCATTCGTCGGCGCTTTCCGGCGTCAAATCCGGTAGATGACACAGCTCTTTCGCACGCTGTAACGCCTGCAACGCCTGGTTGTACTGAATGGCGCGAGTTTGCTGGACATCCAGCGCTTGCTGGTAATCGGCAAGCTGGTTTTTCAGCTCATCCACTTCAAGCTCGGCGGCTTCGGCGCGGGCCTCGTTCTCTTCCTGACGCTCGGCAGCTTCGGCAACCACTTCATGCTGCTCTTCAAGGCGAACTTGCAGTTCGTCGAGGTCCGCTTCGTAGCGCTCGATTTTTTCCTGCTGACGCAGCGCGGTTTGCACCAGATTCAGGTGATCGCTGGCAGCCTGGTAGTCAGCCTCCAGATCCCCTTCCGCACCGCTATGCTCGGAGAGTTCGCGCGCCATATCGACATGCTTATACTGCTCTGCCGCCAGTTGCTGTCGCGAGGTAAACAGATCGCGACGAAATTCGAGCGCCTTGTCCAGATGCACCCGCCGTTCGTTGGCGTGGCGCATATAGTCCGCCGCCACATAGTTGGTCGCTTCGCTGATCAAATGCTTGAACAGGTCACGATCCGACTGGGTCACGCGAATCGCTTCCAGCGTCATGCGGTTTTCACGCAGTGCCGCTTCCATATCCTGGAACGCTTTGCGCACGCCGCTATTTTCCGGCAGCAAATAGTCGCGCAGCGAACGCGTGATGGCGCTGGAGATCCCGCCGTACAGCGAGGCTTCAATCAGGCGATAGAACTTGCTGCGATCGGAGGCCGAGCGCAAACGACGCGCGACAATCCCTAAGTCAAACATCAGCGCGTGGTAATCGGTGATGGAGTTGAACTGCTTGAACTGCACCCCTTCCATCGTATCCAGCTTGTCTTTCACTTCCTGCAGAGAAAGCACTCGCGCCTGCCGCTCATTCAGCGTTTCCGTCAGCAGCTGCGTCGGCAGCATCGAGGTTGGCAACCCCTGAATAGCAAACGGTTTGATATCCACTTTGCGATCGCGACCCGCGACCTGTTGCAAACGCACCCCCACCAGCACGCGCTGATGGCGGGAGTTGATCACATCCAGCACCGAGTAACAGACACCGGCTTTCAGCTTACCGTGCAGGCCTTTATCACGAGACCCCGAGGTCGCGCCCGCTTCGGTGGTGTTACGAAAGTGCAGCAGCGTCAAATCCGGAATCAATGCCGTAACAAAAGCGGCCATCGTGGTCGATTTGCCGGCACCGTTGCCCCCGGAGAGCGTCGTCACCAGCTCATCCAGGTCAAACGTACGGGCAAAAAAGCCGTTCCAGTTAATCAGCGTCAGCGAACGAAATTTACCGCGATCAATCATTACTCTTCCTCCGAGCTATCCGGCTGATTATCTTCAGGCTCATCATTGAGCTGCAGATGGTTTTCGACAGGCATCGCTTCACCGTCGCGGATCATGCGCAGCTGCGCTTCACGCGCATCATCGCCCGAACGCACATCGGCGCCAAAGCGGAACACGGATTCAGTGATACGGAACTTGCTGCTGTCGTTACCCATAAACCAGATCATGCCGAGACGGCGCAGGCGGTTCAGCGAGGAGCGCACCTTTTCCTGCAGTTTTTGACGGTCAAGATCGGAACCGGTAGAACGGTTATTTACCAGCTTCAGCAGCTTCGCTTCATCCGCCAGCGACATCAGCTCGTCGTACAGCTCCTGTTGGGTGAAGATCCCTTCATTCGCCAGACGTTCCGGGCTGAGGTAGAGATAGCAAAGAATTTTGCCGACCATCATATCCAGCTCGGAGAGCACCGAGCGCGGGATAAGCGTGGTGGAACGCGGACGCAGATAGAAAAAACCTTCCGGTGCGCGGATCAGCTCAACGTTATAGCGCGCATAAAACTCTTCCAGATACTCCTGGAAATCCATTAAAAATGCGTGATTATCCAGCTCGTCGAGGCCGATATGTCGCCCTGAGCGCAATGCGCTGTCCAGTGCCGGAAACAGAGAATTAGCCAACGCCTGTGCCAGTTTAACCGGCATCACTTGTTCAATATTTGTCGATGACATGCGCCTGTACCTTGGCTCCGTAATCATTAATCGGCTGCCACTTCGGCGGCAGTCCGGTGAAATCTGCTTGCGCTACGCCAAGACGTACCGCCTGATCAACCACAATGCGCGCAATGTCGAAATGACGAACGCGCGGATATTGCGCCAGATACTCACGCGCCACCAGGCCGAGATCCAGCGGCACACCTTTGGTCTTATAAATTGCCAGTTGCTGCTCAATAAGCGCCGCCAGTTGCTCGCGGATTTCGTTAAACTCTTCGAACTCCAGATCCGGCGGCAACTCACCTGTGACTTCTTCATCACGCAGCGCCATCTCTTCATCGCGCATGTCCAGCAGTCTGTCGGCGCTGGCGTAAGTTAACGCCCACGGCGCATCGAAATAGGATTGTACCGACTGACGCAAACGCTGGGCAAAGACGCGGTTCTTATCCATATCGATAGCGGTACGGATAAATTTGTGTACGTGGCGATCGTAACCAATCCACAGATCGATGGCCTGCTGGCCCCAGCTCACAATACGATCCAGCTTACTTTGCAGGTTGAAGACCAGTTGATCGAGGAACTCAAGATCATCGCGCCCAAGGGTTGCATCCTGAATGCTCAACAGGTTGGTCTGCAACTTATCCCCGGCGGCATCTAGCGTATCCTGCAGTTCGCGTAACGTCCCGGAAGTTTCAGACAGCAGCAATTCACAACTGGAGATGGCCGCACGCCAGTCTTTATTCAGCAGTTGTGCAATATCATCTTTGACCTGTTGCTGCTGTTCATCCATCAGGCGTTGAGTCAGATCGATGCTGTCAAAAATCTCCGCGACCGAGTATTTCAGCGGCGCGTAAACATTGCGATGCCAGTGGAATTCGTCTCCGTCTTCCTGTGCTGCGTCTGCGGCGCGTTTTAACTCGCTGGCCACAATGGAAAGCTGCATAGAAAGACGCAGCGTGGAGAACTCGCGCTGGCGAATGTAGTAGTCAGTAATGCCAATGCCCAGCGGCGTCAGACGGTAGATGGCATTGCCCTCCACCAGCTCACTGGTAAAGCGATTTAACAAACGCTGGCGCACCAGGTCGTTAATGGCGTTATTGGCACGCTGGGTAATGGTTTCACTGGTTTGCTCAAACGCATCACTCACATGACGAAAGGCATCGACCAGTTCACCTTCGTTCATTTCCCCATCCAGACGCTCGCCATTGAGCGTGGCGATGGCCAGCAAAAAAGAGAGCCTGTCGACCGGCAGCGAGATGGAGAAATCATTTTTCCTGGCCCAGGCAACCAGTTCGGGGACTGTCTGGGAAAATTCACTCATCGTTTGTCCTTTCATCGATTTGCGGCTTAAGCGCGGTCACGTGAATATAGCGGCCAAGGCTAATATAGGGTTCCTGGCGGCAATAACGTGTTTCCAGTTCGAGTAGCGCGTCAAAGCAGTCATGCTGCTGATGTTTTTCGCGCAGATAATCGTGAAACACGCGCACACCCGTTTTGCCCGTTACCTGCCAGCCAATCTGTTCGAGCCAGCCATAAACATCCGCAGGAGCACGCGGAAAATCCGGGGAAAGGGTACGTTTTTTGCGCTTCGGCATACCGACTTTCACATAGTCAAAATTTCCTGCCACCATATTGTGCATCAGCAAGCCGTCGGCATTGTAAAACATTAATGACAACGCACCGCCGGGGCGCAGCACCGACCACAATATTTGCAGTACAGGAACCGGTTCTGCGACCCACTCCAGCACAGCATGGAACAATATCAGATCAACCGGCGATTCCAAATGCTGAGCAACGTCCTGAACGGCGCATTGTATAAAATGCATGTTACCGCTCACACCTTTCTCTTCGGCCGCCGCCTGGGCACGAGCGATCATCTCTTTCGACACATCACAGAGCGTGACATGATGGCCCAACTGCGCCATGCGAATCGCCGTCTGGCCTTCCCCGCCGCCAGCATCCAGCACGCGCAATGGCTCGTTGCCCATCCGGGCCAACAGGGCATCAAGATCCTGCCACAGAATCGCCTGACGCAGCTGACCTTTAGTCGTGCCGTAGATGTTGCGCGAGAACTTCTCGGCAATATCGTCGAAATTGCGATCCTTCATGGGTGCTCCACGCTCCTGGCAAAACCGCTATTTTGTCACAGCCGTGCCGATAATGAACCCATCTGGTGTAAGATCGGCGCAAAAGGCCTGCTATATGGTCAAAAAGGAGACGGATACGGTGCTTTTTACTCTTAAAAAATACATCGGCGGCCTGATGCTGCCTCTGCCTTTTTTGCTTTTGCTGATCGGGCTGGGCATTGCGCTGATCTGGTTTAGCCGCTGGCAAAAAACCGGCAAAGTATTTATCAGCGTCGGGTGGCTGGTTTTATTGCTGTTGAGCATGCAGCCGGTTGCCGATCGCTTTTTACAACCGATTGAAGACACCTATCCCACCTGGCGCGGTACGCAGCCGGTAAAATACATCGTGATTCTCGGTGGTGGTTATACCTGGAACGATGCGTGGGCACCGAGTTCAAACCTGATTAATAACAGCCTGCCGCGTCTGACAGAGGGCATTCGTCTGTGGCAGGCCAACCCCGGTTCGAAAATCATTTTTACCGGTGCGGCGGCGCAAACCAACCCGGTCAGCACGGCGGAAGCGGGTGCGCGCGTCGCTGAAAGCCTGGGCGTGCCACGCAGTGCCATCATGACGCTGGATCAACCGAAAGATACCGAGCGGGAAGCGCTTGCGGTAAAACAGGCGATTGGCGATGCGCCTTTCCTGCTGGTAACGTCGGCGTCTCATCTGCCACGCGCAATGATTTTTTTCCAGCATGCTGGCCTGCATCCATTGCCAGCGCCGGCAAACCAGCTGGCAATTGCCTCTCCGCTTAATCCGTGGGAACGCATTATCCCCTCCCCGGTGTGGCTGATGCACAGCGACCGGGTGGGTTATGAAACATTAGGGCGTCTCTGGCAGTGGTTGAAAGGCAGCTCAGACCAGCCAGGGGAGCAGTGATTTTGAGGCAAGATCGAAGTTAGCGCGGTTAAACCGTCCGGTATTCACCAACTGCGCCACTTCATCCCATAACAGGTAGAGCCAGCGCCGCCACAGGAAGGATTCAGCCACCGGCGCGCGCTGGAGATAATGCCAGAGCAATCCTTCTGCCTGCGCACCGTCCACCAGCCTGAACAGTTCATATTCGCGCGGCGCCCAGAGCATTATGCCAGGCCCAACCATTGCCAGTAACTGGTCGCTGCGAGCGTCTTTTAACATACTGCGCAAGTTAAAACTGCCATGTACCAGCACGCAGTTATCGTTAAAACCATCAAACAGCGCGGGCAGGCACTCGCGAGTACGAAACAGCACGCGCTTATCCTGCATCGTCAACCCGGTGTTGTGATACTGATTGAGCGTGGTCCACAACACTTCCACGCGCTGGCGATACCAGGAGGGCCAGATATTTTCCTGGGTACTATCAACAGTGCCAACGCAACCGTGGCTATCCTGGCGGTGCCAGAAAAGCAACGCCTCAACGATTTGGTCTTTGAGTTGCTCCCAGCGCTCAGGCGTACGCGCTGGCGCTTCAACCGGTACGCCGCGTAAGCGTTCTATAAGTAACACATCCGGCCCCGGGTGCTCTTCGTGCGTCATGACGCCGTAAACAACCGGCATGCGAACAGCGCCGCCGCGCGCCAGCATTGATATCTTCCAGGCTAACTGTCGCGCAATGCCAGGCGTTGAGAAGCTTCGTGCCAACAGCGGCATCGGATTTCCCTGGCTGTCATACAGCGACCAGAGTGCGGAATCCGGCTTTTCGCTGACGCACTCCATGCGGCTCAGTTTTTCACCCAACAGATGACTCAGTTCAGCGCGCAGTTGTTCCATAGCAGATTGCCCTCACAAAGATGACTGCTTTTATAATGAGCGCCGATAGCACAGATGTCATCCTGATGAGATCAAAACAGCATGAGAATTCCGCTGACAAGCGGCAAATCCCCTCCGGCTGGAGGGGATGGAAGGATTAACGCAGTTCCAGACGGACGCGCGCCAGATCTTCAGGGGTATCCACACCGGTGCCCGGCACCACACTGGCGACGGCGACGTGGATTTTTTCGCCGTACCAGAGCACGCGCAGTTGCTCCAGCATTTCTATCTGCTCAAGCGGGCTGGTTTGCCAGCTGACATAACGGCGGATAAAACCGGCGCGATAGCCATAAATGCCGATATGACGCAGGAAGGTATCACCAATCGTCTCGCGAGATTGTGCGAACCGATCGCGATCCCAGGGGATCGTAGCGCGGGAGAAGTAGAGCGCGTAACCTTCGGCGTCCATCACCACTTTCACCGCGTTCGGGTTGAATGCCTCTTCCGCACTGTGAATGGGTACCGCCAGCGTTGCCATCCCAACATCACGCGCGGCAAGGTTTTCTGCCACCTGGCGAATAATCGCTGGCGGGATCATCGGTTCATCACCCTGCACATTGACGATCACGGTATCGTCGCTGAAACCGCATTTTTCCACGACTTCAGCAAGGCGTTCAGTACCAGACTGATGATCGGCGCGGGTCATACAGACTTCACCGCCAACCGCCTGCACCGCATGCATCACTTCTTCGTTGTCCGTCGCCACGATAATACGCTCAGCGCCCGATTCACGGGCGCGCTCCAGCACATGCACCACCATGGGCTTACCGTTAATATCGACTAAAGGTTTGCCGGGCAAGCGTGTGGAAGCATAACGCGCGGGAATGATCACAACGAAACTCATGGCCGGCTCTCTTCCGCAGTTAACGAACGCGCTTCGGTTTCCAGTAATACCGGAATACCTTCCCGAACGGGATAGGCGAGGCTGTCGATTTTGCAGATTAACTCTTGTTTATCCTGGGTGTAATTCAGTTTTCCGTTACACACCGGGCAGGCAATAATTTCAAGTAAACGGTGATCCATCTTTCCTCCTGATACACCGATAATTAACGGTTTAAGCTTATCATATTCATTTATTACGCCGCGTCTATTTCCAGCCCGGCGCGGCATGCAGCAAATAACCCCTCAGGCAACCGCGAGAACGAGACCCGCAGAGCTCCCTGCCAACGGGCAAACTCGGTAATGGCACCTAACAGCCCCTTTTCCAGCGAATGCCCGGGTTTAACGCCATCCTCCAGATACAGCGCAATAATCTCCAGCATGCCCGCTTTACGGTGCATTTTTGCATCCATACGCCCCACCAGTCGCCCACGATGCAATAATGGCAACACAAAATAGCCAAATTGCCGTTTAGGGGCGGGGGTATAGCACTCCAGACGATAGCTAAAATCGAACAGTTGCTCGGCTCGTTTACGATCCCATACCACCGGATCAAACGGTGAAAGCACCGCGCTGTGAGTAGCGACAAGTTTGCCAGCCTGCGCCTGTTCAAGCTGCAGCAATAAAGAGGCATGCAGCCAGGCCGGACCAATGTTTTCGACATTGACGGGATAAATGGTTCCTGCGTCCTGCATCTTCTCCAGCACTAACGGTAATGCTACTTTCCGCAAGCGATAGTAATCCGCCAGCCACTGGGCGCGAAACAGCCCTAAACTGCGGGCGCTGTTTTCCAGCATCTGATACTCCGCCGCATCCTGCGACAGCAGGTCGCGAGCATCATCCCAGTGCGGCACAACCCGCGGTGTTAAATCATAAACACGCTGGAAATTGCGACGTTCCACCACCATCACTTTTCCGGCCGTAAATAGCCCTTCCAGATGCCGCTTATGCGGCTTCCATTCCCACCAGCCGCTGGCTCCTTTACGTGGATGTTCAAAATCAGCCGAACGCACTGGGCCATTTTGCTCAATATGTGCAATGAGCTGCTCAATTTCCGCCGCATGTTCCTGCATCCACGCTTCGCGATACTTCCAGCCCATTTGATCTGGCGCCAGCATGCGATGGCGCACCAGCGCAAAGTCTTCACGCGGCAGAAAACACGCTTCATGCGCCCAGTACTCCATCAGGTCACCGTTGCGCAGCGCGTCATCAAGCCAGTGCTGCGGGTAGTGCCCAAGGCGGCTAAAAAGCACCAGATAAGGGCTGCGGGCAACAATATTGATAGTGTCAATTTGCAGCAGCGACATGCGCTGAATAGTGGAGAGAATATCGCCCGGTTTTGCCCGACGGGAAGGTTTACGTAATAGCCCCTGGGCTGCGAGATGCAGATGACGAGCAGCAGTCAGAGAAAGTTGCGGCACGGACATGGGAGTTCCTGTTTAAGTAACAGGGCGCGGCCGATGCGACCACCGTCAGCGCGCCAGAGTGAACAATTCCTGCAGTAATTCTTGCGCCTGCTCGCCCTCAAGCTGCGCGTCTACAGGCAAATACCACCAGTTATCCTCAGCAAACGACCGACACTTAACTGCATCTTTTTCGGTCATCACCAATGTTTGCCCCGGTTTCACCAGCGGCTTTACATCATGCAGCGTTAACGCCTGATGATCGGCAAGCGCCACCGTTTTTTGCAACGTCGCTCCGCACTCGGTGAGAGTAGCAAAAAAACGTGGAGGATGGCCGATCCCTGCCATCGCAACGATATTGGTCAGTGTGTGAACGTCACGGCGTTCGCCGGTAAGCAGATTGACCGCCAACCCAGGCCGCAAACGCATCGGGATCTCTCCCGCTCTGGCTACACCGCCGTTGGTAATAATGGCATCCACACTTTTTAAGCGCGACGCCCGCTCCCGCATCGGCCCTGCGGGCAACCACCAGCCATTGCCAAAACGCCTGACGCCGTCAACAACGACAATTTCCTTATCACGCGCCAGCTTATAATGCTGCAAACCATCATCCGTAATGATCAGTTGTACTGCATGTAGCGCAAGAATCGCACTGACAGCGTCACTTCTGACGGGAGAAACCGCAACCGGTGCGCCAGTACGTTGATAAATCAGAACCGGTTCATCCCCTGCCTGAGCCGTAGTGGTTTCAGGTGTCAGCACAAGCGGATAACGATCCGCTTTACCACCGTAGCCACGCGACACCACACCAACATGGATGCCACGCTGCTGCAGTTGCTCCACCAACCAGATGACAACGGGCGTTTTACCGTTGCCGCCTGCCGTCAGATTGCCGACGACCACAACAGGAACAGGCGCACGCCAGGATTTTTTTAAACCAATGCGATAGGCAAAACGAATGGCACCGCTCACCAGGCCGTAAAGCCAGGAGAGCGGTAGCAACAGTAGCCACAGGCGGGATTCACCGGACCAGATGCGTGCAATCATTCGCCAAACTGCATTTTGTGAAGCTGAGCATAGACACCACGTTGTTCCAGCAGATCCGCGTGGGTGCCACGTTCAACGATACGGCCATCTTCCACCACCACAATTTCGTCGGCCTGTTCGATGGTTGACAAACGGTGAGCGATGACCATTGAGGTACGGTTCTTTTGCAGCTCGTTCAGCGCGGCCTGAATGGCACGTTCAGATTCGGTATCAAGCGCCGAGGTCGCTTCATCAAGAATGAGGATCGGGCTGTCACGTAACAGCGCACGGGCAATCGCAATGCGCTGGCGCTGACCGCCTGAAAGCAGCACGCCGTTTTCCCCAATCATCGTATCCAGCCCTTCATCCATCTTATTGATAAAGTCATAGGCATAGGCCATTTTCGCTGCTTGCTCAATCTCTTCGCGGCTGTATGTTTCGGTACGTGCGTAAGCAATGTTATTGGCAACCGTATCATTAAACAGATGTACGTTTTGCGACACCAGCGCAACCTGGTCACGCAAGGACGTGAGCTTATATTCACGTAAGTCATGGCCATCCATCAGGATTTGCCCTTCGTCGACATCGTAAAAACGCGTGATCAGGCTTGCCAGCGTCGATTTCCCCGAACCGGAACGCCCTACCAGTGCGACGGTTTTTCCCGCCGGAATCGTCAGGTTGATATTGCGCAATGCTGGCGTTTCACGCCCGGGATAGGTGAAGGTCACGTTGCGAAACTCAATATCACCGCGCGCACGTTCAATCACCCGCGTGCCTTCGTCTTTTTCTTGCTCACTATCCAGAATCGCAAACAAGGTCTGGCAGGCCGCCATACCACGCTGGAACTGAGCATTGACGTTGGTCAGGGATTTCAATGGGCGCATAAGCGCGATCATTGATGAAAAGACAACGGTGATGGTACCCGCACTCAAGGTGGACATTACGCTTGGGAAACTGGCGGCATACAGCACAAACGCCAGCGCCAGTGACGCAATAAGCTGGATAACAGGATCGGAAATAGACGATGCCGAGACCATTTTCATGCCCTGCAAACGCATCTTATTGCTGACTTTATCAAAACGGCTGGTTTCTACATCCTGGCCGCCGAACATCAGCACTTCTTTATGCCCTTTCAGCATCTGCTCCGCACTGGTGGTCACCTGCCCCATCGTGTTTTGCATATTTTTACTGATATTGCGAAAGCGTTTGGAAACCACGCGAATCGCTATCGAAACGATCGGCGCCAGCACAATGAGAATCAGGGAGAGTTGCCAGCTGTACCAAAACATCATGATAAACAAGCCGATGATCGATGCTCCCTCACGCACAACAGTGATCAATGCGCTGGAGGAGGAGGAAGCGACCTGTTCCGAGTCATAGGTAATACGCGAAAGTAAAGTGCCTGTAGATTGCTTATCAAAAAATGAGACCGGCATGCCCATCATATGGCTGAACAGGCGACGACGCATGGTCATCACCACTTTTCCGGAAACCCAGGAAATGCAGTAACTGGATATGTAGCTGGTGATGCCACGCAGGATCATCAGCCCAATAACCACCAGCGGCATCCACAGCAGCACAGAGCGGTCGGTTTTACCAAAACCATCATCCAGTAACGGTTTGAGCAGCGATAGCATAAAGGTATCGCTGGCTGCGTTGAGGATTAACGCTATCCCCGACACGATAAGACCCGCTTTGAAAGGCGCAATAGTTGGCCATAATCGGCGGAATGTCTGCCACGTGGAGAGATCTTTGTCGTTATGCATTCAAAAAACCAGCACTTGTTGAAATAGCCGCATATTCTACCCGTTATCACTGGGTACGCCAAACCACTGATGATACCAACGCGGTAAAAGTTGATCTCGTAAGCTATGGATTTCCCAGCCCTGTGGCGAAAACGATACCGTTAACTGCCCTTGATGCGGCGTGTCGTACCAGCGATATCCCTGTTCACGGTAGCGGTTGATCACCTTTGTCGACGGGAACCGCCAGGCGTTGTAACGTGACGCCGAGGCCAGCGCTGCTTTGCCGCCAATTCGCTGCACAAAGGGCAGCGACGATGAACTATTGCTTCCATGATGAGGCACTTGCACTAGTGTAGACTGCAAATGCGTCCAATAGTGACTCAGCATCGCCATCTCCCCTGAGGCTTCAATATCTCCCGTGAGCAGGAAGCTGTGTTGACCGTCATCCACTCTGACGACGCATGAATGGTTGTTACCTTTGGCCTCGACATCACTTAGCGGCCAATGAACGGTAAATGTTAGCCCCTGCCATTGCCACTGCTGACCGCGAAAGCATGGTTGGTGAGCGGCCCAACCCAGCGGGCTACGAATCCATAATTGCGGCCAGGCATTCATCAGTGAGTCCAATCCACCACGATGATCCAAATGTTCATGACTCAGAATAATGCCTTCAGGCTGTAAAGCATGCCAACGCAGCCATGGAATAATTAGCTGCCGCCCACTATCGCCGCCGGGCCACGCAACGCCTGTATCATAGAGAATCGCTTTACCATTACGTTCAATCACCATTGCCAGGCCCTGCCCTACGTCCAGCATATGCACTGCCCACTCCCCCTGCCGTTCTGTGCGCCAGAACGGCAGAGTAAGTAATGTCAGGCATGCCAGACACAGCGCCGGGACGCTCCGCCATAAATGCAAACGCCAGATAATCAGTACCAGCCACGGCAACCAGGCGAGCCACTGCCAGCGCATATCCACATTAAGCCAACCGGCAGGTAGCCAATGCAGAAAAGCAAACAGGAATGCCAGTGTTTTATCTGCAAGGTACCAGCAAGCCAACTCCCCCGCCGCAGGGCCGATCAAGTGCAGCAACATTCCCAGTAAAATGAGCGGTACAGTAACAAACGTTACCATCGGAATGGCCAACAAATTTGCCGCTAACGAACTCAGGCTTATGCCGTGGAAAATTGACAACTGCACAGGAAGCAGTAGTAAAGTCATCCCCACTTGTAGATGAAGCAAATTAATACTGCTCTGGACCAGCCAGGTATGTTGTTTTGTAGAGGCCGGTAGCCATTGATACCAAAACAGCAGCGCGGCTACTGCGAAAGCAGACAGCCACAGACTGGTTGATAGCACGGCAAGGGGATCGGTGAATAAGATAGCGGCAATGCAACAAAGCCATACCTGCCAGGGTGACCACAATCGCCCGGATAGCCGTAACGCGGCCCACACGCTAAGAGAAATAGCGGTACGCAATGCCGGCGGTTGTAGCCCGGTCAGCCAAGCGTAACTTACTGCAAACCCTACGCCAATAAGCAATGGTAAACGCCAGCTAATCCAGCCGCCGGGAAATAAACATTGCACACCACGAACAATCAGCCAACCTAACATTGCCGCCAGAGCAATATGTAGCCCTGATATCGCCATCAAATGCGCCGTACCGGTTTGCCGCATGATCTCTTTGACACTGCCATCCACCGTCGCGCGTTCGCCCATCCCTAACGCCAGTATCACCTGCTGCCAGGGGTATTTAGTCAGTGTTTCGGTTAATGATTGCAGGTAGCGCGCGCGCCATGTGCACTGGGGTTCGATCAGGCGGGCATCGATAAAACGGCCATTCAGCGGCAGGTGGGAAGCCATTGCATAACGCTGCGTATCGAAACCACCATCATTCAATTGCCCGTGAATGGCACGTACTCTAATCGCCATCGTCCATCGCTGGCCGGTACAAACTGGCTCAGGCAAATACTGGCCATAGAGGCTTATTCCTACTGATGGAAACAAGCGCTTACCATCCAGACGAGTGATTTTTCCCCAATGCCGGGTCATATGATCCGTATCGGTAATTACCACTTCAGCCGGGTGAGTCGCACCAGCTATGTGCCCGGCAGGCCAGACAGCCTGCATTGCTGCCAGCACTCCCCATGCGAATGCAAGTAATGTGACTGCGCAATAACGAAACAGGCGAGGCCGAAAACACGCGAACAGACACCCGATGGTAATGAGAAACCACACACCCCCTTGAGTGGGTAGTGAAGGCATCCACTGTAATGGCAAAATGCCAATTATCAGGCATATCGCTAATGCCGGTAACGTCATGCATACCTCCTTGTTGCATGGAGAGTATGCCCGCTGTCGCCAGTGTTTTCTCTTTGTAATAACCGTTTTGCGGTGCAGGCTGGGTGCTTTAGACGCACTTACAAAGCATCTGCAAAATTGTGCGAAGCAGCTTCAGAAATGAAGAGATCCGAGAAACAAAAAAAGCACCTGTAGGTGCTTTTTTCGTCAAAGTCAATTTCAGCGTGTAGCTAAAAATTACTCATAAATATTGGCGCGGTCGCGTAATTCTTTACCCGGTTTAAAGTGCGGAACGTATTTTCCTTCCAGATCCACTTTATCGCCTGTTTTCGGGTTACGCCCGGTGCGAGGTGCACGATAGTGCAGGGAAAAACTGCCGAAACCGCGGATCTCAATGCGCTCGCCCTCGGCAAGAGTAGAGGCCATATGCTCCAGCATCTCTTTTACAGCATCTTCCACAGCTTTAGCCGGAATATGCGACTGCTGGCTTGCAAGTCTTTCAATCAATTCTGACTTGGTCATGATTCCTCCGGTTTCCTTCAACGCAAAATTAGCTTTACTAGCTTTAACAAGGGCGGCCGTAGCCGCCCTTTGTCATTGATTACAGGACGAATCCTGTGATCTGTCAAGTAACTCCTCACCGTTCACGCTGCAGCCGTGTGACTTACGTCCTGGTACAGCGTAAATAATTCAGAGTGCTTGATATTACTCGCCTTTCGCTGCTTTGAAAGCTTCAGCCATAGCGTTAGAGAAGTTGCCTTCTTCCTGTTTGTTGTTAACAGAAGCGATTGCATCTTTCTCGTCAGCTTCGTCTTTCGCACGAACAGACAGGCTAACTACGCGGTTTTTACGATCAACACCAGTGAATTTAGCTTCAACATCGTCGCCAACATTCAGAACCAGAGTTGCGTCTTCAACGCGGTCACGGGAAGCTTCAGAAGCGCGCAGGTAACCTTCAACGCCGTCAGCCAGTTCTACGGTCGCGCCTTTAGCGTCAACTGCAGTAACTTTACCGTTTACGATTGCGCCTTTCTTGTTCAGTGCAACGTAGTTGTTGAACGGATCTTCTGCGAGCTGTTTAACGCCCAGAGAGATACGCTCACGCTCTGCGTCAACCTGCAGAACAACGGCTGCGATTTCGTCGCCTTTTTTGTATTCACGAACTGCTTCTTCGCCTGCAACGTTCCAGGAGATGTCAGACAGGTGAACCAGGCCGTCGATACCGCCGTCCAGGCCGATGAAGATACCAAAGTCAGTGATAGACTTGATTTTACCTTCAACGCGGTCGCCCTTGTTGTGGGTTTCAGCGAACTGCTGCCACGGGTTGGATTTGCACTGTTTCAGGCCCAGGGAGATACGACGACGTTCTTCGTCGATATCCAGAACCATAACTTCCACTACATCGCCAACATTAACAACTTTGGACGGGTGGATGTTTTTGTTGGTCCAATCCATTTCGGAAACGTGAACCAGGCCTTCAACGCCTTCTTCGATTTCAACGAAGCAGCCGTAGTCGGTCAGGTTGGTCACGCGGCCAGTCAGCTTGGTGCCTTCCGGGTAACGCTTAGCGATAGCTACCCACGGATCTTCGCCCAGCTGTTTCAGGCCCAGGGAAACACGAGTACGTTCGCGGTCGAATTTCAGCACTTTAACAGTGATTTCGTCGCCAACGTTTACGATTTCGCTCGGATGCTTAACGCGTTTCCATGCCATATCGGTGATGTGCAGCAGGCCGTCAACGCCACCCAGATCAACGAATGCACCGTAGTCAGTGAGGTTCTTAACGATACCTTTAACTTCCATGCCTTCCTGCAGGTTTTCCAGCAGTTGATCGCGCTCTGCGCTGTTTTCGGATTCGATAACCGCACGACGTGAAACAACAACGTTGTTACGTTTCTGGTCCAGCTTGATTACTTTGAATTCAAGCTCTTTGCCTTCCAGGTGCAGAGTGTCACGGACCGGACGAACGTCTACCAGGGAACCCGGCAGGAACGCGCGAATACCGTTCAGCTCAACAGTGAAGCCGCCCTTGACTTTGCCGTTGATAACACCGGTAACAGTTTCAGCGTCTTCGTAAGCTTTTTCCAGCGTGATCCAAGCTTCGTGACGTTTAGCTTTTTCACGGGACAGCAGGGTTTCACCGAAGCCGTCTTCTACTGCATCCAGAGCAACGTCAACTTCGTCACCAACCTGGATTTCCAGCTCGCCCTGGGCGTTTTTGAACTGCTCTGCCGGAATGGCGGACTCAGATTTCAGACCGGCGTCAACCAGAACTACGTCTTTGTCGATAGCAACAACAACACCACGAACGATAGAACCCGGGCGGGTTTCGATTTCTTTCAGGGACTCTTCAAAGAGTTGAGCAAAAGATTCAGTCATATTGATAATCTTCAGGATTCTTCAATTTAACGTCCACCTGGCTTCATGCCGGATGGGGTTGTTTCACATGCCTGCTCACACTCCGTTGCAGCAGGTACTACGAATTCGGTCGCTTACGCGAGAGCCAATTTTTGGCGAGCATATTGTAGCGCTTTCTCAATCACTTGCTCAATACTTAAACTGGTTGAATCCAGTACTAAAGCATCGGCAGCGGGAATCAGCGGTGCAACAGGACGATTTCGATCGCGATCGTCACGTTCCTTTATCTCGGCCAAAAGGCGTTCAAAGTTAACACTAAAGCCCTTCTCCTGCAACTGTAGCATGCGCCGATGCGCCCGCTCTTCAGAAGAGGCGTCAAGAAAAATTTTTACCGGCGCGTCCGGAAAAACCACAGTTCCCATATCACGCCCGTCGGCGATAAGGCCCGGCGCGTCACGGAATGCGCGCTGGCGGCGTAATAATGCTTCACGCACTCGCGGAAAAGCCGCAATTTGCGAGGCCGCATTCGCCACGTCCTGAGTACGGATTTCGCTGCTGACATCTTCGCCTTCCAGAATGACATCCAGATGGCCATTTGTTGAGACAAAACGCACATCCAGGTGCGCTGCCAGCGGAACCAAAACATCTTCGGAAGAAACATCGACATGGTGATGCAGCGCAGCGAGCGCCAGAACACGATAAATTGCGCCTGAGTCCAACAGATGCCATTGCAACGCTTCCGCCATTGCCTTGCAAAGCGTGCCTTTACCCGCGCCGCTTGGCCCATCAATGGTGATTACCGGGGCAATTGCCGTCATCTTTCTCTCCTTAATCAAGGCATATCGTTACATAACCGCGCGCATTATACGCGCCAATGCCCACAACCGTTACTGTTGCGTGCGAATAACCGAAGAGGATGCAACTGAGTGTAGAATAATTGCGCGGGAAGCGGGCTGATTTACACCAGCCCGCAAAAGGAAGGAATTATGCCAGCGTACTAATATGAGCTAATTGCTCGAAATAGTCCGGGAAGGTCTTCGCTGTACATTTCGGATCAAGAATGGTGACCGGCGTATCAGACAGCGCCACCAGCGAGAAGCACATCGCCATACGGTGATCGTTATAAGTCCCGATTTCCGCAAGCTGCAACCTGGCAGGCGGTGTTACGCGAATATAGTCTTCGCCCTCTTCCACTTCGGCCCCGACTTTACGCAGCTCCGTCGCCATCGCGAACAAGCGATCGGTCTCTTTTACGCGCCAGTTATAGATGTTGCGCAGAGTGGTCGTGCCTTTGGCAAACAGCGCTGCGGTCGCGATGGTCATTGCCGCATCGGGAATGTGGTTCATGTCCATGTCGATTGCGTTCAACTCACCACGCGTGCAGGAAATATAATCTTCACCCCAGACAACGGTTGCGCCCATTTTTTCCAGCACATCGGCAAAACGAATATCGCCCTGCACGCTGTTACGGCCGATACCGGTCACTTTGACCGTACCGCCTTTGATTGCGCCGGCCGCGAGGAAATAAGAAGCAGAAGACGCATCGCCTTCGACCAGATAATGTCCCGGTGACTGATATTGCTGCGCACCGTGCACAACAAAGCGTTGATATTGCTGGTTTTCAACCTCAACACCGAAGGTCTTCATCAGATGCAGTGTGATATCAATATACGGTTTGGATACCAGGTCACCTTTGATGGTGATAACCGTGTCGTTGGGCGCCAGCGGGGCTGTCATCAGCAATGCGGTTAAGAACTGGCTGGAAACGCTGCCATCAACGCTCACGTCACCGCCGGTAAAGCCACCGCGCAAATGCAGCGGCGGATAATTTTCCTGCTCAAGGTAATCAATCTTTGCCCCGCCCTGACGAAGCGCATCGACCAGATGGCCAATCGGACGCTCTTTCATGCGCGGCTCGCCAGTCAGCACAATATCGTTTTCGCCAAGGCACAGCGCAGCAGCCAACGGACGCATGGCGGTTCCTGCGTTACCCAGAAACAGCTCCAGTTTTTTTGTTGAGTGCAGCGGGCCGCCAGCACCCGTCACTTCACAACGGGTACGATCGGCAGACAACGTGCAATGAACTCCCAGCGCGCTGAGGGCATTGAGCATGTGGCGCACATCATCACTGTCCAGCAGGTTAGTCAGAACAGTCGTGCCACTCGCGAATGCGGCCAGCAACAAGGCGCGGTTGGAGACACTTTTTGAACCAGGCAGATTGATGGTGCCATCTACTCGCGCGATGGGTTGTAACGTCAGGGATTCCATGAAACTTCACTCTCAACAAACAGAATAAAACCCCCGCAGTAAAACTACGGGGGTACGTCAAAACAGTGTAATTAACCGTGGCGGCGTTCGAAATCGACCATAAAGTCAGTGAGCGCCTGTACGCCAGCCAGCGGCATCGCATTATAGATAGAGGCGCGCATACCGCCGACAACACGGTGGCCCTTCAGCGCGTGCAGACCTGCGGTAAACGACTCTTCCAGGAAGACTTTATCGAGCGCGCTGTCTGCCAGCTGGAACGGCACATTCATGCGCGAGCGGTTCGTTGTCGCCACATCGTTGCGGTAGAAATCGCTGTTGTCGATCACACCGTATAACAGGTCGGCTTTTTGCTGGTTGATTTTGTCCATTGCCGCCACACCGCCCTGTTTTTTCAGCCACTTAAACACTAGCCCGGAAAGATACCAGGCAAAGGTCGGCGGCGTGTTAAACATCGAGTCGTTTTCGTTCAGCACGGTGTAATCAAGGATCGACGGGCAAGCCTGATGCGCTTTACCGAGCAGATCTTCGCGCACAATCACCAGCGTCAAACCCGCTGGCCCAATATTTTTCTGCGCGCCTGCGTAGATCACACCAAAGCGGCTGACGTCAATCTGGCGAGAGAGAATAGTTGAGGAAAAATCAGCAGCGACGACTACATCACCGAAGTCCGGTGTTTCATCGATCGCAATACCGTCGATCGTTTCGTTCGGACAGTAGTGCAGATAGGCCGCATTATCGCTCAGTTGCCAGTCGCGCATCGGTTTCACCGCGCGCAGACCATCAACAGTGATTTTGGCGTCAATAACGTTCGGTGAGCAGTATTTTTTCGCTTCTTTTACCGCGCTCGCCGCCCAGTAGCCTGCATCAACGTAATCAGCGGTAGTTTTATCGCCCAGCAAGTTCAGCGGAACGCCGGCAAACTGGCCGCGACCGCCGCCATGACAGAACAGAACCTTATAGTTAGAGGGAATATTCAGCAGGTCGCGAAAATCCTTTTCTGCTTCTTCCGCCACGTGGATAAACTCTTTACCACGATGGCTAATTTCCATCACCGACGTTCCAAGACCTTGCCAGTCGCACAGCTCTTGTTGCGCTTGTTTGAGCACATCCGCCGGTAAAACTGCCGGGCCAGAACTAAAATTAAAGACCTGAGTCATTTCCCCTCACCACGCTATAAAGCAATAAGTTATTCCTGTGACATCGGTTTTATCATTCAGCGCTACGCGCCGCAACGGGTAATGGGCGCCAGCGGCAAGATGTGCGCTAACTCACATAGCAGAAAGTTTTGTTTGCTCACCGTAGACCCGATAAAAACGCTGTTATGTCACGCGAACAGCCCGGCTTGCCTTCGACCATTCCGGATTTGCACAACGCGGGCAAGATTGCTTTTCCCCTTTTTGCATGGCGACAATTTTACTGCAACGGACACAAACATAATCCCCCGCTTCGGGAACCATCGTGAAACGCTCACTGCATCCTTCAGGCAAAATACACAACCCGGGTTTCACTTCATCGTCCGGAAAGTAGTAAACGCTGATTTGACCGTTGGTTTCCATTATTGCCAGACGAATCTGTCCGAGTTGTTCCACGCCACTTAAGCGTAGCTCCATAAAGAACTCGAACTCGGTCATATTTGCCGCATGCACCTTTTCCCACGCCAGCTCACCATTTTCAACGATGACAACCGGTTTGCCTTCCAGCAAATCTTCCAGCTTTTCGCTGTGCGACATCAGCCACATCACAAACCGATAAAGCAACGCTAAAGTGATAAAAACCACCAGCACCGGCAGCATGGGAACATCGTCGTAGAAAGCGACATCCCCGGCGGCCGAACCCAATGTCAGGATTATCAGCACCTCAAACAGGGACATCTGGCGTACGCCGCGTCGGCCAGTGATTTTGAGAAATAAAAAGACCAAAACAAAGGTATAGACACTACGCAGTGCGACTTCCCCGAGAAAATCAAGAGGAACCTTGTCGAGCGCCATGCGGTGCAGATCAAACGCTTTCATTTTTTATGCCTGAACAGTTTGTTACTTTTCTTAATCATAGCCAGAAGTTTTATTTTCGTCGGTCAGGTGTGGAAGATAGCGCCAGTCACGCAAAACCCGTATCATTGCGCGCTTTACGTACGAAAAAAGTGACCGCCATGACTCAAACATTTATTCCCGGCAAAGACGCCGCGCTGGAAGATTCCATCGCCCGCTTCCAGCAAAAGCTCACCGATCTCGGTTTTAACATCGAGGAGGCCTCATGGCTGAACCCGGTGCCAAACGTCTGGTCTGTACATATTCGCGATAAAGAGTGCGCGCTGTGCTTCACCAACGGCAAAGGTGCGACCAAAAAAGCCGCGCTGGCATCTGCGCTGGGCGAGTATTTCGAGCGTCTGTCCACCAACTACTTCTTCGCTGATTTCTGGCTGGGTGATGCCATCGCACAGAGCCCGTTCGTTCATTATCCGAATGAGAAATGGTTCCCGCTGCCGGAAGATGATTCCCTGCCGGAAGGCATTCTGGATGCGCGCCTGCGCGCCTACTACGACCCGCAGAACGAACTGGCTGCCGGGATGCTCGTTGATCTGCAATCCGGCAACGATGAGCGCGGTATCTGCGCCCTGCCGTTTACCCGCCAGTCTGATGAGCAGACGGTTTATATCCCGATGAATATCGTCGGCAACTTATACGTTTCTAACGGTATGTCCGCCGGGAACACGCGCAATGAAGCCCGCGTGCAGGGTCTGTCAGAAGTGTTCGAACGCCATATTAAAAATCGCATTATTGCCGAGAGCATCAGCCTGCCAGAAATCCCGCAGGACGTGCTGGCGCGCTACCCGGGCGTTGTCGAAGCGATTGCCAAACTGGAAGCGGAAGGTTTCCCGATCTTCGCTTACGACGGTTCTCTGGGCGGTAAATACCCGGTTATCTGCGTTGTCCTGTTCAACCCAGCTAACGGCACCTGTTTTGCCTCTTTTGGCGCGCACCCTGATTTCGGTGTGGCGCTCGAACGTACTGTTACCGAGCTGCTGCAAGGCCGCGGGTTGAAAGATCTGGATGTCTTCACACCGCCAACTTTTGATGATGAAGAAGTTGCCGAACATGCCAACCTCGAGACGCACTTTATCGACTCCAGCGGTCTGATCTCCTGGGATCTGTTCAAGCAGGATGCGGATTATCCGTTTGTTGACTGGAGCTTTGCTGGCACGACGGAAGAAGAGTTCGCCACATTGATGGCTATCTTTAAGGCAGAAGATAAAGAAGTCTATATTGCCGATTATGAGCATCTGGGAGTTTACGCCTGCCGTATTCTGGTGCCAGGCATGTCAGATATTTATCCGGCGGAAGATCTGTGGCTGGCGAACAACACCATGGGCAGCCATTTACGCGAAACCATCCTCTCTTTGCCTGGCAGTGAATGGGAAAAAGAGGAGTACCTCAACCTGATCGCACAGCTTGATGACGAAGGGCATGATGACTTCACCCGCGTTCGCGAATTGTTGGGTCTGGCGACCGGTAAAGATAATGGCTGGTACACGCTGCGCATTGGCGAACTCAAAGCGATGCTGGCGCTGGCTGGCGGTGATTTGGATCAGGCATTAGCCTGGACCGAATGGACGATGGAATTCAACGCCTCGATCTTTAGCGCCGAACGAGCAAACTACTACCGCTGCCTGCAGACATTATTACTACTGGCACAGGAAGAGGAGCGCGAGCCGCTGCAATACCTGAATGCATTCGTACGTATGTATGGTGCGCAAGCAGTTGAAGCCGCCAGCGCCGCATTAAGCGGAGAAGCACCGTTCTATGACCTGCAACTGGCAGACGGTTCCCTGCAGGCATTCCCGGCGCATCAGTCGCTGTTAGCGGCTTACGAAAAATTACAACGGGCCAAACGGGCATTCTGGTCGAAATAACGACAAGTAGTACGACAATATGTAGGCTTAATGAGTGGTCTACGCTATATTACGGGGCAATTTCATTGCCCCGTTTTATTTATTTTTTTGGCAATGACAGCCATATGTAATATTAAAGTTAAATATGGGTAAATATAATTATCCACTCCGACGAATATTGTTACTTCTTATGGCAATTACTCCATTTTAATTAACTGTTTTTTGGGAGGCCACATAAAAAAATTCAACTCATTTTGCAATTTTTAAACTTTATTTTTATTTTGATAATCAACAAGTTACTCCGCATTCGTAGAAAAACCACGCTCTTTGCGGTCCTATAAGCCAGGCGAGATATGATCCATATCAAATTCTCTTCTATAATGCTTTGTTAGTATCTCGTCGCCGACTTAATAAAGAGAGAGTTAGTGTGAAAGCTGACAACCCTTTTGATCTTATTCTTCCAGCCGAAATGGCCAAAGTTGCCGAAGAAGCTGGCGTCTATAAAGCGACTAAACATCCGCTTAAGACTTTCTATCTTGCGATTACCGCAGGCGTGTTTATCTCCATTGCTTTCGTTTTCTACATCACCGCCACCACAGGTACCGGCGCAATGCCGTACGGTATTGCTAAACTTATCGGTGGTATCTGCTTCTCACTGGGGTTGATTCTTTGCATCATTTGCGGTGCAGATCTCTTTACTTCAACCGTACTGATTGTCGTGGCGAAAGCCAGTGGACGTATCACCTGGGGGCAGTTGGCCCGCAACTGGATTAACGTCTATGTCGGCAACCTGGTGGGTGCGCTGCTGTTTGTGCTGTTAATGTGGTTGTCTGGTGAGTACATGGTCGCCAACGGTGGCTGGGGCTTAAACGTGCTACAAACCGCAGACCATAAAGTGCACCACACATTTATTGAAGCCGTGGCGCTGGGCATTCTGGCTAACCTGATGGTTTGTATGGCCGTGTGGATGAGTTATTCCGGCCGCAGCCTGATGGATAAAGCCATGATTATGGTTCTGCCGGTGGCGATGTTTGTTGCCAGCGGTTTTGAACACAGTATTGCGAATATGTTTATGATCCCGATGGGTATTGTAATTCGCAACTTTGCAAGCCCGGAGTTCTGGACCGCAGTTGGTTCCAGCCCGGAAAGTTTCTCTCACCTGACCATTATGAATTTCATCACTGATAACCTGATCCCTGTAACAATCGGGAATATCATCGGTGGAGGATTATTAGTCGGGTTGACATACTGGGTCATTTACCTGCGTGGCAACGATCATCACTAATGGTTGTTCCAGGCAGTAAATAAAAAATCCACTTAAGAAGGTAGGTGTTACATGTCCGAGCTTAATGAAAAATTAGCCACAGCCTGGGAAGGTTTTGCGAAAGGCGATTGGCAGAACGCAGTAAACGTACGTGACTTTATCCAGAAAAACTATACCCCGTACGAAGGCGATGAGTCCTTCCTGGCTGGCGCAACTGACGCGACCACCAAACTGTGGGACAAAGTCATGGAAGGCGTTAAACTGGAAAACCGCACCCACGCGCCAGTTGATTTTGACACCTCCGTTGCCTCAACCATCACATCTCACGACGCTGGTTACATCAATAAAGCGTTAGAGAAAATTGTTGGTCTGCAAACTGAAGCTCCGCTGAAACGCGCAATCATCCCGTTTGGCGGCATCAAAATGGTTGAAAGCTCCTGCAAAGCGTACAACCGCGAGCTGGATCCTGCTCTTAAAAAAATCTTCACCGAATACCGTAAAACCCATAACCAGGGTGTATTCGATGTTTACACCAAAGACATTCTGAACTGCCGTAAATCCGGTGTTCTGACCGGTCTGCCGGATGCGTATGGTCGTGGCCGTATCATCGGTGACTACCGTCGCGTTGCGCTGTACGGTATCGACTACCTGATGAAAGACAAATACGCTCAGTTCCTGTCTCTGCAGTCTGACATGGAAAACGGCGTAAACCTGGAAGCGACTATCCGTCTGCGTGAAGAAATTGCTGAACAGCATCGCGCACTGGGTCAGATCAAGGAGATGGCAGCAAAATACGGTTGCGATATCTCTGGTCCGGCTACCAACGCTCAGGAAGCAATCCAGTGGACCTACTTCGGTTACCTGGCCGCTGTTAAGTCTCAGAACGGCGCTGCAATGTCCTTCGGTCGCGTATCCACCTTCCTGGACGTGTACATCGAACGTGACCTGAAAGCAGGTAAAATCACTGAGCAAGACGCTCAGGAAATGATTGACCACCTGGTCATGAAACTGCGTATGGTTCGCTTCCTGCGTACCCCTGAATATGACGAACTGTTCTCTGGCGACCCGATTTGGGCAACTGAATCTATCGGTGGTATGGGCGTTGATGGCCGTACGCTGGTTTCCAAAAACAGCTTCCGTTTCCTGAACACCCTGTACACCATGGGCCCGTCTCCGGAACCGAACATCACTGTTCTGTGGTCTGAAAAACTGCCGCTGAACTTCAAAAAATTCGCTGCGAAAGTCTCCATCGATACCTCTTCTCTGCAGTACGAGAACGATGATCTGATGCGTCCGGACTTCAACAACGACGACTACGCTATTGCTTGCTGCGTAAGCCCGATGGTTGTGGGTAAACAAATGCAGTTCTTCGGTGCTCGCGCTAACCTGGCGAAAACCATGCTGTATGCAATCAACGGCGGCGTTGATGAAAAACTGAAAATGCAGGTAGGTCCGAAATCTGAACCTATCAAAGGCGACGTTCTGAAGTTCGACGAAGTGATGGATCGTATGGATCACTTCATGGATTGGCTGGCTAAACAGTACGTCACCGCGCTGAACGTCATCCACTACATGCACGACAAATACAGCTACGAAGCTTCACTGATGGCGCTGCACGATCGTGACGTTATTCGTACCATGGCTTGCGGTATCGCAGGTCTGTCCGTAGCGGCTGACTCACTGTCTGCTATCAAATACGCGAAAGTAAAACCGATTCGTGACGAAGACGGCCTGGCTATCGACTTCGAAATCGAAGGCGAATATCCGCAGTTTGGTAACAACGACGCTCGCGTTGATGATATGGCGGTTGACCTGGTTGAACGTTTCATGAAGAAAATTCAGAAACTGACCACTTACCGCAACGCTATCCCGACCCAGTCTGTTCTGACCATCACTTCTAACGTTGTGTACGGTAAGAAAACAGGTAACACCCCGGATGGCCGTCGCGCTGGTGCTCCGTTCGGACCGGGTGCTAACCCGATGCACGGCCGTGACCAGAAAGGTGCTGTTGCCTCTCTGACTTCCGTTGCTAAACTGCCGTTCGCTTACGCTAAAGATGGTATCTCTTACACCTTCTCTATCGTGCCGAACGCGCTGGGTAAAGACGATGAAGTACGTAAAACCAACCTGGCGGGTCTGATGGATGGTTACTTCCATCACGAAGCGTCCATCGAAGGTGGTCAGCACCTGAACGTGAACGTCATGAACCGCGAAATGCTGCTCGACGCGATGGAAAACCCGGAAAAATATCCGCAGCTGACCATCCGTGTTTCTGGTTATGCCGTACGCTTTAACTCCCTGACTAAAGAACAGCAGCAGGATGTTATCACTCGTACTTTCACTCAGACCATGTAATGGTATTGACTGAAACTACGCAGTAAAAAGCGTATAATAAAGGCTCCACGACTGTGGGGCCTTTTTAACACCTGAAGTGTGCTTCGTCAGCCATCTATACTTGCTGGATGTCTGCCAAAACAGACTTAGTGCAGAAGGAATTAAACTGCGCAGACACAGGCCCCGGATGGGCCACATCTGGAGAAAACACCGCAATGTCAGTTATTGGTCGCATCCACTCCTTTGAATCCTGCGGCACGGTCGATGGCCCAGGCATCCGTTTTATCACCTTCTTCCAGGGCTGCCTGATGCGCTGCCTGTATTGCCACAACCGCGATACATGGGATACACACGGTGGCAAAGAGATCACCGTTGAAGAACTGATGAAAGACGTCGTTACCTATCGGCACTTTATGAACGCCTCCGGCGGTGGCGTCACGGCATCCGGTGGGGAAGCAATCTTGCAGGCGGAATTCGTTCGCGACTGGTTTCGCGCCTGTAAAAAAGAGAGCATCCACACCTGCCTCGATACCAACGGCTTTGTGCGCCGTTACGATCCAGTGATCGATGAATTGCTGGAAGTTACCGATTTGGTGATGCTCGACCTCAAGCAAATGAACGATGAGATCCACCAGAATCTGGTCGGCGTATCCAATCACCGGACCCTTGAATTCGCCCAGTATTTATCGAAGAAAAATATCAACGTATGGATCCGTTACGTCGTTGTGCCTGGCTGGTCTGATGATGACGATTCCGCACATCGCCTTGGTGAATTCACCCGCGATATGGGTAACGTTGAGAAAATCGAACTCCTTCCCTATCACGAACTGGGTAAGCATAAATGGGTGGCGATGGGTGAAGAGTATAAGCTGGACGGTATTCACCCGCCGAAGAAAGAGACCATGGAGCGCGTAAAAGGTATCCTGGAGCAGTACGGTCACAAAGTGATGTACTGAGCCGTCCCTGAGACAAAAAAGCCACGACGTTGAGTTGTGGCTTTTTTATTTATTAAACAGCGTATATCAAGCATGCGCCACCGGCGTTGGATGATGCCCGGGTTTGCGCATCAGCATCACCAGATAGATAAACGACACACCCGCGATCATGATAAACAGCAAGCTATCTGAGTAGTTTTGCATCAGCATTGCGGTCAGCGTCGGACCAAGCAGGCTGCCAATGGTGTAACTCAATAGCAGCGCCTGGTTCATTGCCACAAGTTGGTGATGTTCCACTTTCTCACAGGCCCATGCCATCGCTACCGGATAAAGGGTAAAGCCCGCCGTCCCGAGCACAAAAAGCGCTGGAGCCATGGCTGCATTGCTCAACATTGCAAAACAACCCACGATCACGACAAACACCTGCACACGCAGCACCAGCAGGCGACCAAAACGATCTGCCAGCCGACCAATCGGCCACTGCCCCACAATACCGGCGCTGACCATCAGCGCCATCCAGAAACCAATCCCCGAATCGCTAATCCCCTGATGCGAAAGATAGAGCGGCATCAAGCCGTACAGCGAACCAAGGATAATCCCGGAGATAATACAGCCATTCACACCCAGGCGAGCATGGCGCAGACGCAACATCGGCCATACCGAGGTCGGAGCCTGTTCTTCGCTCTGCTGGTTTACAATGCGGGTAAACAGCAGCGGCAGGATCGCCGCCAACACCAGCGCAGTCGTCCACGGCAGTACGCTCATCAGATCTGTCGGCAACTTACTGACCATCACCTGGCCGAGCACTGTGCCGACGTAGTAAACCATCATATAAGCTGCCAACAGACGGCCACGATTGCGCGATGTACCGCTGCACATCAGGGCGCTTTCCACGACCACCCAAATCATCGCACAGCCCACACCAGCGACAAAGCGCCAAACCATCCAGCTCCAGAAACCAATCATTAGCCCCAGGCCAACGCAGCCTGCGGCAAAGATCAGTGAAGCAAGATAATAACTGCGGTTAAAACCCAGACGGCGAATTAAACGCCCGGTCAGTAACGTACCCAGCAAGTTGCCAGTGAAATAAGAAGAACCCACCATCCCAACCTGCCAGGTCGGTAAGTTTTCGTGGGCGAGCCAGAGCGGCACGAGCGTATTTAACGTCGCGATCGCCAGCGTCAACAGCATTAAGCCACAGAGCAATAGCAGCACTGGCCGGGTATAGATGGACATGGATAAAAACCGTGAGGAAGTTCAGTTTGCGTGCGCATCATGCCACCGGTAAGAACATTGTCAATCCACGGATTTTGGACGCTGACACGTTTTGCGCCACGACGATTCGTAAAACTTATCCAGCATTAGGCCTAACAATGGACGACACGATTCACACTATTGAAAATAAAAGAATACTTTTGCAAACAGGCAGAATTATCGGTCGAAAAAATTCATGATGAATGCCGGAATAAAATGGCTGAACAGGTGCCGTAAAATTATTACCCTCCACAGCAGGCTGCATATTTCTCATCCGGGAAGGGCGTGCCAAAAAAATGTGAAGAAGCTTCAGCCAGTTCTGTGGACGTTAAACCCGAACCTGCTGCTGACCCCGCGCACAGGGCGCGGTTTTAAGTAAGCAATAAAAAAGCGCCCGCAGGCGCTTTCAGAATTAACTTTCACTACAGGCAAATGATTAGCCGATGTACTCAAGGCCGCTCATGTACGGACGCAGTACTTCAGGCACTTCAATTCGACCATCAGCCTGCTGATAGTTTTCCATTACCGCCACCAGCGTACGGCCAACTGCCAGACCGGAACCATTCAGCGTATGAACCAGACGGGTTTTCTTATCGGACTTGCTACGGCAGCGCGCCTGCATACGACGAGCCTGGAAATCCCACACGTTAGAGCAGGAAGAGATTTCGCGGTAGGTGTCCTGCGCCGGTACCCACACTTCCAGATCATAGGTTTTGCACGCGCCGAAGCCCATATCACCCGAGCACAGCAGCACTTTACGATAAGGAAGCCCCAGCAGCTGCAACACTTTCTCAGCGTGGCTAGTCATCTCTTCCAGCGCCGCCATGGAATCTTCCGGGCGAACGATCTGCACCATTTCAACTTTATCGAACTGATGCATACGGATCAGACCACGCGTATCACGCCCATAAGATCCCGCTTCTGAGCGGAAACATGGCGTATGCGCAGTCATTTTGATCGGCAGATCATCTTCATCAATGATCTCATCACGCACCAGATTCGTCAGCGGAACTTCGGCAGTCGGGATCAACGCGTAATTGCTGCTGTCCGCTTCTTCTTCCAGCGGACGGGTGTGGAATAAATCACCCGCGAATTTCGGTAACTGCCCGGTGCCGTAAAGCGTATCCTGGTTGACCAGATACGGAACATAATTCTCCGCGTAGCCGTGCTGTTCGGTGTGCAAATCCAGCATGAACTGCGCCAGCGCACGGTGCATACGCGCAATCTGCCCTTTCATCACCACAAAGCGAGAGCCAGTAAGTTTCACCGCTGCCGCGAAATCCAGCCCGCTGTGCATCTCACCCAGCGTCACGTGATCGCGAATGTCGAAATCGAACTTGCGCGGCGTACCCCAACGGCTGACCTCAACGTTGTCGTTTTCGTCACGGCCAACTGGAACACAATCGTCTGGCAGGTTAGGGATTGTCAGCGCGATGTCGCGGATCTCAGCCAACAGGGTTTCCAGCTCCGCTTTAGCCGCGTCCAGCTCTTCACCCAGCTTGTTCACTTCCAGGCGTAAAGGCTCGATATCTTCCCCGCGTGCTTTCGCCTGGCCAATGGATTTCGATCGCGAGTTGCGTTCCGCCTGCAGGTTTTCAGTATTAACTTGCAAGACTTTACGACGCTCTTCTAAAGCGCGTAATTTATCTACATCCAGCTTAAAGCCCCGGCGTGCCAGTTTTTCAGCGACTGCGTCTGGCTCGGTACGCAGCAGATTGGGATCGAGCATGCTTTTCCTGTGCTTATCGAATTGAAATAAAAGAATACGACCGCAGCCTGCGGTCGATGGTGTAAGCCGTAACCTTACCGCAACGCCCGCACTAGCGATAGCGTTTTATAGGGCTTTTATGATCCTGTTCGGTAAGCCAGGCGAGCTTTTCACCAATCTTACCTTCAAGGCCTCTTGTCGAGGGATGATAATAGCGTGTCTGTGCCAGTTCTTGCGGGAAATACTCTTCCCCAGCGGCATAAGCATTGGGTTCGTCATGCGCGTAGCGATACTCCTGCCCGTAGCCCATCTCTTTCATCAGTTTGGTTGGCGCATTACGCAGATGAACCGGCACGTCGTAATCGGGGCGATCGCGCGCATCCGCCAGCGCCGCTTTGAAGGCGGTATAAACCGCATTACTTTTCGGCGCACAAGCAAGGTAGACAATCGCCTGCGCGATGGCACGTTCGCCTTCGGCAGGACCAACGCGTGTAAAACAATCCCATGCGGCAATAGCGACCTGCATCGCACGCGGATCGGCGTTGCCAACATCTTCAGAGGCAATCGCCAGGCAACGCCGCGCGACATATAAAGGATCGCCACCGGCAGTAATAATTCGCGCATACCAATAAAGCGCAGCATCCGGCGCACTGCCGCGGACCGATTTATGCAACGCCGAGATCAAATCGTAAAAACGATCGCCTTTGTTGTCGAAGCGGGCGCTGCGTTCACCAGCAATTTCCGTGAGCAGTTCTGGCTTTAATACACGCTTGCCGGAATTGTCGAGTTCCGCCATATCCGCCATCATCTCAAGCGTATTAAGCGCCCGGCGCGCATCACCGCCAACCAATTCGGCAATCGCTCGCCGGGTTTCATCCGGCAGAACAATATCCTGCCCGCCGTAACCGCGCGCTTTGTCTTCCATCGCCTGCGTTAAGACCTGTTCGATATCCTCGGTAGTCAGCGATTTAAGCAAATAAACGCGCGCACGAGACAGCAATGCAGAATTGAGTTCAAAAGAGGGGTTTTCCGTTGTCGCGCCAATAAAAGTGATAGTGCCATCTTCAATATGCGGCAGAAAAGCGTCCTGCTGGCTTTTATTAAAGCGATGAACTTCATCGACAAACAGAATGGTACGGCGCCCGGCATTGCGGTTTTGACGCGCACGCTCAATAGCTTCGCGGATCTCTTTCACCCCGGAGGTCACTGCCGAAATGCGCTCCACATCCGCACTGGCATAACGCGCAATCACTTCGGCGAGCGTGGTTTTGCCCGTTCCAGGCGGTCCCCATAGAATCATGGAGTGTAAGTGTCCGGCTTCAATCGCGCGCGGGAGCGGCTTACCCGGCGCAAACAGATGTTGCTGACCAATGTACTGCGCTAAATTTTCTGGCCGCATACGTGCGGCCAGAGGTTGAAACGCATTATCGGAAAAGTCGAGCGACATGTTACTCATGCACGCCTCTTACTTGCGCTGATCGTCAACCGTTACGCCCTTCGGCGGGGTAAAGGTAAATTTAGACGCATCAACGGTGCCGTTTTGCTGCGATTTCAGCTGATAGCTGCTGCGCTGATCGTCCTGCTCAATGGCGCTAAATTGATGGATAGTGCCATCACGCCCCACGTTGATAGTGAACTGTTTCAGATTGCCGTTGTTGCCTTTCGGCGTCAGCACAAAATCGTCACCCTTCTGCTCAATATTGTACTGCTGCCAGTCACTTGCCTGATTACGGGCAATCAGCATAAACGGCGTGTTACCCGTGGCGTCTTTCAGCCAGGTCGCTGTTGCCTGCTCAACAAATGGGTTATAGAACCACAGCGTTTTACCATCTGACACCAGAACACTTTCATCCGGCTGGGTCATGTGCCAGTTAAACAGGTTCGGGCGTTTCACCCACAGATCGCCCTGGCCTTCCTGCACCGCAGCGCCGCTGCCGTCGGTCACTTTTTGAGTGAAGGTAGCGTGAAAGCTGCTGACTTTATCGAGACGGCTTTTCAGGTCACTGGAAGCATCCGCCCAGACATTGCTGACCAACAAACTCCCCATTAATGCACAAACCAAAGCGACTTTTTTCATTGCTGTTCCTTAAATACGTCACTCCCGACGTGGGAGAATACTTCTGTCACTCTAAGCACCGTGTATCTGGAGCAACAGAAGAAAAGACTGAATTTCTATTGCGTTACATATCTTTGCAATCAGTCAAACGGCGGCGGAGCCAGCACTTCACGGTTTCCGTTATGCCCCTGTTCGCTGACAATCCCCTGCGCTTCCATCTGCTCGATGATGCGCGCTGCACGGTTATAGCCGATACGGAACTGGCGCTGTACGCCGGAGATAGAAGCTTTTCGTTTTTCGGTCACGAAATTAACAGCCTGATCGAATAACGGATCCAGTTCTTCTCCCCCCTCAAAACCGCCACCTGCACCGCCTTCGCTTTCGCTATCCGAGGTAATGCCATCGACATACTGTGGACGCCCGCGCGCTTTCCAGTCCTGCACAACAGCGTGCACTTCCTGGTCGCGAACGAATGCACCATGTACACGCACGGGTGCGGAGGTTGAGTTAGGGCCGGAATAGAGCATATCCCCCATCCCCAGCAGCGATTCTGCACCGCCCTGATCGAGGATGGTACGCGAGTCGATTTTGCTCGAAACGGTAAACGCGATACGTGTCGGTATATTAGCTTTAATCAGGCCGGTAATGACATCCACTGACGGACGCTGGGTCGCCAGCACCAGGTGAATGCCCGCAGCGCGCGCTTTTTGCGCCAGACGCGCAATCAGCTCTTCCACTTTCTTACCGACGGTCATCATCAAATCGGCGAATTCATCCACCAGCACCACGATATACGGCAGTTTTTCCAGTACCGGATGCTCGACATCCATGCTGTCCCCCGGTTTCCAGTAAGGATCCGGGATCGGGCGGCCCATACGCGCGGCTTCAGCGATCTTCTCGTTATAGCCCGCCAGGTTTCGCACACCGAGCGCCGACATTAGCTTGTAGCGACGCTCCATTTCGTTGACACTCCAGCGTAAAGCATTGGCAGCGTCTTTCATGTCGGTGACGACTTCGGTAAGCAGGTGCGGGATCCCCTCATACACTGATAGCTCGAGCATTTTCGGGTCGATCATGATAAAGCGCACCTCTTCCGGCGTCGCTTTATACAGCATGCTGAGGATCATGGCGTTAACGCCCACCGATTTACCAGAACCCGTCGTACCCGCAACCAACAGGTGCGGCATCTTCGCCAGGTCAGCTATTACCGGATCGCCCGCGATATCTTTACCCAGCACCACAGTCAGCGGCGACGGGTTTTCGCGGAATTTCACGCAGTCCAGCACTTCGCGCAGGTAAACGGTTTGTCGTTTCTTATTCGGCAGTTCCAGGCCAACGTACGGTTTACCCGGAATAACTTCCACCACACGCACTGCAACAGTCGACAACGAACGCGCCAGGTCGCGGGAGAGGTTCGAAATACGCGCAGCTTTCACGCCCGGTGCAAGATTCAACTCAAAACGGGTTATAACCGGGCCTGGAGAATAATTGACCACATCAGCTTTGATGCGAAAATCCGCCAGCCTCGCTTCCACCAGACGCGCCATCTGTTCCAGCGCAAACGTATCTACCGGTTCAGCTTCCGCTGGCGGCTGCGTCAGCAAATCCAACGACGGCAGCGGTGTCGTCGGTTTTTGCATCGGGCGGGTGTCGCCATTACGCATGAGCAACGGGTGAATCAGGCTATCTTGCGGCTGTGCAACAGGTTGCTGCGCTGGCTGCTGATACTGCTGCGGCTGTGCAACAGGTTGGTGAGCCGGCTGCTGATACTGCTGTGGTTGTGCAGCAGGTTGATGCGCCGGCTGCTGATAATGCTGCGGTTGTGCAGCAGGTTGATGCGCCGGCTGCTGATAATGCTGCGGCTGCGCACCAGGTTGGTGAGCTGGCTGCTGATAATGCTGCGGTTGTGCAACAGGTTGATGCGCCGGCTGCTGATAATGCTGCGGCTGTGCAACAGGTTGGTGAGCTGCCTGCTGATAATGCTGCTGCGGTTGTTGGTGATGCTGCACTGCAGGCGGTTCCTGCTCCGGCATTACGCCAGGTGTAAACAGCGGTTCGCCTGGGCCATCATCTACCAGCGCCTTCATTGGTGAGAACGCAAAGTCCTCAGGCATAAACGCCTGCGTTCCGGCAGGTTGTTCACCCGCATACCGCTGCTGCTGCGACGCAGCGAACTGACGCGCGAGTTCCGCCTCTTCGGCGTCTTCTTCACTCGATACAGCATGCTGCGACTGGAATTGCGGCGTCTCATGCTGGAATCCGTTACCGTAGCGATCGTGCTGCGTGGCGGCAAACTGGCGAGCCAGTTCATCCTGTTGCAGCATATCAGCATCGTCTTCGGTGAATTGATCATGATGATGACGCGTTTCATCTTCTTCGCGCGCGCGCTCTTCGGCCATCCGCTGAGACGGTAGTTTAATGCCATAAGAAGCCAGCTCACGGCGCGTCGGTACACGGACCCGGTTCGGGCGCGGAAGCTGCGGGCCAATTCCCTCTTTTACTTGCGGACGCGGTGTGCCACCAGTTGCAAGGCTGAACACCGGACCTGCGGCAGTTGTTGCCGCGGCGACACTACTGGCGGCCTGCTGTACTCCGGCTGCTACTGGTGCAACAGTGGCTTCAACCGGCGGTATCGATGGCATAGTCGGCGAAACGGGTTTCGAGACCGGTTCACTATTTTCGGGCTCAGGAATCGGCTGATACCACGCCGCCAGCTGCTCACGCTCGCGTGCACGTTTCTCCTCTACTTCTTCGAAGTAATAGAGCGGTGGACGAGTCTGTTTCACTTCTTCAACTACAGGTTCAGGCTCAACTACGCGTTCTGGCGCAGGGGAGATCTGCGGCTGCGGCTCAGCCTGCCATGGCAGCGGATCGTGTACTGGCTGCGTATAAATATCTTCATCTTGCGGCTGTGCCGTCACCGGAGCTTCTGGCGTCCAGCTATCCTGTGCGACAGGCTGCTGCCACTGTGGTTCTGCGTATTGAGCAGACGGATATGCAGCTTCCTGTGAAACCGACGGGTTTGATACAGACTGATAATATGCTAAAGAGTTCTGCTCATCTGGCTCTGGATGATGCGCAGCGGCCTGCTGTACAGGCGGCTGCGCATAGGGCCATTCAATTTCCTGCGGTGCCTGCACAACCGGATCAACCGGCGCGGCATAAGCCTGCGCAGCGACAGTCGTTGCAGCAGCGGCGGCGGCCACGGGTGCCGTTATGCTGCGACCATTGAGCAGCGGATCGTATTCCTGTTCAGATTCAGTTGCGCGATGCCCGGAGAACAACACGTCGTCAGCATCCGCAGGGATGCCGCGAGCGCTATAAGCAATATCGTCTTCATCGTCATCCATCCGCTTACCGGAGAACAACGCCTCATCCGTTTTGCGCCCCATCGGATTCGCAAACTTTTCGGCAACGCGTTTTCGCCGCGCCAGTGCGCCACGCAGAATACGGGTACGACGAGATTCACGCGGCGCGTCCATATCACCTTTATCTTCATCATCCTCTTCATACTCTTCGTCATCGACCCAGGTGTCATCACGACGGGTACGATTACTGGCAAAAGTGAGAATGTTAAGGATCACACTGCCGATTTTTTCGGCAATGGTCACCCATGACCACCCGGTGAATAACGTCAAACCGGCGGCCCAGATACAGAGCAGCGCCAGTGTACCGCCGCTGCTACGCAACAAGGGTTGTAGCGTAGTACTTAGCAAGCTGCCAATGACGCCGCCGGAGGCGAAATACCAAATATCATCTGCATTAATCGCAGCCAGACCACAAGAAGTGAGGATCAGCGCCAGCGCGCCAATCATGCGCAGCGATACGGCAAAATAGTCGATATAGTCTTCACTGGCCCGATGGCGATAAGCAAACCAGCAGCCGCCGATAATGATCACCGGAATGGTATAAGCCATGATGCCAAAAATGAAAAACAGCGTATCGGCAAGCCATGCGCCGGGCACACCGCCAAGATTATGAATAGGCTCATGCCAGGCCGTTTGCGACCAACTGGGATCGGACGGGTTAAAGCTGAGAAGCGCTGCCATTAACCAGACGGCAGAAAGTGAAACGAGGATCAGCAACGCCTCCAGGAGTCGACGTCCGCTGCTTAACTTGGTCAGTGTGACTTCTTTGTCTTCGGTGTATTCCTGGCTCAAGACAGGCTCTCCAGGTCCTTGATGCTAAAACGGACAACAGCGCCGGGTCTCCCCGGCACTGTTGCTGTATGGATTAACAGGAGTGTAATCAAAAAACAGCGATTTTGCACCTGTTCCGTATTAGCGCGTCTTAATTACCAGACGATTGCTCTGTTTGACTTCTTCCATTACCACATATGTGCGGGTGTCGTTAACGCCAGGCAGACGCAGCAGGGTTTCCCCTAACAGTTTGCGGTAAGCCGACATATCCGGCACACGCGTCTTCAACAGGTAGTCGAAATCGCCTGAAACCAGATGACACTCTTGAATCTCTTCAAGTTTTTGCACGGCAGCATTGAATTGTTCAAACACATCCGGCGCGCCACGATTCAGAGTAATCTCAACAAATACCAGAAGTGATGCATCCAGATAATGCGGGTTCAGCAGCGCCGTATAGCCCTGAATAAACCCTTGTCTTTCCAGCCTGCGCACACGCTCAAGGCATGGCGTTGGGGAAAGCCCCACTCGTTTAGAAAGCTCGACGTTGGAAATACGCCCATCTTTTTGCAATTCGTTCAGAATATTACGATCGATGCGGTCGAGATCTTTGCCAGGGCGCTTCTTGCTATCTACCATTATTATTGTCTCTCTGTATTCCTTCCCTACTCCTGTCTTGACCCTGTGCACTTCACTGTTCAGAGTCTTTGCCCGTCGCGCTACGCGGCGCGTAATTAAATTAGCGCGTCACGTAATCCCAGGGGCAGTATTGAGAAGACCGTTGCCGGAGGCAGCTATCGATATCACGAATGGCGTCTGTCCACGCCATACGTAGATTTCGCTAGCCCGGTAAAAATGGCATTTACATGCATGAATTTGGATCACGCGCGAAACACTGCTTTTTTTCTTCCTTTGATGTTTTCGCAAATGCGCAGGGGATTGTCAAAGCAAAACATCTTTTTTTAGTACAACATGCCAGATATTCATCAGGGTCGTTCCCTAATCATCATTTTATCACCTTATAACTGCCCCTTTTTCAGTAGGAATTATTATATTTAGGCGGTTACCAGCCCTTCAGCCATCGGTCCTTTCTATTACACATATTGTTAACAAAATCGCTGCACCCTTTTTTTACGCCGGTAAATTCCCTACAATCCAGCCCAATGTCTGCCAAACAACAATGAGGATCTCATGGGTACGGCCAAACACAGTAAGCTGCTTATCCTTGGTTCAGGCCCTGCCGGTTATACCGCTGCGGTCTATGCTGCGCGCGCAAACCTGCAGCCGGTGCTGATTACCGGTATGGAAAAAGGCGGCCAGCTCACCACCACCACTGAAGTGGAAAACTGGCCGGGTGACCCGCACGATCTGACCGGGCCACTGCTAATGGAACGCATGCATGAGCATGCCACCAAATTTGATACCGAAATCATTTTCGATCATATCAACAGCGTGGATTTGCAAAATCGCCCGTTCCGCCTGACTGGCGACAGCGGCGAGTACACCTGCGACGCATTGATTATTGCCACGGGCGCGTCTGCGCGTTATTTGGGTCTGGCGTCTGAAGAAGCGTTCAAAGGCCGCGGCGTTTCCGCCTGTGCAACCTGCGACGGTTTCTTCTACCGCAACCAGAAAGTCGCGGTGATTGGCGGCGGTAACACCGCAGTGGAAGAAGCGCTGTATCTGGCAAATATTGCCTCTGAAGTGCATCTGATCCATCGCCGTGACACCTTCCGCGCGGAAAAAATCCTCATCAAGCGCCTGATGGATAAAGTGGAAAGCGGCAATATCGTATTGCACACCCACCGTACGCTGGAAGAGGTAACGGGCGACCAGATGGGCGTTACCGGCCTGCGCCTGCGCGATACGCAGAATGCGGACAACGTCGAATCGCTGGAGGTTGCAGGTCTGTTTGTGGCTATTGGTCACAGTCCGAACACGGCCATCTTTGAAGGTCAACTGGCGCTGGAAAACGGCTACATCAAAGTGCAGTCCGGTATTCATGGCAATGCCACGCAAACCAGCGTTCCTGGCGTCTTTGCTGCCGGTGATGTCATGGATCATATTTACCGTCAGGCGATCACTTCTGCGGGCACAGGCTGTATGGCAGCGCTGGATGCAGAACGCTATCTCGACGGGCTTGCTGAACGTAAATAATCTTTACAACTCAGTAACAAAGGTAAAAAAGGCGACTATAAGTCGCCTTTATTTTTGCCCCGATGTAACATTGCGCCAGCTCAAAAATCCGATAACTTCACCTGCAAAGCGCGCAATGAATAAAACCCGTAAACAAGAACTGACCCGCTGGTTAAAACAGCAAAGTATTATTTCCCGTCGCTGGCTGACGCTCTCCCGTCTGCTCGGCGTGGTCAGCGGCGTACTGATCGTCGCGCAAGCCTGGATTATGGCGCGTATTTTGAACCATATGATTGTGGAGAATATCCCGCGCGAAGCCCTGTTACTGCCGTTCATCCTGCTGGTCCTGATTTTTATCCTGCGCAGTTGGGTGATCTGGCTGCGAGAACGTATCGGTTTCCATGCAGGTGCGCATATTCGCTTCGAAATACGTCGTCAGGTCCTTGATCGCCTGCATCAGGCTGGCCCGGCGTGGATCCAAGGGAAACCCGCCGGAAGCTGGGCCACGCTGATACTTGAGCAAATCGATGATATGCACGATTTCTATGCCCGCTACTTGCCGCAAATGGCGCTGGCGGCGAGCGTACCGCTGCTGATTGTTATCACCCTGTTCCCAATTAACTGGGCAGCGGCGCTCATATTGCTGGGTACAGCTCCGTTAATTCCGCTCTTTATGGCAATGGTTGGTATGGGCGCGGCGGACGCCAACCGCCGTAACTTTAAAGCGCTGGCGCGCCTGAGCGGTCATTTCCTTGACCGCTTACGTGGGATGGAAACATTGCGCATTTTTGGCCGGGGCGCGGCGGAAACAGAAAATATTCGTCAAGCCTCGCAGGATTTTCGCAGCCGAACCATGGAAGTACTGCGCATGGCCTTCTTGTCTTCCGGTGTGCTGGAGTTCTTCACCTCGTTATCGATTGCGTTGGTGGCGGTCTATTTCGGTTTTTCCTATCTTGGCGAGCTGAATTTTGGTCACTACGGGGCTGGCGTAACCTTGTTCGCTGGTTTTCTCACGTTAATTTTGGCGCCCGAGTTCTTCCAGCCGCTACGCGATCTCGGTACCTTTTATCACGCTAAAGCCCAGGCGATTGGCGCAGCGGATAGCCTGAAAACGTTTATGGAAGCACCGCTCGCACATCCGCAGCGAGGGGATATTACGCTGAAAACCGATGAGCCGGTAACGTTAACGGCGAGTGATTTGCTGCTGAAATCCGCCGAAGGCGCAGTACTCGCCGGGCCGCTCAACTTTTCCCTGCCTGCCGGACAGCGCGTTGTGGTGGTAGGAAGAAGCGGCTCCGGCAAGAGTTCGCTGATCAATGTGCTTTCTGGTTTTCTGCCTTATGAAGGTTCATTGCGTGTTAACGGCGTCGAACTGAATGAGTTAGATCCGGATAGCTGGCGCGAAGCGATAAGCTGGGTTGGGCAAAATCCGCAACTTCCCGCCACCACATTGCGCGAAAATGTGTTGCTGTCACGCCCCACTGCCAGCGATGCAGAGCTGCAAACCGTTCTGGATAAAGCCTGGGTCAGCGAGTTTCTGCCACTGCTGCCAGAGGGGCTGGAGACACAGCCTGGCGATCAGGCGGTACGTCTCTCCGTTGGTCAGGCGCAGCGCGTAGCCGTTGCCCGTGCGCTGCTCTCTCCCTGCAAACTGCTGCTACTGGACGAACCTTCCGCCAGCCTTGATGCCCACAGTGAGCAACGCGTGATGCAGGCACTTACCGATGCTTCGCGCCAGCAAACGACCTTGATGGTGACGCACCAGTTAGAAAACCTGGCCGACTGGGATGCTATCTGGGTAATGCAGGATGGCCAGATTATGGAACAAGGCAGCTACGCCGAACTCGCTGCTGCGCAGGGGATTTTTGCAGATCTCCTCGCCCATCGCCAGGAGGAGATTTAAATGCGCGCATTACTGCCTTATCTCGCACTGTATAAACGCCACAAGTGGATGTTGATGCTCGGCGTTATCCTCGCCGTTATCACTTTGCTGGCCAGCATTAGCTTGCTTACGCTCTCCGGCTGGTTCCTCTCTGCGTGCGCCGTGGTTGGTGTCGCGGGGATCTACAGTTTTAACTATATGCTGCCCGCCGCCGGTGTGCGTGGCGCAGCGATTATTCGTACGGCCGGGCGCTATTTTGAACGACTGGTCAGCCATGATGCGACGTTTCGCGTTCTGGAACATTTGCGCGTTTCGACATTCAGTAAACTGCTCCCCCTCTCCCCTGCCGGGCTGGCGCGTTTTCGCCAGGGCGAGCTATTGAACCGTGTCGTCGCCGATGTCGACACGCTTGACCACCTTTACCTGCGCGTGATCTCCCCGCTGGTTGGTGCACTGGTGGTGATCATTGTTGTCACCCTGGGTTTAAGCGTACTGGACATACCGCTGGCGCTGATGTTGGGCGGTATCATGCTGGCAACCTTGATTATCCTGCCGCCGTTATTTTACCGCGCGGGCAAACCGACCGGCGAAAACCTGACCGCTCTGCGCGGGGAGTATCGCCAGCAATTAACCAACTGGCTGCAAGGCCAGGCGGAGTTAACCATTTTTGGTGCCAGCCAACGGTATCGTGCACAGTTAGAGAACACCGAACTTAGTTGGCATGACGCCCAGCGCCGTCAGTCCGATCTGAGTGCCGTCTCGCAAGCCGTAATGCTACTCATCAGCGGCGCGGCAGTGTTGGTTATGCTGTGGTTTGCGTCCGCCGATATTGGTGGTAACACGCAGCCCGGTGCATTGATTGCGCTGTTTGTCTTCTGTGCGCTTGCGGCTTTCGAAGCGCTGGCCCCGGTAACCGGTGCATTCCAGCACCTGGGGCAGGTTATTGCTTCCGCCATACGCATCACGCAGGTAACGGAATGCCAGCCGGAAGTGACGTTCCCGCAAAATAGTGCCGCCGCGCCAACAGATGTCGCCGTGCAATTCGATGCCCTGACGTTTAACTATCCCGGCCAGCCACAGTGTGCGCTGGACTCAATTTCTTTATCGATTGCCGCCGGAGAACATGTGGCAATCCTTGGCCGAACCGGGTGCGGCAAATCCACGTTATTGCAATTACTGACGCGCGCATGGGATCCGCAGCAAGGTGAGATTCGTCTCAATGACCAGCCGCTTGCTAGCTTTGCGGAAGCTGATTTACGCAAATTTATCAGTATGGTGCCCCAGCGCGTACATCTTTTCAGCGCGACACTGCGTGATAACTTGTTGCTGGCGTCACCACAGGCCGATGACGACACACTAAGTGCGATACTAACCCGCGTTGGGCTGGAAAAACTGCTTGAGGATAATGGTCTGAATGCCTGGCTCGGCGAAGGTGGACGCCAGCTATCCGGTGGTGAACTACGCCGTCTGGCGATTGCTCGTGCGTTATTGCATGATGCCCCGCTGGTGCTTCTGGACGAACCGACCGAAGGTCTTGATGCCGCAACCGAGAGCCAAATCCTTGAATTATTGGGCGAAGTGATGAAAGGCAAAACCCTGCTGATGGTCACACACCGTCTGCGCGGGCTGGCGCGTTGCGATCGGATAATTGTGATGGACAACGGGCAAATAATTGAGCAAGGTAATCACGCAGCGTTAATGGCGAAACAGGGTCGGTACTACCAGTTTAAGCAGCGTCTGTAGTGGCTATTCGTCATTTTGCCGTTTCTGTAACGGCAACGCTAAAGTGGAACGGCCAAAATGACGATAGTAAGTAGGGTCCCTTGTCGCGTTGTGGAGCACAGAAGTCATGCGCCTGGTGCAGCTCTCTCGTCATTCTATCGCTTTTCCTTCGCCCGAAGCGGCGTTGCGTGAACCCAATGGACTGCTGGCGCTGGGCGGTGATCTCAGCCCGGCGCGTCTGTTGATGGCCTACCAGCGCGGCATCTTCCCCTGGTTCTCGCCTGGCGACCCAATCCTGTGGTGGTCGCCCGATCCGCGTGCCGTACTGTGGCCGGACACATTCCATGTCAGCCGCAGTATGAAGCGTTTTCATAAAACCTCTCCCTATCGCGTAACGCTGAATCATGCTTTTGGCCAGGTGATCGATGGCTGCTCGCAGGATCGCGATGAGGGCACGTGGATCACGCCTGACGTGGTGATGGCTTATCATCGCCTCCATGAGCTTGGGCATGCGCACTCGATTGAAGTCTGGGAAGGTAACGAGCTGGTGGGTGGTATGTATGGCGTATCGCAAGGTGCGCTGTTTTGCGGTGAATCAATGTTTAGTCGCCGTGTAAATGCCTCCAAAACAGCGTTGCTTGTTTTCAGCGGCGAATTTGTACGCATGGGCGGCGAGTTAATTGATTGCCAGGTCCTGAACAGCCATACTGCGTCGCTCGGAGCCATTGAGATCCCGCGTCGGGATTACCTTTTACATCTCGAGAAAATGCGCAAATTGCCTCTCCCTTCTCACTTCTGGGTGCCCCGGACGCTGTTTTCATCGCTCTGAAGAATGTTTTCGGCACATTTTTTATCAGGGTGTTATAATGGACGCTCAGAGCAGCTTTTGCCTGTTGCCCCGCCCCATCCGGGAATTGTTCGTATCAGGGATGCCCTTCGCTTTACTCCACCGCTCCCCTTTACGGTTGCGCTTTTAGCGCGTCCTGGCTGTGGCATGAGGGTAACTGGCAAAAGTCGTTTTGCTGCGTTTTATCAGCGCAAATCTTTACTTAACAGACGAACTTCGGCATTATCTTGCCGGTTCAAAAATTATGGTAGTGATACCCCCGAGGATTAGATGGCCAAAGAAGACAATATTGAAATGCAGGGTACCGTTCTTGAAACGTTACCTAATACGATGTTCCGCGTAGAACTGGAAAACGGTCACGTGGTCACTGCGCATATCTCCGGTAAAATGCGTAAAAACTACATCCGCATTCTGACGGGCGATAAAGTGACTGTGGAACTGACCCCGTACGACCTGAGCAAAGGCCGCATTGTCTTCCGTAGCCGCTAAGATCTTCCATCAGCACAGCTAAGTGCACCTGTTTTGAAGGCCGGGTAACCCCCGGCCTTTTGTTTTTCTTACGCCTATCCTTCCTGATTAGACTTTAACCAATAACGACAATTGTCTATAATCAAACATGACAAATGTCATCACATGGGAGGAAAAATGAGAACCTGGAGTCCGGATCAAAAACCGGTCGAAAATGCGCTCTGGCGCTTTGCCGGTTTCCCCGCTAACAGAGGTTTAAAGCTCGTTCAGATGCTGAACGAAGGTTTGCCTGTCAGCATTCTCGACAATATTCATGAATGGACGGAAATGTCCCGCTCCGACATTCTGCGCGTCACAGGTATCAATGAACGCAATGTTGCGCGTCGCAAAAGTGCCGGTCGTACACTCACGCCGGAAGAAAGTGAGCGCATTGCACGTTTAGTCAGAGTTGTTGATGCTGCGGTACAGTTTTTCGGTAGCAAAAAGATGGCGTGGGACTGGCTGGAAACCCCCATTCGCGGCCTTGGCAACGTAGCGCCGATTTCGCTGATTGCCACCGAAAGTGGCGCGCTGGAAGTGACCGACCTGCTCGGCAGGCTGGAGCATGGAGTGTTTGCGTGATCTTCTATCGACTGGTAACGCGCCGCTACGCCAGCGAAGCCTGGACAGGCAGCGGTGCAAATCTTTATGGCGGGCGCTGGAATCACAAGGGTCATCCGGCGGTTTACGTCGCTTCGTCCGTTTCACTTGCCGCACTCGAAATGCTGGTACATGTGCACAGCGACACGGTTCTGAACCAGTATGGGCTGTTCAGTATTGAGATCCCTGACAAGGATATTGAACATCTGGATAAGCAATGGCTACCGCCAGACTGGCAGGAAAACCCGGCACCGCTTTCGACAATGGATTTAGGTACCACCTGGCTGGAAGCCAACAGCGCCGTCGCGCTGGTGCTGCCGTCATGCGTTATTCCGCTTGAGAATAATGCGATTCTTAACCCGCTTCATCCTGCTTTTAATAAGCTGCTAAAAACCGTAAAAGAGCTTCCTTTCTCTTTCGATCCACGCCTGGCAAACGTGTAATTTTGGGCAACTTACCGGACAAATCCACCACCTGCTAGCCGCGATGTTCGATACGCTGGGAGAGCTGGAAAATGGTAAAGATCCGCTGACGCAACTGCTTAACCGCCGCTTTATTCCCACCATTATGCGCCACGAGATCTCGCTGGCACTAAATGTGCGTAAACCCTTTATTCTGGCAATGCTGGTATTGATCACTGTAAGAGAATCAACGACAGCTCCAGGCACAGCGCGGGCGATACGACGCTCAAAACAGTAGCCGCTGTCATCTACGATCATTTCCGCAGCAGTAGTTACGTTTTCCGCTATGACGGAGAAGAGATTATGGTGCTGCTGGTCGAATCTGACCTGTTACAAGCGAAGATCATTCTGGAAGCGCTGCGGCAGAAAATTGCCACACTGACGATTGAAGTTGCACCGGCACAACATTTTTCGGTCACCATTAACCTCGGCACCGCCGGGTCCGATTACCACCCGGATTACAAACGCTTAATTGATAAAGCTCATCGTGCGCTTTATGCCGCTAAAAGCCACGGGCGCAGTCGTATTGAAACCAGAGAAATTTGAAGCTGCTTTTGCAGACATAAAAAAACCGGGCTGATATCACCCGGTTTTAGACCTGAATCGCAAAGATTAATGTGCCGCTTCCGGTTTGTGCTTCTGCGCACTCTGGAAGCCGTACTCCAGCTCATTTTTCTCTTTATTCAGCGTTACGGTGACCTGGCCACCATCAACCAGCGAACCGAACAGAAGTTCGTTGGCCAGCGGTTTTTTCAGGTTGTCCTGGATAACACGCGCCATCGGGCGAGCGCCCATTGCGCGGTCGTATCCTTTCTCTGCCAGCCAGTCGCGAGCTTCCTGGCTGACTTCCAGCGATACACCTTTCTGATCCAACTGCACCTGGAGTTCGACAATAAATTTGTCGACCACCTGATGGATCACCTCAGTCGACAAGTGATCGAACCAGATAATGTTGTCCAGACGGTTGCGGAACTCCGGCGTAAAGATCTTCTTGATCTCTTCCATCGCATCGGTGCTGTTATCCTGGTGGATAAGACCAATGGATTTACGCTCGGTTTCGCGCACCCCGGCGTTGGTGGTCATGACCAGCACCACATTGCGGAAATCAGCTTTGCGCCCGTTGTTATCGGTCAGCGTTCCGTTATCCATCACCTGCAACAGCAGGTTAAAGACGTCCGGATGCGCTTTTTCGATTTCATCAAGCAGCAGCACCGCGTGCGGATGTTTGATCACCGCGTCGGTCAACAGACCGCCCTGATCAAAGCCCACATAGCCCGGAGGCGCACCAATCAAGCGGCTGACAGTATGACGTTCCATATATTCGGACATATCAAAACGCAGCAGCTCAATGCCCAGCGCTTTCGACAGTTGCACTGTCACCTCGGTTTTACCCACGCCGGTTGGGCCAGCAAACAAGAAGGAACCGACCGGTTTATGGTCTTGCCCCAGCCCTGCACGGCTCATTTTGATGGCTTCGGTTAACGCCTCAATGGCTTTATCCTGACCGAACACCAGCATTTTCAGGCGATCGCCAAGATTTTTCAGCGTGTCGCGGTCGCTCTGAGAAACGCTCTTCTCAGGAATACGCGCGATACGGGCCACCACCGATTCGATATCCGCCACGTTAACGGTTTTCTTGCGCTTGCTTACCGGCATCAGACGCGCACGCGCGCCCGCTTCGTCGATAACATCGATCGCTTTATCCGGAAGGTGGCGATCATTGATGTATTTCACCGCCAGCTCTACCGCCGCACGTACCGCTTTCGCCGTGTAACGTACATCGTGGTGCGCTTCGTATTTCGGTTTCAGGCCATTGATAATCTGCACCGTTTCCTCAACGGACGGCTCAGTAATATCAATTTTCTGGAAGCGACGCGCCAGTGCGCGATCTTTTTCAAAGATATTGCTGAATTCCTGATAAGTGGTGGAACCCATGACGCGGATTTTACCGCTGGAAAGCAGCGGTTTGATCAGGTTTGCGGCATCCACTTGCCCACCAGACGCAGCGCCTGCACCGATGATGGTATGGATCTCATCGATAAACAGAATGCTGTTATTGTCCTGCTCAAGTTGTTTCAGCAACGCCTTGAAGCGTTTTTCGAAATCGCCACGGTATTTGGTACCGGCCAGCAAGGAACCGATATCCAGCGAGTAAATTGTGCAATCAGCCATAACTTCCGGCACATCACCCTGCACAATACGCCACGCCAGCCCTTCGGCGATGGCAGTTTTACCTACGCCGGATTCGCCCACCAGCAGCGGGTTGTTTTTACGACGGCGACACAGAACTTGAATCGCACGCTCAAGCTCTTTACCACGGCCAATCAGCGGGTCGATTCCTCCCACACGAGCAAGCTGATTAAGGTTGGTGGTGAAGTTTTCCATACGTTCCTCCCCTCCTGCCTGCTCTTCGCTGTTCACCTGCCCGCTACTGCTGCTGCCAGTGGCGTCAGATGATGGGCCTGGCTCGTCTTTACGCGTGCCGTGAGAGATAAAGTTCACCACATCAAGGCGGCTTACTTCATGTTTGCGCAGCAGATAAGCCGCTTGCGACTCCTGCTCGCTAAAAATGGCAACCAGCACGTTCGCGCCGGACACTTCGCTGCGCCCGGATGACTGAACGTGAAACACCGCGCGCTGAAGAACACGCTGGAAGCTGAGCGTCGGCTGCGTGTCGCGCTCCTCTTCGCTCATGGGTAGAACGGGTGTGGTTTGTTCGATGAAGGCTTCGAGTTCCTGCCGCAGCGCCACCAGGTCCACTGAACACGCTTCCAGCGCTTCGCGGGCAGATGGGTTACTGAGCAGCGCCAGTAACAAGTGCTCGACGGTCATAAACTCATGTCGGTGCTCGCGCGCTCTGGCGAAAGCCATGTTTAAACTGAGTTCCAGTTCTTGATTGAGCATAGGCACCTCCCCCAAGTTTTATGCCTGCATTCAGGCTCTTTCCAGCGTACACAGCAACGGATGCTCGTTCTCCCTGGCGTACTTGTTCACCATTGCGACTTTCGTCTCGGCAACCTCGGCGGTGAAAACACCACAAATGGCCCTGCCGTGATAGTGAACCGTAAGCATCAGTTGCGTTGCACGTTCTACATCATAAGAAAAGAACTTTTGTAGCACGTCAATAACAAATTCCATCGGCGTGTAATCATCGTTCATTAACATAACTTTATACATGGATGGCGGTTTCAGCGCGTCGCGCAGTTTATCTTCCGCCAATTGGTCGAAATCCAGCCAGCTATTACTCTTACCCATCGTTAGCGTTTCATCTTAGGTTACAGTTTCCGGCAGCGTTTAATCGGCCGATTACATGAGTCTAGATGTATTTTCAAACTACATCAGATGTCAGATAACAATCATCTATCGTTGTCATTCGCGACGGCTGTCACATTCCTTTGTAATAGCGTTAACTGCTTCAAAATTTTGATGCGCCGCCTCCCAGAACCCCTGCCAAATGCTTGACGCGTTATACGAATTATCTAAATTGTACAGTCGAGAGTTGGCGAGGTTTTGAACAGCCCGCTTGCTCTACCACCGGTTCATTCCATCTTACTTAAATAAGATTTACGAAGGATGTCGAAGCATGGAAACGGGTACTGTTAAGTGGTTCAACAATGCCAAAGGGTTTGGTTTTATCTGCCCTGAAGGCGGCGGCGAAGATATCTTCGCGCATTACTCCACCATTCAAATGGATGGTTACAGAACGTTAAAAGCCGGGCAGACTGTCCGGTTTGATGTACACCAGGGCCCTAAAGGCAATCACGCCAGCGTCATCGTGCCCGTAGAAGTGGAAGCCATGGCCTGAAGCCTGTTATCACATTGTGTACATGCCGCAGTCAAAATGCCAGCCCAATCGGCTGGCATTTTTATTACTCGCGAGCCAGCGCATCCACCGGGTCAAGCCGCGCGGCATTACGCGCAGGCAACCAGCCAAACAGCACACCGGTAAACGTCGAACATAAAAACGCCGTTAACAGCGCCACCGGAGAAAAACCAATCTCCCAGCCCGGTAAAAAGAGCTGCAAGGTAAAGGCAATCAGCATAGATAGCGTGACGCCGAGCGCGCCACCGACAAGGCAAACAAATACCGCCTCAATCAGAAACTGCGACAAAACATCCCCCGCCCGGGCACCAACTGCCATCCTGATGCCAATCTCACGCGTCCGCTCGGTGACCGACACCAGCATAATATTCATCACGCCGATACCGCCAACCAGCAACGAAATGACCGCCACCAGCGTCAAAAACAGCTGAAGAGTACGTGTGGTCTTTTCCGCCGTTTTCAAGACCCCGTCCATATTCCAGACGAAGAAATCTTTCTTACCGTGGCGCAAACTGAGCAACCGCGTGAGCTGCTGTTCCGCCTGTTCACTGCTGTAGCCCTCATTCACCCGCACCGTAATGGAGTTTAACCAGGACTGCCCCATAATACGCCCGGAGATGGTGCTATACGGCAGCCAGACGCGCAGGATCTTGCTGCTGCCAAACATCGACTGCTTTTCCTCCGCCACACCAATTACCGTCGCCGGCATGTTGCCAACCAGGATCACCTCGCCGACGACGCTGGCTTTATTGGGGAATAACTGACGGCGGGTGTTACTGTCGAGCACCACTACCTGCGCCCGGCCTTTCAGTTGCTCGTCATTAAACGAGGCGCCTTCGCTGAACGTCATGCCATACACATTAAAATATTGCCCGCTTACGCCATTGGCGCTCGCCGCCACATCAATATTGCCGTAGCGCAAACGCAGGTTTTGTGAAACGGCAGGTGTGGCAGACTTAACCCAGGGCTGTTTTTGAATCGCCTGCAGATCGTCGTATTTCAGCGCCTGCTGATACTGTGGCTCGTCGTCACCAAAATCTTTGCCGGGATAGACATCAATAGTATTAGTGCCTATCGAACGAATATCCGCCAGCACCAGCTGTTTAGCGGCATCACCGACCACCACAATCGAGACCACCGAAGCAATACCGATAATAATGCCAAGCATAGTCAGCAAGGTGCGCATTTTGTTGGCCGCCATAGCGCGCCAGGCCATGGTCAGCGCTTCCTGAAAACGGCTGGCGAACTGCCGCCAGCCCCCGGCTTGCGTCATGATCGCATCATGGTTTACGGGCGCGGCGGCTTCCGTTTTGGCTGGTGGGTTACTGATTATCTCGCCATCACGGATTTCAATCACCCGCTCTGCCTGCGCGGCCACCTGCGGATCGTGCGTCACGATAATTACCGTGTGCCCGCGATCGCGCAGCTGATGCAGAATTGCCATCACCTCTTCGCCAGAGTGGCTGTCGAGTGCGCCGGTCGGTTCATCGGCCAGAATCACCTGGCCACCATTCATCAACGCGCGGGCAATACTTACGCGCTGCTGCTGGCCACCGGAAAGCTGCGACGGCTGATAATCAGCCCGCTCACCCAGCCCTAAGCGGGTCAGTAATGCTTTTGCGCGCTCCAGCCGTGCTTTGCGTTCCGTTCCCGCATACACCGCCGGAACTTCGACGTTCTGCGCAGCCGTCAAATGAGAAAGCAGATGATAACGCTGAAAGATAAAACCGAAATGTTCGCGGCGCAGCTGCGCAAGCTGATCGCTACTGAGCAACGACACATCTGTTCCCGCCACCCGATAAGTGCCGCTGGTGGGTTTATCCAGGCAACCCAGAATGTTCATCAGCGTGGATTTACCGGAGCCGGATGCGCCAACAATCGCCACCATTTCTCCGGCATTAATGCGCAGCGTGATGCCTTTTAGCACCTCGACCTGGCCGTCGCCGGACGGATAACTGCGGCGGATATTATTCAGGTCCAGCAATGCTGTCATTGCGCCGCTCCGCTTTTCTCGCCAATCACCACTTCTTCACCCGCATCCAGGCCTTTCGTCACCACCACTTCCGTATCATTACGTGCGCCCAGCGTCACCTCGCGCTCACGGGTTTCACCATTACGCAGCACCTTCACTTTGTAACGGTTGTCCCCCACCGGATCGCCAAGTGCCGCCAGCGGGATGGTGATCACGTTTTTCAGACCGGTGAGTTGGATATGCACCTGCGCGGTCATATCAAGACGCAGCACGCCCTCCGGGTTTGGCACTTCAAAACGCGCATAGTAAAAAATCGCATCGTTGACCTTTTCCGGCGTCGGCAGAATATCTTTCAGTTCGCCTTCATAACGCGTTCCCGGATCGCCAAGCACGGTGAACCACGCTTTCTGCCCAGGCTTCAGGTGGATGACATCCGCTTCGGAAACCTGCGCTTTCACCAGCATCGTGCTCATATCGGCCAGCGTCAGGATGTTCGGCGCTTGTTGCACGGCAATCACCGTCTGGCCCTGCAACGTGGTAATTTGCGTCACTTCACCGGCCATCGGGGCAAGAATGCGTGTGTAATCAAGGTTGGTTTTCGCGGTATCCAGCGTGGCCTGGTTACGTTTGATCTGGGCATCAATGGTGCCGATTTGCGCTTCTTTTACCGCCACATCCGTCGCCGAGGTGTCCAGATCCTGGCGGGAGATCAAATTGCTTTTCACCAGTTGTTGCTGGCGCGCTAACGTCACTTGAGCCAGCTTCAGTTCAGCCTGCGCCTGTCGGCGCTGCGCCCGCAGTTCCATTAAGGTCGCATCCACTTCTTTGATTTGGTTTTCTGCCTGATCGGGGTCGATTACACCCAGGAGCTGATCTTTCTTTACCTTATCGCCGATATTTACCGACAGCGTTTTTAACTGACCATTGACCTGGGCACCAACATCAACCTTACGGAGCGCATCCAGTTTCCCGGTCGCCAGCACGCTTTGTTGTAATTCACCTGGCCGTACAATCAGCGTCTGATATTGGACAACAGGAGCGTTGAGTTTGCCCCACAACCAAAATGCCGCCAGTAAAACCACCACTGCCAGCACAATCATTCCTGTCCTGCGTTTTCCCTTCAGTTTCATAAAAATCCCAGATAATCGGACATGCAGTTTATAGAGGCCAATCTTAACTAAACAGAACATCAACGAAACAAAAAATTCGCATTTTCTCCATCTTTCATTTAGACGGCGTTGAGAGAGCAGCTGTTGAAATTGCGTCATCTCAGTGACATCCGGATTTCAACATGTCCACCATCGTTCAAGCTACTCATACTGAACTGCCTTTGCCGAAAACCGCCGGGCAGCTCTTTCGTTGTTTAATTTCCGGTGAATTGATGCCGGGGCGTGCCTGGCAGAACCTGGCTTATCGCCGTAAATTTTTGCTGCGTTCGTTGACCACGCCGGTCAGCACCGCGCGCTATCTGGCACGCCTGGTCCAGCAACCTCTCCTGGCGCAGATGCTGCACGTTCAGCCTGGGCTGCCGTGCCGTTTACACCGCCCGTGGCTGTCAATCAATATGAACCGTACGCAAACGGCGCAAGCTATTTGCTGGCACTATGAAAACATGATTCGCCTGTTGCCCGCTTCACTCATCAACAGCTATCTCAGCAAAGCCGGCCTCACGCTGGCTGTGCTGACCGGTAAAGATGAGCAGGCCTATTCGCTGCGGTTGCGTTCAGATTTCATGCTGGATAAAGAGGGCGAAGCGACACTGGTATTCTGCGATGCGCAAGACACCATACTTGCAGAACTGACCTTTGCTTTGTGCCAGTTCGCCGGTAAAACCACGCTCTATATTGGTGGGCTGCAGGGCGCAAAAGCGCATGTTCCGCATGAGGCGATTCAGGTAGCGACCAAAGCGTGTCATGGGCTATTCCCGAAACGTCTGCTGGTGGAAACCGCTATGACGATGGCGAAATTTCTGCAAGTGGAAGAGATCCGCGCTGTCAGCAATGAAACGCATATCTACCGCAACGCCCGTTATCGCAAGAAAAAACAGGGGCTGCTGCATGCCGATTACAACAGCTTCTGGGAATCGCTGGGTGCCGTTGCCGACCAGCATGGCGACTTCGTGCTGCCGCTGGTGATGCCGCGTAAACCGATGGAAGAGATCGCCAGCAAAAAGCGCTCTGAGTATCGCCGCCGCTACGAGCTGCTCGACAGCCTGCAGGCGCAGACTGCCGCTCACTGCCAGAACTAATCTGCCCGCCCGCGTGCCAGCCAGAGCACGCGGGAAAACATTTTCCGAAACAGATGCGGCACCGACTCCACGCCGCGTCTGCCCGCTTCCAGTGCTACTTCAATCGCCAGATCCGGTTTTGACGAGCGGTGAATTGCTTTGATAATCACACGCCGCATATTCATCGACACATTTTCCGGTAACTGCGCGACACGGTGATAGACATCTGCGAACCCTTCGCGGTACATAAAGTGCTCCATATCCAGCGCCGGCAGCTCCGTCAGATGCTCGCGCGTCTGATCTCTGTCGTTATCGAGCAGGCTGCGCACGGTGGCGGCATACTTCTTCCCGGCTTCGTCGCCATCTACCAGTACATGCCATTCAATGCCCATGCGGCGCGCAAACTTAATCAGCGGCTTTAAGCCTGACTGGGCAAACTCAATAATTTTCACCCCTTCGGCATCGAAATGATGGCCGCACTGGCGCGCCAGCTCATTAATAACCCAGTTCTCCGTCTCCCCTTCCACCAGCAACCAACAGCGGGCAAACAGGGAAGAAGGCCGGTTAACGCGAATATGAAACGCAATGCGCCGCCCATCTTCGGCGCTTAAACCGCCAGGGCCAAGACGCCAGGCCGCCACACGCGAAGACTCGCGCACCAGGCGGCAAACATGTTCAACCGGCGTTAATGACAGCAGCTCGCCGGAGTTGGTGGTAGTTATCTTTTGTAACGGCAGCAAGTTCAGCAACTGCCAGGCCACAGAGAGCATGATCGGATGCAGCCGCGTTTCCGGATCTTCCACCAGCAATAGCGGCCGCGCGTCACGGTCGAGATGAACAGAACCTTTCGCCTGGAGCAGCGTGGCGAAAAACCCCAGCAGGATAACCCGGTACATCCGCCCGCCGGGCTTATCGATCATGCGGTTAATAATGTCGAGATAGCGCCAGCTGCGTTGCTCGTCATGAGAACGGCGACGCATCAGGCGCTGGTGTGAAGCGCCACTGCCCTGCTCGGCAAAATAGTGCTCAAGCAATTGCACCATCGCCGACAGCCCGTGGCGTATCTGCGCATCGGTTAAATTTTGCGGGCGAGAGATTAATTCGTGGGAGAGGAAATCAAGCTGACGCGCGGTGTTTTCCAGCAACGGCGTGTCCGGTACGCTGCCGTTACGGATGCGGCGCATAAAGCGCGCATCACGCAGCCGCAATACCGGCATCAGCCGCACCAGGTGGCGGGCACTTTCATCAATGTCTTCCAGCGGCAGCAAATCCCCTTGCGCATCAAGAAAACCGCGTAGCGTCATTACGCTGCCATCGTCAGAAAGCTCGCCTTCGTGCCGGTAGAACAAGCGACGATAACCGTCATTCCCGGCAACCCAGCAATCCGCCAACGGGCGATAACGCCGCGTGCGGTAGCGGCCGGGTTCGGATTCGCGGAAAGTCAGAATAATATGCAGATGATGTTCGCGTCCTTGCAGATCCCCCGGCGGAAACCAAAAATCATTGCGGACAAAATGGTAGAGATCCGTTTCCGGTGACAGTAGCAGGGTTAACGCGTCCAACAGGCTCGATTTACCCCAGGCATTTTCCCCAATTAACACGTTGTTCTGCTCAAGCATCAGCGATAAACGATTAATGCCACGAAAGCCGACAATTTCCACGCGCTCCAGAATCATTCTTCCTCCGGCATCTCTGGGCTTTTCCGTCTATTCTTGAAGGAGTATAGCGGGACGAAAAGCGGCAGAACACGCGCTAAGTGCAATATTTCATTGAAATATATGCGATGGCTCCATCATTGTTATATTTAAAAAAATTAACCACGACATTAAATAGCATATATTTCTTATTTATCGAGTTAAGTAAGAACTTAACACCATCTAAAAGCAATAACTTACAACCTATTATCTACTTGAAATCAATTTACTGGTTTTTATAACTGGTTGTTTTATTTCGTTGCTCCCTACAATACGCACGCTTTTATTCACGCATCCATTGATGTCTGACACATAGTGCGGGCGCGGGCCCGTTTCTGTTTTTATCGAGGTGGCTATGTTTAGAAAATTAGCGGCGGAATGTTTTGGCACATTCTGGCTGGTATTTGGCGGCTGCGGCAGCGCAGTGCTGGCGGCAACGTTTCCGCAAACCGGCATTGGTTTTGCCGGGGTAGCGCTGGCGTTCGGTTTAACGGTCATGACCATGGCATTTGCCGTCGGGCATATTTCCGGCGGTCATTTTAATCCGGCAGTGACGCTCGGCCTATGGGCTGGCGGCCGTTTTCCGGCAAAAGAGGTGGTGGGATATATTCTCGCACAACTGGTTGGCGGCATTATTGCCGCAGCAGTGCTCTATTTAATTGCCAGCGGTAAAAGCGGTTTCGATGCGGCAGCCAGCGGTTTCGCCTCCAACGGCTACGGTGAACATTCACCAGGGCATTACTCAATGTATTCCGCCATTATTATTGAGATTGTCCTGACCTGTGGTTTCTTGTTGGTTATTCACGGTGCGACAGATAAAAATGCACCTGCCGGCTTTGCGCCCATCGCCATTGGCCTGGCGCTGACGTTAATCCATTTGATTAGCATCCCGGTCACCAACACCTCGGTTAACCCGGCGCGCAGCACCGCCGTGGCAATTTTCCAGGGTGGCTGGGCGTTAGAGCAATTATGGTTGTTCTGGGTAATGCCGATTATCGGCGGCCTCCTCGGTGGCGTGATCTACCGTACGCTGCTGGAAAAACGCGCTTAATATAAAGACCCGGTTTTGTGCCGGGTCTTTTGCATAATCTTTCTTATTTTTTGCAGCTTTACTCATTTTCCACCTTTGGGTAGTGTGTTCCCCGGTGTTTTCACTTTGCAAGGATTCGGGCGCTTCATGCTTTCAGGACTGTTAATTATTCTTCTGCCGTTGGTCATCGGTTATCTGGTTCCCCTGCGCCACACTGCTGCGCTCAAACTTATCAATAAATTACTCAGCTGGATTGTCTATCTGATCCTCTTTTTTATGGGGATAAGCCTCGCCTTTCTCGATAATCTCAGCGCGAACTTACTGGCGATATTGCACTATTCGGCAGTCAGCGTGGTGGTGATCCTGCTGTGTAACGCCGCTGCGCTGCTGTGGCTGGAGCGCACGCTGCCGTGGCATCACCAACACCAGCAAGAAAAATTGCCTTCGCGTATTGCGATGGCGCTGGAATCCCTGCGTCTGTGCGGTGTGGTGGTGATCGGTTTCGCCATTGGTCTTTCCGGGCTGGCGTTTTTACGCTATGCCACGGAAGCCAGCGAATACACGTTGATCTTCCTGTTGCTGCTGGTAGGAATTCAGTTGCGTAACAGCGGCATGACGCTGAAACAGATTGTCCTCAACCGCCGTGGGATGATTATTGCCGTGGTAGTTGCCGTCAGTTCGCTGCTCGGCGGTGTAATTAATGCGCTGATCCTCGGCCTGCCGCTAAAAACGGGCCTTGCCATGGCATCGGGATTTGGCTGGTACTCGTTGTCGGGCATCCTGCTCACCGAGTCGTTCGGCCCGGTGATCGGCAGCGCCGCCTTCTTTAACGATCTGGCGCGCGAGTTGATTGCCATTATGTTGATCCCCGGTCTGGTACGCCGCAGCCGTTCTACCGCGCTTGGGTTATCGGGGGCGACATCAATGGATTTCACCCTGCCGGTCCTCCAGCGCTCCGGTGGCCTGGAACTGGTGCCCGCCGCCATTGTGCACGGTTTTATTCTCAGCTTGCTGGTGCCGCTATTAATGGCCTTTTTCTCTGCCTGAAACTTCATTGGCGGTAGATGCCTGCCGCCAAACTTGCGCTAAATCAATATCCCCTTAAATTGCCGACAAAATCGCTTTTAAGCCTCCCGACAGCAGCATAATCTTAAACATGTATTTAAAATATAACTTTAACATAAAGGTGTGACCATGTTTTGTGTGCAATGTGAACAAACCATCCGAACTCCGGCGGGCAACGGCTGTGCGTACGCGCAGGGGATGTGCGGTAAAACCGCTGAAACCTCCGACCTGCAGGATCTACTGATTGCCGCGTTACAAGGGCTCTCCGCCTGGGCCAGCAAAGCACGTGATTACGATCTGATCGACCACGAGATCGATAACTTTGCGCCGCGCGCCTTCTTCTCTACCCTCACCAACGTTAACTTCGATTCCGTGCGTATTGTCGGCTACGCGCGCGAGGCGATTGCCAAACGTGAAGCGCTGAAAGCACGCTGCCTCGCTATCGATCCGAATGCCCATGTCGATAACCCGATGGCCGACCTGCAACTGGTCAGCGACGATCTCGGTGATCTGCAACGCCAGGCGGCGGAATTCACACCGAACAAAGACAAAGCGGCGATTGGCGAAAACATCCTTGGTCTGCGTCTGCTCTGCCTGTACGGCCTGAAAGGCGCGGCAGCCTATATGGAGCACGCCCATGTGCTGGGCCAGTACGACAACGATATCTACGCCCGTTATCACAAAATCATGGCGTGGCTGGGCACCTGGCCTTCTGATATGAATGCCCTGCTCGAATGTTCAATGGAAATTGGCCAGATGAACTTCAGCGTGATGAGCATTCTGGACGCCGGTGAAACCAGCACTTACGGTCACCCGACGCCGACTCAGGTCAACGTCAAAGCCGTTGCCGGTAAATGTATCCTGATTTCCGGTCACGACCTGAAAGATCTCTACAACTTGCTGCAACAAACCGAAGGCACCGGCGTAAACGTCTATACCCACGGTGAAATGTTGCCGGCGCACGGCTACCCGGAACTGCGCAAATTCAAACATCTGATCGGCAACTACGGCAGCGGCTGGCAGAACCAGCAGGTGGAATTCGCCCGCTTCCCGGGCCCCATCGTCATGACCTCCAACTGCATTATCGATCCGACCGTTGGTTCTTATGACGATCGTATCTGGACACGCAGCATCGTCGGCTGGCCGGGTGTTAACCATCTGGAAGGCGACGATTTCGCACCGGTGATCCGCCAGGCACAACAGATGTCCGGCTTCCCGTTCAGCGAAATCGAACACCTGATCACCGTCGGTTTTGGTCGCCAGACGCTGCTTGGCGCGGTGGATTCACTGATTGATCTGGTGAGCCGTGAAAAACTGCGTCACGTCTTCCTGGTCGGTGGCTGTGACGGTGCGCGCGGTGAGCGTAACTACTTTACCGATTTCGCCACCCAGGTGCCGGATGACTGCCTGATCCTGACACTGGCCTGCGGTAAATACCGCTTCAACAAACTCGACTTTGGCAACATTGAAGGCCTGCCGCGCCTGATTGATGCGGGTCAGTGTAACGATGCTTACTCAGCCATCATCCTGGCGGTGACGCTGGCGGAAAAACTGGGCTGTGGCGTTAACGATCTGCCGCTGTCGCTGGTGCTCTCCTGGTTCGAACAAAAAGCGATTGTCATCCTGCTGACCCTGCTCTCGCTGGGTGTGACAAATGTTGTCACCGGGCCGACGGCACCGGGCTTCCTGACGCCGGATCTGCTGGCTGTGCTGAATGAGAAATTCGGCCTGCGCCAGGTGACGACCGTGGAACAGGATATGCAGCAGTTGCTGAGCGCGTAAGGAGCTAACCATGACCATGCCAACCCCCCAATGCCCGTGGCGTATGCAGGTTCACCATATCCAGCAGGAAACGCCGGATGTCTGGACACTGTCGCTGTTGTGCCACGATTACTACCCCTATCGCGCCGGGCAATATGCGCTGGTGAGTATCCGCAACAGCGCGGATACGCTGCGGGCCTACACCATCTCTTCAACGCCGGGCGTTAGCGAATACATCACGCTGACCGTACGCCGTATTGATGATGGCGCAGGTTCTCAGTGGCTGACACGGGAAGTAAAACGCGGCGATTATCTGTGGCTTTCCGATGCGCAGGGAGAATTCACCTGCGATAACGAACCGAACGATAAGTTGTTGCTGCTGGCGGCAGGGTGCGGCGTGACGCCGATTATGTCAATGCGTCGCTGGCTGGCACATTACCGTCCGCATGCTGACGTACAGGTGATCTTTAACGTGCGTTCGCCGGAAGACGTGATTTTTGCCGAGGAATGGCGTGATTACCCGGTCACGCTGGTGGCGGAAAATAACGCCACGGCGGGATTTGCCTCTGGCCGTCTGAGCCGCGAGTTGCTGAGCCAGGTGCCGGAACTGGCGGCGCGCACGGTAATGACCTGCGGTCCGGCACCGTATATGGATTGGGTTGAAAGCGAAGTCAAAGCGCTTGGCGTGACGCGTTTCTTTAAAGAGAAATTCTTTACGCCAGTGGCTGAAGCCGCGACCAGCGGGCTGAAATTCAGCAAACTCTCGCCGATGAAAACCTTCTACGCGCCAGTGGGCAGCACGCTGCTGGATGCGCTGGAAAGCAATAAAATGCCGGTCAATGCTGCCTGCCGTGCCGGTGTCTGCGGTTGCTGTAAAACGCAGGTAGTTTCCGGTGAATATACCGTCAGCAGCACCATGACGCTGACGGAACAAGAGATTGCCGACGGCTTCGTGCTGGCCTGCTCCTGCCACCCGCAAGGTGATTTAGTACTGGCATAATCCGCAATAAAAAAGCGCCCCTCATCCGAAGGGCGCTTTTTTTTAAACCCTTTACTTCCAGGCAGGTGCGACGGAGTAACGACCCGCACCAATAAACGCAATCACCAGCGCCGCAATAAAGTAATACACCATGCTCTCAATCGCCCATGCGCCAGTCGCATCCAGCGATCCGGTTTTACCCACGCCGACCAGCAACCAGGCCACAATCATGGTGAATGCCAGCACCAGCGCAGAAGGACGCGTCAGTACTCCGAGGATAATCAGGATCGGGCACAGCACTTCACCAATCAGCACGCCATAAGCGATAAAACCGGGAAGCCCCTTCGCCGCCAGCATCCCTGCAATCCCATCAATACCGCCAATTAATTTGTGCAGCCCGTGGAATAGCATCAGCCCGCCGACCATCAAACGCAGCAGCAGACGGCCAAAATCTTCATGCGAAAACATCTTATTAACTGAGTTTAACAATGATTTAACCATTTGAAATGATTCCTGTTTTCATCGACCTGTGTCAGACTATTCCCATCTGTAACAAAAATAAACCCCTGTTTTATAAAAGCTCATTCTAAATCCGCTTTGTGACGCATTCATTGTCTAAGCTTGTAGGCAAGATCACAAAAAGGAGCGTCGTAGATGAAACAGACAGTGGCCGCGTATATCGCCAAAACGCTGGAGCAGGCAGGCGTAAAACGCATTTGGGGAGTCACCGGCGATTCCCTTAACGGCTTAAGTGACAGCCTGAACCGCATGGGCACCATCGACTGGATGCCGACCCGTCATGAAGAAGTCGCCGCTTTTGCCGCAGGCGCAGAAGCGCAACTCACCGGCGAGCTGGCTGTCTGCGCAGGTTCGTGCGGGCCAGGAAACCTGCATTTGATTAACGGCTTGTTCGACTGCCACCGCAACCATGTTCCGGTGCTGGCAATTGCCGCACATATCCCTTCCAGTGAGATCGGCAGCGGTTATTTCCAGGAAACCCATCCGCAGGAGCTGTTTCGCGAATGCAGCCACTACTGCGAGCTGGTGTCAAACCCGGAACAGATCCCGCAGGTGCTGGCGATCGCCATGCGCAAAGCCATTCTCAACAAAGGTGTGTCGGTGGTGGTACTGCCGGGTGATGTCGCGCTGAAACCTGCGCCGGAAAGCGCCAGCAGCCACTGGTATAGCGCACCGCAGCCGGTTGTTACCCCCGCCGAACAGGAGTTGCACAAGCTGGCGCAACTGCTGCGCTATTCCACTAACATTGCGCTGATGTGCGGCAGCGGCTGTGCCGGAGCGCATAAAGAGTTGCTGGCGTTTGCCGGTAAGCTGAAGGCTCCGATTGTCCACGCCATGCGCGGTAAAGAACATGTGGAATACGACAATCCTTTTGACGTGGGAATGACGGGCTTAATTGGCTTCTCATCGGGTTTCCATACCATGATGAATGCCGACACGCTGGTGCTGCTCGGCACCCAATTTCCTTACCGCGCGTTCTACCCCACCGATGCGAAAATAATCCAGATCGACATTAATCCGGGGAGTATCGGTGCGCACAGCAAAGTAGATATGGCGCTGGTGGGCGATATCAAAGCCACGCTTGCCGCTCTGTTACCGTTGCTGGAGGAAAAAACCGAGCGCAAATTCCTCGACAAAGCGCTGGAGGATTATCGCCAGGCGCGCAAAGGGCTGGATGATCTGGCAAAACCGAGCGACAAAGCGATCCATCCACAATATCTGGCGCAGCAAATTAGCCACTTCGCTGACGATGACGCCATTTTCACCTGCGATGTCGGCACGCCGACCGTCTGGGCTGCACGTTACCTGAAAATGAATGGCAAACGCCGTCTGATTGGCTCCTTTAACCACGGTTCGATGGCAAATGCCATGCCGCAAGCGCTGGGCGCTCAGGCTACATTCCCACAACGGCAAGTGGTTGCGCTGTGTGGCGACGGCGGTTTTAGCATGCTGATGGGCGATTTCCTGTCGGTGGTGCAGATGAAACTGCCGTTGAAAATTATCGTTTTCAATAACAGCGTGCTCGGTTTTGTGGCGATGGAGATGAAAGCGGGCGGCTACCTGACGGATGGCACGGAACTGCAGGATACCAACTTTGCGCGTATCGCCGAGGCCTGCGGCATTACCGGTATTCGCGTGGAAAAATCGGCCGATGTTGACGATGCCCTACAGCGCGCCTTCTCGATCGATGGCCCGGTGCTGGTGGATGTCACCGTGGCGAAAGAAGAGCTGGCGATCCCGCCGCAAATCAAGCTGGAACAGGCCAAAGGCTTTAGCCTCTATATGATGCGCGCCATCATCAGCGGGCGCGGCGATGAGGTGATCGAACTGGCGAAAACCAACTGGCTCAGGTAAAACAGAGGGCATTACCCATCGTAAGAGAAGGAAATGCCGTGATCGATTTACGCAGTGATACCGTAACCCGCCCGAGCCGCGCCATGCTGGAACAGATGATGGCCGCCCCGGTCGGGGACGACGTTTACGGTGATGACCCGACGGTCAATGAACTGCAACGTTACGCCGCCAAACTCAGCGGTAAAGAGGCGGCGCTGTTTTTGCCGACTGGTACCCAGGCAAACCTGGTCGCCCTGCTCAGCCACTGCGAACGCGGTGAAGAGTACATTGTCGGCCAGGGGGCGCATAACTATCTCTACGAAGCGGGCGGCGCGGCGGTGCTTGGCAGCATCCAGCCGCAACCTATCGATGCCGCCGCCGATGGTACGCTGCCGCTGGATAAAGTCGCGGCGAAAATCAAAGCCGACGACATTCACTTCGCTCGTACCAAACTGCTGAGCCTCGAAAACACCCACAACGGCAAAGTGCTACCGCGCGACTACCTGCGACAGGCGTGGGAATTTACCCGCGAACGCGGATTGTCGCTGCATGTCGACGGTGCGCGCATCTTCAACGCGCTGGTGGAATATGGCTGCGAGCTGAAAGAGATCGCCCAATTTTGCGACTCGTTCACCATTTGCCTGTCAAAAGGTCTCGGCACGCCGGTGGGCTCCCTGCTGGTGGGCGATAAAGCGTATATCACCCGCGCTAATCGCTGGCGTAAAATGACCGGCGGCGGCATGCGTCAGGCCGGGATTCTGGCGGCGGCGGGCCTTTATGCATTACAAAATAATGTCGCGCGGCTGGAAGAAGACCATGCAAATGCCGCGTGGCTGGCCGCGCAACTGAAAGAGATTGGCGCAGATGTGATGCGCCACGACACCAATATGCTGTTTATTCGGGTGGGCGATAACGCACAAGCGTTGGGCGCGTATCTGCGCGAGCGCGGCGTGTTGATCAACGCCTCGCCAGTGGTGCGCCTGGTCACGCATCTGGATGTTAATCGTCAGCAACTGGAAGAAGTGGTTCGCCACTGGCAGACCTTTTTACAGCACTAAGGAGCGAACGTGGCGCAGCGGATCCTGGTGCTTGGTGCCAGCGGCTATATTGGACAACGGCTGGTCGAAGCGCTCAGCCAGCAAGGTCATCAAATCAACGCGGTCGCGAGAAACTTAACTCGCCTGCAAAAGCAGCAACTGCCGGGCGTAAGCTGCCATCGCGTTGATCTCTGGTGGCCACAGGAGTTGCCCGCGTTACTGCACGATATCGATACGCTCTACTATCTGGTGCACAGCATGGGAGAAAGCGGCAATTTCGTCGCCCACGAGCGGCAAATCGCGCTGAATGTGCGCGATGCGCTGCAGGGTTCGTCGGTTAAGCAGGTTATCTTTCTCAGTTCGTTACAGGCGAAGGGCGAAACGAATTCCGACCACCTGCTGGCCCGGCAATACACCGGCGATCTACTGCGCGCGGCGGGCATTCCCGTTACCGAATTACGCGCCGGCATCATTGTTGGTGCGGGTTCCGCCGCCTTCGAAGTGATGCGCGATATGGTGTTTAACCTGCCGGTGTTAACGCCGCCGCGCTGGGTGCGCTCGCGCACAACACCAATTGCGCTGGAAAATTTACTGCATTATCTGGTCGAGCTGCTTCAGCACCCCGCGCAGGAACACCGGGTGTTTGAGGCCGCCGGGCCGGAAGTGCTGAGCTATCAGCAGCAGTTTGATCACTTTATGCGCGTGAGCGGCGTTCATCGCCCGCTGATCCCGATCCCCCTCCCCACCCGGCTGATTTCCGTCTGGTTTTTGCACCTCATTACCTCTGTGCCGCCGACCATCGCCAAAGCGTTAATTCAGGGCTTAAAGCATGATTTGCTGGCAGATGATACCGAATTGCGCCGTCTGATCCCTCAGGCGCTGATCCCGTTTGACGACGCGGTGCGCCGCACCCTGCAGGAGGAGGAAAAACTGGTCAACTCCAGCGACTGGGGTTACGACCCGCAGGCGTTTTCCCGCTGGCGCCCGCAATATGGTTACTACCCAAAACAAGCGGGTTACACAGTGAAAACCACTGCCAGCCTGAGCGCATTGTGGGAAGTGGTTAACCGCATCGGTGGTAAAGAGCGCTACTTCTTCGGCAACATTCTCTGGCAAACCCGCGCGGCGCTTGATCATTTAATCGGTCACAAATTGCCGCGTGGTCGACCTGCGCACCCGTTTTTGCAAACCGGTGACGCGGTTGATAGCTGGAAAGTGATCATTGTCGAGCCTGAGCAGCAACTGGCGCTGCTGTTTGGTATGAAAGCGCCGGGGCTTGGGCGGCTCAGCTTTACGTTGACCGATAAAGGCGATCACCGGCTGCTGGATGTCCGCGCATGGTGGCATCCGCACGGTATGCCAGGGCTGTGGTACTGGTTATTGATGTTTCCGGCGCATCTGTTTATTTTTCGCGGCATGGCGCAGCGTATTGCCCATCTTGCAGAACAAAATAGAGAAAAAGTCTGAGCTTCACCGCTTTTCTTTTCGTCATCCCATTGCATCAGAGCGTAATTCACGGAAGAATGCCCGCGATAAAGCCTTTTCAACACAATGGATCGATATGAAAGTACTGGTCACGGGCGCAACCAGCGGTTTAGGCCGAAACGCGGTCGAGTATTTGCGGCAAAAAGGAATTAGCGTCAGGGCCACTGGTCGTAACGAAGCCATGGGCAAGTTACTCAGTAAAATGGGCGCTGAATTTGTGCACGCCGATCTGACCGAGCTGGTCTCCTCGCAGGCAAAAGTGATGCTTGCCGGGATCGACACGCTGTGGCACTGCTCAAGTTTCACATCGCCATGGGGAACCCAGGAAGCGTTTGATCTGGCAAATGTGCGCGCGACTCGCCGTCTCGGTGAGTGGGCCGTCGCCTGGGGCGTGCGCAATTTCATTCATATCTCCTCCCCTTCGCTCTATTTTGACTATCACCACCATCGCGATATCAGTGAAGACTTTCGTCCGGCGCGCTTCGCCAACGAATTTGCCCGCAGCAAAGCGGCCGGGGAACAGGTGATCGATCTGCTGGCGCAGGCGAACCCCAACACCCGTTTCACTATTTTGCGCCCACAAAGCCTGTTTGGTCCGCACGATAAAGTCTTTATTCCGCGTCTGGCGCAGATGATGCACCACTACCGCAGCGTGTTGCTGCCGCGCGGCGGCGATGCGCTGGTGGATATGACCTATTACGAAAACGCGGTGCAGGCGATGTGGCTCGCCAGCCAGCCTCAGTGCGATAAGCTGCCTTCCGGGCGGGCGTACAACATTACCAACGGCGAGCCGCGATCGCTGCGCAGCATCGTGCAGACATTAATTGATGAACTGGGTATTCACTGCCGGATTCGCTCGGTGCCCTACGCGATGCTGGATATGGTAGCGCGCAGCATGGAGCATTTCGGTGATAAACGCGCCAAAGAACCTGCGTTCACCCATTACGGCGTGTCGAAGCTCAATTTTGATTTCACGCTGGATATCAGCCGCGCCCGGCAGGAACTGGGCTATACGCCGATTGTGACGCTGGATGAAGGCATCAAACGCACGGCGTACTGGTTAAAAGACCACGGCAAACTGCACCGCTGAATGATTTAAAACGGGCCGGATTTGACGTCAGAAATTTTCTGCCCGCTTTTATCGATATAGAACCACTCCCCGCCGACCAGCGCGGTATGCTCGCCATCTTTTTGCGGTTTGCAGCCGTTACACACCAGCGCTCTGCCCTCTTTAAACTGCCAGGCATAGTCAAATTGCGGTGCGATGCGGTTACGGAAATTGTCGTCCCAGTAGCCTACTTTGCCGTTCTGGCGCGAGCGCACCAGCCCTTCAACAAACCAGTCCGGGCCATTATCAAAGTGCACAACGGAAAGGTAACTGTCCGGCGAACGCACATAGTAATCGGCATCCATCAACCCGGCGGCGCGCATATAGTCATACAGACCGACCCACGACATCCCTTCGACGTCGCGGGTTTTCGCAAACAACGCGGGCAAGAATCTGAGCTTACCCTCTTTTACTTCAACGCATTTATCGAGTTTTTCCACGTTATCCGTGGATTTATCCCAGTAAGCACAACTGAACACCGTCACCGGGTTTGGCGCGGCATGGGCAGAAAAAGCCGCCATCAGCAGCGCGCCTGATATGATGCGAAACCTCATCTCCATTGACCTCGTCATAAAAAAGCCGTGGGAATTACCCCGCCTGGCCATATTTTTCCAGTAATGCCTCGGCAATCGCCAGGCTTTCAGCGTCAGCTATGCCATTCCACAGCCCCGGACGGAAATGCATTTGAAACGCCATAATTACCCGTTTTTGCTCTGCAGCCGACATCTGCGGTTTCACGTCGTAACCGTACCGCGCCAGTAAATCAAGCAAAGAAGCCGTATCTACCGGCTCATGGGCAGAACGTCCATTTAAGTAAAACGCCACACGCTGCGCATCCGGCCAGGCGCCAATCCCCTGGGAAAACAACGTTTGCCATGGGAACAACGGGCCGGGATCGTCTTTACGCTGCGGCGCAATATCCGCATGTGCGACGATATTTTGCGGCGCAATGTTGTAGCGCGAGACTATATCTTTTACCAGAGGAATCAATGCATTAATTTGCGCGGGCGCAAAAGGTGCGAATTGTTTTCCGCCGGCGGTACGTTGCCAGCCGCGATTTTCCAGTTCAATGCCAATAGAGGTGTCATTGATGCGTGTCGCGCCGCGCCAGAAACTAGCCCCTGCGTGCCAGGCTAACTCCTGCTCTGGCACCAGTTGCCAGATCCGCGGTTTACCGTGGTGCAGCGGTGGATCTGCCGGGATCAGGTAATGCGCACTCACCTGCTTATCCGTCAGAGTGGCCAGCGACACATCAAAATCATCGGCAGTGTAATGAATAACCAACACTTTAATTCGCGGATACGCCGCCTGCGCTTGCCGCCGGGTATCAAGCTGATAACCGTTTTTATCAATAATGCCTTTTTCACTGGCGCAACCTGCGAGCAACAGCGCCAGCAACAGTAATGCGATATTTTTCATGCCTGCGTTTTCACCGCCGTACCGCTGACGCACACCATCAGCATACTGCCGTCTTTGCCCACCGTTTCGTAATCAACATCAATGCCCACCACCGCGTTTGCCCCCAGCGCTTTAGCCTGCTCGCCGAGTTCGCGAAACGCGATATCACGCGCCTTGCGTAGCTCTTTCTCATAAGCACCGGAGCGGCCGCCAACGATATCGCGGATGCCGGCAAAGAAGTCACGAAAAATATTCGCCCCGAGAATCGCTTCCCCGGTCACGACCCCGCAGTACTCGACAATCGGTTGCCCTTCCAGCGTCGGTGTGGTTGAAAACTGCATCGGTTTCTCCTTTTAACGTTCAATGCGTTACACCACACATTATCAGATCAATACACTATTCTTGAAAGGTCGTGACTTCTGAAGAGAAATAAGGAAATCAATATGCGCTATTCAGTTTTGACTCTCGCCTTGCCATGCGCGCTGCTGTTAAGCGCCTGTACCACGGTAACCCCGGCATTTAAGGATACGGGCGCGCGCGTTGGCCCGTGTGTGGAAGGCGGCCCGGATTCCGTAGCACAGCAATTTTATGACTACCGCATCGCGCACCCCGGTAACGACTGGACTACGCTGCGCCCCTATCTGAGCGATGATCTGAGCAAAATGCTCACCGCCGCCAGCCGTGATTCGCGCAACGCCACGCTTTTAAAAGCGGATCCGTTCTCCAGCCGCAACGTCACACCGGAAAAGGCTGACGTCGCCAGTGCATCGACCATTCCGAATACCGATGCACGGAATATTCCGCTGCGCGTCACGCTCACCAAAGGTGACCAAAGCTGGCGGGATGAAGTGCTGATGATCCGCGAAGGCCAGTGCTGGGCGGTAGATGATGTGCGCTATCTCGGCAGTACCGTTCATGCGCCCGCCGGAACACTACGTCAGTCGGTAGAACATCGGTGATTATTTCATGCCGTATTAGATAACCCCCGTAAAATGTCTGGCATTCCGCGGTGAATGCCGACATTTATGCCTGGTTCCCGCACCGCTCGGTATTTTGTGCTAACTTTATGTAGGAAGTTGGTTTATTTTTAAGTTTTAACGCACAAATATTGCATAACTATTCTGTCAACGTTACTATTTGCGGCCTCAATTGCTATCAGACTGCTTCGATGAGTATTAAATTAAACAGCATCAATTGCTTTTACGGCGCACACCAGGCGCTGTTCGATATCACACTGGATTGCCCGCAAGGGGAAACACTGGTGCTGCTCGGCCCAAGCGGCGCGGGTAAAAGTTCGCTGTTGCGCGTACTCAACCTGCTCGAAATGCCGCGTTCCGGCCACTTAAGCATTGCAGGCAATCACTTCGACTTTGCCAAAACCCCATCTGATAAAGCGATCCGTGAATTGCGCCAGAACGTGGGCATGGTATTTCAGCAATATAATCTCTGGCCGCATCTGACCGTGCTGCAAAACCTGATTGAAGCGCCGTGCCGCGTGCTCGGTTTAAGCAAAGATCAGGCGCTGGCGCGCGCCGAGAAGCTGCTGGAGCGTTTACGCCTTAAACCGTATAGCGACCGTTTTCCGCTGCATTTATCCGGTGGTCAGCAACAACGTGTCGCTATCGCCCGCGCGCTGATGATGGAGCCGCAGGTGCTGTTGTTTGATGAACCTACCGCCGCGCTCGATCCGGAAATCACCGCGCAAATCGTCAGTATCATTCGTGAGCTGTCTGAAACCGGCATCACGCAAGTTATCGTGACCCACGAAGTGGAAGTGGCGCGTAAAACCGCCAGCCGCGTGGTGTACATGGAAAATGGTCACATTGTTGAGCAAGGGGATGCGGGCTGCTTTGCCGCGCCGCAGACCGACGCGTTTAAATATTACCTATCTCACTGAAGAATCGGGATTAATGACAATGAAAAAAGTACTGATTGCCGCGCTACTTGCAAGCGTAAGCCTTACCGCTACAGCAGCCCAGACTATCCGTTTCGCCACCGAAGCGAGCTACCCTCCGTTTGAATCAACCGACGCGAATAACAAAATCGTCGGTTTCGATGTCGATCTGGCGAACGCATTGTGTAAAGAGATCGACGCGACCTGCACCTTTACTAATCAGGCGTTTGACAGCCTGATCCCGAGCCTGAAATTCCGCCGTTTCGACGCGGTGATGGCCGGTATGGATATCACCCCGGAACGTGAAAAGCAGGTTCTGTTCACCACGCCTTATTACGACAACTCCGCGCTGTTTGTCGGCCAGCAGGGTAAATTCACCAGCATTGACCAGCTGAAAGGCAAACGTGTTGGTGTGCAAAACGGCACCACGCACCAGAAATTCATTAACGACAAGCACCCGGAAATCACCACCGTTCCTTACGACAGCTACCAGAACGCGCGTTTGGATCTGCAAAACGGCCGTATTGATGCCGTGTTTGGTGACACCGCGGTGGTCACAGAGTGGCTGAAAGCGGACGCGAAACTGGCGGCAGTTGGCGATAAAGTGACCGACAAAGAGTACTTCGGTACCGGTCTGGGCATCGCGGTACGCCAGGGCAACACCGATTTGCAGCAGAAATTCAATGCCGCGCTGGAAAAAGTGAAGAAAGATGGGACTTACCAGACCATCTATAGCAAATGGTTCCAGAAGTAATCCTTAATGAACGAAATGTTTCCATTAGCAAGCGCCGCCGGGATGACCGTCGGCCTTGCCGTTTGCGCGCTGATCATCGGCCTGATTCTGGCGATGATCTTTGCCGTTTGGGAGTCCGTTAAGTGGCGCCCTATTGCCTGGATTGGCACCGCGCTGGTCACCGTACTGCGTGGCTTGCCGGAGATCCTGGTGGTTCTGTTTATCTATTTCGGCTCGTCACAGCTGCTGCTGACGCTCTCCGATGGTTTCACCATCAATCTGGGCGTGGTGCAGATCCCGGTGCAGATGCAGATTGAGAACTTTGATGTCAGTCCGTTTCTGTGCGGTGTGATTGCCCTCTCCCTGTTGTATGCGGCTTACGCCTCGCAAACCTTGCGCGGTGCGTTGAAAGCCGTACCGGACGGACAGCGGGAATCCGGCCAGGCGCTGGGTTTGTCAAAAGGGGCGATCTTTTTCCGCCTGGTGATGCCGCAAATGTGGCGTCACGCGTTGCCAGGCTTGGGTAACCAGTGGCTGGTGCTGCTGAAAGATACCGCGCTGGTGTCGCTGATTAGCGTGAACGATTTGATGCTGCAAACTAAAAGCATTGCTACCCGTACGCAGGAGCCATTTACCTGGTATATCGTGGCGGCGGTGATTTACCTGATTATCACGCTGTTAAGCCAGTGGATCCTCAAACGTATTGATCTGCGCGCAACCCGCTTTGAACGGAGGCCTGAATAATGCTCGAGTTTTTACCAGAGCTGTTCAAAGGCCTGCACACCAGCCTGACGCTCACCGTGGCGTCGCTGATTGTGGCGCTGATCTTATCGCTGCTGTTCACTATTGTGTTAACGCTGAAAACGCCAGTGCTGACGCACATTGTGCGCGGCTATATCACGCTGTTCACCGGTACGCCGCTGCTGGTGCAGATCTTCCTGATTTACTACGGCCCGGGGCAGTTCCCGTCACTGCAAAACTATCCGGTTATCTGGCATCTGCTCTCGGAACCGTGGCTGTGTGCGCTGCTGGCGCTGTCGCTGAACAGCGCAGCGTACACCACGCAACTGTTCTATGGCGCGATTCGCGCCATTCCGGACGGGCAGTGGCAATCCTGCGGCGCGCTCGGCATGAGCAAGAAAGATACGCTGGCGATTTTGCTGCCTTATGCATTTAAACGCGCACTGTCGTCCTACTCCAACGAAGTGGTGCTGGTGTTTAAAAGTACCTCGCTGGCCTACACCATTACGCTGATGGAAGTGATGGGCCACGGTCAGCTTCTGTATGGTCGCACTTATGACGTCACCGTTTTCGGTGCCGCAGGGCTAATTTATCTGGTGGTCAACGGTCTGTTAACGCTGATGATGCGTCTGATTGAGCGTAAAGCGCTGGCATTCGAACGCCGTAATTAATTGCATAAACAGTAAACAAAGGCGAGCTAATGGATTCATTACTCGCTTTTTTTTATTTCCGATAAAATATATTTAAGCATTTTTATTGAATATAAATTCATTTAATGGCATGGTTAGCGTCACGCTTTAAACACGGCAACAACAATAAGATTGACCGACAGGAGTTCGATAATGAAAAAACTGATACTCGCCGCCCTTCTCGCTTCGTTCGCCGCTGGTGCTTCTGCGGCAGATAAAATTAACTTCGGTGTTTCCGCCACTTACCCGCCATTTGAATCGATGGATGCCAGCAACAAAATCGTCGGCTTTGATATCGATCTGGCAAACGCCCTGTGCAAACAGATGCAGGCCGAATGTACGTTTACCAACCACGCATTCGACAGCCTGATCCCGTCGCTGAAATTTAAAAAATATGACGCGGTGATTTCCGGTATGGATATCACCCCGGAACGTAGCAAACAGGTCGCTTTCACCGACCCGTACTACGCTAACTCCGCGCTGGTGATCGCTAAAAAAGATGCCTTTAAATCTTTTGATGATCTGAAAGGCAAACGTATCGGCATGGAAAACGGCACTACGCACCAGAAATACCTGCAGGACAAGCACCCGGAAGTGAAAACCGTGGCTTATGACAGCTACCAGAACGCGATTATCGACCTGAAAAATGGCCGTATCGATGGCGTGTTCGGTGACACCGCCGTGGTCAACGAGTGGCTGAAAACCAACCCGCAGCTGGGCGTCGCAACACCGAAAGTGACCGACCCGCAATACTTCGGCACGGGCCTTGGCATTGCGGTGCGCCCGGATAACAAAGCGCTGCTGGAAAAACTGAACGCCGCGCTGAAAACGATTAAAGCTGATGGCACCTATCAGAAAATCAGCGATCAGTGGTTTCCGCAGTAATCACCTTTCAGGCCGGGTAGCTCCCGGCCTTTTAGCGCAGCGCCCCCGACGTTTCCGTTCCGCGCCCAACACGCTCCATCGCCACCGGAATGCTTTTATAAGCCGGAATACCGCTTTTGGTATCGTGGCTGTCCAGCGGCACCAGGATATTAGCTTCAGGGTAATAGGCGCCGACCGAACCCGGCGCCATATCCAGCACCACTACCGTCAGGTTATCCATGCGCCGCGAGGTAGGATTACCGTCAGGATCGAGCGCGATAATATTGACCTGGTCACCGACGCGTAACTGCCGCGTTTCTGCCTCATCCGCATTAATAAACAGTACATCGCGCCGCCCGGTCACCCCGCGATAGCGATCGTTAAGTCCGTACAGCGTGGTGTTGTACTGATCGTGGCTTCGCAAGGTGGTTAACACCAGATCGTGACATTTCAGCGATCGCGGATCTTCGTTAATCCCCTGCATCACTTTGAACTGCGCCAGGCCCGACGGTGTGTTCCATACGCGTTCCGAAGCCGTATTACGCAAACGAAATCCCCCCGGTTTTTTAACCCGCTCGTTGAAATCGCTAAACGCCGGGAAAACCGCTTCGATAGCATCGCGAATATTGCTGTAGTCGCTGACCATTTTTTCCCAGTCCACGACGCTATCTGGCAGGGTTGCTTTCGCCAGGGCGGCCACCAGCGCAGGCTCGGATTTCAGGTGCGGCGAGGCAGGCGTTAAACTCCCGCGCGACGCATGTACCATCGACATCGAATCTTCAACCGTCACACTCTGCGCGCCCGATGCCTGCATATCCGTTTCCGTACGACCGAGCACCGGTAGCAAATAATTATGTTTGCCTAACAGCAGATGCGAACGATTCAGTTTCGTCGCCATATGCACCACCAAATCGAGCTTGCGCATCGCCGGGAAGGTGGTTTGCGGATCGGAAATCGCTTCCGCCAGGTTACCGCCAAGGCACAACAGCGCATTCACTTTGCCATCGCGCATCGCCTGGATAGCGGCCACCGCGCCGTGTCCGTGTTGTCGTGGCGGCTTGAAACCAAACACTTTTTCAATATTGTCCAGCAACTCGGGATACGGGATCTCAGTAATGCCCACCGTGCGATCGCCTTGCACATTCGAGTGGCCGCGCAGCGGGCAAATACCCGCCCCTTGCTTACCTATGTTGCCGCGCATCAGCAGCAAGTTGGCAATCTGCTGCACGTTCTGCGTACCGTACTGGTGCTGGGTGATCCCCATGCCGTAACAGATAATGGTGCGTTCGGCATCGGCGTACAGCCGGGCGATATTCTGGATCTCTTTACGCTCCATGCCAGAGACTTTAAGAATGTGTTGCCAGTCGGTCGCGTCGAGATCGGCTTTCAGCGCCTCAAACCCCTGCGTATGCTGGCGAATAAACGCCTCATCAATCACGCCAGGCTCGCCTTTCGCCAGTGCCTCTTCGTGCATCGACAGCAGGATTTTCATCACCCCTTTCAGCATCGCCGCATCACCGCCCACCCGCACTTTGTAGTAGGTCGATGCCAGCTTCGTGGAGCTTAGCGCCAGCATTTCAATCGGGCTTTGTGGCGACGTGAAACGCTCAAGCCCCCTTTCGCGCAGCGGATTGATAGCCACAATCGTCGCGCCGCGTTTTGAGACTTCGCGCAGCGTGCCAAGCATTCTGGGGTGGTTGGTGCCGGGATTGTGGCCGATGCACAACACCAGATCGCAGTGGTCGAAATCGTCCAGTTCCACCGTGCCTTTACCGACACCAATCGATTCCGGCAACCCCACGCTGGTCGGCTCATGGCACATATTGGAACAGTCCGGGAAATTATTGGTGCCATATTCGCGGGCAAACAGTTGCCAGAGAAAAGCAGCTTCATTGGAGGCGCGCCCGGAGGTATAAAACTCGACGCTGTTGGGATCGTCGTAGCCGCGCAGATGTTCGCCAATCTCGCGAAAAGCGGTATCCCAGTCGATGGGCTGATAAGTATCGCTGGCGGCGTCATACTTCATCGGGTGGGTTAAACGCCCTTCGCCTTCCAGCTCAAAGGCGTTCCTGTTCCATAACTCACTGACCGTATGCGCCGCGAAGAATTCCGGTGTCGTGCGTTTACTGGTGGCTTCCCACGACACCGCTTTCGCGCCATTTTCACAAAATTCAAACGACGAGGTATGTTGCGGATCGGGCCACGCGCAGCCGGGGCAGTCGAACCCCTGCGGTTGATTAACCTTGAACAGCGCGATGACGTCCTGCTTCACCGACATTTGTCCGCGCAATGCATCCGCCACCGCTTTCAACGCGCCCCAGCCTCCTGCCGAACCGCCATACGGCGCGATACCCGTTGTCCGATTTTGATCTTTCATGTTGCCCCATTTTTCTGTGACCAGAGTTGGCTTAAGCCTGGTACAGAAAACGCGGGCTGGAGCGGCATAACAGGAACTTAGGCGCACTAAGTTCTTAAAAAATGTTTCCGCGTTGCGCTGAGATCAGCGTTTAACCAACAGCGTCAACACCTCGTAATGCGCGGTATGCGGGAACATATCGAACAGTTGAACGCGCTCAATGCGATACCCCGGCAGCAGGCGAATATCTTTCGCCATCGAGCTGGCGTTACAGCTGGAGTAGATAATGTACGGCGGTGCCATGCGGCTTAAATAGTCGCACAGCGCCGCGCCAATTCCGCGCCGTGGGGGGTTAACCAGTACCAGTTCGGGCATATCGTGCGAAGCGGTAGCAAACTGGGTTGAATCAAGCGCCTGGAAGCGCAGTTTTTGTAAGCCAAGCGCTTGTGCCGATTGGGTCGCGCAGGCAATCGCTTCCGGGGCAATCTCAATGCCGGTCAGGCGCATCTCCGGTGTCGCACAGTGCAGACCAAAACCGCCGACACCGCAAAACAGATCCCACATATGCTTAACCGGCAACGTTCGCACCCAGTCGCGGGCGGTCGCATACAATGCGCTGGCAACGGTCGGGTTGGTCTGGAAAAAGCTCTGCGGGCGGATCCACAGCGGCACACCGTTAAAGTTTTCTGCCAGCGCCTGCTGTTCGGTGAGAAAAATCTCCGTCTCACCCTCCATGATCGCCATATGTACGGGCTGGATATTGGCAGAAATCACTTTCAGTTGCGGCAATTGCGCCTGCAGCGCGGGCAAGGCAGCGCGCAACTGCGCAAGTTTCGCCTCCGAGCGCAGCACAAAGCGCAGCATCATGCCGCCATCCTGCTGGCTTTCAGTCAGCAGCAGGTATTTCAGCTCACCGCGTTTACGCGCCACGTTGTATGGCGTTAAACCGGCGCGGGCAATAAACGGTTTGAGCGCGGCGAAAACCGGGGCAAAAGCGTGTGGATAGAGCGGACAGTCGGTCAGATCTTCGGGCGTACCGTCACGATGCAACATGCCGAGCAGCGGTTTTTCCACACTGCCGCTGACCACCATTTTGGCTTTATTACGAAACCCCTGCTCCGGGCCACTCACTGGCGAACACCACTGTGCGACAGACAAGCCGTCCAGCAGCGTGCGGAGATCGTCCATTTTCGCGGTAAGTTGCTGTGAAACCGGTTGTTCTATCCATTGACAGGAACGGCAACGACCAGCATCAAAGAGAGCGCACTGCATAGTAAAGCCTTTCATTTTGCGGGGCCGGGATTGTACCACCGTTATTGCAGGCGGAAAAAGCGTCGGCTGGGGGCGGGAACAAACAGCAGGAATAACACCAGCAGATCGGGGAGTTTTTGCATCACTAATGCGTGGAAAATCTCGCGTCGGGAACCACCGGCAATGCTGAAGAGTTCCGGGTAACCATACCCGAGCGAAGCAGCCCATAAATAACCGGTTGCCACCACTTGCGTGCCGAGATAGAGCCAGCGCGCCCAGCGTCGCCCTTTCACCACCGAGAAAGCACAGAGTATTTCGACAAACACTAAAAACAGGCTGCCAAGGAAAACCAGCGTCAGGCTCCAGGTCTGCGCGCTGCGCTGCACAAAATCGAGCAGGCCGCGCCATCCCAGCAAATTAAACACCATCAATACATCAACGCAGCGAATCATAATAATGGCGATGGCCGCCACCTGCACCAGTGCCGGCACATTCAATTTCGCGTGATGAGCGGTTTTCTTGAAGAACCCCAATCCGATGATTTCCCTGTGAAAAATGCCGCGACAAGCGCGGCATCAGCAACACAATTTCACGATTCTAATAAGTTCAGCCTTGTCTTGCACGCTGGATATCACGGATCCGCTGTTTTTCCGCCCGCGCCATTAAATACCAGGCGATAAAACCAACAATCCCGACCACACCAAGGATAAGTGTCGCCAGCGCGTTGATTTCCGGATTCACACCCATGCGCACGCTGGAGAAGACCAGCATCGGCAATGTCGTCGCTCCCGGCCCCGAAACAAAACTGGCGATCACCAGGTCATCCAGCGACAGGGTAAACGCCAGAAGCCAACCGGAAACAATCGCCGGCATGATCATCGGCAGCGTAATAACAAAGAACACCTTTAGCGGCGTCGCTCCAAGATCCATTGCCGCCTCTTCGATGGAACGATCCAGTTCACGCAGGCGTGAAGAGATAACCACGGCAACATAAGCGGTACAGAAGGTCACATGTGCCAGCCAGATAGTGAGCATCCCGCGATCGGCGGGCCAGCCAATCGCATGGCCGAGCGCCACAAACAACAGCAGCAGTGATAAGCCGGTGATCACATCTGGCATCACCAGCGGTGCGGTTATCATAAAGGCGAAACCGTTTGAGCCACGAAAGCGCCCAAAACGCACCATTACCACCGCCGCGATAGTTCCCAGCACCGCCGCCATCGTCGCCGCACAAGCGGCAATGGTCAGGCTTAAACCCACCGCGCTCATCATCGCGTCGTCGTGAAACAGCTCGCCATACCAGCGCGTCGACCAGCCTGCCCACACGGTGACCAGCCTTGAGCTATTAAAGGAGTAAATCACCAGCATCAGCATTGGCGCGTACAGGAACGTAAAACCGAGCACGAGGATCAAAATGCGCCACGGAGAGCGCACTACCGGTAAGTTGTTCATGCGTGGTCCTCCCCTTGTTTCTGCTGGTGTTTGTGGAACCACATGATCGGCACAATCAGCAACAGCAGCATAATCACCGCCACCGCCGAGGCTACCGGCCAGTCGCGGTTATTAAAGAACTCCTGCCACAACACGCGGCCAATCATAATGCTGTCCGGACCGCCGAGCAGTTCCGGGATGACAAACTCGCCAACCGCCGGGATAAACACCAGCATCGATCCGGCGATAATTCCGCCTTTGGTCAATGGCACAATCACGCTGAAAAAGGTTTTCAGCGGACGTGCACCGAGATCCAGCGAGGCTTCTACCAGTGAATAATCGATACGCGTCAGCGCCGTATAAATCGGCAGCACCATAAACGGTAAATAGGCATAAACAATCCCGATATAAACCGCGAGGTTGGTATGCAGTATCGTCAGCGGCTGATCGATAACCCCCAGCCACATCAGGAAATTATTCAACACACCGTTGTTTTTCAGGATCCCCATCCACGCATACACGCGGATCAGAAACGACGTCCACGACGGCAAAATCACCAGCAGCAATAGAATATTGCGCGTCGATGGTTTGCTGTGCGCCACAGCCCAGGCCAGCGGATACCCCAACAGCAGACAGCAAATCGTTGAGATCGCCGCCACCTGTAACGACTGCAGGTACGCTTCGAAGTAAAGCGGATCGTCGGTAAGTTGCAGGAAGTTACCGATATTCAGCGTTACCGTCAGTTGGCTGTCCGCCCACTCGATAAGATCGGTATACGGCGGGATCTGCCGCGCCATCTCTGCAAGACTGATTTTGAACACAATCAAAAACGGAAGCAGAAACAGCAAAGTCAGCCAAATGTAGGGCAGCGCAATAACCAGTTTGCGCCCGTGACGCATCTGCATGCGCCCCAGCCATAAAGTGAAACCGCCCGGTTTTGCGACGCGGGACGGTGGCTCCAGTGTACTCATCGCCGCTCCTTAAACCGTCAGAACCACACAACTATCGGCATCCCAGCAGAGGCGAACTTCATCGCCCCAGGTTGGCGCGCCTTTACGGTAGCGATGCGCGTTCTGCAACTGGGCGCTGATCATCTGCCCGCTTTGCAAACGCACGTGATAAATAGAGAGGTCGCCAAGGTAGGCGATATGCACCACTTCCCCGACGGCAAAGTTATAGCCGTCGGCCGGCGGATCTTCGCAGAGCATGATTTTTTCCGGGCGCAGTGCCACATACACCGGCACGTTATCCACGACCGACGCATCAGCGTCCACTTTCAGCGGATGCACCAGCCCCGGCGAATCGATCACCAGGCCATCTTCCTGGCGCTCTTTCAGCAGCCCTTCGAACACATTCACCGAACCGATAAACTCGGCGCTGTAACGCGTGGTCGGGTGCTCGTAGATCTCTTCCGGTTCGCCGATTTGCACAAACTTACCGCGGTTCATGATGGCGATACGCCCGGCCATAGTCATCGCCTCTTCCTGGTCGTGGGTCACCATGACGCAGGTCACGCCGACGCGCTCAAGAATGTCCACCACTTCGAGTTGCATCCGGTCGCGCAGCTTTTTATCGAGCGCGCCCATCGGTTCATCCAGCAACAGCAGTTTCGGCCGTTTCGCCAGGCTGCGCGCCAGTGCCACGCGCTGACGCTGGCCGCCGGAAAGCTGGTGCGGCTTGCGTTTGGCGTATTCGCTCATGTGCACCAGGTGCAACATTTCAGCCACGCGACTGGCGATTTCCGCTTTCGGCAACTTGTCCTGTTTAAGGCCGAAAGCAATGTTCTGTTCCACGGTCATATGCGGGAAGAGCGCGTAGGACTGGAACATCATGTTGATCGGGCGCAGATAGGGCGGCACATGCGCCAGGTCTACGCCATCAAGCATGATTTGCCCATGGGTTGGCAGCTCAAAACCGGCGAGCATGCGCAGCAATGTTGATTTACCGCAGCCGGACGCACCAAGCAGGGCAAAAATTTCGCCTTTATAAATGGTCAGACTGACATCATCAACGGCGTGCTGACCATCAAAGGATTTGGTCAGATTGCGAATTTCCAGCAGCGGCGTCAGATCCTTGCGGCTCTTCGCCTGTGGGCGGGGGATAGCGTCATTCACTCAAGTGCTCTCCGGCAAAAACATCAACCCGTTTCAACGAGTTGTCGTACAAATGACTGGACAGAGGCGCATCACCTCTGTCCATTTTTGGGGCAGGTGCACCGCCACGGTGCAGCCTTATCACCTGTCAGGTGATTGAATTATTTGCCACTTTTAACCTTAGTCCACGCGCGGGTTCTTACACGGTCTATTTTCGGATCCTGGACTTTCAGCGTAAAGAGTTTGGCGAAAACATCCGGCGGCGGGAAGATAGCCGGGTTATCACGCACTTCTGCGCTGATCAGCGGAACAGAAGCTTTGTTACCGTTGGCGTAGAACACATGATCGCTGATGTGGGCAATCACATCCGGGCGCATCAGGTAGTTAAGGAACTGATAAGCTTCGTCTTTATTTTTGGCATCAGCCGGCATCGCGAAGACGTCGAAGAACGCCAGCGCGCCCTCTTTCGGAATGGTGTAAGTGATATTCACGCCATTCTTCGCTTCTTTCGCACGGTTTGCCGCTTGCCACACATCGCCCGCCCAGCCAATAGCCACGCAGATGTCACCATTTGCCAGGTCATTAATGTACTGAGAAGAGTGGAAGTAACGAATGTTCGGACGCAGTTTTAACAGCAGGTCGGTTGCGGCAACACTGTAATCATCCGCTTTGCTGCTGTTTGGATCTTTGCCGAGGTAGTTAAGCACGGTGGCAAAAATCTCTTCCGGCGCATCAAGGAATGAGACACCGCAGCTTTTCAGTTTTTCCAGGTTTTCCGGTTTCAGCACTAGATCCCAGCTGTTTACCGGCGCGTCTTTGCCGAGCGCGGCTTTCACTTTGTCAACGTTATAGCCGATACCGGTGGTCGCCCACAGGTACGGGATAGCGTATTTGTTGTCAGGGTCGTGCTTAGCGACCATTTTCAGCACGTCCGGATCGAGGTTTTTCCAGTTCGGCAGTTTGCTCTTATCAAGCGGCTGGAATACCCCGGCGGCCAGCTGGCGCTCAAGGAAACTCGCGGAAGGCACCACCAGGTCAAAGCCGGTGCTGCCCGCCATCAGTTTGCCTTCCAGCACTTCGTTGGAGTCAAACACGTCGTAAACGACTTTGATGCCCGTCTCTTTTTCAAAATTCGCGACGGTGTCCGGCGCAATATAATCAGACCAGTTATAAACATGCAGTGTCTTTTGCTCGGCTGCGAGCGTGCTGGCAGAGACAGCCATCAACGCACCCGCGACAAGACCTGATACCCATTTTTTGCTCAAGGCGGTCATATCTCATTCCTTCTGGAAAGTCCGTTAACATACGAACTAAATGTACGCATCATAAGATATGCAAGAATCATGCATATTTTGTCACTCTGCACAGCCCGGAGAAGAAAACGCTTCCGGCTGACACCGCACGCTGTTTTAAGCATCGCAAGAATAACTGTAGCCAGGGTTTGAGGCTATAGGTCAGATTAAAAAACGCCTTTTATCAATTTTTTATGCAGGATACGTCTATGTGATAAGCCGTTACGCGAGGAATAGCGGTGAAAAATTCTTTAAGGAAAGGTTAATAGCAGAATAAAAATATTTATTATGCAGCCGCCATGGCAGCGACTGCGTTAATGCTGCGCAGAGTCAGTGGAGAAAATTGTGCGACTCTTCATCTGCCGCCATCTCTTCTTCGCCTGGCGTAAACAGCAGTTGATGTGCGTTGGCTTCCATAATGACCATTGAAATCTGTTCTTCGCTCTGGCGCATAAACCAGGCGAACTGTTCAAACGTAATGGCCGGCCCGACGCATAAAGACTGGCACACCACCAGTTTCGGCAGATTGTCATCCTGAATATCGAGAAACGCTTTCACGGTTAAAGAGCTGGCATTGATGGCAGAGAGATCGGTGGCCAGCGCCAGCAGTGCCGACGGTTTGACTTCCGCCATAGCGGTAAACAGCAAAACGTCATTAACAAGGTCGACTTTTGCATCAAACACGCCATCAAAATTTTGCATGTGCGGCAGGTGCAGCGCCTGGCAGTTATCGCACTCAAAAAAGTTAATGCCCAGCTCATCCAGCCAGTGACGCAGCGTGTCCAGAACCGGAACGACGAGTGAATCCATAAAGCAGTGCTCTCTTAGCGAAAAAATTGGCCATAGCTTACGCAAAAAGGCCAGAACGTACCATTAATTGCCCGGAAAAATCGCCTCAGCCGCCGGTTTTCAGGCAAAAACCCGGCGTTGCCTGGCGTTCGATCCACTGGATCATGCGACCTGCAATATCGATGCCGGTGGCTTTTTCTATGCCTTCCAGTCCAGGCGATGCGTTAACCTCCATCACCAGCGGGCCGCGTTCAGCGCGCAGGATATCGACGCCAGCCACATCCAGCCCCAGCGTTTGCGCGGCAGCGAGCGCGATTTCACGCTCACGCTCGGTGATATGTGCCACCAGCGCTTTGCCGCCGCGATGCAAGTTGGAGCGAAAATCACCCTCTTTCGCCCGACGTTCAATGGCGGCGACCACTTCATTGCCGACGACCAGACAGCGAATATCGGTTCCCTTCGCTTCGGCAATAAACTCCTGCACCAGGATGTGCGCATTCAGACCGCGAAACGCGTCAATCACACTCTCTGCTGCCTGGCGGGTTTCCGCCAGCACCACGCCGATGCCCTGCGTTCCTTCCACCAGCTTCACAACCAGCGGCGCGCCGCCGACCATATCAATCAGATCGCTGGTATCGTCCGGTGAATGGGCAATGCCGGTTACCGGCAGATCAATCCCCTGACGCGCCAGTAACTGCAGCGAGCGCAGCTTGTCTCTGGCGCGGGTGATCGCCACCGACTCATTGAGTGGATAACTGCCAAGAATTTCAAACTGACGCAGCGCGGCGGTGCCATAGAAGGTGATGGCCGAGCCGATACGCGGGATCACCGCATCGAAATGCGGCAACTGGCGGCCTTTATAGTGAATGGACGAAGCCGCCGGACTGATATTCATATAACAAGAGAGCGGATCGAAGATCTCGACCAGATGACCACGCTGCATCGCCGCTTCGCGCAGGCGTTTACACGAATAGAGCGTTCCATCCCGGGACAATATGGCAATTTTCACCCTGCACCTCTCTAAAAAGACCTGTCAAAGCAGGCGTATGATACACGCAGCGACGTGCAGGATGAACGGGAATTAGCGTGTCGCCCATCCCTGTTTATGCAAATAGTCGAGAATAAACGGGCGGCTCTCTTTAATGATGGTGCGGCGAATATGGTCGCTCCAGGTGTCACGCCGCGTATTGCTGTCGCGTGTCATATAGTAATGGGCGATCTCCTCGTCGTATTGCGCCAGCACATCTTCATCCAGCGGCTGATAGTGGTTTTCATGCACCACCAGTTGCGCAGGCAGACGCGGTTTCTTATCCGGCGCATCCGCTGGCCAGCCAAGGCACAGGCCAAACAGCGGCAGGACATGTTTTGGCACCTGCAACAATTCACCCACGGCTTCAATGCTGTTACGAATTCCACCGATATAAACGCCGCCAAGCCCGAGCGACTCTGCCGCCGTGAAGGCGTTTTGCGCCATCAGCGCGGTATCGACTACACCGAGCAGCAACTGCTCCGCCAGACCTGGATTCGCCTGCGGACAAATATGGAAATTACGATGGAAATCAGCGCAGAACACCCAAAATTCCGCCGCCTGCGCCACGTGTTGCTGCCCACCGGTAAGTGCCACCAGTTGCTTGCGTAGCGCCGGATCGGTGATGCGAATTATCGAGCTGCATTGCAAAAAACTGGAGCTGGATGTCGCCTGCGCGCTGGCGATAATCGCCTCGCGCTGCGCCTGGGTAATCGGCTGATCGGTAAAATGGCGAATGGAGCGATGGGCGCACAGCAATTCAATAGTTGGTGTCATGAATAATCTCCCAAATAAACAAGTCCCTCAGTATAGGCGAAGCCTGCACCGTCGCAGTATCCGCAATTTGCGCTGAAAGGTTGTAAAGATTAAAGCAACAGGCATAACCTGCTTTTCATTACGCACAGTTATGGTCATGATAACCGGCAGTTACCTTCAGATTTGGGAGAGAGTATGTTTGCTGTAATTTTTGGCCGCCCTGGCTGCCCATACTGTGTACGCGCAAAAGAACTGGCAGAAAAACTGACCGCCGAGCGTGATGATTTCAACTATCGCTACGTGGATATTCACGCGGAAGGCATCACCAAAGCCGACCTCGAAAAAACCGTCGGGAAACCGGTAGAAACTGTGCCGCAGATTTTCCTCGACCAGAAACACATTGGCGGCTGCACAGATTTTGAAGCCTACGCCAAAGAACATTTCGGCCTGTTTGCCTGAGCCGAGCAACGCCCTCTTTCTGAGGGCGTTTTATTTTTTGCAGCGCAGAATTTTGCGCACAAAGAGATAGAATAACCCGCCCATTCCGCACCAGAAAATCGCGCTGAACAACCAGGCGATAACCTGCCAGTGCGACTGTGAAGAAGCTAAATGCAGATGAATCAACACGTAGCAGAATGGGGTCGCCAGCACGGCACCGAAAAGCGGTACGATCGCTTTGCGTCGGCGAGCAATCCACCCACCGACAATGCCGGGAAACGTGAAAAGCAGTAAGCCTAATTCAGGATTACCGGACACGGGTAGTGCGCCATTCATATTTATGACCAGCAACAAACACACCGCAATAAAAAGTAATGCGCAGCAAATAATGCCGACCCGACTTCGTCTGTTCTTCAAACACGCCTCCTGACTTTTTCTCTATCGCACTAACAACTCGTTCAAAAGAATGTCCGGACAGAAAAAGCGTTGCGGCAATCCATGCCAGAAAAGCACCCACGTAAATACGCGATTCTCACTAGCCGTTGTAATCTAATACGATTAAACTAACGGCCTGTTTTTGTTTTGTGAGGAGTGTCTGGTGTTGCACCGCTTTTTTCATACGCCAGCGCATGAGCAAAACACTAGCTCAAATAACCATTTCTTTCAACAGCTTACAAGTAAACAAGAAGTTAGCCTCCGTGAATATAAACGTCGCAGATTTGTTAAACGGGAATTACATACTGTTATTGTTTGTCGTTCTGGCACTCGGACTTTGTCTCGGTAAATTACGACTGGGTTCTGTTCAACTCGGTAATTCCATTGGCGTTTTAGTGGTTTCGTTATTATTAGGCCAACAGCATTTCAGCATTAACACGGATGCACTTAACCTTGGCTTTATGCTGTTTATTTTTTGTGTCGGAGTTGAAGCCGGGCCAAACTTTTTCTCTATTTTTTTTCGCGACGGCAAGAATTACCTCATGCTGGCGTTGGTATTAGTTGGCAGCGCGCTGTTAATTGCGTTAGGCCTTGGCAAACTGTTCGGTTGGGATATTGGCCTGACGGCGGGTATGCTGGCGGGTTCGATGACCTCCACACCGGTTCTGGTGGGCGCAGGCGACACGCTGCGACACTCTGGTATGGAGAACGGGCAACTCTCCAGCGCGCTGGATAACCTGAGCCTTGGCTATGCCCTGACGTACCTGATTGGTCTGGTGAGCCTGATTTTCGGCGCACGTTACTTACCGAAATTGCAGCACCAGGATCTGCAAACCAGCGCCCAGCAGATCGCCCGTGAACGCGGTCTGGATACCGATGCGCACCGCAAAGTTTATCTTCCAGTGATCCGTGCCTACCGCGTGGGACCTGAACTGGTGGCATGGGCTGACGGTAAAAACCTGCGTGAGCTTGGGATCTACCGCCAGACCGGGTGTTATATCGAACGCATTCGTCGCAACGGCATTCTCGCCAGCCCCGACGGTGATGCCGTGCTGCAAATGGGTGACGAAATTTCGCTGGTCGGCTACCCGGATGCGCACGCACGCCTTGACCCGAGCTTCCGCAACGGCAAAGAGGTGTTCGACCGCGATCTGCTCGACATGCGTATCGTCACCGAAGAAGTGGTCGTCAAAAACCACAACGTTGTGGGTCGCCGTCTGGCGCAGCTCAAGCTGACCGATCACGGTTGCTTTCTTAACCGCGTGATCCGTAGCCAGATCGAAATGCCGATTGACGACAATATTGTGCTCAACAAAGGCGACGTTTTGCAGGTCAGCGGTGACGCGCGTCGTGTAAAAACCATTGCTGACCGCATCGGTTTTATCTCTATTCACAGCCAGGTCACCGACCTGCTCGCCTTCTGCGCGTTTTTTATTGTCGGGCTGATGATCGGCATGATCACCTTCCAGTTCAGCTCCTTCAGCTTCGGCGTGGGTAACGCTGCCGGCCTGTTGTTCGCCGGGATCATGCTCGGCTTCCTGCGAGCCAACCACCCGACTTTCGGCTATATCCCGCAAGGGGCGCTGATGATGGTGAAAGAGTTTGGCCTGATGGTATTTATGGCGGGTGTGGGCTTAAGCGCCGGTAGCGGCATCGGCAACGGTCTTGGCGCAGTGGGCGGTCAGATGCTGATTGCCGGGCTTATTGTCAGCCTGGTACCGGTGTTAATTTGTTTTATGTTTGGCGCGTATGTGCTGAAAATGAATCGTGCTTTGTTGTTCGGTGCGATGATGGGCGCACGCACCTGCGCGCCGGCAATGGAGATCATCAGCGATACAGCGCGCAGCAATATCCCGGCGCTGGGCTATGCGGGAACCTACGCCATCGCAAACGTTCTGCTGACGCTTGCGGGGACATTGATCATCATTATCTGGCCGAGTCTCGGATAAGTCTGAAGCTGAGAAATATTTCAGTTATGCGCAGAACTTTTTTGTGGGGCGTCAGTCATAACTAGTGCCACTGCTTTTCTTTGATGTCCCCATTTTGTGGAGCCCATCAACCCCGCCGCTTAGGTTCAAGGTTGATGGGTTTTTTGTTGCCTTTTTCATTGCTCTCCTCGGTTTGAACCGATAAGAAGCCTGTGTTTCGCCTTTCCCCTGACTCTGGCGAAGCAATGCAGATTTGGTAATATCAATGCCGAAACGGCTCTACTCGCTATAACGGGAAAACGATGAAAGCGGAAGAAAATAGACTCGAAAGCTGGCTAAAAAAATCATTATATCGCGATGTTTTTTATAAAATCGGTATGTGGTGCGTTATCTCTATTGTCTCGTTTTATATTGCAGGGAAAACAGCGAACTTTGATATCGCAAAATATCTGCTTAGTTTTTTGGATAAAAGCATGCCGCAACTTAATTACGGTTGGATGGTGTTATTTATTATTGTCCCGCTATCCTTTTTCATGAAAGATATGGAAGCCATGAAACCCGACACCTGGGGAATGGAGACCCTGCGAGGCAAGGTTGGTACAGCGCTGCGTAAAGTGACCAGCGACCTGCTGCTGTGGTCCAGCGGGATTTCTACAGCGTTACTGACAACATCATTAATGGCGCTCGCGATTCTCTTTTACAGAGAACCTCAAGTGACCTATAAAAGCCTTGTGCAAATCGCTTTTGTATTAACCGTGTTATTCATTTTCTTATTTGCCAATATATGGTGTTATTTGATATTAAAACGCAATAATGCTGTACTCTTTTCCATTATGAATAGTCAGCGAGGAATAAAGTTAGGACACCTTGTTATTATTCTATTTTGTTTATACGCCGCGCATAAAATATCTGTCGATATCGATGAAAAAGCGACGGCTGAACAATCGCAGCCAAAAACGTCTTAAAACGCTACGCGAAACCATATCGCCCACAGCACATAAACGCCACCCGCTAAAAAGCAGAGCCCGTAGGCCCATACAATCCCCGATTCACGGCGCAGGTAGAATTTAAGCGGGTTGCGGTTCAGATTGGCGGCGTTATAGGTTTTATGGAAGCGCGTCATCTGTTGTGCACCTTTGCTGATAAGCCCAAAGAAAAAACTCACCGTTATGATCATTGCAAACGCCATATAACACTTCAAAAACAATCTGCGACCGGTAAACACCCACGGGCCGGAGTCTCTGCTGACACCCGCAACGCCGTGCTTTTTCAGCATAATGGCGGCACCGCTTAACATCAGATGCACCAGCAAAAAAAGGGCAAAATGTTTCGCATTTGTGGCAAAGGTATTTTTTAAAGTGATACCAAAAATCCAGGCGAAAAACGCTGCCACAGATATCAGCCACATTACGGTATTTAAAAACATTCTATTCCTTTTCAACAGGTTGTTTGAATTTACTATTTTTGCATTAATACTTAAGCGAACGCCAGCGCTGCGTTTTTCATGGTGCTCTTTTTTAACCCTCACCCGACACCGCAAGGAGCCCTTCGATACTGATTTACAACGTTTTTGGTCGTTATATTGGTGTGAAGCGCGTGGCAGATGACTGGCAGGTGTTCCGCGTGGACAGAAGCGAAGGCAAGCATTCACGGCTTTACAACATCATCATTCCCGGGGAATTAAGCGAAGCAGAGATCCCCGGCTGGCTGGGGGATATTTTCCATGAGGCCGCAACGGAAAAAGATCCCGATGTTTTTCGCGTGGAATAAAGGAGCAGAAAATGTATGCACAGTGGTACAGCCAAGGCCCGTTCGATGTAAGGCTGGAGTGGGGTTTAGCCGCAGCGGAGCACATGGCGCGGGAAACCGATTGTGTGGTGATTATCGACGTAATGTCGTTCTCCACGTGCGTTAGCATCGCCACCGATAACCAGGCGCTGATTTACCCGTGGCCGTGGAAAGATGGCAGCGCACAGCGCTACGCGCAGGAAAATCATGCCGATGTTGCCAGCTTCAATCGCACCTTTGCCGGAGGCAAATACACGCTCTCGCCCGCCTCGTTACTGCATATTCCCGCCGGACACCGGCTGGTGCTTCCCTCACCTAACGGTTCCACCCTTTCGTTTAAAGCACGCGATTGCGGCGCAGCGGTATTCAGCGGGTGTTTTCGCAACCGGCTGGCAACTGCGACAGCGTGTGCAGATTATGAGCGCATTTTGCTGATCCCGGCCGGGGAACGCTGGCCGGATGGCAGCCTGCGCCCGGCAGTAGAGGATTATCTGGCTGCGGGAGCCATTATCGCCGCCCTTGGCAAGCGGAAACTTTCACCCGAAGCACAAGCGGCAAAGGCAGCCTTTCAGGGTGGCGAATTCAGCGATCTCCGTCACTGCGCATCCGCTAATGAACTCCACGCACGGGGTTTTTCAACGGACGTAGAATTGTGTCTTGCTCTTGACGCAAGCCATCGCACCAGCGCATTAATCGACAATGCGTACCGCTCACTGTCCGGCGAGACGCCCGATCATTAAGCGAATGGCTTCGCGGCTCAGCGGCTCGCGATCAACCACAAAATGCAGCGTCATCCCTTCGATAAACGCATCCAGCGCACGTGCCGTCATCGGTTCGAACCAGCGCTCCAGCGTGGTCTGGCTGGCACGCATCCAGTCTTGCATCACATTTTTCAGTCTGGGCTGGCGGCTCATAAACGCATACAACTGATACATCAGCTCCATATTGCGCGCGGTGGTCACCTGGGCGCTGTAAATCAGCTCGGTTAGCGCCTCACAGGCTTTTGCCTGACTGTCAACGCCGTCGAAAAAAGCGGCGTATTGCGACGACATCTGGCGGGTAAACAGGCTGAAAGCCTCTTCTAACAACGCATCGATACCGGAAAAGTAATAGGTCATTGAGCCCAGTGGCACATCAGCACAGCTGGCGATTTTACGGTGCGTCACTGCCTGAATCCCATGTGCGGCAATGGTATCCAGCGTCGCTTGCAGAATGCGGTCACGCCGCTGCGGGTCGTTAGGTCTTCGGGCCATAGATCCTCTCACTCATTTATGTACAAATGTACACATCCTTGCTAGTGTTGTCTTATCTTTTCTTTTTTCTCAGTGACGATATGACTGAAAATGCATCGCGAAAAGCCCTGCAACATCGCTTGTGGGCGCTGTTTACCTTCTTCTTTATACCGGGGCTATTAATGGCGTCGTGGGCCACGCGAACGCCAGCAATCCGCGATATTTTGTCGGTCTCCACCGCTGAAATGGGCGGGGTGCTGTTTGGCCTGTCGGTCGGTTCGATGAGCGGCATTCTCTCCTCCGGCTGGCTGGTGAAGCGCTTTGGCGCGCGGAAAGTGATCCGCGCCAGCATGTCATTCAGCGTCATTGGCATGGTGGTGCTGAGTATCGCATTGTGGCTGGCGTCTCCGCTGTTATTTGCCATCGGCCTGGCCTTGTTCGGCGGCAGCCTGGGTGCGGGCGAAGTGGCAATGAACATAGAAGGCGCAGAAGTCGAGCGTGAGATGGGCAAAACCGTGCTGCCAATGATGCACGGTTTTTACAGCTTCGGCACGCTGGTTGGCGCAGGCATTGGTATGAGCGTTACCGCTATTGGCCTGGCGGCCAACTGGCACATTCTGGCGGCGGCACTGGTGGCGATTGTTCCCATCATACTGGCGATTTCCGCCATTCCGCATGGTACCGGCAAAGACTCCGCCGAGGAGAAAGCGCGCGGGAAAAAAGGGCAGCCGTTCTGGCGTGATACTCAACTGTTGCTGATTGGCGTGGTGGTGCTCGCAATGGCATTCGCTGAAGGTTCAGCCAACGACTGGCTGCCGCTATTGATGGTGGACGGACACGGCTTTAGCCCAACGTCCGGCTCGCTGATCTACACCGGTTTTACCCTTGGAATGACCGTTGGGCGATTTATCGGTGGCTGGTTTATTGACCGTTACAGCCGCGTCACAGTGGTGCGCGCCAGCGCGTTGATGGGAGCGCTGGGCATCGGGCTGATTATCTTCGTTGATAGTGCCTGGGTGGCGGGCTTCTCGGTGATTTTGTGGGGGCTTGGTGCCTCGCTCGGTTTCCCGCTGACCATTTCCGCCGCCAGCGATACCGGCCCGGACGCGGCAACCCGCGTCAGCGTGGTCGCCACTACCGGCTACCTGGCGTTTCTCGTCGGCCCGCCGCTGCTCGGTTTTCTCGGCGAGCACTACGGCCTGCGTAGCGCCATGCGGGTGGTGATGGGACTGGTGTTGATTGCCGCCCTGGTTGCCCGCGCGGTCGCCAAACCGGCCCCGGAAACGCAGGCTGAAACCTGCTAATTACGCGGCGGCGCTGTTGATGAGCGCCGCCCTAACCTTCCAGCGAATTCCCCACCCGTTTATCACGCAGGAACACCACCATCAAGCCCAGCCACAGCACGCCGTTAGCCAGGTTGAAGAGGCTGAACAAGCCATTGCCTCCGCTCAGCCAGGCGTGTTTACTGATTTCGATACCGACGGTAAAAATAAACATCTGTAACATGCCCATTGCCGCCGAAACGGTGCCTTTACTCATGTCGCTGGCAAACAGGGTCAGACGCACCAGCCCGGCATTTGCCAGCCCAATACCAAAGGCGTAAAGGCTCAGCCCGGCGGTCATCCATAGATAAGCATGCGAAGAGGCAACAGTCGCGACAGCTGCCAGCAGCAACCCGGCCGCAATTGGCCAGCCGCCCATAATGATCAACGCGCGCACGGTGCACCGGGAAGTAAGCCGCGCCAGCACCAGGTTACCGATAATCAGCGCGCCAAAAATCGGCACCTGCAACAGGCCATACTCATAGCTGCTCAACTGCTCGCCGCTGATGATGATAATCGGCGACTGGGCAATCCACGCCAGCAAAGGCAGGCTGACAAAGCCTGTTGCCAGCGCCCCGGCGACAAAACGCAGGTTCTTCATCACTTCGGCATAGTCGCGCCACAAGGCTTTAAAGGAGAGCTTTTCACCAAGCCGCGTGGCGGTCTCCGGCATCGCCCGTTGCAGGCCAAAAAAGGCGAATGCCGCCAGCAACGCGAACAGCACAAACATCCCCTGCCACGGCGCAGCATGCACCCACGCAGCCCCCACCAATGGGCCTAGCAGCGGCGCTATCAGCGCCACGTTCGCCATCAGCGCGGTGATTTTTATGCACACCGCTTCTTCGAAAGATTCCTGGATTGCCGCGTAACCGACCGCGCCAATAAAGCACAAGCTAATACCCTGCAAAAAACGCAGTAGCGTGAACTGCTCAATGTCCTGTGCCAGCAGTGTTGCCAGGCAAGTGACGATAAACCACACCACGCCGGTTAGCATCACCGGGCGACGGCCAATGCGATCCGACAGCGGCCCCAGCAGCCACTGCAAAAACATGCCGCCCGCAAGGTAAGCGGTCATTGACGTTGGCACCCACTCAATGCCGGCGTTGTACTGCTCCACCACGGCCAGCATGCCGGGCTGGATCATATCGTTGGCGATATAGGTGGAGAATTCGTAAAGCACCAGGCAGAGGGGAAACAGTAGCGCCCGTCGTCCCAGACGTTGGCTCGTTAAGGTATGGTTTTGCATGCAATCTCTTCATCTATGAAAAATCGCGCAGAGTGTAATCAAAGCCGCTATGCAGCGATAGGAAATTCTCTGTCACAGATTAAATAAAGCACATTTCAGTTCGTTTAAGGTTCACTTAAGTGCACAGCCGTAAGATACGCCCTCAGTGGTTCGCTCCAGGAATCGTCTAACTCTCAGATGAGTAAGACAAAACCCCTTTACCGTTGACCATGCCGCTTTTATGGTGGGCGCTTTCGCGTCAATTTTGCTTATTTCATCAAAGAGTAACAAGCGTATGTTAGAGAGCCTGAATTACACCCTCTTTTACTGGATTAACGCCACGCCAGACTCTCCGCGCTGGCTGATTGCGTTTGCCGATTTTGCCGCCAGCGATTTAATCAGCATTGTGCCGCTGCTGGCGGTTGGCCTCTGGTTATGGGGTCCACGCGAGCAAGTGAATGCGCAACGCCAACTGGTGATTAAAGTCACGCTGGCAATGCTGGTCAGTCTCTGTTGTTCGGCGTTACTGGGGCATTTTTTCCCGCACGATCGCCCCTTTGCCGATCGCGTGGGCTACAACTTCCTGCACCACGCACCGGACAGTTCTTTCCCGAGCGATCACGGCACGGTGATCTTCACCTTTGCGGTCGCTTTCCTTGCCTGGCACCGTTTGTGGTCGGGCGCGCTGTTGATGGTCATCGGTCTGACCATTGCTTGGTCACGCGTTTATCTTGGCGTGCACTGGCCGCTGGATATGCTCGGCGCGCTGCTGGTGGGTATCGGCGGCTGTTTGTCCGCGCAAATCCTCTGGCAAGGCTTTGGCCCGGCGCTCTACCACAGTGTGCAACAGCTCTATCGCGCCTGTTTCGCCCTGCTGATTCGCCGCGGCTGGGTACGTGACTAAGCCCTGAGGCAAAGGTAATATGAACGCCCTGCTCAATGCAGGGCTTTCTTTATATTCAGGGGAATTATGGAAACAAGACGCGACGAACGGATAGGCCAGCTGCTGGCGGCGCTCAAGCGCAGCGATAAACTGCACCTGAAAGAGGCGGCGACGCTGCTTGGCGTATCTGAAATGACCATTCGCCGCGATCTCAGCGCCAACAGCGCACCGGTAGTGCTGCTGGGCGGTTACATCGTACTGGAGCCGCGCTCCGCCAGCCATTATCTGTTAAGCGATCAAAAAAATCGTCTGGTAGAAGAGAAGCGCCACGCGGCAAAACTTGCCGCCGGGCTACTCAAAGCACATCAGATGGCCTTTTTCGATTGTGGCACCACCACGCCATGGATCATTGAAGCCATTGCGGACGATCTGCCCTTCACCGGCGTCTGTTACTCGCTGAATACCTTTCTGGCATTACAGGAAAAACCGCAGTGTCGCGCTATTCTCAGCGGCGGTGAGTTTCACGCCAGCAACGCCATTTTCAAACCGTTGAACTTCAATGAAACGCTGAATAATCTGCGCCCGGATATTGCCTTTTATTCGGCGGCGGGCGTGCATGCTCAGCAGGGCGCGACCTGTTTTAATCTCGAAGAGTTGCCGGTAAAGCACTGGGCGATGACCAGCGCGCAATACCATGTTCTGGTAGTAGATCACAGCAAATTCGGTAAAGTGCGTTCGGCCTGCATGGGGCCATTAAGTCGCTTTGATGTGCTGGTCAGTGATTGTCGCCCCGACGAGGCGCTGGAGAACGAAGCAAAAAAACACCAGTTAACGTTGCTCTATTGACCGTGCCCGGTCGGGCACGGTCGAGGTTGTATCAGGAGAACCAGCCGCCAAACCACTGGTGGAATTTCAGCAGCACAAAGTCCCACATCCGGCCGATAAACCCGGCCTCTTCCACCGCTTCCATCACGATCAGCGGGCGTTGCTCAATGGTTTTACCGTTCAACTGAAAATCGATGGTGCCCACCACCTGACCTTTGGTCAGCGGCGCCTGCAGTTCCGGCTGCGTTAAAGTGTAGCTGGCTTTCAGGTTATTCAGTTGCCCCTTAGGAATGGTGATAGATCCTGCTTCACCCGCGCCAAGTTTCGCTTCACTCTCATCGCCAAACCACACGCGCTGGCTGACAAACGTCGCGTCCGGTTTGATAGGCGTAACCGTGTCGAAGAAACGGAAACCCCAGGTGAGCAATTTTTCTGACTCGTTAAAGCGGATACGGTCCGTTTTCGCCCCCAGCACCACAGAAATCAGGCGCATATCCCCTTGCGTCGCCGAGGCCACCAGGTTGTAACCCGCGCCATCGGTGGTGCCGGTTTTCATGCCATCCACGTTCATGCCGGTGTTCCACAGCAACCGGTTACGGTTCGGCTGGCGGATTTTATTAAAAGTGAACTCTTTTTCTTTATGAATCGCGTACTCATCCGGCACATCATGAATCAGTGCCTTGCCGAGCAACGCCATATCGCGCGCGGTGCTGAACTGCCCCGGCGCATCCAGGCCGTGCACCGTTTTAAAGGTGGTATTGGTCAGACCGAGTTTTTGCGCGTAGCTGTTCATCAGGCTGACAAATGAGTCCTGGCTGCCCGCCACGAAATCTGCGATAGCGATACTGGCATCGTTGCCGGACTGGATAATCACGCCTTTGTTGAGATCGGACACGGAAACCTGGTCGCCGGGTTTCAGGAACATCAGCGAAGAGCCACGCAGCGCCGGGTTACCGGTCGCCCAGGCTTCTTTGCCGACGGTCACTGTATCAGTGAGATGAATTTTTCCGGCTTTCAACGCCTGGCCAACCACATAGCTGGTCATCAATTTCGTGAGGCTGGCAGGATCGAGCTTCTCGTCAGCGTTGCCTTCTGCCAGCACCTTACCGCTGGCGTAATCCATCAGGATCCACGCCCTCGCATCGACCGGGGGCGCACCCGGCGTCTGTTCCACCGCGTACAACGAAGGGGAGAAAAGCATCAACAGCGCAGAGCCCGCAACCAGGCTGCGAAGGGATAAAGAGAAATGCGTCATAGGGGCCACCCGAGTATCCATTCAAAAACGTCACAACACCGTGCCGCAACAAACGGTGAGTAATAGCGCACAAACGAAACGAAAAAAACCGTCACTGGGTAAAGTTTTTAAAGTTTACGCAATAACCGCGTGGTGCGTGCCGTTTGTGCTGAATATTTATCCCCTGAATAATTCGAGTTGCACCTTGCGCGTTGAGCCGTGCTTGCGCTGGCGCCGAAGGAGCGACGCTTACGAAGGAACCGGTAACAAAACCCGCGCATCTGCAACTTGAAGAATGACGGAGATTGGCACACGATGAATGTCACACCGACACTCATTCACACCACTGAGGTAAAAATGATAACGCTATGGGGCAGAAATAACTCGACTAATGTCAAAAAAGTTCGCTGGCTACTGGAAGAGCTGGAATTACCGTACCAGCATATTCTGGCGGGCAGAGAGTTCGGCGTGAACCATGAGCCTGAGTATCTGGCGATGAACCCGAATGGTCTGGTGCCGCTGCTGTGTGATGATGAAACCGATGTGGTTTTGTGGGAATCCAACACCATCGTACGTTATCTCGCGGCGCAGTACGGTCAGGGCCGTTTATGGGTTGAATCCCCTGCTGAGCGTGCGCAGGGGGAAAAGTGGATGGACTGGGCGCTGAGCACCCTTTCGCCAAAACATGGCCCACTGTTGCAGGGACTGGTGCGCACCGCGCCGGAACAGCGTGACAACGCCGCGATTGAAGCCAATAAAAACGCGCTGGATGGGCTGTTCGCGATGCTCGACGATGTGCTGGCAAAACAGCCGTGGCTGTCCGGGGAAGCATTTGGCTGCGGGGATATCGCCGTCGGCCCGTTTATCTATAACCTTTATAATATCCCCGGATTACGCTGGGCACCGCACGCCAACCTGCAACGCTGGTATGCGCAATTGTGCGAACGTCCCGGCTTCAAAAATGCGGTAATGATCCCGGTGACCTGAACCTTTTTTTGACCGGTGGCGCTGGCATTATCACCTGCGGTTGATGGTGAAATGCGCCCGGCGCCATCCGGTCCTCCCACGCGGCAACCCGCCGGTTTCGCGGCCAGGCGCAGAGACGTTACTCCTCGCCATCCGCAAACAGCGGGTCGTCTTCTAAAGGAACCAGGCTACTTTCATCCCACTCGATCTCATCCATTGCGTAGTCAATAACATCGACTTCGCAGCACTCCTCCAGCAACGCTTCTGCCTCATCAAGAAGTTCGATTGCATCCTGATAAAACGCCATCACGTCAGGTTCGGCCACTTCGTCATTATTTATCGCATCGAGTTTATGGATAGCAAAATCGATATCCTGCAAACTCTCCTGCAAAAGCGTCACCTCTTCGCCACACTCCATACCCGAAATTACCGCAGCATGATCATCACTCAGCGCGTCATCCCGCTGAGTAAAAGCGTGACCGGCTAAGCCAGATTGTCTGGCGACCGACAGAAATGATTGTGATCTTTTCTTTAAAAAATTAGCCCGTTCTAATGACAGACCCAACTGCTCAGTGGCGATATTATCCATCATACCCATCTCGTAAAGTAATATAAGATTTTGGTTACTGCTAAATAATTATTTTTCACATGGCTTGCATGCGGTACTGAACCGAAACACGCCGAAGCAATACCGGGACGGTTTCTATATATTGAAAGCAGGTACTAATGGCGTTGCTCATTTCCCTGGGGGAACTGGAATTTAAATAATCATCCAATGTTATCAACGCACACTCATAGGTAAATAAAAAATCGGTCAACTCTGGCGGATATGGCTGCAGCGTCAGTTCAACGCGAAGCTCATTATACAGGGCCATCAATTTTTTCAGCGCAACGCAGGCGTCTGTCCTTTTGTTTTCAAACGCATGCTCATTCAATGCAGGTTTGATAATGGCAAGTAGCGATCGATGAACATTGGTATATTTTGAGTTAAGAAACATGAGTCACCTCTGACATCATAAATTTGCCAGCGTCTACACCCGGCGTTTTCATTGACGATTAAGAGCGATAAAAAAGACACATTCTAAAAAAGGCGCAGCACTACTGCTGAGAGACAAACACTTATCAAAAACGTAATGTTTGTATCTCAACATATTTTTATAGCCAGCGATCATGTCGCCGTGATTACCGTTTAATTAAGACAATAAAATCATTACAACGTATTCAGTCTTGCGTTAATTCGACCGCCGACATCGCTGCCAAAACTATAATATTTTTCCTTCATAATATCGCCTTCACGCACCATCATAAAAACCCGGCGTGATAAATTATTATCTTTGATATTAATATATTTAATACTATTGTGATCGTTACCAAGCGTTGAAAGTTTCGGGAAAAAGGAGACATTATCCGAATGTTTTACCATATATCTGATGGTTTCCAGATCGTTTGAAATACTCCGTGCATGGTTGAGTATCTCCTCGCTGCCAGGTTCAAGATTGAGATGTTCTGGCATCGATTTGGTCATAATGAGCTTATGCTTTTTCAACTCATTGAGATCAATCACTTCTTGTTGAGATAGCGGATGGCTGTTGTTTACGCCCAACACAAATTGCTCTTCATAGAGCTGCGCTTCAAGGAAGTTATCATTATCAATAGGCCCAATCAGCAGCCCCAACTGTAATTGCCCTTTTCCTAACATACTCAGCAAATTATCTTCACTGACTTCATGGAGCTTGATCTCATTATCCGGGAATTTTTCTTTGAAGGCGCTGAACAGATCTTCATATATATACGATCCAAGCGTTGGTGTGACACCAATATTGATAACGCCAACCGGTTGAAAACGCAGCCGCTGCGCTAATTCATGCAGGTTATGCACCTCCCGAAGAATATTTTCAATCAGCGGCAGCAAATGCAAACCGATCGGCGACAGGCTAAACCCTTTACCTTTACGGTGCAGTAGTGGAATGCCTAATTCCTCTTCAAGTTTTTTGATTTGGATGCTCAGGGTGGGTTGAGAAACATCGCACTCCTCAGCCGCCTTCTGGAAATTCATATGTTTTATCAACGCGACGAAGTATTCCAAATCTTGCGTTCTCATAAAGCCAACTCTCCCGTGTGCAGACAAAAAACACAAAAACATCACACAACATAAGCCTTTTATATTTCAGCCAGGGTAGCAAACACGACCGCGACTGATGCGTGATTTTTCGTGCTAAATTTAATTTAAGTGCCATTTTCGGCACAACTATTCAGTTATTTGTTATATAAACAACGCTGTATTCTTTCTTATCAGTAATCGAAAATCTGGCGCAAAACTTTAATTGTTAATTCATATCGTCAACCGTTTAATAGGATGCAACGATGCAATAATGTAAGAATTTGCTTTTAGTACCCACATTATGGGCAACATTTAACCTTTCCAGACAAATAACGTTGAAGACAACAACCTATTTAAATATCAGCCTAACAGCATCCTTGCGTCAGGAAAAGCGAATTTACCTGCTTTAAAGTTACAAGAAATAATCTTCCCGCCAAGAACATTCAATAATACTTAATTATAGTTTAGCAATGCTAAAACAACTTGATGCGGTTATTCTTATTTATCGACAACCTATCCGGAATTATGATCGGATGTGCCTATAAGTATTATTAGGATAGAAGACGCCAGCGGCAATTAAAATATATTTACAACCACTATTAGCTATAAAATCATCGCATTAAATCGTTTCATTTATAAAAATAAACTATTAGGCATTTAAATTTAAAGTTTTATTCCCTGTGGACGATATCCATTTCGCCCAGCGATATCGGGCAATACTAATAGATTAATTCTATATTTCTGGAGAAATGAAATGGCCGTTATTAATACCAACACCTTGTCTTTAATGACCCAAAATAACCTGAGCAAATCTCAGTCTTCTTTAGGTACATCTATTGAGCGTCTGTCATCCGGCCTGCGTATTAATAGCGCAAAAGACGATGCGGCTGGCCAGGCAATTGCTAACCGTTTCACGTCAAATATTAATGGCCTTTCCGTTGCGGTGCGTAACGCAAATGACGGCATTTCACTGGCGCAGACCACCGAAGGCGCACTGAGCGAAGTGAATAATAACCTGCAGCGTATTCGCGACCTGACTGTGCAGGCGCAGAATGGCTCCAACTCCGCATCCGATGTCGACTCCATCCAGGCGGAAGTTAACCAGCGTATGGAAGAGATCAACCGTATTACCACCCAGACCGACTTTAACGGCCTGAAAGTGCTGAATACCGGCTCGGGCGACAGCCAGTATAATTTCCAGGTTGGCGCGAAAGATGGTGAAACCATCAGCATTACCGTGAGCAGCAGCGACGCGTTCAACCTCTACAACACCACCGGTGCAACGGCCGCAACAACAGGCCAGATCGTCAACGGCAGCGCACGTTCTACTGACGCACATGGTTTCGACGTGCTGCAGGGCGTTGTCAGCTCCGGCGGTACCACAGATGGTAATCCGCTGGCCGATCTGGATAAAGCCATCAAAGCCGTGGATACCGAACGCAGCCTGCTCGGTGCTTCACAGAACCGTTTTGAATCAACGATTTCCAACCTGAACAATACGACGAACAACCTGTCGGCAGCGCGCAGCCGTATTCAGGATTCTGACTACGCGACAGAAGTGTCTAACATGTCCCGTTCGCAGATCCTGCAACAAGCTGGCAGCTCTGTACTGGCGCAGGCTAACCAGGTTCCGCAGACCATGCTGTCCCTGCTGCGTTAAGTGGTGTGAAATCCGCTTACCTCCTTCAGAGCGGATTTCTAAGATGTCATTCCTTGACTAACACCCGCTTTGTCATGAGGGCGGGCTTCATTGAGCATAACGAATTTATTTTTCTTTTTTATCCCGCATATGTTGATGGCATTGCGGGATTTTTTTATTGAAAGGAATGCATTTTTTATGCGAGATAAAAAGCCAAAAAAAAGTGAATGCAATAATATTGCATTCACCAAAAGAACAATCAGAGGATATCAATAAGCACAACAACGAGGGTGAAGCACTAACAACATAAATTACAGACCAAGGCTATTCAGCAACTCGTCAATATCCTCTTGCCCGGTCGGTTGCGAAGCTGAATCAGCGCTGGCTTTATTAATGGCCGCGCGCCCTTCTCGCGGTACGTTTTCTAACAACACATTCAGGAACTCTTTCTCAATATTTTCCAGCAACGCCATCATGCGCAAAATAATCCGCGCCGTGGTATCCGGGAAATCCTGCGCCATCATAATTTCCCGCAGCCAGGATTTGGTGACTTCGGTGCTAGTCGGCACAGAACCCAGCCAATCATGCGTGGCGCGGGCAAGCGCCATCGTCTCGTCGATACTTGCGGCTTCATTATGCTGCTGCCATTGCGCAAGTAACTGGTTAGCTTGCTGGCTCAGTTGCTCCTGAAGAGGTTGTGTCAGTTCGATATAGTTCAGCGTCTTGCCGGAGGCCTGCGCCGTAAGATCGACCACATATTGCAACCGGCTGCGCGCATCGGGAATGGAATTAGCCAGTTCAACAATGGTGATATCGTGGCCTAACTCACGCAGGCTACTTCTTAACATGCGGGTGACGTTGCCAATGCGGGAAATCAATTCATAAATATCCGTCGACGCACCCGAAATACCTTGATGATGCATTATTACTTCTCCTTTAACGCATACTCTAAGATATTCAGTTATCGGCAATCGCTGCTGGCACTTAAATAAAAGACGCCACATAGCCAGCCGCTATATAAATAAAAATGGCGGCATTATTTTATTTAAAAACAATTAACAGAAAACACTTATATAAAAACAATATATAGCTTTTGCCTGTAACGGCAGAAAGAAAAAAGTCACGACTAATACGCAGAATAAAGAAAGGGGAATAACCCCTTTCTGCTTCAGGAGGCCGGGCTGACTTTCCACAACGCGCCGTCGGATTCATCGGTCAGCACATAGAGATAACCGTCCGGTCCAACCCGTACATCGCGAATGCGCTGCCCACGATCGCCAAGAATACGGCCATCTTCCGTCACCTTGTCGCCCTGTACGCTCATGACGATGACATCTTCATCTTTCAGCGCGCCGATAAACAGTTTGTTTTTCCACTGCGGGAACACATCGGCATTGTAGAAAGCCATACCGCTGATCGCCGGGGATTTTTTCCAGTAAAAGATCGGTTGCTCGGTGCCGGCGACAATCTCCCCTTTCGCTTCCGGGATCTTCAGCCCGCTATAGTTGATGCCCCAAGTGGCAATTGGCCAGCCGTAATTTTTCCCCTTTTGCGGAATGTTGATCTCATCGCCGCCGCGCGGGCCATGCTCGTTGAGCCACAACGCGTTACTCCACGGGTTCATCGCCATTCCCTGCGGATTGCGAATACCGTAAGACCAGATCTCCGCTCGTGCCCCCGCGTTACCGGCAAACGGGTTATCCTCCGGCACCTTGCCCTGGTCCGTCAGCCGCACCAGTTTGCCCTGCAATTTATCCAGATCCTGCGCCGTCGAACGCTGGTTATTCTCGCCCAGCGCAATCCATAAATAGCCTTTGCCATCAAACACCAGCCGACCGCCAAAATGGTTACCGGTGGAGAGTTTCGGCTGCTGGCGGAACACCGTCTGAAAATCGTCGAGGCGCTTAAAATCCTCGCTAAGACGGCCATACCCCACCGCCGTTCCGGCTTTATCATCCTGCCCCGCTTCGGCGTAGCTCAGCCACACGCGGCGCGACTGGGCAAAATCCGGTGCCAGCGCCACATCCAGCAAGCCCCCCTGACCATGCGCCCAGACTCCGGGAACCCCGGTAATCGGGTCGGAAATCCCCTTATCTTGTTGCCATAAACGCAGTTGCCCGCCGCGCAGGGTAATTAACATGCCCTGATTATCGGGCAGAAAAGCCAGCGCCCAAGGATGATCGAGTTTGGTTTGCAATACATCGACTTTCACCGCAGCAGGCGCGGCGAACACAGAAACTGAGAGAAACAGGAAAAGCAGCGGGATCTGGCGCATACGGCGCTCCTTTATGCAGTTTTTTACTTTGATAAAGGGTAGAACGCGCAGCGCGGGCAAAAAAGATTTTTACACTCCCTATACACAACCGCATGCACATCGCGATTGTTGCAGTTAAACCAGGGAGCAACGCGGAGGAGGTAGACGCAGAAAGGGGGAGTTTCCTCCCCCTGGTATCAGGCTTCTTCGAGCGGTGAATGCTCGTTCAGATACTGAATGCAGTAATTAAGCACATTCAGAGAACGTTCCAGCTTATCGACATTCACCGAAATGTAGGTGGGACAATCCTGTCGCCCGCTCATCAGACAAACAGCTGCTGAGGAGAGCGCTTCCTCGGCGCGGTATATCGCACTACGTGAGTCGCGATCCGGCATTTCGTTTAACCGTTCGCCTTTATCGCGAATCTCCAGCGCCAGGGCAAAGAAGCGTTCACGCAGACGATCATTTTCGCTGACCGACATATACCCTTTCGCTTTTCGCATCTGGATATAGGCCGCAAGGTCACTTCGGGCAGCAATCAACTTCGTCAGCAGACGACGCGCAAGTTCATCAACGGTCATATATCTTCCCCCCTTGTCAGCCAGTGTAGGATCATAGTATGGTCGCTTTTTGAACAAAAGCATGCGTCTGGTCAATATTTAATTTTGTCTGCCGGACCTTTACATTTCACGTAAAGTGAGCAGTTACCGCCATTCACGGTAAGTTGTCATGCTGTGCGCACCCCGCAATTCATAAATTCCCCAAATGAATCAACTCACTCGCTCAATCTTACCCGTCGCCAGCAGAGCCTGAATACATACACCACTTTACTGGAGCGAGGTTCCCACACTTACGTGTGCCATACATTGCGCTTTATCCGGAGTGTTTGGCATCGCTAACGCGATGAGCAACCGCGAAGCGCTGCTGCGAGTTGTAACTCATCTGCCAGTGGTCAGAACGCATTTGTCTGGTGTATTGTTTTTAAACGATTAATTACACGAATGGACACCTGCAACATGCTTAAAATTCTTGGTAAAACGACGTCGATAAATGTGCGCAAAGTGCTCTGGACCTGCGAAGAAGCCGGGCTGGATTATGTGCAGGAAGATTACGGCAGCGGTTTTGCCTCCACGGAAACGGAAGAATTCCGCGCCATGAACCCTAACGCGATGGTGCCGGTCCTGATTGATGACGGCTTTGTACTATGGGAGTCCAACTCGATTTGCCGTTATCTGGTGCGTAAAGCCGGGCGTGAGGATTTGCTCCCCGGTGAGCCGCAAGCCTGTGCCAATGTCGAACACTGGATGGACTGGCAGGCCACCGAGTTCAACAACGCCTGGCGTTATGTTTTCCCGGCGCTGGCGCGCAAAAACCCGGCGTTTAACGACCCGAAAGCCATCGAAGCAGGCATCAAAGAGTGGAATCACTGCATTGGTATTCTGGAACAGCAGTTGCAGCGCACCGGAGCATTTGCCGCAGGCGACACTTTTACGCTGGCGGATGTGGTACTGGGGCTGTCGGTCAACCGCTGGAAAATGACGCCGTTTGACCACCCGCCCGTTCCCGCTATCGACGCGTGGTTTGAACGATTAAACCAGCGCCCGGCATTTTTGCGCCACGGCAATAATGGCATGGTGTAAAGCGGTGCTACCCCAGGCGAAAGTTACCCGTAATTACACTTCGGCGTATCCCGATCCGATTGCAGTCGGCAAAGGCGAGCGCGTGCTGATAAGCCACTGTGATTTGCAGTGGCGTGGCTGGGTGTGGGTGACGTTAGCGTCGGGGAAAAGCGGCTGGGCGCCGCAGCAACTTTTCGCACCACTCAGCGCGTACGAAGGAAGTGCGCTTGACGACTACTGCGCGCATGAACTGACCGTGTATGCGGGAGACTCGCTTACGCTGATTCACGCCCTCAACGGCTGGTATTACGCGCAGAAAGCGGACGGGGAAAAGGGTTGGCTGCCGCAGGAGTGCGTCACGGAATGGGAAAAATAGTGGGAATCAAATGAAGCGAGAACGCTATAACTTATCGATTGCGGTATTTGTTTTGCTGAGAAAAGAGAACCAGATTTGCATGCTTAAGCGCACCGGAACAGGCTGGATGGACGGTTGCTATAGCTTACCCGCCGGCGGGCTGGAACAGCACGAAACGCTGGGGGCAGCAGCGGCGCGGGAAGCCAACGAAGAGACAGGCGTTATTATCGCGCCGGATGATCTTCACCTGGCGCATACGCTGCACGTCTGGACCGAGAATCGCTCGTGGATGGGGCACTTTTTCAGTTGCACACGCTGGCAGGGCGAACCGTTTATCGCCGAGCCGGAGAAACATGGCGATTTATGCTGGCACGCCATTGACGATTTACCTGAAAACACGATTGGCTATGTCAAACAGGCGATTGCGCAGATCACTGGCGGGCAACCCTATTCCGAATACGGTTGGTAAACGCGGCTTTAGCGCCTGATTTTAGCCCGCAGTACGTTGACACTGCGGGCTAAAAGCCAGGCGATCACCAGCACAATTATCACCAGCATAATGGTGCTCGGCGGATCCATTCCCCATTCGTAAGTATCGGTAATCAGCTGATGCCGCCAGAGCAGATCAAATAACCAGCCCGATGACCATTCCCAGAACTGGTTAACCGGCTTGATGACAGCGCTAATAAAAAAGGCGAGCACCACATACAGCAGCCCCGCCAGAATCTTAATGATTGCCGTGCGCATCGTTTTTCCCTTTCCGGTGTTGGTGAACCGGACGGTTTTACCAGCGCGGGAACGGCATAGCAATGGCAACGCGGCGCTAACTGCATCGCCCACTTTTACCGCGATGGTGCAAGCCCGTTACTTTTCAGTCGGGTTGTTCCTGCTCTTGTAGATATCCGGGCGGGCAATCGTCCACGTATAATCGGGCCGGTTGATTGGCACATAACCCGCCTGCGCGTACAGCCAGGGCGCAGTGGAAGTAAAGAGAACAATCCGGCGCAGTTTTTCAAAAACCGGGTGCGCATGGCAGCAGGTGATCAACCATTTCCCCAGTTTTTGCCCCTGGTACGCTTCCAGCACATACACATCACACAGATACGCGAAGGTGGCGTAATCGGTGACTAACCGGGCAAAACCTATCTGCTCATCACCATGAAAAAGGCCGAAATTAAGGCTATTTTGCACAGAGATCGCCACCGTTTCCCGGTCAATCCCCACCGCCCATGTCGATCGCGTCAGATAACGGTGGATAGCAGAAATATCCTGCTTTTCGGCGTCGGTTGTTACCAGGTAATCCTCTTTACGCCATTCCTGAACGTCGAAACTTGCCATAGATCTGCCCTTATCACGTGCGGAAAACGTTCAAATTAGCATGAATTTTGTGCGCCGGTGAGCGCGAGAAAAGACGAAAACCAGGGGCTTTTTTGCCGCGCAAGCGAAGCGCATAGTAATAATTTACATCGTGCAGGGGTAAATCAACGTAGCCTGATGCCGATAACTCAATTGCCCCAACCGTTTCATTTACAAGGAAGATGTCATGAAAACCTATGTGTTCTACTCCAGTGACATTGCCGTGAATGTCTATGAGAAAAAAGCCCTGTCCGCTGAAGAAGTACGCCAGCTTAAAGCTGAAGGCTTTCGCAAAATGCCGTTTGAAACCCAGGCAGAGGACGAAGCGCAGGCCATTGATATCATGCTGGCGCATTTCAAAGAGAACCTGGAAGCGCTTGAAGAGTTCACCAAAGACTGGTGCATTCCCGCTACTATTTTCGCCGCGATTTATGCGTTGAGCTAAGCCGCAGAAGGCCGCATTCGCGGCCTCTTTTACTGTGCTTCGGTAAGTGTCTCGCCGGAAACATCTAACAGCGCCAGGTGCATCGAGGCGTCAAACATCGCGCCATGCGTGAGACCTGGGTAAAGCCGGTAAGTCGCCGGTATCCCTCTGCTACGCAGGTGTGAAACCGTCTGGCTTAGTGCGTTTAACACGTCTGACGTGGCGTTTTCGTCCCGCGCATTTCTGTCGCCATCGCCTTCCATAAACCACAGTGATTTCTGGCTGCCCTGCGCTTCATTGACCTGCTCAAGTGCGTTGAGCAGCGCAGCGTTATGACGATCCAACGAAGGCACGGCCGAGTAAAATGTGTGAAAAAAGTCGGACGATAAAAAGCTCTCCAGCACGAACAATCCCCCGTAAGAGTGACCCCACAGCGCCCGCTTTTGCGGGTCGATAGCGAGATCTTTTTCAGCCTGTGGCGCAATGGTGCGCTCCAGTAACGCACGGAAAACCGCGCTACCACCACCGGCTCTGCCGCGCAAATTTTGCGGGCTACTTTGCGTTGGGGGCGTGTAATCATACGCTCTGGCGGTTAAATCAAACGGCAGATCGGTCTGATAGCCAATCGCCACCAGCACGGGCGGATCGCGCAGCGACAGTTTTTGCAACAGGTCATCGGATAAGCGGTCCATTACCGCGTTGCCGTCCAGCAGATAGAGCACCGGGTAACCACTGGCGGGCGGTTTTTTATTCGGGATGGCAGTCCACACTTTGTAGTGACGCTTGCCGTCGGCGGAATCAAAGGTGTTGACAGTGAAATGGTAAAACGCAGAGCCTTTGTCGGCGATGTTCGGCCCCAACGGCGTCATATCCGGGCGGGCATAACCGTTAGCCGCGTATAGCAATAGCAGGAAAACCGCCAACTGGCGCATCACTGCGCTAAAAGTAGGAGAAGCGCCTGCGTTAAACGAACTTAACCGCAAAAATGTAGAGCCATTTTTAAATGAACACGTGAGCATTATCCTTCCCTGGTACAAGAAACTAACAGCAACAAAGTTAATGCGAATCATTATTGATTGCAACCAAAATGGCCGTTGCTGCGGTCTCGCCTGATAACGGCAACAGGCTTCTTACCTGGAAATAAAAATCATACTTTCGTATGAGAAAACTTTGCGCCGCTGCGTCTGATAATTCAGCAATACCTCCATATTCTGGATCGTTACCATGCGAGCGATACCCTCGTTTCATCTGCTCATTTGCATTTCATCAAAACAACTCCTCAGTAAAGAGATGTGCAAATTAGACTCAGAAAAATTACTGACTACTTACGCTGTACCGAAATCAAAACTGCCCTTTTAATAGGTAACCCCGATGTCTGGAAAAAGAACGTTCTTATTCATCAGTACCCTCCTGGCAGGATGTACCAGCGAGCATGCAAGTAATGTCAGTTATAACCCGCAGGCAATAAAAGAAGGTGGGATTGAAGAAATGCGCGCCTTTATATCCCCAGCGCCCTGTCCGGCTGAGGGAAATGTGAATTTTACCTCGGCGCTATTATTTGCGGTGGCTACGCCGATCCTCAGTGAAACCCTTAAATATGGGTTTTCGCTAATATCAAAAGTTGGCAGTAATATGGCGAAACCCTATCCGTTAAATGTCTATATTTATCCGAATGAAACCACGCTCATTTCTAACGCGCAATGTTTAACGCTGGTTTATGGTCAATTCGGCGGCGCAGGGAAAAATAACCTAACAACACCCGGATTACCCTATCAATATTACAACACCCCACTTTTGGCCGGACAATTAACCAGCGACCTCGGCTTTGCCATGCAAATTAAAATACAGCGTAGCGAAGATCGATTATCGTTTGTTCCGTATTCTCTTTTTTACCCCAAACAACTGCGGCCATACGGCATTAATAATCATCACGGGTTAACCGTGGCAATAGATTTCGGCGGTAATGATGTCACGATGGAATTCGATAAAGTAGAGGTTGGCCGCTATTACAATCAAACAGCGGTGATTACGCACGGCAAAACCATTGAGCTGGCAAAAGTAACGCCATATACCCTAAAAATTACGGTAACGGAGGGGCCAGACAATGAAACGCTCGCCGGGCTGCTGCAAGCGGCGTCATCAAGTGATGTCGTGGCGGCGCAGCAGCAGATCCTCAAAAGCTATATCGATAAAAAGATCGCCGAAAAAACGGGAAAATAAAGTCCAGGCATAGCGGATAAAAGCCTGCCTTCTCGGGACATACAAGGCGCTATTAGCGACTAACCGCTAATAGCGCAACGGACTTAACGCTGCGCTATTTCCCCGCTGCGGGTAAATTGCTGTTCCAGCATTGAGCTTCCCCACTGTTCGCCCTGCCACTCCTTGTTCAGCGTGAAGCCGAAAGATTCATAAAGTGTACGTGCGGCGTTCAGCCCGCTGAATGTCCAGAGCTGCACGGCGGAAAACTGTTGTTCATCGCAAAACTGCATCGCTTTGGCTAGCAACTGCCGCCCAATGCCGGTGCCACGGCATTCATCGTCAAGGATGAACCAGCGCAGATGCGCCTCGTTATTGCCTAAATCTTCCCCATCAATGGCAACCGAACCGACGATTTTACCCTGATGTACCGCGAGCCAGATATTATTGCGCGCACTCTCCAGACGCCCGGCGAATTCGGCCAGGCCCGCAGCCACTTTGCTTTCAAAAAAATAGCCGAAACCATAATGTTGCGAATAGTAGCTGGCGTGCATTTCGCTGATTCGGCCAATCATTCCCGGCAGATAACCGGTGACGATTTCTGGCTTCTCACGGGCAGGACGTGGCGCACCCTGGCGGCAAGCTTCAAGCGCTGTGGCATAGGCCGACAAGCCGCGAGCCACCGCCTCCTGTTCGGCAGAAGTCAGATGTTGCAGCGCCTCGCGCACCCGCATTGCGCCGTAGCTGTTAATGCGCGCGACGCTCGCTTTACCCTGCGCAGTCAACTGCAACGTTTTATAGCGCGCATCCTCAGCCGAGGGAACGTCCTGCAATTCACCGGCGGCGATAAGCCGGCTCAGCATACGGCTGACGCTTGATTTCTCCAGCCCCAGCATCTGCACCAGTTGCGCAGCCGTCATCGCCCCCTGCTTTTCCACTTCCAGCAAAGTATGCACTGCGGAAGGGGAATAATCCGTCGCTGCAAGCGTGCTGTTCATAAAGCCCAGCTCACGCACCATCCGCCTTGATGCGCTACGAATATTGTTGATCAGTTGGTCAGCAGCCACGTTGTTATCTCAGAGAGGAGTAGATAGTTGTACAATACAACCATCAGCACGCCAGGCTGTCAACATAGCTTTTATAGGGTCAAAAGCGCTATGAGCGGACGCGTGACACTACGTGTTACTACACGGTTGCGAGGAGGCTAATCCCGACGCCTGATTTTGCAGGTGCAGGGCACACATAAAGCGTAACACTACAAGCAACAAGGGATTACAGCTAACTTAATGAATAGATTGATATTACTGAAAGCGTGCTCGCAAATCCCGACGCGGTAACACAGGATCCGTTGATGGGGTTTCAGCCCGCGTAGCCGCATCAGCTACACCTTTCCCGCCCATAAGCCGAATGTTGCTGTTCAGAATTCCCCGCGCTCCCGCTTAATTACCCTATAAATCCAGGCAAGAGCCCTGTACAATCCCTGCCCTAAGATCCTATAACTGATTACTTTTTGAACTATGAGCAATGTGAACCTGCAGCCGAAAATCGGCTTTGTCTCGCTGGGCTGCCCGAAAAACCTGGTGGATTCCGAACGTATTCTCACCGAGCTGCGCACCGAAGGCTATGACGTGGTGCCAAGCTATGACAACGCCGACATGGTTATCGTCAACACCTGCGGCTTTATCGACAGCGCGGTGCAAGAGTCGCTGGAAGCCATCGGCGAAGCGCTGAATGAAAACGGCAAGGTGATTGTGACCGGCTGCCTGGGCGCAAAAGAGGATCAGATCCGCGAAGTGCACCCGAAAGTGCTGGAGATAACCGGGCCGCACAGCTATGAGCAGGTGCTGGAACATGTTCACCACTATGTGCCGAAACCAAAGCACAATCCGTTCCTGAGCCTGGTGCCGGAACAGGGCGTCAAACTGACGCCGCGTCACTACGCTTACCTGAAAATTTCCGAAGGCTGTAACCACCGCTGCACGTTCTGCATTATCCCGTCGATGCGCGGCGATCTGGTGAGCCGCCCGATTGGCGACGTGTTATCCGAAGCCAAACGTCTGGTCGATGCGGGCGTGAAAGAGCTGCTGGTGATCTCGCAGGATACTTCTGCTTATGGCGTGGATGTAAAGCACCGCATGGGCTTTCACAACGGCGAACCGGTGAAAACCAGCATGGTTGGCCTGTGCGAGCAACTGGCGAAACTCGGTGTCTGGACGCGTCTGCACTACGTTTACCCGTATCCGCACGTTGATGATGTCATTCCGCTGATGGCGGAAGGCAAAATCCTGCCGTATCTGGATATCCCGCTGCAACACGCCAGCCCGCGCATTCTCAAGCTGATGAAGCGCCCCGGCGCGGTCGACAGGCAACTGGCGCGCATTAAGCAGTGGCGTGAAATCTGCCCGCAACTGACCCTGCGTTCCACCTTTATCGTCGGTTTCCCTGGCGAAACGGAAGAAGATTTCCAGATGTTGCTCGATTTCCTCAAAGAAGCGCGCCTGGATCGCGTCGGCTGCTTTAAATACAGCCCGGTAGAAGGCGCAACCGCCAACGAACTGGCGGATCAGGTGCCGGAAGAGGTGAAAGAGGAGCGCTGGAACCGCTTTATGCAGTTGCAACAACAGATCTCCGCCGAGCGCTTGCAGGAAAAAATCAGTCGCGAAATTCTGGTGATCATCGATGAAGTGGACGAAGAAGGCGCGATTGGCCGCAGCATGGCAGACGCCCCGGAAATCGACGGCGCGGTGTACCTGAATGGCGAAACCGGCGTTAAACCGGGCGACATTATCCGCGTGAAAGTGGAAAACGCCGACGAATACGATCTGTGGGGTTCCCGCGTTTAAACCTTTCCTCCCTCTCCTCATGCAGGAGAGGGAATTTCTTACCCCTTAATCTTCGGATCCAGCGCGTCGCGCAGGCCATCACCCAGCAGGTTAAACGCCAACACCGTCAGAAAAATCGCCAGCGAAGGGAACAGCGCCACATGCGGCGCAATCACCATATCCGCACGCGCTTCATTGAGCATCGCTCCCCACTCCGGCGTTGGCGGCTGTGCGCCCATACCGAGAAACGAGAGGCTGGCGGCTGAGATAATCGACGTGCCAATGCGCATGGTGAAATAGACCACAATCGATGACACCGTACCCGGCAGAATATGGTGAAACAGGATCACCGCATCGCTGGCCCCGATGCTGCGCGCGGATTCGATAAAGGTTTGTTGCTTGAGCACCAGCGTGTTGCCGCGCACCAGGCGGGCAAACGCCGGCACAGAGAACACCGCCACGGCGATGATCACGTTTGCCATGCCGCTGCCCATCACCGCCACCACCGCAATCGCCAGCAGAATGCCGGGGAACGCAAACAGCACATCACAGATGCGCATAATCAGGCGATCCCACCAGCCTTCGTAGTAACCCGCCAGCAACCCCAGCACCGTGCCGATAGTCGCGCCAATGAGCACCGCAAAGAGACCCGCCGCGAGCGAAATCTGCGCGCCGACCAGCACACGGCTTAAGATGTCGCGTCCCAGCGAATCAACGCCGAACCAGTGCACCAGCGACGGCCCTTCATTAAGCCGGTCGTAGTCAAAATAGTTTTCCGCATCGAACGGGGCTACCCATGGGGCGATAATCGCCAGCAGGATCAGCAGCAGCACAAAAATCCCGGCGGCCATCGCCAGCGGTTGGCGGCAAAAACGCCGCCAGAATTCATGCCACGGCGTGCGCACATGCCCCGGTTTGACTACGGGCATGGCGTTTAAAACCGCCTGTCGACGCCAGTTTAATAATCGCATCCTTACTTGTACCTGATCGCGGGATTAAGGGCGGCGTAGAGCACATCCACCACTAAGTTGATAAGAATAAACTCCAGCGAGAAGAGCAGCACCTCAGCCTGAATCACCGGGTAATCGCGCATCTCCACCGAGTCCACCAGCAAACGACCCAACCCAGGCCAGTTGAAGACTTTCTCCACCACAATGGAGCCGCCGAGCAAAAAGCCAAATTGCAGCCCCATCATGGTGACCACCGGGATCAGCGCGTTGCGCAGACCATGTTTGAGAATGACCCACCGCTCGCTCACGCCTTTGGCGCGCGCGGTGCGCATGTAGTCCTCGTTGAGCACTTCCACGAATGAGGCGCGGGTAAAACGCGCCATCACCGCCGCCACTGCCGCACCGAGCGTTAACGACGGCAAAATATAGTGTAGCCAGCTGTCAGCACCGACCGTCGGCAGCCAGCCGAGTTCAACCGAGAAGATCTGCATCAGCAACATGCCGAGCGCAAACGCCGGAAATGACATGCCCGTTACCGCCAGCGCCATCCCCAGATGATCCGGCCAGCGGTTGCGCCACACGGCGGCGGCAATCCCCGCGCCAAGGCCAAACAGCATCGCCCAGCACATGCTGGTAATGGTCAGCAGCAGCGTTGGCATAAAGCGGCTGGCGATTTCATCCACCACCGGGCGGCGCGAAGCCATCGATATACCAAAATCGCCCTGCAGCACGTTGCCAATGTAGTGCCAGAACTGCCGCCACAGAGGCTGATCCAGCCCAAGCTGGCGGCGCACCAGCTCGATGACCTGCGCGTCGGCTTCCGGTCCGGCAATCAACCGCGCCGGATCGCCCGGCAGCAAGTGGACAAACAGAAACACCAGCACCGCCACAATCAGTAGCGTCGGGATCAGGCCCAGCAAGCGTTTAATAATATAATTTTGCATTGTGCGTTCCCTCACGCCTCCTTTTGCGCTGCGAGGTGGAGTGAGTTATTTCACCAAATCCGCGTTATCAAAACTGAAGCCGGTATCGGGCATAATGTAGAAACCGGTGAGCTTCTTGTTATGCGCTGAAACCAGCTTTTCCACCACCAGCGGCACCCACGGCGACTCCTGCCAGATGAGATCCTGCGCCTGTTTGTACAACTGCTCTTTCTCTGCGGCATCCGTGGTTTTTAACGCCTCGGCGAGGTCTTTATCCACTTGCGGGTTGCTGTAAAACGCGGTGTTGAACTGCGTTGGCGGCCAGTTCCATGAGGCGAACAGCGGCGACAGCGCCCAGTCTGCTTCGCCGGTCGAGGCCGACCAGCCGGTGTAGAACATGCGCACGCCGCTCTGTTCCTGCCCTTTGGCTTCCACTTCCGCTGCGCGCTGCCCGGCGTCCATCGCCGTCACCTGCACTTTAATACCCACCTGCGCCAGTTGCTGCTGGGTAAACTGTAATACTTTCTGCGCAGTGCTGTGGTTATGCGACGACCATAAGGTAGTGCTGAACCCCTGCGGATAACCGGCTTCTTTTAGCAACTCGCGGGCTTTTGCCGGATCGTACGGCCAGGGTTGATAGGCCTGTGAATAGGCAATGGTTGGCGGTACAACGCCCGTTGCGGGTGTCGCGAAACCGGCGAACGCCACTTTCACCAGTGCCGGGCGGTTAATGGCGTAGTTGATCGCCTCACGCACTTTCGGGTTATCGAACGGTTTTTGCGTGACATTCATGCTGATGTAACGCTGCATAATCGACGGGCTGGCGACCAGCTCCAGCTTGCTGTTTCTTTTCAGCACTTCCGCCTGCTCGTATGGAATGGGGAACGCAAACTGCGCTTCGCCGGTTTGCAGCATCGCCGCGCGGGTGTTGTTGTCCACCACCGGCCGCCAGGTAATCGAGTCCAGCTTCGGTAAACCTTGCTGCCAGTACCCGGCGAATCTCTTCACTTTCACATAGTCCGTCTGGTTCCACGCTTCCAGTTCATACGGGCCGGTGCCGACCGGGTGAAAACCAATGTCATTGCCATATTTTTGCAGCGCCGCCGGAGAAATCATGGCGGTTGCCGGGTGCGCGAGAATATTAATAAACGCGGAAAAAGGCTGCTTAAGGGTAATTTTTACCGTGTAGGCATCCGCCACATCGGTTTTCGCGATATTTTTATACAGGTTATAGCGCTTCAGGCTGTTACGCGGATTACTGGCACGGTCGAGGTTGGCTTTTACCGCTGCGGCGTCAAAGTCAGTACCATCCTGGAACTTTACCCCGTGGCGCAAGTTGACGGTATAAACCATGCCGTCAGCGGAAACGCTGTAGCTCTCTGCCAGCACGTTTTCCAACTGCATATCTTTATCAAGGCCAAACAGCCCCTGATAGAACGATTTCGCCACCGCCTGCGATAGCGTGTCGTTGGCATCATACGGGTCGAGGGTCGTGAAATTGGATCCCACTGCGACAACCACATCTTTCGCCGCAAAGGCCGGGATGGCGGTCAGCGCGAACATCACGCTGGCGAGTCCCCGCCAGTGCCGTGAAATGAATTGTGTCATGTTGCTCTCCTGAAGAACCCTGCCAGTGCTCAGTTAAAAACGGGATTGCGTGCTGCCGGGCGTCGAACGGGCGACAAAATGCCCCGGCCCCACGTTCTGCAACTGCACGCGTTGCATTGACTCGCCGCGCTTGCGGATATTGCTGGGCATGTCATCAGACAACAACACACGCTGCGCGTGATGGTGCGCAGGGTCGGCAACCGGCACCGCCGACATTAACTTACGTGTATACGGATGCTGCGGGTTTTCAAACACCGCCTGCCGTGGGCCGATCTCAACAATTTGCCCAAGGTACATCACCGCGACGCGGTGGCTGATGCGTTCCACCACCGCCATATCATGCGAGATAAACAGAAACCCAATGCCCATCTCACGCTGCAAATCGAGCAGTAAATTGATGATTTGCGCGCGGATCGAGACATCCAGCGCCGAAACAGATTCGTCCGCCACCACCACGCGCGGGTTGAGCGCCAGGGCCCGGGCGATGCAAATGCGCTGACGCTGCCCGCCGGAAAACTCATGCGGGTAGCGCCAGGCGTGTTCCGGCTTGAGGCCGACGCGCTCCAGCAGCCACTCCACGCGCTGCCGCCCCTCTTCTGCCCCTAATAAATTGTGCACCCGCAGCGGTTCAATAATCGAATCGCCAACGGTCTGACGCGGATCCAGCGAGGCGTAAGGGTCCTGAAAAATAAACTGAATATCGCGACGGATGCGTTTCATCTTGCTATCCGGCAGCGTATCAATGCGCTCACCGTTAAAGGTGATGGAACCGCTCTGGTGCTCCACCAGCCGTAGCAGCGCGCGCCCGGTGGTGGATTTACCGCTGCCGGATTCGCCCACCAGCGACAGCGTTTCGCCCGGCCAGAGATCAAAGCTCACCCCTTCCACAGCGTGCACCTCTTTGGTGACGCGATTAAGAATACCGCTGCGCAACGGGAAGCGCGCCACCAGATCGCGCACCTGCAAAATCGGCTCGCCCGGCACCACCGTATCCTGCTCGATTTCCGCTTCCTGATGCGCCGGGTTTTTCGGCGAAATCAGCGGAAAGCGGCGCGGCAACGTGCTGCCGTTCATCGCCCCCAGTTTGGGCACCGCCGCCAGCAGCGCTTTGGTATACGGATGCTGCGGATGATTGAAAATCTGCTCAACGCTGCCGGTTTCCACCGCTTCGCCCTGGTTCATCACCAGCACGCGGTCGGCAACATCGGCGACCACGCCCATATCGTGCGTGATGAAAATCACCCCCATCGACATCTCTTTTTGCAGCACGGCGATGAGTTGCAGGATCTGCGCCTGGATCGTGACATCCAGCGCGGTGGTCGGTTCGTCGGCAATCAGCACCGCCGGGCGACAGGAGAGCGCCATGGCAATCATCACACGCTGGCGCATGCCGCCGGAAAGCTGATGTGGAAAGCTGGATAAAATCGACTGAGATTCCGGGATACGCACCAGATCGAGCATGCGCCGTGCTTCAATCATGGCATCTTCGCGCCCCAGTTTTTGGTGCAGGCGAATCGACTCGGCGATCTGCTCGCCCACCGGAAACACCGGGTTGAGCGAGGTCATCGGCTCCTGAAAAATCATCGCGATATCCGCGCCGCGCACGCTGCGCATTTGCGATGCGCTCAGCCGGGTGAGTTCCACATTCTGCCGGTTACGCCGGGTCAGGCGCATGTGATCGCAGCTTACTTCGCCGCCCGCTTGCTCAATCAGGCGCAGCAACGCGAGCGCGGTAACCGATTTACCTGAGCCGGATTCGCCGACAATCGCCAGCGTTTCGCCGCGTTTGAGGGAAAAGGAGAGATGGCGAACCGCCGGGACGAGTTGCTTGTCATGGCTGAAAGCGACGTTCAGATTACTGACATCCAGCACCACGTTCGCATCGGTTTCCATCCGCTCAACTCCACTCGCATTATTCACGATAAATGCCCACGCTTGGCGCATCGCCCGCGTAACCCCACGCGCGATACATCCCTTCACTGTTGAACGGCAACGCCACGTTACCTTCGCGATCAACCGCAATTAGCCCACCGCTGCCGCCCAGCGCCGGGAGTTTTTCCATCACCACCGCGTCGCTGGCTTCCTGCAAACTCAAACCACCGTACTCCATGAGCGCAGCGATGTCGTAAGCGGCCAGCGCGCGGATAAATACTTCACCGGTGCCGGTGCAGGAGACCGCTACGTTGGCGTTATTGGCATAGCAGCCTGCACCGGGTAATGGGCTGTCGCCCACGCGGCCCGGTAATTTATTGGTCATGCCGCCGGTCGATGTCGCAGCCGCCAGGTTGCCCTGCTTATCCAGCGCCACCGCCCCCACGGTGCCAAATTTTTTGCTCTCATCAAGCGGCGCGGAGCCGTGATCCAGCACGGTGTGCCCGGCGTCCCGCGCTTCCATCAGTTGTGCAAAACGTTCCGGGGTGGAAAACAGGCTCGGCGATACCGCCTCCATACCGTGGGAAAAGGCAAACTTTTCCGCCCCTTCGCCAATCATGAAAACGTGCGGGCTGTGCTCCATCACCAGACGCGCCGCCAGTACCGGATTGCGCAAGCGGCTGACGCCCGCCACCGCGCCCGCTTGTAGTGTGTTGCCGTCCATCACGCAGGCATCCAGCTCATGGGTTTCATCGCGGGTAAATACCGCGCCGATACCGGCGTTAAATAAGGGACACTCCTCCAGCAGCCGCACCGCTTCCGTTACCACATCCAGCGCGCTTACGCCCGATTCCAGCATGCGCTGCCCGGTTTCGATAATGGACGAAAGCACGTGTACGTAACGTTGCTCTTTTTCCGGGCTCATCTGCGCACGGCCGATAGCACCCGCACCGCCGTGTATTGCGATTACCGCTTTAACCATTTGTGCCGCCTGGATTTCTCTGCGCCTGGAGGGATTTCTGAATATAGAAAGTCGTTACAACGATGTAAAGCAATGTCATTACAACGGGGTAGGCGTAAGACATGTTGAGGCCTTCTCTTTTCTGCCATAATGGCCGCTTCATCGCGTTGACTGGATATTAATTATGGAATCATCAAACGGCCTGATCTCGCTCGATACGGCCCTGTCACAGATGCTGTCACGCATTTCACCGCTGACTGAAAGCGAAACTCTGCCGCTGGTGGCCTGCTTTGGCCGCGTGGTGGCGCAAGATATTATCTCTCCGCTGAACGTACCGGGTTTTGATAACTCAGCGATGGACGGCTACGCCGTGCGGCTGGCGGAGGTACAAAGCGGTAACGCCCTGCCGGTGGCGGGTAAAGCGTTTGCCGGGCAGCCCTTCGACGGCGAGTGGCCTGCCGGCACGTGCATACGCATTATGACCGGTGCGCCGATCCCCGCCGGATGCGACGCGGTAGTAATGCAGGAACAGACAGAACAGACCGATGCCGGTATACGTTTTACCGCCGAAGTACGGGCCAATCAGAACATCCGCCGCGCGGGGGAAGATATTCGACAAGGTGCCAGCGTTTTTACGGCGGGTACAAAACTGACCGCCGCCGAGCTGCCGGTTATTGCCTCGCTGGGCATTGCCGATGTCAGTGTGTTGCGCAAAGTGCGCGTGGCGCTGTTTTCCACCGGCGACGAACTGCAACTGCCAGGCCAGCCGCTGGCAGACGGGCAAATCTACGATACCAACCGCCTATCCGTTCACCTGATGCTGAGCCAGCTCGGTTATGAGGTGATTAACCTTGGCATCGTGCCGGATGATCCGCAAAAACTGCGCGACACCTTTATTGCTGCCGACAGTCAGGCAGATGTGGTGCTGAGCTCCGGCGGCGTATCTGTGGGCGAAGCCGACTACACCAAAACTATTCTCGATGAACTGGGTGAAATTGCGTTCTGGAAACTGGCGATCAAGCCGGGTAAACCGTTCGCCTTCGGTAAGCTCAAAAATAGCTGGTTCTGCGGCCTGCCGGGTAACCCGGTTTCCGCGACGCTCACCTTTTATCAGCTGGTTCAGCCGCTGCTGGCGAAGCTTGCCGGTAACACCGCCGATACGCAGCCGCTGCGTTTTCGCGCACGTGCGGTGGAGCGCCTGAAAAAGTCGCCGGGGCGTCTCGATTTCCAGCGCGGGGTGTTAAGCCGTGGCGACGATGGCACGCTGGAAGTGCGCAGCACCGGGCACCAGGGTTCACATATTTTCAGCTCCTTTAGCCAGGGTAACTGCTTTGTGGTGCTGGAGCGCGAACGTGGCAATGTCGAAGCCGGTGAATGGGTGGATGTCGAGATGTTTAACCATCTCTTCGGAGGCTAAAGATGGCTGAAGAACTCAGCGACGCGGAGATGATGCGCTATAATCGGCAGATTATTCTGCGCGGTTTTGATTTCGACGGCCAGGAGCGGTTAAAAGCCGCTCGCGTGCTGGTGGTCGGGCTCGGCGGCCTCGGCTGCGCCGCTGCGCAATATCTGGCGGCGGCGGGTGTCGGGCATATGACGCTGCTCGATTTTGATACGGTGGCGCTCTCTAACCTGCAACGCCAGACGCTGCATAGCGACGCGGATATCGGCGTAGCAAAAGTGGACTCGGCGCGCGAATCGTTACTGCGCATCAACCCGAATGTGCATTACACCGCCATCAACGCCCTGCTTGATGACACGGCGCTGCTCACACAGATTGCCGCACATGACCTGGTGCTGGATTGCACCGATAACGTCGCCATTCGCAATCAGCTCAACGCAGGCTGTTTTCAGCATCGCGTGCCGCTGGTTTCCGGTGCGGCCATTCGCATGGAAGGCCAGATCAGCGTCTTTACCTGGGGCGAAAACGACCCGTGCTATCGCTGCCTGAGCCGTCTGTTTGGCGATAACGCGCTGACCTGTGTTGAAGCAGGTGTCATGGCACCGCTGGTCGGGGTGATTGGTTCGTTGCAGGCGATGGAAGCCATCAAAGTGCTGGCGCATTACGGTACGCCGGCGGCGGGAAAAATCGTCATGTATGATGCGATGACCTGCCAGTTCCGCGAAATGAAACTACTGCGCAATCCTGACTGCGACGTCTGCGGACATTAATCTCCCGCCTCTTTTTCCGGATGGCGCAACGTCATCCGGCATCGCGATAAAAGGTCGATTTCCGTCACAGCAACTTTCATTCGAAAGTAATCTAATCTCCATATGAAATACATGGGGATAAGTTATGATCTTCAACATCCAGCGCTATTCCACTCACGACGGCCCAGGTATTCGTACCGTTGTGTTCCTGAAAGGCTGCTCGCTAAGTTGCCGCTGGTGCCAGAACCCGGAGAGCCGCAGCCGCACGCGGGATCTGCTGTTTGACAACCGTCTGTGCCTTGCCGGGTGTGAGTTATGCCAGCATGCCGCGCCAAAGGTGATTGAACGTGCGGTGAACGGTTTGCTTATCCACCGCGAAAAACTTGATGATACGCAGCTTGATGCGCTCACCGATTGTTGCCCGACGCAGGCGCTGAGTGTCTGCGGTGAAACGCCCGATGTGCGCGATATTATGGCTACCGTTTTGCGCGATAAGCCCTTTTATGACCGCAGCGGCGGTGGCATCACCCTTTCCGGCGGCGAGCCGTTTATGAACCCGCAACTGGCGCAGCAACTGCTCCAGAGCAGCCATCAGCACGGCATTCATACCGCAGTGGAAACCTGCCTGCATGTGCCGTGGCGCTATATTGAACCGACTCTGCCCTTTGTGGATCTGTTTCTCGCGGATTTAAAACATGTCGATAACGCCGCCTTTCGCCAGTGGACCGGCGGCTCGGCAAAACGCGTGCTGGATAACCTGAAACGGCTGGCGCAGGTGGGGAAAAAACTCACCATCCGCGTGCCGCTGATCCCCGGATTTAATGCCGATAAAGACGCCATACGCGCCATTACTGCCTTCGCTGCCGATGAGCTGAAGGTCAGCGATATTCATTTTTTGCCTTACCACACGCTGGGCATGAACAAGTATCACCTGCTCGGCGAACCCTACACCGCCCCAGAGAAGCCGCTCGACGCCCCGCAACTGCTGGCATTTGCGCAGGATTGTGCCCAGCGCAAAGGGCTGACGGCGACATTACGAGGATAGAACCATGACCACGCTGCAACTCAACATGCTAACTGACCGAATCAATGCGCATAAAACCGCGCTGGTGCACATTGTGAAGCCACCGGTTTGCACCGAGCGCGCCCGGCATTACACGCAGGTTTACCAGCAAAATTTGGACAAACCGCTGCCGGTACGCCGCGCGCTGGCGCTGGCGCATCACCTGGCCGAGCGCACTATCTGGATCAAACATGACGAACTGATTATCGGTAATCAGGCCAGCGAAGTGCGCGCCGCGCCGATCTTCCCGGAATACACCGTTTCATGGATCGAAAAAGAGATCGATGAGCTCGCCGACCGCCCCGGCGCTGGCTTTGCGGTTAGCGAAGAGAACAAACGCGTGCTGCATGAGATTTGCCCGTGGTGGCGCGGCCAGACGGTGCAGGATCGCTGCTACGGCATGTTTACTGACGAACAAAAAGCGCTGCTGGAAACCGGCATTATTAAAGCCGAAGGCAATATGACCTCTGGCGACGCGCACCTGGCGGTGAACTTCCCGCTGCTGCTGGATCTCGGTCTCGACGGGCTGCGCCACAAAGTGGATGAGCGCCGGACGCGCATCAACCTGACGGTGCTCGACGATCTGCACGGTGAGCAGTTCTTAAAAGCGATTGATATCGTGCTGGAAGCCGTCAGTCTGCATATCGAACGTTTTGCCGATCTGGCGCGCCAGATGGCCGGGGAAGAGACGCGGCAAAACCGCCGCGATGAGTTGCTGGCGATGGCGGAAAACTGCCTGATTATCGCCCACGAACCGCCGCGCACCTTCTGGCAGGCGTTGCAGCTCTGCTACTTTATCCAGCTGATTTTGCAAATTGAATCCAACGGGCATTCGGTCTCTTTCGGGCGCATGGATCAGTATCTGTATCCGTACTATCGCCGCGATGTTGAATTGCAACAGTCGCTGCCCCGCGAACAGGCCATTGAGTTACTGCACAGTTGCTGGCTAAAACTGCTGGAAGTGAACAAAATTCGCTCCGGCTCCCATTCAAAAGCCTCGGCGGGCAGCCCGCTGTATCAGAACGTCACCATCGGCGGCCAGCAGTGGCATAACGGTGAAGCGCGCGACGCGGTTAACCCGCTCTCTTACGCGATTCTGGAATCCTGCGGACGCCTGCGTTCCACCCAGCCGAACCTGAGCGTGCGCTACCACGCCGGCATGAGCAACGACTTCCTCGACGCCTGCGTGCAGGTGATCCGCTGCGGCTTCGGCATGCCCGCGTTCAATAACGATGAAATTGTTATTCCGGAATTTATCAAACTCGGGGTCGAACCCGCGGACGCCTACGATTACGCGGCCATTGGCTGCATCGAAACCGCCGTTGGCGGCAAATGGGGCTACCGCTGCACCGGCATGAGTTTTATCAATTTTGCCCGCGTGATGCTGGCAGCGCTGGAAGGTGGTCGCGATGCCACCAGCGGCAAAATCTTTCTGCCGCAAACCCAGGCGTTGTCGGCGGGTAATTTCAATGCGTTCGATGAGGTCATGCACGCCTGGGATCGGCAGATTCGTTATTACACCCGTAAATCGATTGAGATTGAGTACGTGGTCGACACCATGCTGGAAGAGAACGTGCCGGATATTCTCTGCTCCGCGCTGGTCGATGACTGCATTGAACGGGCGAAAAGCATTAAACAAGGCGGCGCGAAGTATGACTGGGTGTCCGGTTTGCAGGTGGGGATTGCCAACCTGGGTAACAGCCTCGCGGCGGTGAAAAAGCTGGTCTTTGACCAGGGTGTTATCGGGCAACAACAACTGGCGCAGGCACTGGCAGAAGATTTCGACGGACTGACGCAGGAACAGTTACGCCAGCGACTGGTCAACAGCGCGCCGAAATACGGCAACGATGATGACAGCGTGGATACGCTGCTGGTGCGTGCCTATCAAACCTACATTGATGAGCTGAAGCAGTATCACAACCCGCGTTACGGTCGCGGCCCGATCGGCGGTAATTACTACGCCGGAACCTCGTCTATTTCCGCGAACGTGCCGTTTGGCGCGGCAACCATGGCGACACCGGATGGTCGCAAAGCGCATACGCCGCTGGCGGAGGGCGCAAGCCCGGCGTCCGGCACCGATCATCTGGGGCCGACGGCGGTGATAAGTTCCGTGGGTAAATTGCCGGTGGAGGCGATTCTCGGCGGCGTGTTGCTGAACCAGAAACTGAATCCGTCAACACTGGAAAATGAGAGCGATAAGCAAAAATTGATGGTGCTGCTACGCACATTCTTTGAGGTACATAAAGGCTGGCATATTCAGTACAACATTGTGTCGCGCGAAACGCTGCTGGAGGCGAAGAAACATCCGGATCAGTATCGCGATTTGGTGGTGCGCGTCGCCGGCTATTCCGCGTTCTTCACCGCCCTGTCGCCAGATGCGCAGGACGACATTATCGCCCGAACTGAACATACCTTATAGGGTAGCGACCGGATGACCGTTATTCGTTATTAACTAACAGCCGCCTTTTGTCCGTTACTATCTGATGTTTAACCTATGGATTTCGGATTGCAGGAAGGCGGCAAGGCGGTAAATCCCCGGGAGCTTACATCAGTAAGTGACCGGGGTGCGCCGCCGCAGCCAACGCACCTGCGGTTCGAAAGACGACGGTTAAACTTTCGAATGAAATAAAATTTGTGCTTCCCCTCACATTATCTCTAGAATGTTTCTCGTCGCAGTTACATTCAGGAGTTCTATGTATGACCGTCAAAGTTATCGTTACCGATATGGACGGAACCTTCCTTGATGACGCCAAGCAGTACGATCGCACACGATTTATGGCGCAATTCGAGCAGCTTCGTCAGCGGAATATTGAGTTCGTTGTCGCCAGCGGCAACCAGTATTACCAGCTGATCTCCTTCTTCCCGGAGCTGAAAGAGACCATTTCGTTCGTCGCGGAAAACGGCGCGCTGGTGTATGAGCACGGTCAACAGTTGTTCCACGGTGAGCTGACCCGCCACGAAGCCCAAGTAGTGATGGGCGAGCTGTTAAAAGACAGCAGCCTCAACTTTGTTGCCTGTGGCCTGGAAAGCGCTTACGTCAGCGAAAACGCCCCGGCAGAGTTCGTCGATCTGATGTCGAAACACTATTACCGTTTAAAGCCAGTGCGCGATTTTCAGCACATTGACGATACCTTGTTCAAGTTTTCGTTGAACTTGCCGGACAGCGATATCCCGCAACTGATCGACGCTCTGCATGTCTCGCTTGACGGCATCATGAAGCCGGTCACCAGCGGCTTTGGTTTTGTCGATTTGATAATCCCGGGTCTGCATAAAGCCAACGGCATTACGCGCCTGCTTAAACGCTGGGGCATCTCACCGCAACAGTGCGTCACCATTGGTGACAGCGGTAACGACGCGGAAATGCTGCGCATGACCGATTTCTCGTTCGCCATGGGCAACGCCAGCGACGCCATTAAAGCCATTGCCCGTCATCAGACCGATGATAATAACCACCAGGGCGCGCTGAAGGTAATTCAGGCCGTGCTTGATAACACCGCACCATTCAATCGCTGATCCCTCGCCGGAGCGCCCGCTCCGGCCGTTCTTGTTGCTACTTTTCCGCTTTGTGTTCCGCATCAAGTTTTTAAACTTGCATTAACTTATTTTTAACTTATTTTATCACTTGCAAGTCAAATAACTTTCGAATGAAAGAATGCGAGGTTCAACATGGCTTTTACCAGTGAAACGCTGCCCACCGATCACAAAGCATCGATCCGTCAGATGAAACAGCAACTGCGCGCGCAGATCGGCGATGTACAGCAGGTATTTAACCGCCTGAGTGAGCAGATTGCCGCCCGCGTAGCCGATATCAATGCCCTTAAAGCTCAAGGCAAATCCGTGTGGCCACAACTCGCCTACAGCGACATTGCGCAAGGCAAGGTCAGCGAGGCGCAGCGGGCGCTGATCAAGCGGCGCGGTTGTGCGGTCATTAAGGGGCATTTCCCGCGTGAGCAGGCGTTGGGCTGGGATCGCTCAATGCTGGATTACCTCGACCAAAACCATTTTGATGAGGTGTACAAAGGGCCTGGTGATAGCTTCTTCGGCACGCTGGAAGCCTCGCGCCCGGAGATCTACCCCATTTACTGGTCGCAGGCGCAGATGCAGGCGCGCCAGAGTAACGAAATGGCCGCCGTGCAATCCTTTCTCAACCGCCTGTGGCGCTTCGAGAGTGAAGGTCAGCAGTGGTTCGACCCGGATGTGAGCGTTATCTACCCGGATCGTATTCGCCGCCGTCCGCCGGGAACCACCTCGAAAGGCCTCGGCGCGCATACGGATTCCGGCGCGCTGGAGCGCTGGCTGTTGCCCGCTTACCAGCGAGTATTTGCCAATGTGTTTAACGGCAAATTTGAGGAATATGACCCGTGGAATGCAGCGCACCGTACCGAGGTGGAAGAGTACACGGTGGATAACACCACCAAATGTTCGGTGTTCCGCACCTTCCAGGGCTGGACGGCGTTGTCGGACCTGATCCCCGGCCAGGGGTTGCTGCACGTGGTGCCGATCCCGGAAGCGATGGCGTATATTCTGCTGCGCCCGCTGCTTGATGATGTACCGGAAGATGAACTGTGCGGCGTAGCGCCAGGGCGGGTATTACCGGTTTCGGAGAAGTGGCATCCGCTGCTGATGGAAGCCCTGAGCAGCATTCCGGCGCTGGAAGCCGGGGATTCCGTGTGGTGGCACTGCGATGTGATCCACTCGGTTGCGCCGGTGGAAAACCAGCAAGGCTGGGGCAATGTGATGTACATTCCTGCCGCGCCGCTGTGCGCGAAAAACCTCGCGTATGCGCGTAAAGTGAAGGTGGCGCTTGAGCAAGGTGCTTCGCCGGGCGATTTCCCGCGTGAGAACTACGAAAGCGACTGGTCAGGCCGCTTTACGCTGGACGACCTGAATATTCACGGCAAGCGCGCGCTGGGTATGGATGTTTAGGCATCGTACAACCCTTCACGCTCCACGGCGGTACGTTGTTGTCCCGGACGTATCCGCCGTACCGATTCGCGCACCGCAAGCGTGCCGTTGAGTAACAGCGAACCGGTGGTGGCCTGCGGGCGGATCAAGCGCTGTTGCAGCAGGTGTACCGCCTCTACACCCAATTCATCACGCGGGACATGCACTGCGGTGAGCGGCACATCCTGGATCGCCGCCAGGTTAAAGGCGTCAATGCTCATTACCGACACATCCTGCGGCACGCGCAGCCCACGCTGCTGGAGCGCATGAACCGTGCCTTCCGCCATAAAATCGCCACCGACGAGAAACGCGGTAGGCGGTGATTTATGCGCCGGATCATCAAGCCACTCCCCTACCCGCATCCCCGCTTCTTTGGCACTAAAACTGGGAACGGTGATCAGATCCCGCTTACTTTGAAAACGCAGATTGCGCCGCTGCCAGGCCTCTTTGATCCCCGCCAGGCGTAAATCCATGGTATAGCGACGCAAACACATTACATTCACCACCTCGCGGTGACCCATATCAAACAGATAATTGGCAGCAAACTCGCCAATCGTGCGGTGATCCGGCGCGATGGAAGGCAAACGCATGCGCCCGTCGCGGCAGTTGATTAACACGCAGGGTTTACCCATATCGGCCGCCAGGTCATGAATATGCGGATCATCAATGCCCAGCAGGATCGCCGCCTGGGTTTCCGCTGCGTTCATGCGCGCGAGAAATTCATTGGCGTCGCTGTCCAGCTCTTCCAGCGCGCAGTAGCGCAGCCGCACTTCATGGGGTGCCAACGCTTTGTTAATGCTCTGGATCACACGGTAATAGAAGATATCGGAGCGCTCATCAAAGGCCCGCTGCGGTGCGAAAACAATCAGGTTATTCAGCAGCAGCCGCCCGGCGGCAATTCCCTCCATCACCCCCAGCTCACGCGCGCAGGCCAGCACCGCCGCTCTGGCTTTTTCACTGGTATTGGCTTTGCCTGCCAGCACACGGGAAACCGTGCTGGTCGACAGGTTAGTGCGCAGGGCAATTTCGTTGATTTTGAGCTTTTTATCCATTCTGTGATCTTGCTCCGTTTCCGAAATGGGAAAATTTTCATGAATCGAAAAGCCTGATATTCATGGCAACAATATAAGTTTGCCGCATATCGTCGCTGATTGATGAGAATCCTTGCACAAAATCCACTTTAGCTGCCGATTTTTCTCGCCTAACGTAAATGTGTCATACAACTTCCATACTAGTTGTAGGAACAATAACCAAAAAAACGCAGATAAATCATCACGCAAACCTGTGCGGTATAACAACTCCGCAAGAGTTTGCCCCGACTTCCCTACAAGAAGATATGCGGAGAAAAGAATGAGCCAGGGGATCAACAATGAAATGGCGGCCAGCAAAAGCCGCAGGATAGTGAAAAACTTACGCTGGTGGGTATTAGTGCTGTTCTTATTCGGCGTGACGGTGAACTACATCACCCGTAACTCGCTGGGGATTCTGGCACCGGAATTAAAAACCAGCCTCGGCATCACCACTGAACAATATTCGTGGATTGTCGGCGCGTTTCAGCTGGCTTACACCATTTTCCAGCCGCTGTGTGGCTGGCTGATTGACGTGATTGGCCTGAAAGTCGGCTTTATGGTGTGCGCCATCATCTGGGCGCTGGCCTGTATTTTCCACGCCGGCGCAGGCAGTTGGATCCATCTGGCGATTTTGCGTTTCACCATGGGCGCATCGGAAGCAGCGGCTACACCGGCGAACGCCAAAACCATCGGCGAGTGGTTCCCGAAATCAGAACGCCCGGTGGCTGCCGGTTGGGCAGGCGTGGGTTTTTCGATTGGCGCCATGCTGGCTCCGCCGATCATCTACTTCGCTCATGCCTCATTTGGCTGGCAGGGCGCGTTTATGTTTACCGGTGTGCTGGCGCTGCTGTGGGTGATTTTGTGGTGGGCGTTTTACCACAACCCGGAAAAACACCCGAACCTCAGTAAAGACGAGCTGGCATTTATTCAGCAGGATAATGAACCACCAGCGGTCAAACTGCCCTTCTTTACCGCCCTGAAAACCGTCTCGAAAAACAAACGCTTTTACGGTATCGCCATCCCGGCATTTATGGCAGAACCGGCCTGGGCGGTGCTGAGCTTCTGGGTGCCGCTCTATCTGGCAAAAGAACACGGTATGGATCTGAAACAGATAGCCATGTTCGCCTGGCTGCCGTTCCTCGCCGCCGATCTCGGCAGCGTCGCCAGCGGTTACCTGACCAAACTCTATACCCGCTGGTTTGGCTGCACCCGCGTGAATTCGGTGGTTGCCAGCTCGGTGACCGGCGCATTTTTGATGATTTCACTCGCCGCTGTCGCCATCACCCGCGATCCGTACCTCACTATTGTGCTGATTTCGATTGGCGGTTTTGGCCACCAGATCATCTCCTGCATGTTGAGCGCACTGGTGGTGGAGTCCTTCGATAAAGGCCAGATGGCGACGGTGAACGGCATGCGCGGTTCAGCGGCGTGGATAGCCAGCTTCCTCTTCTCACTGCTGATTGGCGTTACCGCCGACAAAATTGGTTTCAACCCGTTGTTTATTGCCATGGGTTTCTTTGACCTGATTGGCGCTTGTTTCCTGGTGGCATTTATTGCTGAACGACGCGCAAAACGCGCCTGATTGTGGATGTCTGATATGAAAACCCTGAAGAACTGGACGTTACAAAAACAGGCAGCTCATCACGTTGAGCTGTTGGTGGACGGACAACACACCTTGTGTCTGTATGTGCTGGAAGAGAACTTATTCCGCGTGCTGCTCAAGCGTAAAGGCAAGCTGGCGCTGGACAGAACCTGGAGCATTGCGCCGAAAGATGATGTGCCATGGGAAGGCCGCTCGCGCGACGATCTGTCGGGTTTTAGCCTGCCGCAATGGTCGCTGGCGCAACAGCAAGAGACATTAACTATTGAGAGCGCAAAACTGCGCGTCACCGTGCATCAGCCGCTGTGGCTGGAGTGGCACTACCGCAACGACGCGGGTGAGTGGCAATGGCTGGCGAGCGATCGCCCGACCAGCGCGTATCTGGTTAACGCCCATGGCGACGGCGTGGCGCACTATCTCAGCCGTAAAAAAGAGGAGCGTTTCTACGGCCTCGGCGAGAAAGCGGGTAATTTGCAACGTACCGGCCAGCGCTACGAAATGCGCAACCTTGATGCGATGGGCTATAACGCCGTCAGCACCGATCCGCTGTATAAACATATTCCGTTTACCCTCTCCCACCGCGACGATATCAGCTACGGGCTGTTTTATGACAACCTCAGTAGTTGCTGGCTGGATTTGGGTAACGAGATCGATAACTACCACACCGCTTATCGCCGCTGGCAAGCGGAAGCGGGCGATATTGATTACTACATTTTTACCGGCGCGCGTGCGCTGGATGTCACCAAAGCGTTTGTGCGCCTCACCGGGAAAACGCTGTTCGGCCCGAAATGGAGCCTCGGTTATAGCGGTTCAACCATGCATTACACCGATGCGCCGGATGCGCAAAACCAGCTGATGAACTTTATTCGTCTGTGCGAAGAACACGCCATTCCGTGCGATTCGTTCCAGCTCTCATCCGGCTACACCTCGATTAACGGCAAGCGCTACGTCTTTAACTGGAACTACGACAAAGTGCCGCAGCCGAAAGTGATGAGTCAGGCGTTTCACGATGCGGGCCTGAAACTGGCGGCAAATATCAAACCCTGTCTGTTGCAGGATCATCCGCGTTATCGCGAAGTGGCGGAGCGCGGTCTGTTTATTCGCGATTCAGAAACCGATGCGCCGGAACGCTCCAGTTTCTGGGATGACGAAGGCTCACACCTCGACTTTACCAACCCGCAGACTGTCGCCTGGTGGCAGGAAGGCGTGTCCACCCAATTGCTGGAGATGGGCATCGATTCGACCTGGAACGATAACAACGAATTTGAGGTCTGGGACGGCGAAGCCCGCTGCCACGGTTTTGGCCAGGAAATAGCCATCAAGCATATTCGCCCGGTGATGCCGTTGCTAATGATGCGCGCCTCAATGGAAGCGCAGCAGCGGTTTGCTCCGCAAAAGCGCCCATACCTGATTTCCCGTTCCGGCTGCGCCGGGATGCAGCGTTATGTGCAGACCTGGAGCGGCGATAACCGCACCAACTGGGACACATTGCGCTACAACATCCGCATGGGCGTGGGCATGAGTTTGTCTGGCCTGTATAACGTTGGTCACGATGTCGGCGGTTTTTCCGGCGATAAACCGGATGCAGAGCTGTTTGTGCGTTGGGTGCAAAACGGGGTGATGCATCCGCGTTTCACCATCCATTCGTGGAATGATGATCACACGGTGAATGAGCCGTGGATGTACCCGGCGATCACACCGTCGATTCGCAGCGCGATTGAGTTACGCTACCGCCTGCTGCCCTATCTCTATACGCTGCTGTGGCAGGCGCATGCCGACGACGAACCGATGCTGCGCCCGACATTCCTCGATCACGAACATGACGAGCAGACGTTCGAAGAGTGCGACGACTTCCTGCTCGGCCGCGATCTTCTGGTGGCAAGCGTCGTCGAACCCGGCCAGCGCGAGCGCCGCGTCTGGCTGCCTGCCAACGACACCGGCTGGTACGAATTTTACTCCGGTTGCTGGTATTCGCCTGGCCAGTGGGTGACGCTGGATGCGCCGCTGGAAACGCTGCCGCTGCTGGTACGTGCCGGTGCCGGTCTGCCACTCAGCGATCGCATCAGGCATGTGGATACCAACGCGGATACCACGCGTGAGTTGCATCTATTCCCGGTAAAAGGTACCGGGCGTTCAAGCGGCCTGCTGTTTGAGGACGATGGTGAGTCGTGGGGTTATAAAGAGGGCAATGCGCTCTGGCTGGAGTGGGAAATGGTTTGCTCGGGCAGCACCATTGATTTGCAGATCCACGCACGCGGCGACTATCGCCCGGCGTGGCAAGCACTGAAAGTGGCGCTGCCTGCAGGTGAAAAACGCCAGTTGTTAATTAATGGCGTTGCGGCCAGCGAGTGGACCTTTGCTTAATGTGAAAAGCCCGGCAGCCATGTGCTTACCGGGCTTGCTTCTCTTATTTACCGGGCCATTTCACGCAACAGGAACGCGGTAAACCTGAGTAACCCCGGGAGCTTACACAAGTAGGTGTTCGGGGGACGAAAGTGCAGCCAACACACCTGTGACGTGGGGAGGACGGTAAATGATTTACCTGAGTATTTCGCGCGACACGAAGGCGACAAATCTGCGTAGCCCCGGGAGCTTACACAAGTCAGTGGCCGGGGTACGAAGGTGCAGCCAACACATCTGTTGCCTGCAAGAGGACGGTAAAGCATTTACCTAAGTATTTCGCGCGACAGGAAGGCGGCAAACCTGAGTAGCCCCGGGAGCTTACACAAGTAAGTGACCGGGGTACGAAGGTGCAGCCAACACATCTGTTGCCTGCAAGAGGACGGTAAAGCATTTACCTAAGTATTTCGCGCGANGTATTTCGCGCGACACGAAGGCGACAAATCTGCGTAGCCCCGGGAGCTTACACAAGTCAGTGGCCGGGGTACGAAGGTGCAAGCAACACATCTGTTGCCTGCAAGAGGACGGTAAAGCATTTACCTAAGTATTTCGCGCGACAGGAAGGCGGCAAACCTGAGTAGCCCCGGGAGCTGACACAAGTAAGTGACCAAGGTACGAAGGTACAGCCAACGCACCTGTCGCGTGAAAGACGACGGTAAATTTATTCGATACCTTTACTGCGCAAATAATCCTCATAATTCCCTGAGAAATCCACCACGCGCTGCGGCGTAATCTCAATTACGCGGGTTGCCAGCGAGCTGACAAATTCACGGTCGTGGGAAACGAAGATCAGCGTGCCCTGATACATCTCCAGCGCCATGTTCAGCGATTCGATGGATTCCATATCCAGGTGGTTGGTCGGTTCGTCCATAACGAGGATGTTCGGTTTTTGCATCATCAGCTTGCCGAACAACATGCGACCTTTTTCACCACCGGAGAGCACTTTCGCCGGTTTCTTGATATCGTCCTGGCTGAACAGCAGGCGACCAAGGATACTGCGCACTGCTTGTTCGTCATCGCCTTCCTGTTTCCACTGGCTCATCCAGTCGAAGACGGTCAGATCGTTATCGAAATCTTCGGCGTGATCCTGCGCGTAGTAACCAATCTGCGCGTTTTCAGACCATTTCACCGTGCCGTTATCAGGCGCAAGCTCGCCCACCAGCGTTTTCAGCATGGTGGATTTACCCACGCCATTCGCACCCAGGATGGCGATCTTCTCGCCCACTTCCAGCAGCATGTTGAAGTTTTTAAACAACGGGCCTTCATCAAACCCTTTAGTAAGGGCTTCCACTTCCAGCGCGTTGCGGAACAATTTCTTGTCCTGTTCGAAGCGGATAAACGGGTTCTGACGACTGGAAGCCTTAACCTCTTCCAGCTTAATTTTGTCGATCTGACGTGCGCGGGAGGTCGCCTGGCGAGATTTAGAGGCGTTTGCGCTAAAGCGGCTGACGAACGATTGCAGGTCAGCGATCTGCGCTTTTTTCTTGGCGTTATCCGCCAGCAGACGTTCGCGCGCCTGCGTCGCCGCCGTCATGTATTCGTCGTAGTTGCCCGGATAAACACGCAGCTCGCCGTAGTCGAGATCCGCCATGTGCGTACAAACCATGTTAAGGAAGTGGCGGTCGTGCGAAATGATAATCATGGTGCTGTCACGTTCGTTCAGCACCTGCTCCAGCCAACGAATGGTGTCGATGTCCAGGTTGTTGGTCGGTTCATCGAGCAGCAGAATGTCCGGGTTGGCAAACAGCGCTTGCGCCAGTAACACACGCAGTTTCCAGCCGGGGGCGATTTCGCTCATCGGGCCGTAGTGCTGTTCAACCGGAATGCCGACGCCGAGCAGCAGTTCGCCCGCGCGCGCTTCCGCCGAGTAACCGTCCATTTCGCCATACTGCACTTCGAGGTCGGCCACTTTGTAGCCGTCCTCTTCGCTCATTTCTGTGAGGCCATAAATACGGTCGCGTTCCTGTTTCACTTCCCACAGTTCCGCATGGCCCATGATCACCGTGTCGAGCACGCTGAACTCTTCAAAAGCGAACTGATCCTGGCGCAGCTTACCGATACGCTCATTCGGATCGAGAGAGACGTTACCCAGCGTCGGCTCTAAATCGCCGCCGAGGATTTTCATAAAGGTGGATTTACCACTCCCGTTAGCCCCGATCAGGCCGTAACGGTTGCCGCCGCCAAATTTGACGGAGATATTTTCGAACAGCGGCTTGCTGCCGAATTGCATGGTGACGTTGCTGGTGACTAACACAGAGGTATCCTGAAATATGTGACAAACACCCTATTATGCCACAATTCCGAATTAGATTCCTGCCTGGTGTCAGGGCACTAAACTGCAAGCAAAGGGAAAAAAGTGTGATTTCGTACACATCTGAATTCCCTGGACGGTGGAATGCACATATAATGCGCTTCCTGCATTCTCAACCCAACGGCCTGTGTGGCAATAAGTCTTGCATAAGATGAACATGAAATTAACCACCCTTTTAGCGGCGGCGTTTGCTGTCGTGGGATTTTGCAAAAGCGCGTCTGCTGTTACATATCCGCTGCCGACTGATGGCAGTCGTCTGATCGGTCAGAACCAGGTCGTCACTATTCCGGAAGGCAATAACCAGCCGCTGGAATATTTTGCGGCTGAATATCAAATGGGTCTGTCCAACATGCTGGAAGCAAACCCGGGCATTGATGCCTACCTGCCGAAAGGCGGCACTGTGATGAACGTTCCACAGCAGCTGATCCTGCCGGATACGGTTCACGAAGGGATCGTGATCAACAGTGCGGAAATGCGCCTCTACTACTATCCGAAAGGCACCAACACGGTGATCGTGCTGCCAATCGGTATCGGCCAGTTGGGTAAAGACACCCCGATTGCCTGGACCACCAAAGTAGAACGTAAAAAAGCCGGTCCGACCTGGACGCCGACGGCGAAAATGCACGCGGAATACGCAGCTATGGGTCAGCCGCTGCCGCCGGTTGTGCCGGCAGGCCCGGATAACCCGATGGGTCTGTACGCGCTCTATATTGGTCGCCTGTACGCCATTCACGGCACCAACGCTAACTTCGGTATCGGCCTGCGCGTGAGCCACGGCTGCGTGCGTCTGCGTAACGATGACATCAAATTCCTGTTCGAAAACGTGCCGGTCGGTACGCGCGTACAGTTTATTGATGAGCCGGTAAAAGCGACCACCGAACCGGATGGCAGCCGCTACATCGAAGTTCACAACCCGCTGTCCACCACAGAAGCTCAGTTCACCGGCGGTGAGATTGTGCCGATTGCGCTGACCAAAGCGGTACAGACCGTAACCAACCAGTCTGATGTTGATTCCAATGTTGTCGATCAGGCGTTGCAGAACCGTTCAGGTATGCCGGTTCGTCTGAACTGATTGCGGTTGTTAGCATAAAAAAGCGGAGCAATGGCTCCGCTTTTTTTACCCGTGATTCACCACAATAATGCCACCGTGATCGTAACGGTAATGACAATGGGCATATTCCAGCGGCGTGCCATCCTCCAGATAAATCACCTGCTCCACTTCCAGCACCGGATCGGTCTCTTCGCAATTCAGATACTGCTTATCCTCCGCCCAGGGTTTTAAGGCGCGCACAATGCGGTATGAACCCATAATCTTCAGCGCCAGATCGTCCTGCACATAGCGAAATACCGAGCTTTCCAGATGCCCGCGGTTTAACCCCGGCACCAGATTCACCGGCATCAGCGTAAACTCAAGCGACATCGGTTCACCTTCCAGCAAACGCAGGCGAATAAAGTCATACACCGGGTCATCCGGCCCCACCAGCAGCGAGGCCTGCTCCTTTTCCGTGGGGAAACGCAACTCGAAGCGGATGATTTTACTGGTCACTTCGCCGACGTTTTCCCAGGTCTTGGTCGCACCGAAATAGTCGCTGCCGGGCAGATCCCAGCGCGACAATTGCAGGAAATTCTTGCGGATAAAGGTGCCCTGGCCCTGACGGGTATAAACCAGCCCTTCAACAATCAGCTGGCGCATCGCCTGCTGAATGGTCATCCGGCTGGTGGCAAACTCCGCTGCCAGCGCGAACTGATCCGGCAACGGCGCGCTGGCGGCGTACTGCCGGCTGAGAATGCGCCGCTTAATTTCCCGCGCGATAGTGATGTATTTTGCCGCCATAGCCTTCCTTCTTTTTAATCTATCCCATTGTTTCTTAAGGCCACTCTCTCGGCTATTTTGAGGAAAGGCAGGTAGAAGAATACACCAAAGATGATGATTATCAACTGAACCACCACCGCCCGCCAGTCGCCTGCGGTAGCCAGCCAGGCGCTTAAAATCGGCGGCGTAGTCCACGGGATCATCACCACACAGCGCGAGATCCAACCGAGCGTAGTACAAAGCCAGGCAAACCAGATCCCCAGGGCCGGAAGCAGCACAAACGGGATCATCAGCGGCAGGTTAAAGACGATGGGCAGACCGAAAATCACCGGTTCGTTAATATTGAATAAGCCGGGCGAGATGGCGAGCCGTGCTACCTGCTTCGCCGATTGCTGCTTCGCGAAGATAAAAATGGCGATCAGTAGCGAAAGGGTACTGCCGGTGCCGCCAATCATGCCGAACGTGGGCACAAAAATGCTGTTGATGATATGCGGAATTGGCTGCCCGTTGGCAAATGCCAGCATGTTCTCGTTGGTGTTAATCAACAGCAGTGGTTCAAGGATCACGCCGTTGACCACCGTCTGGTGAATACCGAGCGTAAACAGAAAGTTACCAAAGCTATAGATAAACAACGTGCCCGGTAAACTGGTATTAATCTGCCGCAGCGGCTGCTGGATAAGCGTGGTGATAAGGTGGATCAAATCCGTATGCAACAGGTTCGCCAGCAGCGCCGCGACAATGGCGAACAGCGATAAGGTAATGATTGCAGGGATCAGCGAGGAGAAAGATTGCCCCACTGCCGAGGGCACATTTTCCCCGAGCGAAATAGCGAATTTCTTCACGCTGGCAACGCGGATAAACAGCTCCGTGGAGAGCAAACCAATGATCACCCCGGCGAAAATCCCCGTCGTGCCAATGTTGGTGAATGCCAGCATCTGCGTCACGCTCACCGTTGCTTTCCCGCCAACGGGCACTACATCCAGCTGCATTGGCATCATGATGATGAAGCTGGAGATCGCAATGACCACCGCCGACACCGGGTTGTCAAAGTTCTTATTGCGCGCCAGCGACCAGGCGGTCATTGGCGCAATTAATAACGCGGCGATATTCAGCGTGCCGTTGATCACCGCCTCGCCCCAGACTTTAAAGCGCGCCAGCGTCTCCCCTTCCAGCACCCAGGGGAAAACAACGTTATTAATCAATACCGCCAGCCCGGCGAGGATAAAAATCGGCATCACCGCCGCAAATGCGTCACGCAGCGATCGCAGATGCACCTGGTTTGCCAGCCGGGCGGAAAACTCGACAAATTTATCGACGAATGACTGCATTTTCGGCGTGATGTTGCTGTCAGACATTGCGGCTACCCTCTCAAACGTTGCTTACATGTCGCGGCCGTTGCTGCGAATCAGCTGTTGCAGCCAGCGATAGCTCTTTTTCGGTACGCGTTTTAAATCTTTCAGGTCGTGGTTTTCGCGGTTGACGTACACCACGCCGTAGCGCTTACGCATATCGCCCTGGGAACTGAGAATGTCGATCAAACCCCAGCCGAGGTAGCCCAACACCTGTGCGCCGTCCTCAAAGATGGCGTCCTGCATCGCCTGGATATGGTCGCGGTGATAAGCAATGCGGTAATCGTCCTCGATCCGGTTAACGCCGTCCCACTCTTCAATCACGCCGATACCGTTTTCAATCGGGAACACTGGCAAGCGCCAGTCGTTGTAATAGCGGGTGATAATGGCGCGGAAACCGAGCGGATCGATTTGCCAGCCCCATTCGGTCGCGTCGAGATACGGGTTCGCTTTATCGCCCTGTTGCAGGAAATAATTGACCGGTGTTCCCGGCGCAATGGCATCGCTATCGAGGGTTTTGCTGGCGTAGTAGCTAAACGCCATAAAGTCGTTTTTGACCCGCGCGATTTCCGCCAAATCTTCATCGCGGTAGATATCGTGGAAACCTTCCCTTTCCACCACCGCCAGTACTTCCGGGCTGTAACCCTGCCCGGCATAGACTCGCAGCAAGTTCTGATTGAGGAATTCGTCATATTGCATGGCGCAAAACACATCGCGTGGTTTGCAGGTCGCCGGATAAACCAACTGGTGCGCCAGCATGCCGCCCATTAATTTTCCGGGCTGGGTAGCGTGCAGATAATGGGTCAGTAGCACATGCGCCATCATCACATGGTGCTGAATCTGATAAAGCTCGCGCAGGGTTTTCTCGCCTTGCAGATAGCCACCAACCTGAAACGCGCCTGGCATGTGGTAAATATTCTGCTCGTTAAACGTCAGCCAGTACTTCACCCGGCTGCCAAAGCAGTCGATCATCTTTTTCCCGTAGCGCACAAAAGCGTCCTGCACGCGCCGGTCGGCAAAACCGTTGTACTGCTCGGCCAACGCCAGCGGCATATCAAAGTGGTACAGGCAGATCATCGGCTCAATGCCGCGCGCCAGCAGATCGTCGATAAAGCGGTCATAAAAGGCGATGCCCTCGTCGTTGAACTCGCCATCGCCCTGCGGGCAAACCCGGCTCCAGGAAATCTGGAAGCGGTAGCAGTTCATGCCCAGATCCTGCATCAGGTCGAAATCTTCCTCATAGCGGTGGTAGGAATCAGTGGCGACTTTCCAGTCAGAGGCAAATTCGCTGGCTTCGCGAATATCGTAGACCGACATCCCTTTCCCGCCCTCGTTCCACGCACCTTCGGTCTGCATGCTGGATACGGAGTTACCCCATAAAAAACCGTTCGGTAACGTTTTGCTCATCTCGCTTCTCCATGACTAGTCATTTTTAAGATATGACTAGTCATATAGATAACGGCGAAAAAATGGGCAAAAGGGACGATGTGATTTTGTGACGCTATTCGAAAGAAAAGAAAAACGCGACGGGGTGAGCGTCGCGTTTGAGAAGAAGGATAATTACTGTTGTTTTAACTGGTTACGGCGATATTCTCCCTGCCGCTCAAACATCCAGCCGGGATACTCACGCGGCAGTGCGCTCACCGCATCCAGTTGTTGCAGTTCGTCATCGCTGAGGCGGATCGCCGTTGCCGCAATGTTATCGTCCAGTTGTTCCGCGCGTTTCGCGCCAATAATCACGCTGCTGACCACCGGTTGATGCAGCAGCCAGGCCAGCGCGATTTGCGCCACAGAAACTCCTTTGCTATCGGCAATGGTGCGCATAACGTCCACGCAATCAAAGGCGCGGTCTTTATTCACCGGCGGGAAATCAAACGCCAGGCGGCGTCCACCGGCTTCCGCCTGACCGTCGCGGCCATATTTACCGCTCAGCAAGCCACCCGCCAGCGGGCTCCAGACCATCAGCCCCACGCCTTCGCTCTGCATCATCGGCACCAGTTCACGTTCCAGATCGCGACCAGCGATGGTGTAGTAAGCCTGTAGCGAGGCAAAGCGCGCCAGCCCAAGGCGCTCCGAAATTCCCAGCGCTTTGGCGATTTGCCACGCCGCCCAGTTAGAGACGCCGATATAGCGCACATGCCCGTGCTGAACGAGGTTATCCAGCGCGTAAAGCGTCTCCTCAATGGGTGTGGCCGGGTCAAAGCCGTGTAACTGGTAGAGATCAATATGATCCAGTTGCATGCGCTTGAGGCTCTCTTTCACGCTATTCATGATGTGATAGCGCGAACTGCCGCGCGAGTTCACCCCGGCGGTGCCGGTTTCGCCAAACACTTTGGTGGCGACGATGACGTTTTCTCGCGGCACTTTCAGGTTTTTTAGCGCCTGGCCGGTGATCTCCTCCGAACGCCCGTCGGAATAGACGTTCGCGGTATCGATAAAGTTAATGCCGGCATCCAGCGCGCTGCCGACCAGTTGCTCGGCTTGCGCCTGTTGCAACTGGCCGATTTTGCTCCACATGCTCTCGCTGTCGTCACCGCCAAATGTCATGGTGCCGAGGCACAGTTCAGAAACAAACAGTCCGGTATTGCCCAGTTTTTTGTAGCGCATGATGGCGTCTCCTCATCTGTTTAGTTGACGCAGACAGTTATACGCAATCCTCTGCGGCGGCGAATGTGAGGATCCTGCCTGTTTCTTGCCCAATTCTCTGATTATCCGCGCGGCGCATCACCGAACACTTTGTAATCAGGGAGTTGTACATTCTGATACGGTTCCCAACCGCCGCCGAGCGCTTTATACAACGCCACCAGATCGAGGCTACTTTGCACCCGCGCCTGCTCACGCTGCTGGCTGGCCTGCGCCAGCTGGCGCTGGGCATCCAGCACATCGATAAAGCTGGCAATTCCCTGACGATAGCTGTCGGTGGCAAGTGAGAAGGCGTTTTGCAGTGCACTGAGCGTTTTATCCAGCCCCGCTTCCCGCTGTTGATCGGCACGGTAACTGACCAGCGCATTTTCCACATCACCCAGTGCGCTGAGCACCGTCTGGCGGTAGTTCAGCACCGCCGCGCCCTGCTCTGCGCGCGCCAGCTTGACGCTCGATACCAGCCGCCCGCCCTGGAAAATGGGAATCGAAATCTGCGGGCCGAAGCTATAAAAATGGCTGCTCCAGTCGGTAAGCCAGTTGGTTTCGCTGTTGCGCAGACCAAACTGGCCGCTCAATGACAAGCTGGGGAACAACTGCGCAACCGAAACGCCAATCTGTGCCGTCGCTGCATGCAGGCTGGCCTCCGCTTCGCGTACGTCCGGACGACGACGCGCCAGCGTCGAGGGAATTCCGGTGGGCACAATGCCCGGCAGCGCGGGTAATGGTTGCGCATTGCGCAATTCGCTATCCAGCGCACCAGGCGGTTTACCGAGCAGGATCGCTAACGCGTTCATCGCCTGGCGCTCCTGCGCTTCATATTGCGGGAGTTGCGCTTCCAGATTGCCGACCTGCGCGCGGGCATTTTCCACATCCAGTTGAGGTGAAAGGCCGCCTTTTTGTCGGTTTTCGGTCAGCGTAAATGTCTGCTGCGCGCTGTCGATTTGTGTTTTCAGTGTGCTGATGATGTTCTGCGCACCGCGCAGTTGCAACCACGCGCGCGCCACTTCGGCTTCCAGCGACACCAGCGCATCGTTACGTTGTTCAATTGCCTGCTGCTGCTGCGCGGACGCCGCTTCTACCTGGCGTCGCACTTTGCCCCACAGATCCAGCTCCCACTGGGCGTCAAAACTGCCCTGATAGAGATTCACCGGTTGGGTAAGTGCCCCGAGGGCTCCGCTGATCGCCGGGTCGGCGTCCTGCAACTGGCCTTCGACGTTATGGGATTTCAGCTCGCCTTCAATACCCAGCTGCTGGCGAGTCGCTTTCAGCGAACCGTTAACCGCTGGCAGAAACGCGCCGCCCGCCTGGTTAATCTGCTCGCGCGCACCGGCAATGCGCAGGACGGTTTGCTGGAGCGAAAGATTATCTTTAATCGCCCGCTCAATCAGACTGTTCAACTGCGGCGACTGGAAGGTTGTCCACCAGCGCGGATTCACCGCCTGCGAAGAAGCCTGCGATTTAACCGCTTTATCACCCGGATCGTTCCAGCGCGCAGGGGTTTGCGGTTTGGGCGCCTGGTAATCCGGCCCGACAGCACAGCCTGCAAGCCACAGCGATAACAGGGTTACGGGAAAACGACACCACGTCATATTAATGTGCTCCTGCGCTACCTTCGCTTTTGATCGGCGAAAGCAATAAACAAAAGGGGATCAGCAACATCGCCACCAGGCTGAGCACGGTGAAAACGTCGATATAGGCCAGAAAACGCGACTGGGCGATCATCGCTTTGTACATCTGCCCGGTAGCACTGGTCAGCGGATCGCCGACCAGGCTGGTGAAATTACGGATCGCCTCGGCGGATTCACGCAGCGCCAGTTGGAATTGTTCATTGAAGGGAGAGGTATGCTCTGATAAGTGCGACATATGTGCCTGTGAGCGCTCGGTGATCGCCGCCGTTGACAGCGAAATACCAACCGATCCCGCCACGTTACGGAACATGGTAAACAGCGCCGCCGCATCGGCATTTAGCTGGCGCGGGATCGAGATAAAGGCGATGGTCGTCAACGGTACAAACAGGAAACCCAGCCCAATCGACTGCGCACTGCGAAACAGCATCAGCGTTTCAAAGTCGATATCCGGGGCCAGCGTGCGCGACCACCAGAATGAGGCCGCCAGGCAGAAAAAGCCGAAGGCGATGATCCAGCGGGTCTGCACCACCGGCATCAGTTTCAGCACCAGCGGAATGGTCAGCACAATCAACACCGCGCCGGGCGACAGCACCAGCCCGGACCAGGTGGCGGTATAGCCCAGATCCTGCTGCGCCAGTTGTGGGATCACCACCGAGCTGCCGTAGAGGATCATCGCCATGCCAGCCATCAGCAAGCTGGAAACCGTAAAGTTTTTATCCGCCATGCAACGCAAGTCGACCACCGGCTTTTTGGCATACAGCAGCCAGTAAATAGCCCCGACAATACCAATCGCAGTGAGGACGGCGAAAATGCGGGTGAAATCGGAGTTGAACCAGTCTTCATCTTCACCGCGATCGAGCATCACTTGCAGACAGCCCAGCCCCAGCGCAATCAGGCCAATGCCCGGCCAGTCGATAGACAATTTCTGCTTCGATTTGCGCTCCCAGGGCGGATCTTCCAGCAACTGGTAAATCGCCAGCACCGTAACAATCCCCACCGGAATATTGATAAAAAAGACCCAGCGCCAGGAGTAGTTATCGGTTATCCAGCCGCCCAGCGTTGGCCCCAGCACCGGGGCGACAATAATGGCGATAGAGGACAAACCAAAGGCTTTGCCGCGATCTTCCGGTTTGAAGTAATCCAGCAACACCGATTGCTGCGTGGGCTGCAAACCGCCGCCAAAAAAGCCCTGCAAAATACGAAACAGAATAATTTGCCAAAGCTCGGTGGCGATGCCGCACAGAAATGAACAGACGGTAAACATCACAATGCAGATCAGGAAAAACTGCTTGCGCCCGAAGGTACGGCTGAGAAAAGCGGAGATCGGCAGAACGATACCGTTCGCCACCAGGTAGCTGGTCAGCACCCATGTTGATTCGTCATAACTGGCAGAGAGCGATCCGGCGACGTGCGGCAGCGCCACGTTAACAATCGTGGTATCGAGGATCTCCATAAACACCGCAAGGGTGACGACCCACGCCACCGCCCACGGGTTACTGGCGGGTTTCCAGTTCTCGTGGCTGTGATCCGTCATTCCAGCGTCACCTTCGGTTCAACGGAAAGGCCTAACGGCAACGGTTTGTTGGGGTCCAGACCTTTATCGATAACGATTTTCACCGGTACGCGCTGGACGATTTTGACAAAGTTGCCGGTCGCATTTTCTGAAGGAAACGCGGCGAACTTCGACCCACTACCCTGCTGGATACTGTCGATATGCCCTTCCAGCTCCAGATCCGGCCACGCATCCACTTTGACGCTGACTTTATTCCCCGGACGCATACGCTCAAGCTGCGACTCTTTAAAGTTCGCCACTACCCACACATCCGGTGAGACCAGTGAAAACAACGCGGTGCCCGCCTGCACTAACGTACCGTTTTGCACATTGCGTTTGGTGATAAAGCCATCGAAAGGCGCACGCACTTCCGTCCAGGATAAATTCAGATTCGCGGTTTCCAGCTGCGCTTTTGCCTGCGCCACTTGCTGCTGGCGCGCTTCAACATTGGTTTCCTGCTGACGGATTTGCAACTGCACCTGGTTGGCGACTTCCAGCTGTGCCTGCGCGCTGGCAAGCTGTGCCTGCGCACTACGCAACTGGGCATTAGCGCTATCGATATTTTGCTGTGTGGTTGCACGTGGATCGACACCGCGCTGGCGACGGTAAGCGGCTTCGGCGTTCGCCAGATCGGCTTTTGCTTTCAGCACTTGCGCGCGCGCTTCGTCCCGCTGTGCGGGATATTGCACTTTTGATAAGTCCAGTTGCGCCTGCGCCTGGTGAAGCTGGGCGGTCGCCAGCCCCAGTTGCGCTTGCGCCTGATCGCGCTGCGCGGTGGCATCGCGCGGGTCAATAGTGACCAGCAAATCCCCTTTCTTGACGCGCTGATTATCTTTCACCCGCAACTCAGTGACATAACCTGCCACCTTTGGCGCAATCGTCACCGCGTCGCCATCGGTAAAGGCGTCGTCGGTGGTCTCTTCATTACGGGTTAAAAACCACCACACCAGCGCAACAATCACCATCACGCCGACAACAATGGCGAGGATAATCAGTGGCTTCTTTCCGGGGCGTTTACGTGGATTTTGGTTGTTATCGTCCTGAACATCGTCAGGATGCGTTGTGTTTTCTGCCATAGTTTCGCAACAGTCCTGTCAGGTAACGGCGCCAGGGATGCGCCGTTAACTAAAGTTAGGCGGTTGCTATACATTTGCCAGGATAAACTGACAAATCAGCACTATCTGAATAAGAGTAATCCGTATCCCACCAGCGCCGCCCACAGCAGCATCGGCATGGAATAAAGATGAAAGCGCCACCAGATGCGGCGATCGTTTGCCATACGCAGCGCGATAAGATTGGCCAGCGAACCGGGCAGCAAACCAAAGCCGCCAACGTTCACCGCCCATGCCAGCAGCGTATCCGGCGGCACATAATTGAGCAGCAAAATGGTCGCAGGCACGTTACTGATAAATTGCGACAGGCCAATGGCCGTCAACCACAAACCTGAAGGTGACAACTGGCTGGTGCTGTTCAACACCGAGTGCAGCGCAGGCAACTGAATCAGCAGGTGGACATCAATAAACATGGCGATAAAAACCAGCAACAGCGTCCAGTCCACGCTCAGCACTACCCGGCGCGCCAGTAGCAAGAACCCGATGGCGACAACTGCCAGCCCCCACAGCTCCTGTTTCAGCTCCAGCGCGGTAATAAAGATTAGGTAGAAACCGAGGCAGCTCCACACCAGACGCGGTTGCCAGTCCGGCGTTTGTACGCCGCTGTGGTAGTTAAGCGCTTTTTTCGGAAAACAGAACCAGCACACCACCAACAGCGTGACCATCATTGCCAGCGCCAGCGGCGCCATCTGCCAGATGAACGCCGGGAAAGAGAGACCAGAGCGTCCCCATATAAGAATATTTTGTGGGTTTCCTATAGGCGTTAATAACGATCCGGCATTGACCGCCAGCGCTTCAAAAATGATCAGCCGGTTAACCGGGATTTCGCACAGTTTCTTCAGCGTGATGGTCAGCGGCACCACAATAAACAGCGCCACATCATTGGTGAGAAATGTGGAGAGGAGCGCCGCCGCCAGCACCATAAACATCGCCAGCCGGCGCTGATGATGAAAACGGCGCACCATACGCCGCCCAATCACATCAAAATAACCGCTAAGCTCAACGCCTTTGGTCAGCAGCATCAACCCGCTGAGGGTAATAATGGTGTGCCAGTCAATCGCACCCGGCCAGGTTTTGGGCGCAAACGGGACAAAAAAGCACAGTGCAATACCAATAAGCAGTAACAGATGCAGGAAACGATCGCGCGCCAGGGCGCGCATGAGGGGCATAGTCATTCAGGCGGTTGCTCGTGTTGCAGAGTGAAGCGACGGAAACAGTCGAGCGTCTCCTGGCTAACGTGATGTTCCATACCTTCGGCGTCGCGGCGCGCAATCTCCGGGCTCACGCCCAGCACCAGCAGGAAGCTTTCAACGATTTGGTGCCGCTCGCGGCTCTCCTGCGCCAGCCTCTCACCTTCCGCAGTCAAAAAAACGCCGCGCCAGGGGATCTGTTCAATTAAGCCGACTGTCGCCAGTCTTTTTAACATTTTCGCAACCGTCGGTTGTGAAACGCCAAGGCGGGCAGCCATATCCACCTGGCGGGCTTCGCCCACTTCGCGGATCAAATCCGAAATCAGTTCAACATAGTCATCAATCAGCTCGCGACGATGCGCTTCACGCACCTGACGAAAGCCTTCAACGTGCTCTTCTACATTTACCAGCGTCACTTTTTTTATTGTTTGCTTACCTGCGCGACGGTTCATTGTGCTTCCTCTGAAGGTGTGACACCTGTGCAGCATCATATAAGAGAAGCGCCATTGTAAACCATCCGTGAATCAGCACAAAAAATTAACGTCTTAGCCATAGCTATAGAACATAGCCTGTGCTATATCTGTATGTAATGCGTTCACCCTTCATGGAACGAAGGGCCTGAAAATGGCAGGAGGTAACGATGAATGAGTTCAAGAGGTGTATGCGCGTGTTTAGTCACTCTCCCTTTAAAGTCCGTTTAATGCTGCTGAATATGTTGTCCGATATCATTACCGGCAAACCTCAGCAGGACTCCGACAAATCTTCTCACTAATGCGGCGTCGCGGTACGCCGCTTCATTTTTCTGTCACAATCCCCCGTCATACTGGCCAATTCGTCTAAAAATCAGCGTATTTTTGCTGGATTTGCAATCGTTCTCTCAAAACAACCGCTTAGCCCCTGTTGACCTTCGACGCGCCTCGCTCTATCTTTGCGCTGCCCTGCACAAATTGCGGCTCGCAGATGCGGACCCCCTCCCCTCTTCACACGCACTGTCCGGCAGGTTTTGACCCTTAACGCCAGGGTGAGCACATGGCGTTTTCATGACAGTAATCTATGAGCCTAATCCTTAAAGAATCCGTTGCCTTTCGCAGCCAGACGCTCAACCCGTGGACGGGTTTCTACTTTTTACAATCGATGTTGATTAACTTCGCTCTGGGTTATGAATTTAGCGTGATGTATGCGGTGCTTTTAACCTGCGCCCTGCTGGTTCTCTGGCGTCATGCGCCTCGCGCGCAAAAAACCGTTCTCGGGATTATCTCGCTGGTTGCCGCCTGTTATTTCCCTTTTGGCCGGGCATACGGCGCGCCGAACTTCAACACGCTGCTGGCGCTGCTGTCGACCAATATGGAAGAGTCGACGGAAATTCTGACGATCTTCCCGTGGTATCACTACGCTATTGGCGTATTCATTTTTGCGCTGGGCGTTATTTCGCTGCGCCGGCGGATTATCGTGCGTTCAACGCCATGGCTGAAATGGGACACGCTGGGCACGATTGTGTGCATCGCTTCCTATTTTATTGGCCCGGTGCAAAACCACTTCAAAGGTTACGAATTCAGGATCATTGATACCGGTGTTCCGGTGCTTCGTTTCGTGCGCGACGTGGCGTTTAACTACTATATCGTCAAAGAAGAACAGAAAAATATGGCCGCGCTCGCCAGTGTGAAAGACACCTGGACTGTGCTGGCGGTGAAACCGAAATACCATACTTACGTAGTGGTGATTGGCGAAAGTGCACGTCGTGACGCGCTGGGCGCCTTTGGCGGCCACTGGAACAATACCCCGTTTGCCAGCCAGGTAAACGGCACGCTGTTTACGGATTACATTTCCGCGAGCGGTTCAACACAAAAATCCCTTGGCCTGACGTTAAACCGCGTGGAGGGAGACAAACCGCAGTATCAGGATAATTTTGTTACGCTGGCTAACCGTGCCGGTTTCCAGACGTGGTGGTTTTCTAATCAGGGACAGATTGGCGAATACGACACGGCCATCGCCAGTATCGCTAAGCGTGCCGATGAAGTGCAGTTTTTGAAACGTGGTGACTTCGAAGCAGATAAAAATACGCGAGACGAGGATCTATTAAAACTCACCAACCAGGTGCTGAGCACAAAACGCACCCAGCCGCAGCTGATTGTATTGCATTTGATGGGCTCGCACCCGCAGGCCTGCGATCGCACCGGCGGCAAATACAACGAGTTTGTGCAGTCAAAAGAGACTTCCTGCTACCTCTACTCCATCACGCAGACCGATGATTTCCTTGGAAAAATGTATTCGCAGCTGGCCAATACCGGCGAAAGTTTCTCGATGGTTTACTTCTCGGATCACGGGCTGGCGATTAAAGAACGCGGAAAAGACGTGCAGTACCTGGCGCATGCCGATACTTTTCAACAGGACTTCCAGGTGCCGTTTATGGTGCTTTCCAGCGACGATACCAAACATCGGGTAATTAAAGCGCGCCGTTCAGCGAACGACTTTTTGAGCTTCTTTTCGCAGTGGACCGGGATTAGCGCAGAGCAGATTAAAAATCCTTACCGTTTTATGTCCGAGCAAAAAGCCGGGCCAGCGTACATTACCAACTTTAAGTTACAGAAAGTTGACTACAACCATCTCGGCACGGATCTCTTCGATACGCGCAGTAAGCGGTAATTTCTGAAGCAGATTGCAGGCAAAAAAAATCCGCCCAGTGGGCGGATTTTTTATTATCGCCGAAGCGATTAGAAGCGGTAACCAACGCCGGCAATCCAGGTGCCAACGTCTACGCTACGGATACGGCTCTGCTCATAGGAGAAGTCCAGAGCAACGTTTTCCATCGGGTTGAACTGCAGACCAGCACCGTAAGAGAAACCGTAGTCGCTGGTGTCAGACACTTTAGCGGTGTCTACAGTCTGCTGGAATTTACCGTAACCTACACCCACAACACCGTAGATGCTCGCCCAGTCGTTGATGCGGTAAGCCGGGCCTGCGGTGATGCCGTAGTACTGCGCTTTGTTATAAACGCTGCTTTCGGTGCGATCTTTTTCAGTGTAAGTAAAGGAACCGATAACACCCAGCGGGTTGTTGTCCTGCTCGTAGCGATATTTCAGGTTGAAACCGTTAGTTTTGTTAGCAATACCCTGAGCGTCGCTCTGAGCGTAACCGCCAGTTACGGTTGAAGTTGCTGCTACTGCGGAACCTGCAGAAACCGCCAGAAGTGCGGCCAGTGCTGAAAGACATGCAATTTTTTTCATAATCCACCTCAAATGTGCTTCAAGTAAATCCTACGTCCTACGCATTTAAATATATCAAAATTAGTTAAGAAACTCTTTGCGGGAATTGGGGTCTAAAGCGCCATTTGATGTAACAGAAAGTTTCCGCTACTGACCAACCCTTTCAAAAAAAAGCAGTTTTCCCACACAACGCACCATTATGCTGCGCATTTAATGGCACATTCATCCAGATAATTCTTAATTGGATAGGTTAATTAACCATCAGAGTGGCGCTATTCTACGGATTTTTCAGTTACTTTTTTTCAACAAACGCTCAACCAGCCGGGGGTAATTCAAGTAGACTGCCTCTTTTACTTTATTTGACAGAAATTGACGGGAGAAAGGATGCCTGCGCAGTCTCGTAAATTGCCGGTGTGGTTGCCGGTATTAATATTGCTTGTCGCGATGATGTCCATTCAGGGAGGCGCGTCGCTGGCGAAATCACTGTTTCCGATTGTTGGCGCACCCGGCGTCACCGCGCTGCGTCTCGCACTTGGCACCCTTATTTTGGTCGTAGTGTTCAAGCCCTGGCGTTTACATTTTACCCGTGAACAACGCCTGCCACTGCTGTTTTATGGCCTGTCGCTCGGCGCCATGAACTATATGTTCTATTTATCGATCCAGACGATACCGCTCGGCGTTGCGGTGGCGCTGGAATTTACCGGCCCGCTGGCGGTGGCGCTTTTCGCCTCACGCCGCCCGGTGGATTTCATCTGGGTGATCCTCGCGGTACTTGGCCTCTGGTATCTGCTGCCGCTGGGAGAAAATGTCTCACATGTTGATCTCACTGGCGCGGCGTTTGCCCTTGGTGCTGGCGCGTGCTGGGCAATCTATATCCTTTCCGGGCAGCGCGCCGGGGAAGAGCATGGCCCGGCAACAGTAGCGTTGGGTTCATTAATTGCGGCGGTAGTTTTTGTGCCGCTTGGCGCGTTCCAGGCGGGCGAAGTGCTGTGGCACTGGTCTGTTCTGCCGCTGGGGATCGCGGTGGCAATTTTATCCACCGCCCTGCCTTACTCGCTAGAGATGATCGCCCTGACGCGCTTACCGACTCGCACATTCGGCACTTTGATGAGTATGGAACCCGCGATGGCGGCAATTTCCGGCATGATCTTCCTCGGTGAAACGCTCACATTCCAGCAAGCGCTGGCGTTGGCGGCGATTATTATCGCGTCGATGGGCTCGACACTCACGCTGCGTCGGGAAGCGACAGTCAAAGAAATTGATATCGGCTAAATAACTATTATTTGGCATGAGATGCTTCTTATGCCAAATATTCTCCCAACATACGAGACATTATTTCTTACTTTTCCCAGCATCCTGCATTAAATAGAATCATTCGCATTCTAGAAATAATAAGTCATTAGAATTATCTTACATTTCATTTGATTAGTTGCGTTATCCTGAAATCCTTTCCTATATTTTATATTCGCTATCGAACTGATAGGTACAGCCAAGACTGGCAGCAAAAATCTGGTGCTATACTTAGTTTCGGTAATTTCCTGGGACACAAACATCAAGAGGATATGAGATTATGAGTACCGCTAAACTGGTTAAAACGAAAGCGTCTAATCTGCTTTATACCCGTAACGATGTATCGGATAGCGATAAAAAAGCGACCATCGAGCTGCTGAATCGCCAGGTGATCCAGTTTATTGACCTGTCTCTGATCACTAAACAGGCCCACTGGAATATGCGCGGTGCTAACTTCATTGCCGTACATGAAATGCTGGATGGCTTCCGTACCGCACTGGTAACCCACCTTGATACCATGGCAGAACGCGCCGTACAGCTGGGCGGTGTCGCACTCGGCACCACGCAGGTGATTAACAGCAAAACCGCGCTGAAAAGCTATCCGCTGGATATTCATAGCGTCCAGGATCACCTCAAAGAACTGGCCGATCGTTACGCGGTGGTCGCCAACGATGTACGTAAAGCGATTGGCGAAGCGAAAGACGAAGATACCGCTGATATCTTTACCGCCGCTTCCCGCGACCTGGATCAATTCTTGTGGTTCATTGAGTCCAACATTGAGTAATCCATAAGTTTTGCCTATACGCCCTGCGCATCCCGCGCAGGGTTTTGCACTATTACAGTGCGCCTTTTCTCCCCTCCCCACGCACAAAGTTACCACTTCGTAATTATCCCATCACAAAATTGTTAATAAGTGATTGTTTTTACCCCACGAACTGCGCTAAAAAAAAGCAAAACAGGCCATGTCGCCGGAATGCACCAAAGTAGTGACTCAAAATGGTGCATGCGGCTATTGTTGCTACACTTATTGTGCAACCGGCTAAAGGTTCGCCTTTACAAAACAATAGGTTGTAAACCTGGCATGATTTTTTCATACTGCGTTCATTCTCGCAGGGGTTCGTTCCCCGGATACAAAAGGAAAAACTATGAAGTCTGTATTGAAATTTTCCCTGGCTGCACTCGCTCTCGCTTTTGCCGTTTCTTCTCAGGCTGCCGACAAAAAACTGGTTGTCGCCACCGACACTGCGTTCGTTCCTTTCGAATTCAAACAAGGTAACCAATATGTTGGTTTCGACGTGGATCTGTGGGCAGCAATCGCCAAAGAACTGAAACTGGATTACGAACTGAAGCCGATGGACTTCAGCGGCATCATCCCTGCGCTGCAAACCAAAAATATCGATCTGGCGCTGGCAGGTATCACCATTACTGAAGAGCGTAAAAAAGCTATCGATTTCTCTGACGGCTATTACAAAAGCGGCCTGCTGGTGATGGTGAAAGCCAACAACAACGACGTGAAAAGTGTGAAAGATCTTGATGGTAAAGTGCTGGCAGTGAAGAGCGGCACCGGTTCTGTTGACTACGCAAAAGCGAACATCAAAACCAAAGATCTGCGCCAATTCCCGAACATCGATAACGCGTATATGGAGCTGGGCACTGGTCGCGCTGACGCAGTACTGCACGACACGCCGAACATCCTTTACTTCATCAAAACCGCTGGCAACGGCAAGTTCAAAGCTGTCGGCGACTCTCTGGAAGCGCAGCAGTACGGTATCGCCTTCCCGAAAGGCAGCGATGAACTGCGCGAGAAAGTGAACGGTGCGCTGAAAACGCTGCACGACAACGGTACTTACAACGAAATCTACAAAAAATGGTTCGGCACCGAACCTAAATAATTATTAAAAAATAAAGCGTTACATCTCGGAGGCGGCTTTCGCCTCCGATGCTTTTTGTTAAAACCACGGTATACAGGAACACATCATGCAGTTTGACTGGAGCGCCATCTGGCCCGCCATTCCGCTTTTGCTTGACGGGGCCAAAATGACCTTATGGATCTCGATCCTTGGTCTGGCTGGCGGTATCGTTATCGGCCTGCTGGCCGGTTTAGCCCGTACCTATGGCGGCTGGATTTCTAACCACATCGCACTGGTATTCATCGAAGTTATTCGCGGTACGCCAATTGTCGTTCAGGTGATGTACATTTACTTCGCCTTGCCGATGGCCTTCCCCGATATTCGTATCGACACTTTCAGCGCCGCGGTGATCACCATCATGATCAACTCCGGGGCTTATATCGCCGAAATAACCCGCGGCTCCGTGCTGTCCATCCATAAAGGGTTCAGCGAAGCGGGCCAGGCGCTGGGGCTTTCCCGCGTTGAAACTATCCGCCATGTGATCATGCCGCTGGCGCTGCGTCGCATGCTGCCGCCGCTGGGTAACCAGCTGATCATCAGCATCAAAGATACGTCGCTGTTTATTGTTATCGGCGCAGCCGAATTAACCCGTCAGGGCCAGGAAATCATTGCCGGTAACTTCCGTGCACTGGAAATCTGGACCGCCGTCGGGGTGATTTATCTGATCATTACCCAGGCGCTGAACATCGTGCTCCGCCGTCTTGAAAAAAGGATGAAAATCCTGTGATTGAATTTAAAAACGTTTCCAAGCACTTCGGTCAAACCCAGGTGCTGCACAATATCGACCTGAACATTTCCCAGGGCGAAGTGGTGGTGATTATCGGGCCGTCCGGCTCCGGGAAATCGACGCTGCTGCGCTGCATTAACAAGCTGGAAGAGATCACCAGCGGCGATCTGATTGTCGACGGTCTGAAAGTTAACGATCCGAAAGTGGACGAGCGCCTGATTCGTCAGGAAGCAGGTATGGTGTTCCAGCAGTTTTATCTGTTCCCGCACCTGACCGCGCTGGAAAACGTCATGTTTGGCCCGCTGCGTGTGCGTGGTGCAAAGAAAGAGGACGCGGAAAAGCTGGCGAAAGATCTGCTGGCGAAAGTTGGTCTCGCCGAGCGAGGTCATCACTATCCGTCTGAGCTTTCCGGTGGTCAGCAGCAGCGTGTGGCGATTGCCCGCGCGCTGGCAGTCAAACCGAAAATGATGCTGTTTGATGAGCCAACCTCTGCACTCGACCCGGAACTGCGCCATGAAGTGTTGAAAGTGATGCAGGACCTGGCCGAAGAAGGCATGACTATGGTGATCGTGACCCACGAAATCGGCTTCGCCGAGAAAGTGGCATCACGCCTGATTTTCATCGATAAAGGCCGCATTGCCGAAGATGGCAACCCTCAGCAGCTGATCGAAAATCCGCCGAGTCAGCGCCTGCAGGAATTCCTGCAACACGTCTCCTGATTTACCCCGCCCCTCCTTGCGGAGGGGCACCCCCCCAGATTCTTCTCAATTCATCGCGGCTGCGCTACGGCATCTATACTTATCATTTTGCTGGACTTTCTCACCGGAGGAGCACATGCCGTGGATCCTGCTATTGATTGGGTTGTGGTGCGCGCCGTTACAGGCGGCGACGATACCCGGCATTACCTCTGCGACAACCACGCCTGCGCCTGCGACACAAACGAGTGAGCCTAACGTCGAGCAGAAAAAGGCCGCTTATGCCGCACTTGCGGACGTGCTGGAAAACGATGAGTCGCGCAAGGAACTGATTGATCAGCTACGTAAAGTTGCCGCCGCGCCAGCACAGGAGCCCGTGCCGGAACTCACCCCGCCGGAGGTGAAAGAGCAAAAAACGGTACTGGAAAACGTGACCGAGGTTAGCGAACATTATGGCGACGCACTGGCATCTCGTTTTGCTCAGCTGTATCGCAATATCACCGGTTCGCCTCACAAAGCTTTTAACCCGCAGACCTTCAGCAACGCCGCCAGCCATTTTCTGCTATTGGCTGCGCTGGTTTTTGCTTTCTGGTTTCTTGTTCGCTTAGCGGTATTGCCGCTGTATCGCAAAATGGGCGCCTGGGGACGGCGTAAAAACCGCGACCGCAGTAACTGGTTGCAACTGCCTTCAATGATTATCGGCGCGTTTATTATTGACCTGATGCTGCTGGCGTTGACGATCTTTGTCGGTCAGTTACTTAGCGCCAACCTTAACGCAGATAACAGCACCATCGCCTTTCAACAAAGCCTGTTTCTGAATGCCTTTGCGCTGATTGAGTTTTTTAAAGCAATTTTGCGGCTGGTTTTCTGCCCGCGTATTGCCGATCTGCGCCCATTTCGTATTACCGACGAAACCGCCCGCTACTGGCATCTGCGCCTGAGTGCGCTGAGCAGCCTGATTGGCTACGGTTTGCTGGTTGCAGTGCCAATTATTTCCAATCAGGTCAACGTGCAGTTTGGCGCACTGGCGAATGTGATGATCATGCTCTGCATTACCGTATGGGCGCTGTACCTTATTTTTCATAATAAGCGACAAATTCAGCACAACTTGATTGTCCTGGCGGATCACTCGCTGGCCTTTTTTAGCTTGTTTATCCGCGCTTTTGCGTTGATCTGGCACTGGCTCGCCAGCGCTTACTTTATTGTGTTGTTCTTCTTTTCGCTGTTCGATCCCGGCAACAGCCTGAAATTTATGATGGGCGCCACGGTCAATAGCCTGGCGATCCTGAGCATTGCCGCGTTTCTTTCTGGTGTATTGTCGCGCTGGTTGAATAAAACCATCACTCTGTCGCCACCGGTACAGCGCAACTATCCCGAACTGCAAAAGCGGCTCAATGGCTGGCTCTCCGCGTCGTTAAAAGCCGCACGGATTCTGGTGGTCTGCGCAACCATCATGCTGCTGCTGAACGCCTGGGGGCTGTTTGATGTCTGGCACTGGCTGAATTACGGCGCCGGTGAGAAAACCGTCGATATTCTGATCCGTATTGCCTTAATCCTCTTCTTCTCCGCCGTGGGCTGGACGCTGCTCGCCAGTATTATTGAAAACCGGCTGGCGTCGGATATTCACGGTCGCCCGTTGCCAAGCGCGCGCACCCGCACACTGCTGACGCTGTTTCGCAATGCGCTGGCAGTAGTGATAAGTACCATAACGGTGATGATTGTGCTGTCGGAAATTGGCGTCAACATCGCACCATTGCTGGCCGGGGCCGGGGCGCTCGGGCTGGCTATCTCATTTGGTTCGCAAACGCTGGTGAAAGATATTATTACCGGCATTTTCATCCAGTTTGAAAACGGCATGAACACCGGGGATTTGGTCACTATCGGCCCGCTAACCGGCACCGTGGAACGGATGTCGATTCGCTCCGTTGGCGTACGTCAAGATACCGGCGCGTACCACATCATTCCGTGGTCCTCGATAACCACTTTCGCCAACTTTGTGCGCGGCATTGGCTCGGTGGTGGCGAATTATGACGTGAATCGCCAGGAGGATACCGATAAAGCGAATCAGGCGTTAAAAGATGCTGTGGCGGAACTGATGGAGCAGGAGGAGATCCGCGGCTTGATTATTGGCGAACCATCGTTCGCCGGGCTGGTTGGGCTTACCAACACGGCCTTCACGCTTCGCGTCACCTGCACTACCCTGCCGCTGAAACAGTGGACGGTGCGTTTCGCCCTCGACACGATGGTGAAAAAGCACTTCGACCGCGCGGGCGTGCGCCCGCCGGTGCAGACATACCAGATGTTACCGGCAGCGGAAAGCGCAACACAGCCAGCGCCGCCCGCCAGCCCGCCACCGCCGACAGAACCTACCCTTTAAAACGCGACTGCGCCCAGCGTTTACGCTGGGCCTCATCGAGAAACGTCCAGGCGATAAAACGGCTCTGCTTCTGGCCCTGCGCCATCTCTTTTTTCATCACTTTCACGGCGCCGGCCTGGGTCAACGCGCGATAAAGGTCGGGCAGGTTATCACCGCGAGACACCAGCGAGGTAAACCACAACACCTGGCGCGCAAACTGTTGGCTTTCAGCAATCATCTTGCTGATAAAAGCCACTTCGCCGCCCTCGCACCACAACTCCTGTTGCTGACCACCAAAGTTAGCGGCGTCGCTGGCTGATTGCCCGAGGTTGCGACGCTTACGCTCGCTTCCGGCCTGCGCGCTTTGCGCGGAGTCGTGAAACGGCGGGTTGCAGAGCACCGCATCGTACTGCTCATTTTTATGAATAATGCCGGTGAGAATCGACGCCGGATCTTTTTGGCGACGCAACCGCACCGCGCGGCTCAACCCAGGGTTGGCGTTGATGATCGCCTGTGCGCTGGCAAAGGCCTGATCGTTAACTTCGCTGCCGGTAAAACGCCAGCCATACTCATGCGCACCAATCAGCGGATAAATGCAGTTTGCACCAGTGCCGATATCCAGCACACTGGCCTGCGTCGGCACGCTGCCGTCGTTGCTTTCCGCCAGCACATCCGCCAGATGGTGAACGTAATCCGCACGCCCCGGTACTGGCGGGCAGAGAAAGCCGTCCGGGATATCCCACTCGCGCACGCCATAGAATTGCGCCAGCAACGCTTTGTTCAGGGCTTTAACTGCCTGCGGCTCGGCAAAATTGATGGTCGTCTCACCATTCGGGTTCGTGGTAAGAAACGCGCGCAGTGACGGGTTCACGGCGCACAGCGCGTCGAGATCGTAGCGGCTGTGATGGCGGTTACGCGGGTGCAGACCCGGCTTTTGGGCATTCATGGCATTCTCCTGTTAGCAGCGGCGTAAGATACCCGTTGACGATGGTCGGGTAAATAAGTGAGGCTGAAGAATCTGTTTTTAACGACCGGAAAGCGCTATGTATTTTTATGAACCTGCAAAAGGTCATGGTCTACCCCATGATCCACTAAATGCCATTATTGGCCCGCGCCCCATCGGCTGGATCGCCTCGCTGGATGGGCAGGGTCGACGGAATCTCGCCCCTTACAGCTTTTTTAACTGCTTCAATTATCGCCCGCCGATTATCGGCTTTGCCAGCAGCGGCTGGAAAGACAGTGTGCGCAATATTAGCGAAACCAAAGAGTTTGTCTGGAATCTGACAACGCGTGCGCTGGCGGTGCCGATGAATGAAACATCCGCCTCTTTGCCGCACGGCGAAGATGAGTTTGCTCGCACAGGCCTGACTCCCGTCGCCAGCCGAATCATCAAGACGCCCCGCGTCGCGGAAAGCCCGGTCAACTTCGAATGCCGCCTCTCGCAGTGTATTCAACTGACCGCCGCAGACGGGACGCCGGTCGATAGCTGGCTGGTGCTCGGTGAAGTGGTTGCCGTGCATATTGATGAGACGTTGCTGGAAAACGGCATCTACCAGACGGCAAAAGCGCAGCCGGTGTTACGCGCAGGCGGCCCTTCAGCCTATTACGGCATTAGCGAAGCGCAGCGTTTCGATTTGACGCGCCCGGACAACCGCTAGCCCCCTTCGCAGGGCAACAATTTTACCGTTCGCCCGGCCCAACATCAGCGCCGCCGGGCAGTTTGCTATAATTATGGTTTTGGCTCAGGAGATCACATTATGGCTTCAGGTTGGGCAAATGATGGCGCAGTGCAGCAGCAAATCGACAGCACCATTGACGATGCGGTAGCGCGAGCGCGCAGCGGTTTACCTTCCGGCGAAAGTTTAAAGGCTTGCGAAGAGTGCGGAGAACCGATCCCGGAAGCCCGGCGTAAAGCGATTCCCGGCGTACGCTTATGCATTACCTGCCAGCAGGAGAAAGATTTACATAACTCTACATTTGCAGGATATAATCGCAGAGGTTCGAAAGACAGCCAGCTACGTTGACCTTTCCTGACGCCTGTAACCAGCGCAAGCGGTTGCCTTTACATCCACAAAACCCCGCCCTGAACGTAGCAAAATGTGCCGCAAAAATGGATGCCAGCCCGAGCGGCGGCAAATTGCATTATTTTCATCCTTAAATATAATTAAATTCAATAACTTAGGGTTTATTCAATTTTTTAGAACAAGGCCGTCAATTCTCTTCGATTTTATCTCCCGCCAAAAACCGTGATACTCATCACATCGACGGAACATTGTCCCCCATACAGAATAACCTGCGAGAAATTAACGATGAAAACCATCAAATATGCTGTTGCTGCTATCGCGCTGTCTACCCTCTCTTTCGCTGCTTTCGCGGCACAATCAGTCACCGCTGCCCAGGCAGATAATCTGAATAAAATCGGTGTTGTTTCCGCTGAAGGCGCGACCACGCTGGACGGACTGGAAGCCAAACTGGCCGAGAAAGCACAAGCCGCTGGCGCAACGGGCTACAGCATCACGTCCGCGACAGGCAATAACAAACTGAGCGGCACCGCGGTTATCTACAAATAACCGAAACACGCGTTTTACCCCCGGCAAATTAACCCTCTGCCTGGGTGCTCCACCCTCATTAACCCTGTTGTTACCCTGTTTTGCCCGTCCAGAAATGTGACGGGCTTTTTTTCGTTAGAAACTTTGCGCAACCCGCGCCAGACCCTCTTCCAGCGTCGCCACTTCACCCGTCGCCACCAGACAGCAGGCGATCTGAATTTTGAGCGACTCCGGCACCGCTTCACTTCCCGCGAGGCAGCGTTCTGTCCAGCGCGCAGTACTTTCCGCGTCTTTCGCTGCTCCGTCACTTGCCGCTGGTGCAGCATCGTCACGCGCATAAAGCACGCGCTCTCCCTGCGCATCAATCAGGTTGATTTGCGGGCACCGTTGCGGGTTGGCATAAACTTCCCCTTCCGTGCCATGCATCAGCAAGCCGCGTCCGCCAATATCGGCAAAGAATTTCCCCACCCGCGTGATGTACTCCGGATGCGAAACGCTGGACAAACGCAGCGCGGCGTCTTTTTCAAACGGCGTTGCCAGCTTCGCCAGCGTATGCGCGCTGTTGCGCACGCCCATCCGCCAGCGCATCGCCAGCTGTTTTTCCAGCGGTGGGCAGAGTGCGCTCACAGGAATATAGACCGGGTGATGTCCCTCCAACTTCGCCTGCGCCTGGCCGGCGTGCAGCGTGGCATCAATTCCCAGCAGTTTGAAAATGCTCTCCGTCACCACGCGCGTCGGATCTTCAGTAACGCCATGGACCACAACCGGAAAACCGAGTTTGTTGAGCAAAATGGCCAGCAGTGGCGTCAGGTTCGCCTGCTTGCGCGCGCCGTTATAGCTGGGGATCACAATCGGCATCGGCTTCGCGACCGGCGGCGTCAGTTTCAGAGTGTGCTGCTGCATCGCCTCGTAAAAGCCGAGCATTTCCGCTTCCCCTTCCCCTTTGATACGCAGGGCAATCAAAATGCCGCCCATCTCCAGATCCGGCACTTCCCCCTTCAGCATCTGCGAGTACAGGCCACGAGCGGTATCGAAATCCAGATCGCGGGCGTGGTTTTTCCCACGACCAATTTCTTTAATGATTTTGCGGTAATCCATAGCGACTCCTTGCGGGCTCACATCGTTAACGGCGTTTGCGACGCTTCTGTTCTGCTTTTTTCACAGGTTTCTTCACTATAACGTCCGGCATTGCCGGTTGTGAAATAGGAAACACAGGTAGCGCGTCGAGCAGCCGTTTACCGTAGTTTTTGGTCAGCAGCCGTTTATCGTAAATCACCACTTCGCCACGGCAACTGTGGCTACGAATAAGCCGCCCCACTTGCTGAATAAGGTTAAACGACGCGCTGGGCAGGCTCTGCACTTCAAAAGGATAGCGGTTCAGGCTTTTCAGCCACTCGCCTTCGGTGATCACCACCGGGCTGTCGATAGGCGGAAAGGCAATTTTATGGATGTGAACCTGCGTCAGGTAATCACCTTTGAGATCCAACCCTTCGGCGAATGACTGCAACCCCACCAGCACACTGCGCTCGCCATTATCGATACGTTTACGGTGCAGTTCCACCAGTCGATATCGCGGCTGATCGCCCTGCACCAGCAGCAATAAACGCAAGTCCGCGACATAGGTTAAAAACAGCTGCATCGCGCGCTGGCTGGCGAACAGCACCAGCATCCCTGGATGCGCTTTACTCTCAACCTGTTCGCGAAACCAGGTGGCCATTTCCGCAATGTGCTGCTCTTCGTTTTCCATCAGCGGCTCGTAGCGCATCTGCGGAATAACAATTTTTCCCTGCTCAACATGGTTGAACGGCGAATCAAGGGTGACGAAACGATCCCCAGCTTTCTCTTTTAAACCGCTCATCTCTTGCAGACGATTAAAACTGTTCAGCGAACGTAGCGTCGCCGAGGTCACCACGATGTGCGGAACGCTGCGCCAGAGCAGCTTTTCCAGCTGATCGCTCACGCGGATCCCCACGCAGTGGAACAGCAGATGCAACTGCCCGTCACGCGCCTCGCGAGTCGCCCATTTGGTCACCGGCGCACCGGACGCTTGTGCCATAGAGGCCAGCCGCCAGAGTTTGCTCTGGCTTTCGAACATGCCCAGCGCGCGGTTCATCTGCAAAATAACCCGGTGCAAACGCACAATGTCGTGGCTGCCCGTCTTCTCGCTTAAATCATTCAGGAACAGTTCTGCCAGCCCGCGCAGCATCTCCGTCAATTTTGCCAGCCGCTGGCAAATCTCCATCACTTCATTGGGCAGCTCACCCATCGCGAAGCGATATTCCGCTTCCTGACCCGCCGGAAGATAAAGGTTAAGAATGTTGTTAAGCGACGCGATAAGCGCGTAAAGCTCCTCGCAATGGGCGTTGAGCCGCTCCGGTGTCGCCAGCGGCGGCAGCGTTTTCGGGCGAAACTGCTCAAGGCAGGTCGCCACCAGTTTGGTGAACAGATCGAGCTGAAGCTGATACCAGGGCGCGGTGATTTCCGCCGTCATCTCCAGCGCATCACGCGCCACGTCCGGCAAATGGTGGCCTTCATCGAGCACCAGCAGCAGATTTTTTGGCTCCGGCAGCACCGCCTCGCTCTCCATTGCCGCCATCACCAGCGCATGGTTGGCGACCACCACTTCCGCTTCCTGGATTTCGCGGCGCGCGACAAAAAAGGGACATTCGCGGTAGTAGTGGCAATTACGGTTCAGACAACTGGCTTTATCAGTGCTGAGCCGTCGCCACAGATCATCGTTAATCGCCTTGTCAGTGTGATCGCGCAGGCCATCCCACTTGTAGCTGTCGAGATCCGCTTTCAGCGCCGCGCAACGTTTCTGCTCCTCCTGGTTACCCGGCGTCAGTTCATCGTCCAGAAAAGCCAGCAGATCCTGCTGATTCGGCTCGCTGCTTGCCAGCGCCGCCAGGTTACGCGGGCAGACATAGCGCCCACGGCCAAACGCGGCGGTAAAGCGTAAATCCGGGATAATTTTGCGCAGCAGCGGCAGATCTTTACTGAAAATCTGATCCTGCAACGCTACGTTCGCGGTGCTGACTACCAGCGTTTTTTGCTCTTCACGCGCGATGGCGATGCCCGGAATTAAATAAGAGAGCGTTTTCCCCACGCCGGTTGGCGCTTCGATTGCCAGATGACGCCCTTCATCCCCCGCCAGCGTTTTCGCCACGTCAGCAATCATCTGCCGCTGCGGCGCGCGGGGAATAAAGTCCGGGATCTGTTGTTGCAACGCCTTATACCAGGCGGCAATCTGCGCTTTTAGCGCGGCGGTAAGAGCCATGAGGAAACCTGAAATACTGTATAAACAGCCACTATTGTGGCATTTTTAGCGCCCGTAGGGTAACCCTTTTTGCCATGCCGGAAGCGCGCCCGCATATCCTGTGCGTCATCATTCTGATACAGGATATTTTTCACAACGCCGATCACAAATTGGCAGATCCATTCACCATTGCCGTTCAGGCCGCGTTGATCATTTATTCAGGCAATGCTAGTTTTTACCTGCATTACGCTTGTTACCGAATATCGGGCAAAACCTAAATGCAGAGAATGAGGGCGACATCCGCTCGCTGCTGTATTTACGTTTTGCCCGTTTTTGTTTGCAGGAGTTGGCGATGCTGGTCAAACAAATATTAAATAATAACGTTGTCAGCGCCATTGATGAGCATGGCCTTGAGGTTATTCTGACCGGGCGCGGCTTAGGGTTTAATACCCAAAGCGGTGCGCGCGTCGATGCGCAAGCCATCGAAAAAATATTCCATTTGCAGGACTCACAAGTCTCCGCACGTTTTAAAGATCTGGTCAGTGAAGTGCCGGTGGAAATAGTGCAACTCACCGCCGATATTGTTGCGCTGGCGCGATCTACGCTTGCACATAAATTAAGTGAAGGTTTGTACGTTACGCTGGCCGATCACTTGCACTTTGCGCTACAACGCACGGAAAAAAATGAAGTTTTACCCAATCCGTTAGAGTGGGAAGTGCGCCATTTCTATACCGAAGAGTACGCTATTGGCCGCCAGGCTCTCGGTATGATTGTCGCGCGTACCGGCACACTATTACCCGACAGTGAAGCCTGTAGTATTGCGCTGCATATTGTGAATGCCGGGCTGAACGATACGATGGGTAAAACCACAAAAATCACACGGCTTATTTATCAGCTACAGAATATCGTTAAATACTTTTTCACCCTGCCGCTCGACGAGCACAGCCTGAATTACCAGCGTTTCATTACTCATTTAAAGTTTTTCGCCCAACGGGTGATTGATGGTGTGGTGTTAAATAATGACGACGAAGAGTTATTCGCCATGGTGCAGCGTCGTTATCAAACCACCCTGAAATGCGTTGACGCGATTAACGAATTTGTTGGCAAAAATTATCACCACACGATGAGCAATTCGGAAAAACTCTACCTGACCGTGCACATCGAAAATGTGGTGCAGCGGATAGAGTCGTAAGGTAACAACGTCGCGCCTGCGACCCGAAGTATAAATTCTTTCCAGGCTTGTTACTGTTAAATCAGGCAAACCCCAGAGGAACAAAGCGCCGGTGGGTAACCGGTAATTGTTATGGCACCTGCCACGCAGGTGTCAGTCTGGAGGAATGACCATGAACTATCAGGATACCGCGCGGCAGATAATCAACAAGATCGGCGGCAAGGGCAATATTCTGTCACTGTTTCACTGCATCACCCGTTTGCGTTTCTTACTGAAAGATAACGACAAAGCCGATCGTGCCGCGCTGGAAGCGCTGGAAGGTGTGATTGGTGTAAACATTTCCGGCGATCAGTATCAACTCATCATTGGTAATGACGTCGCACCGCTGTGCGATGCCTTGCTGGCGAAATTACCGGGGGTCTCCGCCACCAGCGCAGCGCAATCCGGAAAACGCCGCAACCCGGTGTCGATGGTGCTCGAAGGGTTATCCAGTATCTTTTCGCCGATCATTCCGGCGATTGCCGGGGCCGGTATCCTGAAAGGTGTGCTGGCACTGATGGTGGCGATGCACTGGCTGGAAACCAGTAATCAGACATACCAAATCCTGCTCGCCATCAGCGATGGCGTGTTCTACTTCATGCCGCTGGCGCTGGCCTTCAGCGCGGCAGGTAAATTTGGCGCGAATCCTTACGTGGCCGTTGCGCTGGCTGCCGCCCTCTTCCACCCGGCGATTCAGACACTGTTTAAATCTGGCGCGCCGGTCCATTTTATGAGCCTGCCGGTGCCAACGGTGAACTACGCCTCCACGGTGATCCCGATCCTGCTCGCCGTCTGGCTGCTTAGTCGGGTGGAAAAGCTAATAGATCGCATCATGCCCGGCGTGCTGAAAACCATGTTCGTGCCGTTGTTAAGCCTGGTTATCGTCACGCCCATCACCTTGATTGCCATCGGCCCGCTGGGGATTTTCGCCGGGAACGCGCTCTCCAGCGGCATTATCTGGCTGGTGGAAAACGCCGGGATCGTGGCAGGCGTGGTGGTCGGCGGCACGCTGTCGATGATCATCATCACCGGTATGCACTACGTGCTGGTGCCCATCATGATCAACAACATCAGCACCATGGGCTTTGACCCGTTCAAAATTCTTTTCTATGTCGCCAACCTCGGTCAGGCAGGCGCGGCATTTGGCGTGTTCCTGCGCGCCCGCGACAAGAAATTGAAATCACTGGCGTTAAGTACCAGTTTCAGCGCCGTGATGGGCATTACCGAACCGGCAATGTACGGCATCAACATTCGCTACAAACGCCCGTTTGCCGCCGCGCTTATTGGTGGTGCCTGCGGCGGCGGCTTCGCAATGGCGATGGGCGTCAAAACTTATGCCTTCGCGCTAAGCGGTTTGCCCGGTCTGCCGGCGCTGGTTGGCCCGACGTTTATGTGGGCACTGGTCAGCATCGCTATCTCTTTTGTCTGTGCGGCTATTGTCACCGTGGTGCTTGGTTTTGAAGAGAACGTGGTGGCAGGTGTCAGCCCGATGCCGGTTGCGCGCAGCGAAGAGAAACTCTTCGCGCCGGTCAGCGGAGAACTGAAACCGCTTAATACCCTGAGCGATCCAGTATTTGCCGATGAAATTTTCGGCAAAGGGATCGCCATTTATCCCACCAGCGGCGAGCTGCGTTCTCCGGTCAACGGCACGGTGGAATCCCTGTTTGAAACGCATCACGCGCTGGCGCTGCAAAGCGATACCGGGGCAGAGATCCTGATTCATATCGGCATCGACACCGTGAAACTCGGCGGCAAACACTTCACCAGCCATATAACTGCCGGGCAAAACGTGGAGGTCGGTGATTTGCTGGTGAGCTTCGATCTGGCCGCATTGCAGGCCGCAGGCATTGATCCCAGCGTGATTGTGGTGGTCACTAACAGCGAACAATACGGCGATATCAGCCCGGTGAAAGTGAATGGCGATGTCGCCAGCCGGGACGCATTTCTCACACTGACCGCAAGCGCGGCATAAGGAGCAGAGGCATGGCATTTTCAAAAGCATTTCCGGAAGGGTTTTTATGGGGTGGCGCAACCGCCGCCAACCAACTGGAAGGCGCGTGGAATGTAGGCGGCAAAGGGCTTTCCGTCTCGGATGTTTACACCTTTGATAGCAGCACGCCGCGTGAGCGCTGGCTCGATCAGTGGCTGGGAATGACCCACGCGCAGATACGGGAAGCGCAGGATCCGCACAGCCAAAAATATTATCCGAAGCGCAAAGGCAACGACTTTTACCACCGTTTTAAAGAAGATATCGCGCTGTTCGCCGGCATGGGTTTCAAATGCTTCCGCATGTCGATCGCCTGGACGCGCATCTTCCCGCGCGGCGATGAAACCACGCCGAACGAAGCGGGGCTGAAATTTTACGATGAGGTGTTCGACACGCTGCTGGCGCACGGTATCGAGCCGATTGTTTCCCTCTCGCACTATGAAATGCCGCTGGCGCTGGTGACTGATTACGGCGGCTGGCCGAACCGCCATCTGGTGGATTTCTATGTGCGTTTCGCCACCACGGTATTCACCCGCTATCGCAAGAAAGTGAAATACTGGATGACCTTTAACGAGATCAACTGCGTGAAACATCACCCGTATGTCAGCGTGGGCGTGATCGAGGAGGACAACCCGCATCTGGAGCAGGATAAATACCAGGGCGCGCATCATCAGTTTGTCGCCAGTGCCCTTGCGACCAAAGCCTGCCATAACATTATTCCCGGCTCGCAGGTCGGCTGCATGATCAGCTACCAGATGCTCTACCCGCACACCTGCCATCCGGACGATTTGCAAGCCTGCGAAGAGATGCAGCGCGTGTCGCTGTTCTTCAGCGATGTGCAGGCGCACGGTTATTACCCCGCCTACACCGACCGCATGCTGGCCGAAAAAGGCGTAACGCTGCAAAAAGTGGTCGGCGATGATGAGATCCTGCGCCAGCACCCGGTGGATTTCGTCTCCTTTAGTTACTACATGTCGAGCACCGTCAGCGCGCACCCGGAAAAACTGGAAGGCGCGGAAGGCAACATGATAACCGGCGGCATCCGCAACCCGCATCTCCCTACCAGCCAGTGGGGCTGGCAAATCGACCCGAAAGGGCTGCGCCTGGCGCTCAATCAGCTCTATGACCGCTACCAGAAGCCGCTGTTTATTGCCGAAAACGGCCTTGGCGCGGTGGACACTGTTAACCCGGATGGTTCCATCGATGACGATTACCGCATCGATTATCTGCGCCAGCACGTTGAGCAGATGAAAGAGGCCATCGCCGATGGTGTGGATCTGTTCGGCTACACCTGGTGGGGGCCAATTGATGTAGTTAGCGCGGGTACCGCGCAGATCTCCAAACGCTACGGCTTTATCTATGTCGACCAGGACGATATGGGCAACGGCACGCAGGCGCGTTCGCTGAAGAAAAGTTACCACTGGTATAAAAAACTGATCGCCTCGAACGGCGAAGACTTAGCCGATTAAGGAGTAGATATGTCTGTTTTTCCGAAAGATTTCTTATGGGGCGGCGCGATTGCCGCCAACCAGGCGGAAGGTGCGTGGAATGAAGATGGCAAAGGGCCGTCCATCGCCGATGTGGTACGCGGCGGTATCGCCTCCGGCAAACACGATGCGGTGATTGACCCCAACCTTTACTATGCCAGCCACGAAGCAGTGGACTTTTATCACCGCTACAAAGAGGACGTGGCGCTGTTCGCCGAGATGGGTTTTAAATGTTTTCGCACCTCGATTGCCTGGTCGCGCATTTTCCCGCGCGGCGATGAAACCACGCCTAACGAAGCCGGTTTAGCGTTTTATGATTCGCTGTTCGATGAGCTGCGAAAGTATGGCATTGAGCCGGTTATCACGCTCTCGCACTACGAAACGCCGCTGACGCTGTATCAGGAGTATGGCGGCTGGAAGAATCGCCAGTTGATTGACTTTTTTAGCCGCTACTGCGAAACGGTATTTCGCCGCTACAAAGGCAAGGTCAAATACTGGATGACCTTCAACGAACTGAACAACATGAACCGCATGCCGTTCGCCACCGGCGCAGTGGATGCCGATGCCGGTGCGCAGGCGATCTGGCAGGCCAATCATCACCAGTTTGTCGCTAACGCGCTGGCCAACAAGTTGTGCCACGAGATTATCCCTGAGGCGAAAATCGGCTGCATGTTGTCGCTGAGCACCGTCTACCCGGCAACCAGCAACCCGCAAGACATCTTCTCGACCATGCAGTTGCGCCGCCGTTCGCTGTTCTTCTCGGATGTGATGATGTTCGGGCAATACCCGGCGTATGCGCCGCGTCTGTTCCGCGAACTGGGCGTCAAGCTGGAGATTGCCGGGGGCGATCTGCAACTGCTGGCAGATTACCCTTCGGACTACCTCGGCTTTAGCTACTACCGCAGCGTGCTGCACCAGGCAGGCGGTCAGTTCCGCATTGATACCGGTGGCACGGCCGGGCTGGACAACCCGTATCTGGAGAAAACCGAATGGGGCTGGCCCATTGACCCGCAGGGTTTTCGCATCGTCTGTAATGAACTGGCAGATCGCTACCGTAAGCCGCTGTTTATTGTTGAAAACGGTTATGGCGGCGTGGACGAACCGGACGCCAGCGGGCAAATTAACGATGACGCCCGCATCGATTATGGCCGTCGCCATATCGAAGCCATGGCGCAAGCGATTGAAGATGGCTGCGACATTATGGGCTACACGTGGTGGGGGCCAATTGACATTGTCAGCGCCGGGACGGGTGAGATGAAAAAACGCTACGGCTTTATCTATGTCGATAAAGACAACGACGGCCACGGTACGCTCACGCGCAGTAAGAAGAAGAGTTTTGGCTGGTATCAACAGGTTATCGCCAGCAATGGCGAAGTGCTGTAAGGTTAAAACCGGGAAGCGCTGCGGCGCTTCTCTTATTTTGGCCTGTTGACGATAAAGGTTTACGTATGAGTACATGGCATCTGGTTGACCCCGAGCTTCGCCCCGCTCTGCAATCCTGGACACCTTCCACGCTGAACGCCGACGCACTTCCCGCCCTACGCGAGCAGCGCCAGCAAGCCGCGCTGCAAGCCATGCATCTTGATGATGGGCTGGCGCTGGTGATGCACGAACAGCATATTGCGGGTGCCAGCGGTGTACCCGCCGTGCGTGTACGCGTGATCGCCCCAACGACACGTCGCGCCAACCGGATGGGGATTTTGCATCTGCACGGCGGCGGTCATCTGTTTGGCAGCCCCGAACAATCTTTGTCGCTCACCCGCCCGACAGCCGCGCACCATGACTGCGTGGTGGTCTCTGTCGATTACCGCTTATCGCCGGAAACCCGCTTCCCCGGTTCGCTTAATGACAGCTATGCCGCACTGGTGTGGATGGTGGAAAACGCGGCGCAATTAGGCATTGATGCTAACAATATCGGTCTGATGGGCGACAGCGCAGGCGCGGGGGTTGCCGCCGCTCTGGCGCTGCTGGCGCGCGATCGCGGTGGACCGACACTGGCGTTTCAGAACCTGATGTTCCCGATGCTCGATGATCGTACGGTGGTCGGGACGGAGCAAAACCCGGTGACGGGCGAATTTATCTGGACGCGGGAAAACAATGCGTTTGGCTGGCATGCGCTGCTTGGCTGTGAACCCGGAAGTGTTGACGTATCACCGTATGCCGCTCCGGCGCGCGCCGATAACCTTGCCGGGCTACCGCCAACATGGATTGGCGTTGGCACGCTGGATCTGTTTCTTGATGAAGATATGGCATACGCGCAGCGGTTAATACGTGCGAGAGTCGAGGTGGAGCTGAATGTCTGGCCGGGGGCGTATCACGGTTTTAATTCCGACCTGCAGGCGAGCATTGCACAGCGGGCCAGAGAGACGCGCCAGAACTGGCTGGCGCGTTTTAACCGCTAATTACTCGGCGGCAGAAGGCTTACGCGGGCGACGACGGCGAGACGGGTTGCCCGCCGGCGCCGCGCCGCCATCAAGACGGCGTCCACCGGTTGGTTTCGCAGCGCCGCCATCAAGACGGCGTCCGCCCGCTGGTTTCGCACTCACTTCACCACGGCGTCCACCCTCTTGCTTCGCAGCGCCACCTTCGGCGCGGCGCGGTGAACGCGGTTTCTGACCTTGTCCTTCACCTTCACTGCGGCGCGGTGCAGACTGACCACGGCCACCGCCGCCCTGCCCGCGACCACTGCCCTGACGACCGCCACCCTGGCCGCGACCATTCTGGATCGGCTCGGCTTTGATCGACGGATCCGGCTCATAACCGTCAAGGGCAATGCGCGGGATCTCTTTTTTCAGCAGGCGTTCGATATCGCGCAGCAGTTTATGTTCGTCAACGCAGACCAGCGACAGCGCTTCGCCGGTCGCCGCTGCACGGCCGGTACGGCCAATACGGTGCACGTAATCTTCCGGCACGTTCGGCAGTTCGTAGTTCACCACATGCGGCAACTCTTCGATATCGAGCCCACGCGCCGCGATGTCGGTCGCCACCAGCACACGAATGTCGCCAGATTTGAAATCTGCCAGCGCACGTGTACGCGCGCCCTGGCTCTTATTGCCGTGGATCGCCGCACTGGTGATGCCGTCTTTATTAAGCTGCTCCGCCAGGTGGTTAGCGCCGTGTTTCGTACGGGTGAAGACCAGCACCTGCTGCCAGTTGCCCTCGCCAATCATCTGCGACAGCAGTTCCCGTTTGCGTTTTTTATCGACGAAATGCACATGCTGCGTCACCTGCTCAGAGGCGGTGTTGCGCCGCGCTACTTCGATCTCCAGCGGATTACGCAGCAGCTTTTCTGCCAGCTGTTTGATCTCATCGGAGAAGGTCGCGGAGAACAGCAGGTTCTGACGCTTCGGCGGCAGTTTTGCCAGCACGCGGCGAATATCGTGGATAAAGCCCATATCCAGCATGCGGTCGGCTTCGTCCAGCACCAGGATTTCCACGCTATCGAGTTTCAGTGCGTTCTGGTGTTCCAGATCCAGCAGACGCCCCGGTGTCGCCACCAGGATATCCACGCCGCCGCGCAGCTTCATCATCTGCGGGTTAATGCTCACGCCGCCGAATACCACCATCGAGCGGATATTCAGGTATTTGCTGTACTCCTGAACATTTTCACCCACCTGCGCCGCCAGCTCACGGGTGGGCGTTAAGATCAGCGCACGGATCGGGCGACGGCCTTTGGCGTGCGGCTCGTTTTGAATCAGGCGTTGCAACAGCGGCAGCGTAAAACCGGCAGTTTTACCGGTGCCGGTCTGGGCGCTCGCCATCAGATCGCGGCCTTGCAGCACCGCCGGGATAGCCTGCTGCTGAATAGGGGTCGGCTGAAGATAACCCTGCTCGGCAACAGCGCGCAGGATTTCCGGGTTCAGGCCAAGGGCATCAAAAGACATAACAACTCCACACCGCCCCGACCTGTGAACAGGTGTAGTTTTCGAGGAGATAATAATTTGGCTGATGACAAAAACCACAATGTCATGAAGGGGCGGAGTGTATCAGCTTTTGTGATCACACGCATAAAATATCCCTCCGGGAGCGGAATGCGCGATATTAACGCACCGCTAACTGGACAAGCCTAAAATTTAGCCATAAAGTTAATCAATCGATTGATTAACTCTCATCACTACCATGCATACAACACCGACCACCAGCCGGGGTGAACAAGCCCGAAACCAGCTGATTGCCGCCGCGCTGGCACAGTTTGGTGAATATGGCTTACATGCCACCACGCGGGATATCGCCGCACAAGCCGGGCAGAATATCGCCGCGATCACTTACTATTTTGGCTCAAAAGAGGATTTATATCTCGCCTGCGCGCAGTGGATTGCCGATTTTATCAGCGACAATTTTCGCCCGCATGTACAAGCCGCCGAAGAGTTGTTCGCCCAGCCCACGCCGGATAAAGCTGCCATTCGCGAGCTGATCCACCGCGCCTGTAAAAACATGATTGTGCTGCTCACCCATGACGAGACGCTCAATCTGAGCAAATTTATCTCCCGCGAGCAGCTCTCGCCGACGCGCGCTTACCAGTTGGTGCATGACCAAGTGATTGCGCCGCTGCACAGCCACTTTACGGCGCTGCTCGCCGCCTACACCGGGCGCGACGCTAAAGATACGCAAACCATTATTCATACCCATGCGCTTATCGGCCAGATCCTCGCCTTTCGCCTCGGGCGGGAAACCATTTTGCTGCGCGCAGGATGGACGCAGTTTGATGAAGAGAAAGCGACACAGATTTATCAGGTCATCACCTGTCATATCGATCTTATCTTGCAAGGATTAACGAACAGGAGTTCAACGTGATGAAAAAACCCATCGTCGTGGTAGTGATAGTTGTGGTGGTACTGACCGCGCTCGGCGGCGGCTGGATGTGGTATCAAAGCAAGCAAGACCGCACGCTCACCCTGTACGGGAATGTCGACATCCGCACGGTGAATTTAAGTTTCCGCGTTGGCGGGCGACTCTCTGCGCTGAACGTGGATGAAGGGGATGCGATAAGCGCCGGGCAAACGCTTGGCGAAATAGACAAAGCGCCCTACGAAAACGCGCTGTTGCAGGCACAGGCCAATGTCGCAACAGCACAGGCAAAATACTCGCTGGCGACCGCCGGTTACCGCGATGAAGAGATAGCCCAGGCTGTCGCCGCCGTGCGTCAGGCACAAGCGGCGTATGATTACACGCAGAACTTCTTTCAGCGCCAGCAGGGGCTGATGAAAAGCCGGGCGATTTCGGCAAACGATCTGGAAAATGCCCGCTCGTCACGGGATCAGGCCCAGGCAACGCTGAAATCGGCACAAGATAAACTGAGCCAGTACCGCGCCGGTAATCGCCCGCAGGAAATCGCCCAGGCGAAAGCCAGCCTTGAGCAGGCCGAAGCCGCGCTGGCGCAGGCGCAACTGGATCTGCATGACACCACGCTTATCGCGCCAAGTAACGGCACAGTGCTGACGCGCGCCGTCGAACCCGGCAGCATGCTCAACGCCGGAAGCACCGTATTAACCCTTTCTCTGACGCGCCCGGTATGGGTTCGCGCCTATGTGGGTGAACGCAATTTGCACCAGGCGCAGCCGGGGCAAGAAATTTTGCTGTATACCGATGGCCGCCCGGATAAGCCTTATCACGGCAAAATTGGCTTTGTTTCACCCACCGCCGAATTTACGCCAAAAACCGTCGAAACCCCGGATTTGCGTACCGATCTGGTCTATCGCCTGCGCATTATTGTGACCGATGCCGATGACAGCCTGCGCCAGGGGATGCCCGTTACGCTGCGCTTTAGCGGCGAGGCGCGCCATGAGTGATGCGGCTATCCACCTGCACGGCCTGGTTAAGCGCTTTGCCGGAATGGAAAAACCCGCCGTCGCGCGACTGGATTGTGAGATCAAAGCGGGATATGTCACCGGCCTTGTCGGGCCGGATGGCGCCGGAAAAACCACGTTGATGCGCATGCTCGCCGGGTTGATGCGCCCGGATGAAGGCAGCGCACAGGTGATGGGTCTCGATCCTATAGCCAATGACAGCGAACTGCATGCCATGCTCGGCTATATGCCGCAGAAGTTTGGCCTGTATGAAGATTTAACGGTCATGGAAAACCTCAATCTGTATGCCGATTTGCGCAGCGTTACCGGCGAGCAGCGCCGCCAGACGTTTGCGCGGCTGCTGGAGTTCACCGCCCTCGGCCCGTTTACCGGGCGACTGGCCGGGAAACTCTCCGGCGGAATGAAACAGAAGCTGGGGCTGGCCTGCACACTGGTGGGTGAACCGAAAGTGCTGTTGCTGGATGAGCCGGGCGTCGGTGTTGATCCCATTTCCCGTCGCGAACTGTGGCAGATGGTGCATGAACTGGCCGGCGACGGCATGCTGATCCTCTGGAGCACGTCGTATCTTGATGAAGCCGAGCAGTGCCGCGATGTGCTGTTGATGAACGAAGGCGAACTGCTGTATCAGGGCGAGCCGAAAGCGCTGACAAAAACCATGGCCGGGCGCAGTTTCCTCGTCACCAGCACCGAGGAAAATAACCGGCGCTTGCTGCGCCGCATTCTTAAGCAGCCGCAGGTCAGCGACGGCATGATTCAGGGCCGCTCTGTGCGCATGATCCTGAAAAAAGGGGCGCAAGCGCAGACGTTGCAGCAGGCAGAAAATATGCCTCCCCTGCAAATCGAGGAGACGGCGCCGCGCTTTGAAGATGCCTTTATCGACCTGCTTGGCGGTGCGGGCACCTCCGAATCACCGCTGGGGGCGATTCTGCATACGGTGGAAGGCAGCGCGCAAGAGACGGTGATTGAAGCCAAATCGCTGACCAAAAAGTTTGGTGATTTCGCCGCGACCGATAATGTCAATTTCGCCGTCAAACGCGGAGAGATTTTTGGCCTGCTCGGCCCGAACGGGGCGGGGAAATCCACCACCTTCAAAATGATGTGCGGTTTACTGGTGCCGACTGATGGCCAGGCGCTGGTGCTGAATATGGATCTGAAAGTCAGCTCCGGCAAAGCGCGCCAGCACCTGGGGTATATGGCGCAGAAGTTCTCCCTTTACGGCAACCTGACGGTGGAACAAAACCTGCGCTTCTTTTCAGGCGTCTACGGCCTGCGCGGGCGGGCGCAGAACGACAAAATCGACCGCATGAGCGAGGCTTTCGGGCTGAAAAGTATCGCCAGCCATGCCACCGACGAACTGCCGCTCGGCTTTAAGCAGCGGCTGGCGCTGGCCTGCTCGCTGATGCATGAACCGGACATCCTGTTTCTGGATGAGCCCACCTCTGGCGTCGATCCGCTGACGCGGCGCGAGTTCTGGCTGCATATCAACAGCATGGTGGAAAAAGGCGTCACCGTGATGGTGACCACCCACTTTATGGATGAAGCGGAGTATTGCGATCGCATTGGGCTGGTCTATCGCGGGAAGTTAATCGCCAGCGGCACGCCGGATGCGCTGAAGGCGCAAACCGCCGATGCGGATCACCCGGACCCAACAATGGAGCACGCGTTTATAACGCTTATCCACAACTGGGATAAGGAGCATCACGATGAGCGTTAAAGTCCTCTCCTGGCGACGCGTGCGCGCGTTATGCGTGAAAGAGACGCGCCAGATTGTGCGTGACCCGAGTAGCTGGTTGATTGCGGTGGTGATCCCGCTGCTGCTGCTGTTTATTTTCGGTTACGGTATTAACCTCGATTCCAGCAAATTGCGCGTGGGCGTACTGCTTGAACAGCACAGCGAAGAGGCGCTCGATTTTACCCATACGCTGACCGGTTCGCCCTATATTGATGCCACCATCAGCGATAACCGCCAGCAGTTGATACAGATGATGCAGGCCGGGCGCATTCGCGGGCTGGTGGTGATCCCGGTGAACTTCGCCGCGCAAATGGCACGCCCTGGCGACAGCGCGCCGATTCAGGTGATAACCGATGGCAGCGAACCGAACACCGCTAACTTTGTGCAGGGTTATGTCGAAGGCATCTGGCAACTCTGGCAGCAGCAACGCGCGGAAGATAACGGGGAAACGTTTAAGCCGCTGATTGATGTGCAGACGCGCTACTGGTTTAACCCGGCGGCTATCAGCCAGCATTTTATTATCCCTGGTGCGGTGACCATTATCATGACGGTGATTGGCGCGATCCTCACCTCGCTGGTGGTGGCGCGCGAATGGGAGCGTGGCACCATGGAAGCGCTGCTCTCCACCGAGATCACCCGTGCGGAACTGCTGCTGTGCAAACTCATTCCCTATTACTTTCTTGGCATGCTGGCGATGGGGCTGTGCATGCTGGTGTCGGTGTTTATTCTCGGTGTGCCGTATCGCGGCTCGCTGCTGATCCTCTTTTTAATTACCAGCCTGTTTTTGCTGAGCACCTTAGGCATGGGGCTGTTGATTTCCACCGTCACACGCAATCAATTTAACGCCGCGCAGGTGGCGCTTAACGCCGCGTTTTTACCGTCGATTATGCTGTCCGGTTTTATTTTCCAGATAGACAGCATGCCCGCCATTATTCGCGTGGTGACGTACATTATTCCGGCTCGTTATTTTGTCAGCACCCTGCAAAGCCTGTTTCTGGCGGGCAATATCCCGATAGTGCTGGTAGTGAACGTGCTGTTTTTAGTCGCCTCGGCGGTGATGTTTATTGGCCTGACGTGGCTGAAAACCAAACGCAGACTGGATTAAGGAAAAGCCATGTTTTACCGTTTACTGACGCTTATCCGCAAAGAGTTGCAATCGCTGCTGCGCGAGCCGCAAACCCGCGCCATTTTGATCCTGCCGGTGCTGATTCAGGTGCTGCTGTTTCCTTTCGCCGCCACGCTGGAAGTGACCAACGCCACGATCGCTATCTACAACGAAGATAACGGCAAACACGCCGTCGAACTGACCCAGCGTTTTGCCCGAGCGAAAGCCTTTACTCACGTTTTGTTGCTGAACAGCCCGCAAGAAATTCGCCCAACCATCGACACGCAAAAAGCGCTGTTGCTGGTGCGCTTCCCTGCAGATTTCTCGCGCAATCTCGACAGCGGCATTACCGCGCCGATGCAGTTGATTCTGGATGGGCGTAACTCGAACAGCGCGCAAATCGCCGCCAATTATTTGCAGCAGATCGTCAAAGATTATCAACAGGAGCTGCTCAGCGGGCGGGAAAAGCCAAACAACAGCGAGCTGGTCGTGCGCAACTGGTATAACCCAAATCTCGATTACAAATGGTTTGTGGTGCCGTCGCTGATTGCGATGATTACCACCATCGGTGTGATGATTGTCACCTCGCTGTCGGTGGCGCGTGAACGTGAACAAGGCACGCTCGATCAACTGCTGGTTTCACCGCTGGCGACGTGGCAAATCTTTGTCGGTAAAGCGGTGCCGGCGCTGATTGTCGCCACGTTCCAGGCAACGATTGTGCTTGGCGTGGGCATTCTGGCATACAAAATCCCCTTCGCCGGTTCGCTGCTGCTGTTCTATTTCACCATGCTGGTATATGGCTTGTCGCTGGTGGGTTTTGGCTTGCTGATCTCGTCGCTCTGTTCAACCCAGCAGCAGGCATTTATTGGCGTGTTTGTCTTTATGATGCCGGCGATTTTGCTCTCCGGTTATGTGTCGCCGGTGGAGAATATGCCAGTCTGGTTGCAGGATCTCACCTGGGCGAATCCGATCCGCCACTTTACCGATATTACCAAGCAGATTTACCTGAAGGACGCCAGCTTTACGATTGTCTGGCAGAGTTTGTGGCCGCTGCTGGTGATTGCGGCGACCACCGGTTCAGCGGCGTATGCGCTGTTCAGACGCAAAATCATGTGATTCGTTTTTCGGCTTGCGTACGGGCAGGTTTGTTTGCCCGTCTGTTTTACTGCATTAGCGGTGATCGTGAGGATTGGCTGCGCTGCCGCGTTGATGCAGGCCGAAGGATTTAGCAGGAAGTTTTCTCTCTTTGGTGAGCAGCGACACCACCGCCGGTCCCGCGAGGATCGCCAGCCCGGCCACCGCCAGCAAATAGTTATTTTGCAATATGCGGGAGAGCAGCCAGATAACAATCAGCGACGCGCCAAAATACCAGGTGGTGGTCAGCTCCTCCAGCACATCGCCGAACTCGCGCCAGCGCGCTTCATGGTGGCGCTGGAGAAACAGCATCAGCAACACGGAAATGCCATACAGCACGCACAGCCCTAAGCCAACACGCACCAGCGTGCCGCTCATCCAGCCCATCACCAGCAGCGTTACAATCAGTACGTGCAACATAATCTGCCAGCAACTCAGGCCAGTCGCGACACGAACACGTTGTTGCCACTTCATGGTTTCTCTCCTGGAGGATTTTTATCTGTATGAAGCGTACTCGTATTTACGGAAAATTCCGTAACCCCGCCCTTTTTTGTGACAGGGACTACAATTTATTTTCACGAGGAGAGTGACGCTGGCAGGAGAGTTATGACCCAACACACGCGAAATTTTTCATTGAAAGTGCTCACCATTAATACCCATAAAGGCTTCACCGCGTTTAACCGCCGCTTTATTTTGCCCGAGCTGCGCGACGCGGTGCGCACCGTTAGCGCTGATATCGTCTGCCTGCAAGAGGTGATGGGCGCGCATGAAGTTCACCCGTTGCATGTGGAAAACTGGCCGGATACCACCCATTACGAATTCCTTGCCGATACCATGTGGAGCGATTACGCCTACGGGCGCAATGCGGTTTACCCGGAAGGGCATCATGGTAATGCAGTGCTCTCCCGTTTTCCGATTGAGCACTATGAAAACCGCGATGTATCCGTTGACGGCAGCGAAAAACGCGGCCTGCTCTACTGCCGGATTGTGCCGCCGGATCTCGGTCACGCTTTGCATGTGATTTGTGTCCACCTGGGGCTGCGTGAAGCGCACCGCCAGGCACAACTGACGATGCTGGCGGAGTGGGTCAATTCACTGCCGGAAAACGAACCGGTGGTGGTCGCAGGCGACTTTAACGACTGGCGGCAAAAAGCCAATCACCCGTTAAAAACGCAGGCCGGGCTGGAGGAGATCTTCACCCGCGCGCATGGCCGCCCTGCCCGCACGTTTCCGGTAAGCCTGCCGTTGCTGCGCCTCGATCGTATTTATGTGAAAAACGCGAACGCCAGCGCACCGACCGCGTTGCCGCTGCGTAACTGGCGTCATTTGTCCGATCATGCCCCACTGAGCGCGGAGATCCATCTATGAAATGTAGCTGGCGGGAAGGTAATCGCATTCAGTTGCTGGAAAACGGGGATAACTATTACCCCGCGCTGTTTGACGCCATCGATCATGCAAAACAGCGCGTTATTCTGGAAACCTTTATCTGGTTTGAAGACGATGTTGGACGTCAGTTGCAGCAAGTGTTGCTACGCGCCGCCCAGCGCGGGATCAGCATCGAAGTGCTGCTGGACGGCTACGGTTCGCCGGACCTGAGCGAACCGTTTGTCAGCGCGTTGACCTCGGCTGGGGTAATTTTCCGTTACTACGATCCCGGCCCGCGCCTGCTTGGCATGCGTACCAATCTCTTTCGCCGCATGCACCGCAAGATCGTGGTAATCGACAATACGGTGGCATTTGTGGGCGGCATTAACTACTCGGCAGAGCACGTTACCAGCTACGGCCCGGAAGCAAAGCAGGATTACGCCGTGCGGGTTGAAGGCCCGGTGGTGCTCGATATTTTGCAATTTGAACTGGAGAATCTGCCGGATAACGCGCCGGTAAAACGCTGGTGGCGCAAGCGCCGCCATCGCCCGGAGGAGAACCGCAAACCCGGCGAAGCGCAGGCGCTGTTTGTCTGGCGCGACAACGATGATCACCGCGACGACATTGAACGCCACTACCTGAAAATGCTGGCGAATGCGCGCCGCGAAGTGATCATCGCCAATGCTTACTTTTTCCCCGGCTACCGTTTGTTGCACGCCATGCGCAGCGCCGCCCGGCGCGGTGTCAGCGTAAAACTGATTGTGCAGGGTGAACCGGATATGCCGATTGTGAAAGTCGGTGCGGAGCTGCTTTATAACTATCTTCTGAAGGGCGGGGTTCAGGTGTATGAATATCGCCGCCGCCCGCTGCATGGCAAAGTGGCGCTGATGGACGATCACTGGGCAACCATCGGCTCCAGCAATCTTGATCCGCTGAGCCTGTCGCTCAACCTTGAAGCCAATCTGATTATTCATGATCGCGTGTTTAACCAGACGCTGCGCGACAATTTGCAGGGGCTGATTAATAACGACTGCGTGCGGGTAAATGAGTCGATGGCACCGAAACGAACGTGGTGGAACCTCGGAAAAAGCGTGGTGGTGTTCCACTTTTTACGCCACTTCCCGGCGATGGTCGGCTGGTTACCTGCGCACACGCCAAGGCTGGCCGAGGTGGAGCCGCCCGTTCAGCCCGAAATCGAAACCCAGGATCGGACTGAAGCGCAGCACTCAGGGGTGAAACCATGACATCACGCTCACATCCGCGCTGGCGGCTGGCAAAAAGAATCCTCACGGTACTGTTTTTTATTGCTGTTGTGGTGCTGCTGGTGCTGTATGCACAAAAAGTGAACTGGGATGATGTCTGGAAAGTCATCCGCGACTATAACCGTACCGCGCTGCTGAGCGCCGTCGCACTGGTGCTGGTAAGTTACCTCCTATACGGCTGCTATGACTTGCTCGGCCGCGCTTATTGCGGGCACAAGCTGGCAAAACGCCAGGTTATGCTGGTGTCGTTTATCTGTTATGCCTTTAACCTGACGCTCAGCACATGGGTGGGCGGCATCGGTATGCGCTACCGGCTGTATTCACGCCTTGGCCTGCCGGGTAGCACGATTACCCGCATTTTCTCACTAAGCATTACCACTAACTGGTTGGGCTACATTTTGCTCGGCGGGGTGATTTTTACCTTCGGCGTGGTGCAGATCCCGGCGCACTGGTATATCGACGACACGACGCTGCGCATTGTTGGCGTAGTGCTGTTGTTGGTGATTGCGGTCTACCTGTGGGGCTGCGCGTTCGCCAAACGCCGTCATCTGACAATTAAAGGCCACAAGCTGGTGCTGCCATCGTGGAAATTTGCCGTTGCGCAGTTGGTTATTTCCAGCGCCAACTGGATAGCCATGGGGGCGATTATCTGGCTGTTGATGGGCATGCAGGCCGATTTCTTCTTCGTGCTTGGCGTGTTGCTGGTGAGCAGTATCGCGGGTGTGATTGTGCATATTCCGGCGGGCATCGGCGTGCTCGAAGCGGTGTTTATCGCCCTGCTCGCCAGCGAGCACGTTTCGCAAGGCATGATTATCGCCGCCCTGCTCGCCTACCGCGTGCTTTACTATTTCCTGCCGCTGCTGCTGGCGCTGGTTTGCTACCTGTTGCTTGAAAGCCGGGCGAAAAAGCTGCGGGCGAAAAACGAAAAAGCGATGGCGCAGCAGTAAGTTTTAACGCGAGCTGGTACCCGGTAAGAGATACAACAGCAGTTCCAGCGTTCGGAAAAAGGCGGTGATGACCCCCAGCCAGATAGCCAGTGCGCCACGGATCGCACTGCTCTGCACGGTGGTAAACTCGCGGGCGTAGAACTCACGCGCGCTCACAATAATGGACTTGCTTTTGTAGGCGCTTACCGCGCTAAAGAACAGTACCGCCATTATGCTACCGAACCACAGCAGCAGACCGCTGTGATGCAGGCTGTTTACCGCTATCGCCAGCAACAGACCCGCCAGTGCCATCAGCCAGTAATAACCGCTGCCGCGCAGGGATGAACCTGCAAAGTGGGCAATTGCCGCGCCAAGCAGATACATCCCGCCGGTAATCGCCAGGTGCACGACAATACCGCCGAGCGGAAACAGGCTGGCGAGCAGCAAGCCCGATAGGATGCTCATCAGCGCCAGACCGGCTAACGCCGACCAGGTATTGAAGCGGTCAACAAGAACGTTGAGTACCAGGGCTGTGACAAACCAGAGGATCACCAGCAGTACAATGATTGCGCTGTGTTCGGTAAACGTGCGGATCGCCATGACATCCAGCACCAGCCAGGCCGTTGCGATACTCAGCGTCATCCCTGCCGCCAGCCATAAGCAAATATTGACCATCAACTCAGCAGGCGCGATCTGTGCAGGCTGGATCCAGCCAAAGGGTTTCACCAGGTTCCTCCCTGAATAGTGGCTATCTGCCAGGCAAAAAAATCCCGGCTAATGCCGGGATCGTGAAGCGGGATATTAACGGCGGTTGCCGAAAATACGCAACAGCATCAGGAACAGGTTGATGAAGTCGAGGTACAGCGTCAGCGCGCCGAGAATGGAGGATTTACGCAGCTGTGATGCGTCGCGAACATCGATTTGCTGACCAATATTTTTCAGCTTCTGCGTATCGTAGGCGGTCAGGCCAACGAAAATCACCACCCCGATATAGGTCACCGCCCACATCAGCGCTTCACTCTTCAGCCAGAAGTTGACCAGTGAGGCCAGCAGAATACCAATCAGCCCCATAAACAACATGCTGCCAAGACCGCTGAGATCGCGTTTGGTGGTGTAACCATACAGGCTCATCGCACCAAACATCCCGGCGGTGACAACAAAGGTCGCGGCGATAGATTGCGCAGTGTAGACCAGCAAAATACTGGAAATTGTTAGCCCGGTTAGCGCCGAATAGAGCATAAACAGCGTAGTCGCCAGCCCGGCGCTCAGCTTATGAATCAGCCCGGAGAGCACAAAGACCACCGCCAGTTGCGCAATCACCAGGCCGAAGAAGGTTATCTGGCTGGAAAACACGAACGACATGATGGCTTCGCTGCGCGCGGCATACCAGGCGACAAACGCCGTCAGCAGCAAGCCGCAGGTCATCCAGCCATACACCTGCGCCATATACGTTTGTAAGCCGGTACGGCTGTGCTGAACAATAGAATCAGAACGAGGGAAACGGTCCATAATCACTCCAGATTGATGGGTTAGCCTTTTAAGGTTAACACATCCCTGCTCAACGGATTACCAACGTTTCGCCGCCTGCTGGTCGCTGTCGCGGGCTTCCACCCAGCGATCGCTTTCCGGCGTCGCCTCGCGTTTCCAGAATGGCGCGCGGGTTTTCAGGTAATCCATAATAAATTGCCCGGCGTCAAACGCGCTGCTGCGGTGCGCGCTGGCTACGCCAACAAAGACAATTTCGTCACCCGGCCACAATTCGCCCACGCGGTGATACACAGTGACGCGCCCGAGCGGCCAGCGGTTACGCGCTTCATCAACGATCTCCGCCAGCGATTTTTCCGTCATGCCCGGATAGTGCTCCAGCGTTAACGCGCTGACGCTGTCGCCTAAGTTGTGATTGCGCACTTTGCCGGTAAAGGTCACTACCGCGCCGTCTTCATCACGCGCCGCAAGCCAGGCGTACTCATCACCGACGCTGAAGGTCGCATGATCGACGCAAATTCGCGTTTCGCTCATTTCAGCCTCCGGTGACCGGCGGGAAGAAAGCGACTTCATCGCCGCTTTGCAACGGATGGTCAAAACTGACCAGCGTCTGATTGACCGCCGCCAGCAATTTTCCCTCTTCCAGTGCCAGCGCCCAGCGATCGCCTTGCGCGGCCAGATGCTGGCGCAGCGCCTCAACGGAAGGGAAAACGGTGTCGATGGTGGTGCTGTCGCAGCCGACCAGCTCGCGCACCTGCGCGAAAAAAAGGACTTTAATCATTGCTATCCGCCCTGAAATCACCCGATTTGCCGCCACTTTTCGCCAGCAGGCGCACCGGGCCAATCACCATATCTTTCTGCACCGCTTTACACATATCGTAAATGGTTAACGCGGCCACCGAAGCAGCGGTCAACGCTTCCATCTCTACACCCGTTTTGCCGCTTAGACGGCACACGGTTTCGATACGTACGCGGTTATGTTCCGGCTCCGCCTGCAACAGCACTTCGACTTTGCTCAGCAACAGCGGGTGGCACAGTGGGATCAGTTCCCAGGTGCGTTTCGCCGCCTGGATCCCGGCGATACGCGCGGTGGCAAAGACATCACCTTTATGGTGGCTACCCTCGACGATCATCGCCAGCGTTTGCGGCAACATGGTGACAAACGCTTCAGCGCGAGCTTCACGCACGGTTTCCGCTTTGGCGGAGACATCCACCATGTGCGCTTCGCCGTCGGCGTTAATATGGGTCAGTTGTGACATAACTTATTTCTTAAGATGGGGATGGAAATTACACGGGCGCGTGCGCGCATCCAGCTGCGGCGCAATAATATTTTCCCATGCGGTGCGGCAGGCTTTGGTCGAACCGGGCATGGCAAAAATCAATGTCTTATTCGCTATACCGGCAACCGCGCGGGATTGCAGCGTCGCTGTGCCAATCTCTTCAAAAGAGAGCATGCGGAACACTTCGCCAAACCCTTCGACTTCGCGATCGAACAGCGGCAATAACGCTTCCGGTGCCTGGTCGCCTTCCGTTAAACCGGTGCCGCCGGTGATCAACACAACCTGCACATCATCGCTTGCGATCCACGCCGAAACCTGGGCGCGAATGGCGTAACGGTTCTCTTTGACAATGGCTTTATCGACCAGTTGGTGACCGGCTTCATGCGCGGCGTCGCGCAGCCAGTGGCCGGAAGTATCGTCTTCTTCACCGCGACGGCTGGAGACCGTCAAAATAGCTAGCCTGACCGGAATAAACTCAGCGCTGACCTGGCTCATGTCATTCTCCTTGCGGTTTAACCGCCGATGTATGAAAGGTTTTGCGTAATGCCTGTATTGCCCTGATGCAGAAAGTGCGTCTGCTTTTTGTGCGTTAGCGCCACCGCAATACGCTGTTCCAGCATCGCTTGCTGCGCATCGTCTTGTAGCAGATCGCGCAGATTCACGCCGCCATCGCCAAACAGGCACAGATGCAGTTTACCGGTCGAGGAGACCCGCAGGCGGTTACAGCTGGCGCAGAAATCTTTCTCATACGGCATGATAAGGCCGATTTCACCCTCATAATCCGGGTGGCAGAAAACCTGCGCCGGACCGTCGCTGCGCTGGCGCAACTGGTGGATCCAGCCGCGTTTAAGTAGCTCATCGCGCAGCACCATGCCGGAGATATGGTGGTTGCGGAAAAGCTCGCTGCCCTCGCCGGTTTCCATCAATTCAATAAAGCGTAGCTGGATGGGGCGCGATTTGATCCACGCCAGAAAGGTGTCGAGCTGATGATGGTTCACGTCACGCATCAGCACGGTGTTGACTTTGACTTTGGCAAACCCGGCGCTGAAGGCGGCATCAATACCGTCCATCACCTGGCGGAACTTATCCTGCCCGGTAATGGCGTGAAACTGACGCGCATCGAGGCTGTCGACGCTGACGTTGATGGCGGTAAGACCGGCATCGCGCCACTGGTTAGCGTCGCGCGCCAGGCGATAGCCATTGGTAGTGACAGCTACCTGGCGGATGGCGCTGTTTTCGCGCACGGCGGCGATGATGTCAGTGAAATCGCGGCGCAGGGAGGGCTCCCCGCCGGTCAGGCGCACTTTTTCTGTGCCCATGGCGCTAAACGCGCGCGTAACCCGGCGAATTTCTTCGACGCTCAGGAAACCATTATTGTTGACGCCGCTCGGCTTGTAGCCGTCGGGCAAACAGTAGGTGCAACGGAAATTGCACACATCGGTGATCGACAAACGCAAGTAATAGAACTTACGCGCGAACGCATCGGTAAGTTGTGAGGCCATGTACACCTTTCCAGGAACGGGAGATGCAGTCATTTCTTCCTGCACCCTGGCAGCAGAACCGTTCGGTTTGCTACGGCCAAAGCACCATGTCGTGAGAGTTAGGTTGCTTAGGCTTGAGTGTATGTTTTGTCAGTAACGCTAAAATTGCTTAAGCGATAGTAGCGCGAACATCGGGCTTTCGCTATCACGATCATCGCTATATATACACATACATAGCGACATGATCGTGCAGTTTCGCTACAGAGTACGCGAAAATCGCCTTTTTGCTTTGATATGTGTCATTTTCCTCTCTGCGCGGCATCGTCTTTTGGTGGTATTTAGGCTAACGTAGCGCGGTAAATTTTCATAAGGAACCATTATGCGTAATCGCACACTTGCAGACCTGGATCGTGTTGTCGCCCTCGGCGGCGGACATGGCCTCGGGCGTGTGATGTCTTCGCTGGCCTCGTTGGGATCGCGGCTTACCGGCATTGTCACCACCACCGATAACGGCGGTTCAACCGGGCGTATTCGCCGCTCTGAAGGCGGCATAGCCTGGGGTGATATGCGTAATTGTTTAAACCAGCTCATTACCGAACCGAGCGTGGCGTCGGCGATGTTTGAGTACCGTTTTAGCGGTAATGGCGAACTTTCCGGGCATAACCTCGGAAATTTAATGTTAAAGGCGCTCGATCACCTCAGTGTGCGGCCTCTGGAAGCGATCAATTTAATTCGCAATTTATTAAAAGTGGACGCATTTTTAATCCCGATGTCTGAGCAACCTGTCGATTTGATGGCTACCGACAGCGAAGGGCATCAGGTTTATGGCGAGGTCAACATTGACCAGCTTCATGCACCAATCCAGGAATTAATGCTGTTTCCAAAGGTGCATGCCACTCGCGAAGCGGTACAGGCAATCGCAGAAGCGGATCTGATTATCATCGGTCCAGGCAGCTTTTACACCAGCCTGCTGCCATTGCTGCTGCTGGACGATCTGGCACAAGCATTGCGCCGTACACCCGCACCGGTCGTTTACATTGGCAACCTCGGTAAAGAACTCAGCCCGGCCGCCGCCAGCCTGACGCTGGCAGACAAACTGGCGATTATGGAGCAGTACGTCGGCAAAAAAATTATCGATGCCGCCATTGTTGGCCCAAAAGTCGACACACAAGCCGCAAGCGATCGGTTAATTATTCAGGAAGTGCTGGAAGCCAGCGATATTCCCTATCGCCACGACCGGCACCTGCTGCGCGTCGCGCTGGAAAAAGCGGTGCAGCATCTGGGTTAAGGCGCGGGCGGCGGGAATTTTTTCTCCCGTCAGCGCTTTGCTTAATTTCTTAAGGTTGTCTTAAAAATCGGCTGTCAGCATAGCGCTACTTTCATTGCTGGATCCGAGTATGCGTATGCTTCACCTTCGTCGGCCAACCTTAAGCCGCCTCCATTTTATTCTGCTCTTTGCCGCTTATATTGCGCTGGGCCTGAATATTGCGTTTTATCACCAGGCGTTCACTTTATTGCCGGTGAACTCATTGCACAACTGGCTGGTTTTCCTCTCGATGCCGCTGGTCGCTTTCAGCGTCATTAATATTGTGTTGTCTCTGGCGTCGTTTGTGCGTCTTGATCGACTGGTTATTTCACTCTTTGTGCTGGTGAGTTCGGCGGCGCAATATTTCATTTCGACGTTTGGCATTATTATCGACCGTTCGATGATCACTAATATTCTCGACACCACGCCGGCGGAAAGTTTCGCCCTGCTGTCGACTAAACTGGTGCTGACGCTGCTGCTGACCGGCATTCTGGCGATAGCTATCGCCTGGTGGATTAAAATAAAGCCGGCCCGCTCCGCGTTACGCAGCGTAATGTTGCGCGTTGCCAGCATCGTAATTTCTGTGCTGGTTATTGTGGCGGTGGCGCTGCTGTTTTATAAAGATTACGCCTCGCTGTTTCGCAATAATAAAGAGCTGGTGAAATCACTCAGCCCGTCAAACTCAATTACCGCCTCACTTTCCTGGTATTCCCATAACCGCACCGCCAACCTGCCGCTGGTGAGAATTGGCGAAGATGCGCGTCAACGCCCGGAAATGCAGCACGGTCCACATAAAAACCTCACCATTCTGGTGCTGGGTGAAACCTCGCGTGCAGCGAACTTTTCGCTCGGCGGTTATGAGCGTGAAACCAACCCGTTGTTAAAACAGGATAATGTTATTTACTTCCCGAATACGGCTTCCTGCGGGACGGCGACCGCCGTCTCCGTGCCGTGCATGTTCTCCGGTATGACGCGCGCGCATTATGACGATCAACTGGCGGCGCATCAGGAAGGGTTGCTGGATATTATCCAACGTGCGGGAATTAACGTGCTGTGGAATGAGAACGACGGTGGCTGTAAAGGCGCGTGCGATCGTGTTCCGCATCAGGATATGACGCAATTAAACTTGCCGGATTACTGTATTAAAGGCGAATGCCAGGATGAGATCTTATTCCACGATCTCGCCAGTTATATCGATAAATTGCAGGGTGACGGGGTGATTGTATTACACACCATCGGCAGCCACGGGCCGACATATTACAACCGCTACCCGGCACAGTTCCGTAAATTTACGCCGACCTGCGATACCAATGAAATTCAGACCTGCTCACAGCAGCAGCTGATAAATACCTACGACAACACCATTTTGTACGTCGATTATATTGTTGATAAAGCAATAAAATTGCTGCAATCGAAACAGGATAAATTCACCACTAGCCTGGTTTATCTCTCCGATCACGGTGAGTCGCTTGGCGAAAATGGCGTTTATTTGCACGGCCTGCCGTACTCCATCGCACCGGAAACACAAAAACATGTTCCGCTGCTGATTTGGCTGTCGCAGGAGTATCAAACGCGTTATGGCGTGAACAGTCAGTGTCTGCAAAAAAATGCGCGGGAGAAGGCGGTTTCACAGGACAACCTCTTCCCGACGATGTTGGGTATACTGGGTGTCAGCACGAAAGAGTACCGTGCTGAAGACGATCTTTTAACCGCGTGCCGGGGGCAGCTGAAATGAAGATTCTGGTGGTTGAGGACGATGCTCTGCTGTTGCAGGGGTTGATTCTGGCGATGCAAAGCGAAGGGTACGCCTGCGATGGCGTCTCTACCGCGCATGAAGCTGCGCTGTGTCTGGCAAACGGCCATTACAGCCTGCTGGTGCTCGATTTGGGTCTGCCGGATGAAGACGGTTTGCATCTGCTCACCCGGCTGCGCCGCGAAAAATATACGTTGCCGGTATTGATCCTCACCGCCCGCGATACGCTTGAAGATCGCGTGGCAGGGCTGGATACCGGGGCAGACGACTACCTGGTCAAACCCTTTGCGCTGGACGAGCTGAACGCGCGCATTCGCGCGCTGCTGCGCCGCCATAATAACCAGGGCGATAACGAAATCAGCCACGGTAATCTGACGCTGAATGTAACCCGCCGCCAGGCGTGGCTGGATGAGCAGTTGCTGGAGCTGACCCCGAAAGAGTACGCCCTGCTGTCGCGCCTGATGCTGAAAGCCGAAAGCCCGGTACACCGGGAGATCCTCTATAACGATATTTACAACTGGGATAACGAACCGTCGACGAACACGCTGGAAGTGCATATCCATAATTTGCGCGACAAAATCGGCAAATCGCGTATCCGCACAGTGCGTGGGTTTGGTTATATGCTGGTGCAATCGCAGGAACGGAGCTGATTGATGGCGCTCTTCAATTTCAGGCGCTGGAGCATGCGCCGCCGTTTGTTACTCACCATTGGTGGCATTCTGGTGTTTTGCCAGTTGGTCAGCGTGTTCTGGCTGTGGCATGAAAGCGAAGAGCAAATCCAGCTGCTGGTGCAGGCAGCCATTCATAACCACAACAACCGCAAACATATCGAGCATGAAGTCCGCGAAGCGGTGGCCAGCTTGCTGGTGCCAAGCCTGCTGATCATCGGGCTGGCGTTGCTGCTCTGTATGCAGGCGGTGAAAGCCATTACCCGTCCGCTGCTTGAGCTGCAGGAAGAGCTGAATAAACGCACGCCGAACAACCTGCAACCCATCACGCTGAACAATAGCGTCAGCGAAGTGGAAGCTGTTACCTCATCAATTAATGAGCTGGTCTCCCGCCTGACGCTAACCCTCGACAGAGAGCGGTTGTTTACTGCCGATGTTGCCCATGAGCTGCGTACGCCGCTGGCCGGGTTACGTCTGCATCTGGAATTGATGGCGAAAACCAGCGGTATCAACGTCGACCCGCTGGTGCAACGCCTTGAGCAAATGACGGAAAACATCGCCCAGTTGTTGCTGCTGGCGCGCGTCGGGCAGTCTTTCTCCGCGGGCAGTTACCAGCAGGTGATGCTGTTGCAGGATGTGGTGCAACCCATTCGCAGTGAACTGGAACAGATGCTGACCGCGCGCGAACAGACACTAGAAATTGCAGAGCCAGAAAGGGATATTGCGGTCGCCGGTGACGCCACGCTGCTGCGGCTACTGGTGAGAAACCTGGTGGAAAACGCGCACCGCTATAGCCCAAAGGGATCGGTCATTACCGTGCGTATTGAAAACGCTGCCGCACCGGTACTGGCGGTGGAAGATGAAGGACCGGGCATTGATGAAAGTCGCAGCGGAGAGCTCAGTAAAGCCTTCGTGCGTATGGACAGCCGCTATGGCGGCGCAGGCCTGGGATTAAGCATTGTGTCGCGTATCGCGCAACTGCATGACGCGCAGTTCTTTTTGCACAACCGACTGACGCAATCTGGCGTGCGGGCGTGGGTAAAATTTCTCCCGGGCACCCGCCAGGCATAAATCAGTAAGTCAGCACCCACAGATGGGCAAAACCAATCACTAACGCCAGCGCGAAAGCGACAGCGAAAAACTCACGAACCTTAAATTGCTGCATCAGATTGCCCTCCAGAATACCGGTGGGCAGTGTGTCAGGCGTAGGTTAAGCCAACATTAAGAGAGCCCGGACAGGCTCTCTTTTTTGTTATTTTGTGCTGTCATATCACCGCGCTGATTTCAGGATGCGGCAATAAACAGATCGCGCAGCTGGTGCAACTGGTCGCGTACTTTCGCCGCCTCTTCGAACTCCAGGTTCTGCGCATGCTGCATCATCTGGCCTTCGAGCTCGTGGATTTTCTGCTGCAGCGCTTTAGGTGTGAGCGCCAGTTCAGCCGCTTCCACCTGAGCTGGTGTGCGCGTTTTACCACGCCCTTTCGCGCGCGTCTTCGCCAGCCCTTCACCAAGCGCAAGAATATCCACCACTTTCTTGTTCAGGCCTTGCGGCGTAATGCCATGCTCTTCGTTATAGCTCTGCTGCTTCTCACGACGACGCTCGGTTTCACCAATCGCTTTCGCCATCGACGGTGTGATCTTGTCGCCGTACAGAATCGCTTTACCGTTAATGTTACGTGCAGCGCGGCCAATCGTCTGGATAAGCGAACGTTCAGAACGCAGGAAACCCTCTTTATCGGCATCCAGAATCGCCACCAGCGAGACTTCCGGCATATCCAGCCCCTCACGCAGCAAGTTGATGCCGACCAGCACATCGAACTCGCCAAGGCGCAAATCGCGGATAATCTCCATACGTTCAACGGTGTCGATATCCGAGTGCAGATAACGCACCCGCTCGCCATGCTCTTCCAGGTATTCCGTGAGGTCTTCCGCCATACGTTTGGTCAGCGTCGTCACCAGAACACGTTCGTTAATCGCGGCGCGCTGGCGAATTTCAGAGAGCAAATCGTCCACCTGGGTCGCCACCGGGCGCACTTCAATCACCGGATCGAGCAGGCCGGTCGGGCGCACCACCTGATCAATCACTTCGCTGCCCGATTTCTCCAGCTCGTAATTGCCCGGCGTCGCCGAAACATAAATCGACTGCGGTGCCAGCGCTTCAAACTCTTCAAATTTTAACGGTCGGTTATCCAGCGCCGACGGCAGACGGAAACCATACTCCACCAGCGTCTCTTTACGCGCACGGTCGCCGCGATACATCCCGCCAATCTGCGGAATGGTCACGTGGGATTCGTCGATAACCAGCAGACCATCGGCTGGCAGGTAGTCGAACAGCGTCGGCGGCGGCTCGCCCGGCCCGCGTCCGGAAAGATAGCGCGAGTAGTTTTCAATCCCCGAGCAGTAGCCCAGCTCGTTCATCATCTCCAGGTCGAACTGCGTACGCTGGCTGAGCCGCTGCTCTTCCAGCAGTTTATTATTTTCCAGCAGCGACTTACGGCGTTCCGCCAGCTCAACTTTGATCTCTTCCATCGCCTGTACGATCCGCTCGCGCGGCGTCACGTAGTGCGTTTTCGGGTAGATGGTGAAGCGTTGAATGCCCGACTCAATATGGCCGGTCAGCGGATCGAACAGAGACAGGCGCTCGACCTCTTCATCGAATAATTCGATACGCAGCGCCAGATCGTCCGATTCCGCCGGGAACACATCAATAACTTCGCCGCGTACGCGGAAAGTGCCGCGCTGGAACGCCTGATCGTTGCGGGTATATTGCAGCTCCGCCAGGCGGCGCAGGATCGCGCGTTGATCGATGATCATGCCCTTCGTCAGGTGCAGCATCATTTTCAGGTAGAGATCCGGATCGCCCAGACCGTAGATCGCGGAAACAGAGGCCACCACAATCACATCGCGACGCTCCAGCAGCGCCTTCGTCGCTGACAAGCGCATTTGCTCGATATGTTCGTTCACCGAGGCATCTTTCTCAATGAAAGTGTCAGAGCTTGGCACATACGCTTCCGGCTGGTAGTAATCGTAGTAAGAGACGAAATACTCCACCGCGTTATCCGGGAAGAACTCTTTCATTTCACCGTACAGCTGTGCGGCCAGCGTTTTGTTCGGTGCCAGCACCATTGTCGGGCGCTGGAGATCGGCAATCACATTGGCGACGGTGAATGTCTTCCCTGAACCCGTCACCCCGAGCAGCGTCTGGTGCGCCAGGCCGTCTTCCAGACCTTCCTTGAGGCGGCGGATAGCTTCAGGCTGATCGCCGGAAGGACGAAAAGCGGAATTCAGTTTGAACGGTTTACTCATGAACGGCTACCTGATGAAGGAATGAGCGGGCAGGTAACATATTTTACTCACCCTGTTCACTTTTGCCAATAAAAAACACTGGATGAAAAAACAGTAGCGAAACAGGCAATCTGTACTACTCCCCGTTAGGGCACCGCTTCTCCCCTCAAATTTCTGCGCGGACAAGATAAAACACTAACCCTTTCAGGTTATCCCCAAAATTTTTCCTCTTTTAACATTTGTCAAGCGAGCCTTTGAAAGTTTTGTGGCAGCGAGTGACACTTTTCTTACAGGCATTGATTTTATATAACAAATTGATTATTAAAATTAATTTCAAAAAGACGTGTTTAACACCAATTCAGGCGCAGCCCGCGTCCTCTCTCGCTTGCCGCATGTTTTCTAACTCTAATACACAAGGTTATCCACAGGAATAGTGGATAACTGCCGCCAGGCCGGATACCTCGCCTTCCCGCCAAATCCCATTTTGTCCCAGGCGGGTGGCGCTAAAAATTTTTTATCTTTTCTTTTTGATAATTATCGGCAAACGAAACGCAGGATCCGCATGAGATCGTTCTCACAGATCCAGCGATTGCTGCACCACAACTCAACACTACAAGCACTGGCAAAGTGCAGAATTTTTACCTGGCTTCTTCCCTCCTCACGTTTTAAAAGCCACTTTTCTCAGCGGCATCCGAAAAAAAAGCCTTTTTTATGTTCTGGCAAGCCTTTTGCAGAATCATCGTGGTCATCAGATCCGAAACAAGGAGCGGACAATGTTGAGCTTACGGGCAGTAAATCAGTATTACGGTAATCAGCATACATTGTGGAATGTCGACCTCGATCTATCCCCCGGGGTCTGCACATCAGTTATTGGGTTGCCAGGCATGGGCAAGACGACACTGGTGAATTGCATCACCGGCTATTTACCCATTGAAAGTGGCAGCATGATTTGGCAGGAAGCGGGCGCACCGCCGCGCGACTTGCTCTCTTTGCAAGCCGAACACCGCAGCGCCATCGGCATCAGCTATGTGCCGCAGGACAGGCGGATTTTTTCGCAACTCACCATTGAGGAAAATCTGCATGTTGCGATGCGCGCCGGCAGTGAACCGGGCAGCGCAGTGCGGCGGGATATTTACGATTTGTTCCCTGAACTGTATGAGTTGCGCCAGGTACGTGGCGCGGAGTTGTCAGAGGATAACCAACAACAGCTGGCGATGGCGCGGGCGCTGGTGACACACCCACGGCTGTTGATTCTCGATGAGCCGACGCGCGGTCTGGGGCAGGCTTTTATTCATAAACTGGGCAATTTGATCGTGCGGCTCAACCAGGAGTTTGGCATGACCATTCTGCTGGCTGAACAGCACTTGTCATTTATTCGCCGGGTCGCCGACCGTTTCTGCCTGCTGCACCGCGGGCGCAATGTCGCGCAGGGCGACGTTAAACTGCTTGATGATCCGCTGCTCTCAAAGTGGATGACACCGGAGTCAGGACACTGAGATCAAGATAATGCCCCGTTTTTTCTTTTTCCGGTGCGTGGGCAAACCAGGGAATTTCGCCAATCAGCGGAGCCTGCATCACGCGCCGAAGCGTTGCCAGGTACTCCGGGTGCCGCTTGCCGGGCTGCACCACATCGTTGGCAATCCAGCCCGCCAGCCGTAACCCCGCCTGGCGCACCGCTTGCGCGGTTAACATGGCATGGTTGATACAGCCAAGTTTTACGCCAACGACCAGAATCACCGGCAGCTGTTCCTGCACCACCCAATCAGCGAAAGTGAACGTCTCTGAAAGCGGCGTAAACCAGCCTCCTGCCCCCTCCACCAATAGCCACTCCGCCTGTGTTTCCAGCGCGTGCAGCCCGGCGGACATCACCTTTGCATCAATGGGCTCACCCACATCGGCACTCACAATATGCGGTGATGTCGGTTCTGCGAAGGTATACGGATTGACGGTCTTATACGCCATCGGCAGGCTGCTGTGGTGTTGCAGCGCCAGCGCATCACTGTTGCGCAGCCCCTCTACGGTCATCTCACTCCCGGAGGCCACCGGTTTATAACCCGCGCTGCGTAAACCTCGCAGATTCGCCGCTTGCAACAGTGCGCAGCTGGCGACCGTTTTCCCGACTTCCGTATCCGTACCGGTCACAAAATAGCGTTCAATCACGGACGATCACTCCCCAAAAAAGATGGTATGTCAGCGGATATTTGCCCTGCTGCTGCGGCCAGGCCAGCTGCAAACGTTGCAGTTTGCCGCGTGTCAGCCCCTGCTGCCTGCCTGCATGTAAATGTGTTGCGCCAATACCTTTTAGCGAACGCAGCGCCGCAGTGGCATCGTCAAAATGCAGGGTTATCGTTTCGACGCCACTGCGCAGACGCCAGCCGCACAAAGCCTGCCCGATGGCAGGCAAGGTTAAGAAACGGTTGGCGTGCGGATGGTCATCAATCGCGCGCCACGCTTCGTTCAGCTCCGGCAGTGAGGCCGCGACCAGTGTCGTAAAGGCAACATAACCGCCGGGTTGGGTGACGCGATACAACTCCCCGACAGCCTGGCGCAAATCATCGCACCACTGCACCGCCAGGTTGCTCCAGACCAGTGAAAATTGCGCATCCGCCAGCGGCATGGCTTCAATATCGCCCCTGACATAGCGTTGCGCGCTGTGCTGACGGCGCGCTTCATCGAGCATATTCGCTGAGAGATCCAACGCCGTTACTTCGCCGCCCTGCCCGCGCCAGTAGCGGCTCATTGCGCCCGGGCCACAACCGGCGTCCAGCACCTGACCTGGCGTGAGAGTACCCAACTTAGATAACAGCAAACCGGCGCTCCGGCGCTGCAATTCGTCGTGCTGAGCATAACTCTGTGCCGCGCGACCAAAAGCAGCGGCGACCGCCTGTTTATTCACTGTCATGCAACGCCTCCAGCAAGCGGTCGATATCGTCGAACTGGTGCTCTGCAGTCAGCGTCAGGCGCAAACGCGCCGTGCCCGGCGGTACGGTGGGCGGTCGAATCGCAGTCACCCAACAGCCGCGCTGACGCAAGCGTTCTGCCAGTCGCAGTGCGCGGTTATTTTCACCGACAATCAGCGGCTGGATTGCGCTGGTGGAATCGGTCATCGTCACGGTCTGGTGTGCCACACTGTGGCGAAAATGGGCAATCAGTGCCGCCAGCTTTTCACGCCGCGCATTACCGTCGTCGCTACGAATAACCTGCAATGCCGCACCCAGCGCCACGGCCTGCGCCGGGGGCATTGAGGTGCTGTAAATCAGATGACGGGCAAATTGCAGCAGATAATCCGCCACCGTGTCGCTGCATAACACCGCAGCACCACTGACGCCAAAGCCTTTGCCGAAGGTCACCACCAGCACGTGCGGCTTGATGTCCTGCAGGTGACAACTGCCGCGCCCCTGCTCGCCCAGCACGCCAATGCCGTGGGCATCATCCACCATCAACCAGGCCTGCGCTTCCCGCGCGGCACTATCAATGGCCGCCAGCGGTGCGCTGTCGCCATCCATACTGAATACGCCCTCGGTAACCACCAGTTGCTGCGCGGTAAGCGGTTTTGCCAGCAGTGTGGTCAGTTGCCCGACATCGTTATGCGCAAAACGTCGCAGTTGCGCCGGGCTGTGGCTGGCGGCTTCCAGCAGCGATGCGTGGCTTAATTTGTCAGCGACAATCCTGTCCTCTTTGCCCGTCAGCGCAGCAATGACCGCCTGATTAGCAGCGAAACCCGAGATAAACAGCAACGCGCGCGAGTAACCGAGCCAGTCGGCCAGTTCCTCCTCCAGCGCCTGGTGCGCGGTGGTGTAACCACTCACATGCCCGGAGCCACCGCTGCCCACGCCATAACGTTCCGCGCCCTGTTGCCAGGCGCGGATCACGGCGGGATGTTGGCTTAGACCGAGATAATCATTACTGGAGAAGTTGCAAAAGCGCTGCTCGCCAAGCGTGAGCCAGCGTCCCGCGCCTTGCGAGACGGCACGCCGTGTGCGCAGCGCATCTGCTACGCGGCGCTCATCCAGTGCGGCGTCAATACGCTGTTGCCAGCTCATACAGCTGCCGCGTTGTAATACTGGTCGGTATCGGCGTGTAACAACTGTTGCTCAAGCTGCTGCTGTTGTTCGTTGTCGCCGTTCAGCACTGCCGTCTGCTGCGGGTTCAGGCCGAGCTTACGGAACAGTTGCAGATCTTTATCCTCTTCCGGATTCGGTGTGGTAAGCAGTTTGCAGCCGTAGAAAATGGAGTTCGCCCCGGCCATAAAGCACATCGCCTGAGTTTGCTCGTTCATCTGCTCGCGCCCGGCAGAAAGACGCACATGCGAAGTCGGCATCATGATGCGCGCAACCGCGATGGTGCGAATAAAATCAAAGGCGTCGACGTCCTCGTTATCTGCCAGCGGCGTCCCTTTTACTTTGACCAGCATATTGATCGGCACGCTTTCCGGCGGTGTTGGCAGGTTCGCCAGTTGCAATAACAGACCGGCGCGATCGTTGACCGTTTCACCAAGACCAACGATGCCACCGGAGCAAACTTTGATCCCCGCGTCGCGTACCTTATCGAGCGTGTCGAGGCGCTCCTGATAAGTACGCGTGGTGATGATGTTGCCGTAAAATTCCGGCGAAGTATCAAGATTGTGGTTGTAGTAATCAAGCCCGGCAGAAGCCAGCCGCTGCGCCTGGTTTTCATTAAGCGTGCCCAGCGTCATGCAGGCTTCCAGCCCCATCGCTTTTACCCCTTCGACCATTTTTTCGAGGTACGGCATATCGCGATCGTGCGGGTTTTTCCACGCCGCCCCCATGCAAAAACGCGTCGATCCCGCGCGTTTCGCCTGGCGGGCGGACTCAAGCACCTGTTCAACTTCCATTAACCGCTCGGACTCCAGCCCGGTTTTATATCGCGCGCTCTGCGGGCAGTATTTGCAATCTTCCGGGCAGGCACCGGTTTTAATCGACAGCAAGGTGCTGACCTGAACCTGGCGCGGATCGAAATGTTGGCGATGGATCTGCTGTGCTTCAAACAGCAGTTCAAGGAGGGGTTTTTCAAACAGCGCAGTGACTTGCGACATTGTCCAGCGTGCGTGGTGAGCCATCGGGCGTCTCCAAAAGATATTGTTAAATCGTTATTCGGTGTAGACTTGTAAACCTAAAACTTTTTAATTTGGTTTACAAGTCGATTATGACCCTGGACGATCTCGCTTTTGACGCGCGACATATCTGGCATCCTTACACCTCCATGACCTCTCCGCTGCCCGTTTACCCGGTGCAGTCCGCACAGGGTTGCGAGCTGATACTCAGCAGCGGCGAACACTTGATAGACGGCATGTCCTCCTGGTGGGCGGCAATCCACGGCTACGGGCATCCGGAGATTAACGCGGCGATGAAAGCGCAAATCGACGCGGTATCGCATGTGATGTTTGGCGGCATCACCCACCAGCCGGCGATTGACTTGTGTCGCAAGCTGGTCGCGATGACGCCAGAACCGCTGGAGTGCGTTTTTCTGGCCGACTCCGGTTCCGTGGCGGTGGAAGTGGCGATGAAGATGGCGCTGCAGTACTGGCAGGCGAAAGGCGAGCCGCGACAGCGTTTTCTTACCTTCCGAAACGGTTATCACGGCGACACGTTTGGCGCGATGTCGGTCTGCGATCCGGATAACTCCATGCACAGCCTGTGGAAAGGCTATTTGCCGGAAAACCTGTTTGCGCCCGCGCCGCAAAGCCGCTTTGACGAAGAATGGGACGAGCACGACTTGGTGGCCTTCGCGCGCCTGATGGCGGCGCACCGCCATGACATTGCCGCGGTGATTTTAGAGCCTGTCGTGCAGGGCGCGGGCGGTATGCGCATCTATCACCCGGAATGGCTGAGGCGCATCCGAAAGATGTGCGATCGGGAAGGCATCTTGCTGATTGCCGATGAAATCGCCACCGGTTTTGGCCGCACCGGCAAGCTGTTTGCCTGTGAACATGCCGGGATCGTCCCGGATATTATGTGCCTTGGCAAAGCGCTGACCGGTGGCACAATGACGCTTTCGGCAACGCTCACCACGCGCAACGTCGCCGAAACCATCAGCAATGGCGAAGCGGGCTGCTTTATGCATGGGCCAACATTTATGGGCAACCCGCTGGCCTGCGCGGCCGCCAACGCCAGTCTCGGGATTTTGCAAAGTGGCGCGTGGCAAACGCAGGTGGCGGCAATTGAAGCGCAGTTAAACGCGGAGCTGGCACCCGCGCGCGAAGCGGCTAATGTTGCCGATGTGCGCGTGCTGGGGGCCATCGGCGTGGTGGAAACCCGTTCGCCAGTCAATATGGCGGCGCTACAACGCTTCTTTGTTGAACAAGGCGTGTGGGTGCGCCCGTTTGGCCGGCTAATCTACCTGATGCCGCCTTATATCATCACCCCGGAGCAACTCTCCCGTTTGACCCGCGCCGTCAATGCCGCCGTACTGCGCGATGAGCTTTTTGCCTGAGATTTTGCCGGGGATCGGCTACACTTCCCGGCACGCATGAAACGCAGAAGGAGTGCATATGAAGTTGGTCAGCCATGATTTACGCGACGGCGAAAAGCTGCCGCATCGCCAGGTGTTCAACGGTATGGGCTACGATGGCGACAATATCTCCCCGCATCTGGCGTGGGATGAGGTTCCTGCCGGTACCAAAAGTTTTGTCGTGACCTGCTACGACCCGGATGCGCCGACAGGTTCCGGCTGGTGGCACTGGGTAGTAGCGAATCTTCCCGCTGATACACGCGTGCTGCCGCAAGGCGCGGGTTCCGGTCTGGCGGCATTACCGGATGGCGCGGTGCAGACTCGCACCGATTTTGGCAAAGCCGGTTATGGCGGCGCAGCACCGCCGAAAGGCGAAACCCACCGTTATATCTTTACCGTCTATGCCCTGGACGTGGAGCGCATAGAGGTCGATGAAAACGCCAGCGGCGCGATGGTCGGTTTTAATGTCCATTTCCATACGCTATCCAGCGCCTCAATTACCGCCCTTTTTAGCTAAAAAGAAGGGATTTACAGCCGATTGTACAAATCGGCTTCCCGTTTCGCTCAACTTAGTATAAAAAAGCAGGCTTTGACGTCCTCTTTCAACTTTTGCATAGTCTGGAGCTCCCCTTGAACACATCATCGGTTTCCCGTCTGGCGCTGGCGCTCGCTTTTGGCGTGACACTGACCGCCTGTAGCTCAACCCCGCCGGCGGAACGTCCGTCTGAACAGAAAGCGCCTGGCACCGCCGCGCGCCCGATCCTCAGCGCAGGTGAAGCGAAAAACTTTGTAGCGGACCGCTATTTTACCGCCATGACGCCGGACAGCGCGGCATGGAAACCGGTCTCAATCCGTCTGCCGGAAAAAGCGAACTTCGTGGTCGGCCCGGCCGGCACGCCGGGTGTGACGCACACTACCATTCAGGCAGCGGTAGACGCGGCAATCAATAAGCACGCCAGCGATCGTCAGTACATCGCGGTGATGCCGGGTGAATATGAAGGTACGGTTTATGTGCCTGCCGCGTCCGGCAGCGTGACCATTTACGGTACCGGCGAGAAAGCGCTGGATGTGAAAATCAAACAGGCTATTGATGCCGAAATGGACCCGAACAGCTGGCGTCGTCTGGTCAATCCGTCGGGCAAATACATGCCGGGCAAACCGGCGTGGTATATGTTCGATAACTGCCAGAGCAAACGCACTGCCACCGTTGGCGTAATGTGTTCTGCGGTCTTCTGGTCACAGAATAACGGCCTGCAACTGCAAAACCTGACCATTGAAAATACGCTGGGTGACAGCGTTGACGCGGGCAACCACCAGGCGGTGGCGCTGCGCAGCGATGGCGATAAAGTGCAGATCAACAACGTCAATATTCTGGGTCGCCAGAACACCTTCTTTGTCACCAACAGCGGCGTGGATAACACCCTGCGTACCGATCGTCAGACCCGCACGCTGGTGACCAATAGCTATCTTGAAGGCGATGTCGATATCGTGGCCGGTCGCGGCGCGGTGGTGTTTGATAACACCGACATCCGCGTAGTGAACTCGCGCACCCAGCAGGAAGGTTACGTGTTCGCACCAGCCACCCTGTCTAACCTTTATTACGGTTTCCTCGCCGTGAACAGCCGCTTTAACGCCGCCGGTAACGGTGTTGCGCAGCTCGGCCGTTCACTGGACGTTGATGGCAACACCAACGGCCAGGTGGTGATCCGCGATAGCGTGATCAACGAAGGCTTTAACGTGGCGAAACCGTGGGCCGATGCCGCCGTTTCCGGTCGTGCCTATGCTGGTAACACCGGAGCCGTTGACGATAAAGGCAACGTGCAGCGCGAGCTGAACAACCCGCAGTTCAATCGCATGTGGGAGTTCAACAACCGCGGCGTTGGCAGCCAGGTTGTGGCGATTCCGAAAAAATAAGTCGCACCTGATAAGAAAAAACCTCGCCGCGGCGAGGTTTTTTTATGCGCGAAATACCGCATCAGAAGGCGTTAACCACCACCCACATCGGCCCCTGGCCTACGGCATAGCGGGATTTCTCGGTCAGCAGCCCTTGCTCGCCACCAATCTCGTACACCGCAATGTGGTGCGATTTCTGCCCGGCGGCAATCAGGTATTGACCGCGATTATCAATATTGAAGCCGCGCGGCTGCGTTTCCGTTGGCTGGAAGCCTTCGATAGCCAGCACGCTACCATCTTCAGAAACGCTGAACACGGTAATAATGCTGGCGGTACGATCGCAGGTATAAAGATGGCGACCATCCGGCGTGATGTGAATATCCGCCGCCCAGCGCGTGTCGCTGAAATCCGCAGGCATCATATCCAGCGTCTGCACACACTCAATGTTGCCGTGCGCGTCGCTGAGCTGCCAGACATCCACTGAACTGTTGAGTTCATTAACGCAGTAGGCAAAACGCTGGTTCGGGTGAAACGCCATATGACGCGGGCCGGCGCCCTCGACAGTGGTGACTTCAGCGGGATCCTGCGCCGTCAGGTTGCCGTCATCGGCCAGCGTAAACAGGCAGATGCGATCCTGTTTCAGTGCCGGTGTCCACAGGGTGCGGTTGTCCGGGGAGATATTCGCCGAGTGGCACCCTTCCAGCCCTTCCACGACATCAACAATTCCGGTCGGCAGGCCATCCTCCAGACGGACAACACTCACACTGCCCGCGTTGTAGGATGCGCTGAACAGGAAGCGCCCGCTGCGATCGGTCGAAATATGCGTCGGGCTGCCCGGCAGCGGAGATTCCGCCGCGAAAGTCAGGGCGCCATCATCCGGCGCGATGCGATATGCGATAACGCGAAATTCAGGGCGAACCCCGACATAGAGGTAACGTTTATCCGGGCTGACGACCATCGGCTGCACCTGGCCTGGCACATCCACCACCTGGACAAGCGTCAGGTTACCTTCAGAGTTCAGGCGCCAGACGTGGATCTGCTGGCTTTCCGGGCTGGCGGTATAAACGGTTTGTTTCATGAACGCTCCTTTCCTCTAATTCTTTTTTGCATTAAGTAACCAGGATAGCTGCTTTTGTTGGTTGATGCTGAATTTTACCCGGAGATTTTGCGCAGCCGGTGACCCGGTGTACCATCCCCGGACATTTGAATTTCAACATCGACCACGGAATACGATATGACTTCGCGCGTGATTGCACTGGATTTAGACGGTACGCTACTGACCCCGAAAAAAACGCTTCTGCCCTCATCCCTTGAAGCGCTGGCTCGCGCAAAAGCCGCCGGTCATCAACTGATTATCGTGACAGGCCGGCATCATGTTGCCATCCACCCTTTTTATCAGGCACTGGCGCCGGATACACCTGCAATTTGCTGTAATGGCACTTATTTGTATGATTATCATGCAAAAAAAGTGTTAAGCGCCGATCCGTTACCGGTTTCGCAGGCGCAGCAGTTGATCACGCTGCTTGATGAGCACGCGGTTCACGGCCTGATGTACGTCGACAACGCCATGCTCTATGAAAAGCCAACCGGTCATGTTGAACGCACCAACACCTGGGCGCAACAGTTGCCGCCCGAGCAGCGCCCGGTCTTCCGGCAAGTGACGTCCCTGCGCACAGCGGCACAGGAGGTTGAGGCTATCTGGAAATTCGCGCTCACCGATACCGACACGCAGAAACTGAAAAATTTTGCCCACCACGTGGAGCAAACGCTGGGGCTGGAGTGCGAATGGTCATGGCATGATCAGGTCGATATCGCCCGCGCGGGCAACAGCAAAGGCAAACGTCTGAGCGAATGGGTCGCGTCACAGGGGCTATCGATGAAGGACGTGGTGGCGTTTGGCGATAACTATAACGATATCAGCATGCTGGAAGCCGCCGGTGTTGGCGTGGCGATGGGCAATGCCGACGACGCGGTAAAAGCCCATGCTAACGTGGTGATTGGCGACAACACCGTCGACAGCATTGCGCAATTTATCTACAAAGAACTGCTGTAAACGCCCGTTCAGCTTCGCCGGGTGAAAAGATTACGCCCCTTACCCAGGGGCTAATACAAGCGCGGGAGGATAACAATCCACAATGCATCGCAGGCGGCGAACCCGCCGATCACGCGGTTATCGACACACTTTTGATTTGCGCATATAACCACTGGCCAGGCTTCACGGCCAGCTCGTCTCTGGCCCACGGACTGATGCGCGCCCACAGGGTGCGGCTGCCCACTTCCAGTTGCACTTCCACCTGGCCGTCGATATCAAAACATTGCGCCACTTTCGCACGCAGAATATTACGGATACTGGTATTCATTGGCGGTTGCAGCACCAGCGAAACATCGGTCGCCTGAATACGGATCCGCAACGCACTTTGCAGCGGAAGGTCGACCTTATTAACCCAAATATGCTGATCGCCGAGCGCCAGCGCCGTCATCGCATAGTGCGGATGGTGCTCCAGCACGACCACTTTCAACACGCTACTTTGCTGCTCCGCCGGTAACCACGGGTTCATCACGCGACTGCCCCAGACATCTTCCAGGCTGCCGAAGGCCTTTACTTCTCCCGCCTCCAGCACCATCACTTTATCTGCCAGATGCAGGATTTCATCCAGGGAGTGGCTGACGTACAGCATCGGGATATTGATCTCGCGCGCCAGTCGTTGCAGGTATGGCAGCAGCTCGCGCTTACGTGGAATATCCAGCGACGCCAGCGGTTCATCGAGTAACATCAGTTCCGGCGCGGTTAACAGCGCGCGGCCAATCGCCACCCGCTGCTTTTCGCCGCCGGAAAGCCCACCGGGTAAACGATCCAGCAACGGTTCAATACCGAGTAACGCCACCAGCTTGTCGAACTGGCCAGCCATGGATTTAGCCATGCCGTAACGCAGGTTGCCGCGCACTTTGTAATGGGGAAACAGCCGCGCATCCTGGAAAACATAGCCGACACGCCGCTTCTCCGGCGGCAGGCAAATCTTGCTTTCGGTATCAAACAGCACGCGATTATTCAGCGCAATCCGCCCTTGCTGCGGATGTGTCAGGCCGCCAATCGCGTTGATTAACGAGGTTTTCCCGGCACCCGAAACGCCAAAAATCGCGGTGATGCCGCTGGCAGGCAGCTTTTCAGCAATGCGTAAGCGATGCGTACCCAGCGTCTGGGTGAAATTGAGTTCCAGCATGACTTACCTCCCTGTCCTTTCGCGGCTAATGCGGGCCAGCCATTCGGAAACCAACAGCGAAACCAGTGCCAGTACGATCGAGATAATACATAACCGCGCCGCTGCGCCTTCACCGCCGGGCGTCTGAATCAAGGTGTACATTGCAGAGGGAATGGTGCGGGTTTCGCCAGGAATATTGGAAACGAAGGTGATCGTCGCGCCGAATTCACCCAGTGAACGGGCAAAGGCCAGCACCGTGCCAACGATAATCCCCGGCAAGGTAAGCGGTAACGTGATGGTGAGAAAAACGCGCCAGCGCCCGGCACCTAACGTGCGGGCTGCCTGCTCCAGTTTGGTATCAACGCTCTCCAGTGCCAGACGGATAGCGCGCACCATCAGCGGGAACGACATCACCGCGGCGGCCAACACCGCGCCACGCCAGCTAAAGGCGAAGGTGATGCCAAACCAGTCATACAACCACTGACCAATGAAACCGCGTCGTCCCATCGCCACCAGCAATAAATACCCCACCACCACCGGCGGCAGCACCAGCGGTAGATGCAGCAAACTGTCGAGCAGCGCTTTGCCAGGAAACGTGCAGCGCACCAGCAGCCAGGCAAAGAAGATCCCAAACGGCAAACTGAAAACGACTGCCAGGGATGAGACTTTCAGGCTCAGCAATACCGCCTGCCATTCGGGATCCGTCAATATCATTCGTGCGTTGTAAATCCGTAACGTTTAAAGATTTCAGAAGCCTGCGGGCCTTTCAGGTAGTCATAAAACGCCGTTACCGTCGCGTTTTTATGGCCGTCGATAATAGCCAGCGGGTACTCAACTTTTTGGTGTGAATCTTCCGGGAAGGTCCCGACCACTTTCACCCCTTTACTGGCAACCGCGTCAGAGCCGTAGACAATGCCAAGCGGCGCTTCGCTGCGTTCCACCAACGCCAGCGCCCCGCGCACGTCTTCCGCCGGAGCCAGCTTCGGCGACAGGGTTTCCCATGCGCCCAGTTTGGTCAATGCTTCTTTGGCATAAATCCCCGCCGGAACATGTTCCGGGTCGCCAACGGCCAGACGTCCGCCTTTCAGCAGACTGTTCCAGTCGGTTTTAGCATTAATGACGATATCGCCCTGCGCACTGCTTTTGGGAGCCACAACCACCAGGCTGTTACCGAGCAGTGTTGCGCGGGTTGCGGTATCGATAGATTTTTTCTCTACCGCGTAATCCATCCATTTCTGATCGGCAGAAATAAACAGATCCACCGGGGCCCCCGCTTCAATCTGGCGCGCCAGAGTAGAAGAAGAAGCAAATGAGGAGACCACCTCAACGTTTTTCTCTTTTTTATAGGCCGCCGCGATATCCTGCATTGCGTTGGTCAGTGATGCTGCAGCAAAAACGGTAATTTTACCTTCATCCGCCAGAACTTGCCCGGCAACGGAGAGCGTTAATGTCACCCCGGCAAAAAGGCGTAACCCTGTACGTGTCATTAGGAACTCCTGTGAGTGTCGTTATATACGTAAAAACATAACGATATTACCAGAGTTTCCCGGCGGTTAGGTAATACCCATCAAGAATTAGCAACCTATTTAAATATATCGGCAGGAAGTGAGGAGATCTTGAATATCTGAAAGATAAACGCCCGCGAAAGCGGGCGTTTGCAAGAGAGGATCAGCGTTGCTGACGGCTTTGGTCGCGGCGACCGACGCCGGAAAAGACGTTAAACACTTCACCCAGGCCATAAATAAGCCCCAGGATAATCGCCATCACGACAGGCACCATGACGACGGCAAACACCAAGCTTTTCAACAACTCAAACATAGTCGTCTCCAGAAAATGTGAACGGGGCATTCTAGCCTGATTTAGGTGAAAAACACTCGCCTTTTGTGCGATTCGCCTCGCAGCTTTACGCGCATTCACCCGCATCAGGCTAGGCTTAGTGACGGTTTTCCTTCACAATAGTTCTTTTGCCAGGACATTGCGTAATGCAGGCTGAAATTCTTCTCACACTCAAACTCCAGCAGCGCCTATTTGCCGATCCGCGCCGCATCTCCCTGCTCAAGCAGATTGTTGAAACCGGCTCTATCAGCCAGGGCGCGAAGAACGCAGGCATCAGTTATAAAAGCGCCTGGGACGCCATTAATGAGATGAATCAACTCAGTGAACAAACGCTGGTTGACCGCGCGACCGGCGGTAAAGGCGGCGGCGGTGCGGTGGTGACGCGTTACGGGCAGCGCTTAATCCAGCTTTACGATCTGTTGGCGCAAATCCAGCAAAAAGCGTTTGACGTGTTAAGTGATGATGACGCCCTGCCGTTAAACAGCCTGCTGGCGGCGATTTCGCGTTTCTCGTTGCAGACCAGCGCACGCAATCAGTGGTTTGGCACCATCACAGCGCGCGACCACAACCACGTACAGCAACATGTCGACGTGCTGCTGGCGGACGGCGAAACCCGTCTCAAAGTCGCCATTACCGCGCAAAGCGGCGAACGCCTGGGTCTCGACGAAGGCAAAGAGGTGCTGGTGCTGCTAAAAGCGCCGTGGGTGAGCATCACACAGGATGCCAAACGCGCCGCGCAGGCGGATAACCAGCTTACCGGGCGCATCAGCCATATTGAGCGCGGCGAGCAGCAAACTGAGGTGCTGATGACGCTGCCAGATGGTCAGGTGCTGTGCGCCACCGTGCCGACGCAAGAGATGGATAATTTGCAGGAACAGAGCGAAGTGACCGCATATTTTAATGCCGATCGCGTGATTATCGCCACGTTATGCTAATCGCATTGACAAGCTAGCCCATTGCACGTATCCCTGAGTTTCTACGCTGCAAAAAATGGGATACATAATGTCATCATTGCAAATTTCGCAAGGTACGTTTCGTCTTAGCGACACCCGCACGCTGCACATTGAACACTTAGCGCTACGCGCTGGCGAAAGCTGGGCTTTTGTCGGCGCGAATGGCAGCGGCAAGTCAGCGCTGGCTCGCGCGCTGGCGGAGGAGCTGACCTTACTGAAAGGTGAACGCCAGTGCCAGTTTACCCGCCTCACCCGCCTCTCTTTCGAGCAGTTGCAAAAGCTGGTCATCGACGAGTGGCAGCGCAATAACACCGATATGCTCAGCCCCGATGAAGAGGATACCGGGCGTACCACCGCAGAGATTATTCAGGATGAGGTGCAAGACGCGCAGCGCTGTGCGCAACTGGCGGCGCAGTTTGGCATCTCGCATCTGCTGGAGAGACGCTTTAAATACCTCTCGACCGGCGAAACCCGTAAAACGCTGCTTTGCCAGGCCCTGATGGCCGAACCGGATTTACTGATCCTTGATGAGCCTTTCGATGGGCTTGACGTTCACTCACGACAGCAACTGGCGGAGCTGCTCGCGCGCCTCAATGCCGACGGCTTTACGCTGGTGCTGGTGCTGAACCGCTTTGATGAAATACCTGACTTTGTGCAACACGCCGGGGTTCTGGTGGATTGCTCGCTTACAAAGACCGGAGAAAAAGCAGCCCTGTTGCAACAAGCGCTGATCGCCCAGTTAGCCCACAGCGAAAAATTATCCGGTATTGCATTACCAGAACCGGATGCGCCGCCCGCACGTGAAACATTGAACGCAGACGCGCCGCTTATCGTGCTGAACGATGGCGTCGTCTCTTATAACGACCGGCCAATCATCGACCACCTTTCATGGACGGTAAATCCTGGCGAGCACTGGCAGATCGTCGGCCCGAACGGTGCGGGCAAATCCACGCTGCTCAGCCTGATAACCGGCGATCATCCGCAGGGCTACAGCAACGATTTGACGCTGTTTGGCCGGCGCCGCGGCAGCGGTGAAACCATCTGGGATATCAAAAAGCATATTGGCTATGTCAGCAGCAGCCTGCATCTGGATTACCGCGTCAGCACCAACTTGCGCAATGTCATCCTCTCTGGTTATTTCGACTCGATTGGTATTTACCAGGCGGTATCGGACAAACAACACAAACTGGCACAGCGCTGGCTGGATATTCTAGGTTTCGATGCACGTAGCGCCGACGCACCGTTTAGCAGCCTCTCCTGGGGTCAGCAGCGGCTGGCGTTGATTGTGCGTGCGCTGGTCAAGCACCCGACGCTGCTCATTCTTGATGAACCGTTACAAGGTCTTGATCCTTTAAACCGCCAGCTTATTCGCCGCTTTGTTGATGTATTAATTAGCGAAGGCGAAACCCAACTGTTATTTGTTTCGCACCATGCCGGAGACGCACCCGCTTGTATTACCCACAAGCTTGAATTTGTGCCCGAAGGTGACGGATATCGTTATCAACTTACACCACAATAATTAGGGGGATGGTTCCATTTCGCCGGATATGATGTAATAGCCCCGTTTTAAATAAGCAACATAATAACGATCTCTGACTGGTCAGTTGGCAACATAAAATTGTCAGCGGCCAGTTTTTGTTATGGCAAGAAAAAAGCCCGTCGATGGACGCCGGGTAAAAAATTACGGGACTATGATGAATCAATTCCTCCGCATCACCCGCGCCGTTTCTCTGGCTGCGGCGCTGTTACTGGGTTTCTGCAGTGTCGCTTTCGCCGATGAGAGTGCGCAAACACCAGCTTCCGGGCAGGACGCACAATTAAAGCAAGCCGTTGAAAATATGCAGCGTGCCAGTATTCACGGCCCGCATAAAATTGATCTCGGTAATCAGGCGATTCTGAACCTGCCTGAAGGTTTTGCTTATATTCCCTCGCAGCAGGCAGCAGTATTTATGCGCGCACTGGGTAACCATGTTGATAACAACTCTTTTTATGGTCTGGTATTCAGTAATGATATTTCCGGCTTTGTTTCGATTGAATATGCCGACGCCGGTTATATCAAAGATGACGATGCCAAAGACTGGGACGCCGACGAACTGCTGAGCAATTTGCAGGAAGGCACCAAAGCGGGCAATAAAGAGCGTAGCGAAAAAGGCATCCCGCCAATTGAAGTATTGGGTTGGGTAGAAAAACCCACCTACGAGGCGGCCACTCATCGCCTGATTTGGTCTGCGGCTATCCGCGATATTGGCAGCAACGTGCCGGAAAAAGAACAGGGTGTTAACTACAACACCTACCTGCTGGGTCGGGAAGGTTATCTGTCGTTAAACCTGGTGACCGATCGCGGCACCGTTGAGCAAGAAAAACCGCTCGCCAAGACGTTACTCAACGCCGTGACCTTTAATGACGGCAAAAAATACAGCGACTTTAATGCCTCTACCGACAAGATTGCCGAATATGGGCTGGCGGCGCTGATTGGCGGTCTGGCGGCGAAAAAACTGGGTCTACTGGCACTTATCGGTGTGACGTTGCTGAAGTTCTGGAAACTTGGCCTGATCGCCGTGGCGGCATTCGGCATGGGTGTGAAAAAAATGCTGTTTCGCAAAAAAGCCGAGTAAACCATGAGCATGCTCTTGCTGCTGCTTAAAGGGGCAAGCCTCGGGAAGTTTTTCCTTTCCGGGGCCACCATGCTGCTGTCGATCGCCACCTACGCGCTCGCCTTCGGCTGGCCGTATGCGACGGGGCTTGTGGTGCTGCTGTTTTGCCATGAGCTGGGGCACTATCTGGCGGCGCGTCAACGCGGGTTAGCGACGGGATTACCGATGTTTATCCCCTTCGTGGGTGCCTGGATCGCGTTGAAAGATGAGCTGCCAGATGCAGAAACCGAAGCCTGGGTCGGCATTGCCGGCCCGCTGCTCGGCTCGCTTGCCGCCCTCGGTTGTTACTATCTGGCGGAGTATGTCCACAGTTCACTACTGATGGCGGTAGCCTATTCAGGTTTTGTGCTTAATCTGTTTAATCTGATCCCCGTGCCGCCGCTGGATGGCGGGCGCATTACGGTCGCCATCTCGCGCAAGATCTGGTACCTGGGCATTCCCGTACTGCTGGGTTTCTTTTACCTTCACCCAAGCCCGCTGTTACTGCTGGTGTGCTTTCTCGCGGCATCACAAATCTGGGCGCGGCGCCATGATCAACCGAATCTCGACACGCTGACCCCTGGCAAACGTCTGGAATATACGCTTTTGTACTTCGGGCTGATTGCCTGGCTCTCCCTGATGACTTATAACCTCCACGAGGCGTTATCCGGCTTTCGCTGATGCCGCCTGCGTTGCTGCACCGCAGTGACAGCATTTTTAAGACTTTTTACTTGCGTCAGACGAACCCCGCTATTGCGGGGTTTTTCTGGCGTTTACCCCACAAACCGGCTGGCAGAAAATTGAGTGTAAACGATTCCACTAATTTATCCCATGTCACAGTTTTCACCTCTCTGTTATGCTAAGGTTTGTTCATATCAAATGCTTTATGGAGGGAAATATGCGAGTTCTGGTTACAGGTGGTAGCGGTTACATTGGAAGTCATACCTGCGTGCAACTGCTGCAAAACGGCCACGACGTTATCATCCTCGACAATCTCTGTAACAGTAAGCGCAGCGTGCTCAATGAGATCGAGCGTTTTGGCGGAAAAAGCGCGCTGTTCGTCGAAGGCGACATTCGCGATGAAGCGCTGCTGGCAGAGATCCTGCACGATCACGCCATTGAAGCGGTGATCCACTTCGCCGGACTGAAAGCCGTTGGCGAATCCGTCGCGAAGCCGCTGGAGTATTACGACAACAACGTCAACGGCACGCTGCGCCTGATTAACGCGATGCGCGCCGCGAACGTTAAAAACTTCATTTTCAGCTCATCTGCCACCGTTTACGGCGACCAGCCGAAAATCCCTTATGTGGAAAGCTTCCCAACCGGCACACCGCAAAGCCCCTATGGCAAAAGCAAACTGATGGTGGAACAGATCCTCACCGACCTGCAAAAAGCGCAGCCGGAGTGGAGCATTGCGCTGCTGCGCTACTTCAACCCGGTTGGCGCGCATCCGTCAGGCGATATGGGCGAAGATCCGCAGGGCATCCCGAACAACCTGATGCCGTATATTGCCCAGGTTGCCGTTGGTCGCCGCGATTCGCTGGCGATTTTCGGCAGTGATTATCCGACACCAGACGGCACCGGCGTGCGTGATTACATCCACGTGATGGATCTGGCGGACGGTCATGTCGCGGCCATGCAACAACTGGCCGGTAAACCAGGTGTGCATATCTATAACCTCGGCGCGGGCGTCGGCAGCAGCGTGCTGGATGTGGTGAATGCCTTCAGTAAAGCCTGTGGCAAACCGGTGGCCTGGCACTACGCGCCGCGCCGCGATGGCGATCTCCCGGCCTACTGGGCTGATGCCAGCAAAGCGGATAAAGAGCTGAACTGGCGCGTAACCCGTACGCTTGACGAAATGGCAGAAGATACCTGGCGCTGGCAGTCACGCCACCCGCAAGGCTATCCCGATTAAAGGAATGGTAATGACGCAATTTAATCCGGTCGATCACCCGCATCGCCGTTACAACCCGCTGACCGGCCAGTGGATACTGGTTTCACCGCACCGCGCAAAACGCCCCTGGCAAGGGGCGCAAGAGACGCCTGCGAAACAAACCCTGCCGGCGCACGATCCGGACTGTTTCCTCTGCCCGGGCAATACCCGCGTAACCGGGGATAAAAATCCGGATTACACCAGCACTTATGTGTTCACCAACGACTTCGCCGCGTTGATGACCGACACGCCGGACGCGCCGGTGAGCGACGATCCGCTGATGCGCAGCCAGAGTGCGCGCGGCACCAGCCGGGTGATCTGTTTCTCGCCGGATCACAGCAAAACGCTGCCTGAACTGAGCGTCGATGCACTGGAATCAGTTGTAAAAACCTGGCAACAGCAAACCGCTGAGCTGGGTCAGCAGTACCCGTGGGTACAGGTGTTTGAAAACAAAGGTGCGGCGATGGGTTGTTCCAACCCGCACCCGCACGGGCAAGTCTGGGCTAACAGCTTCCTGCCAAATGAAGTGGATCGTGAAGATCGCCTGCAACGCGACTATTTCGCTCAGTATCAGTCCCCCATGTTGCTGGACTACGCAACGCGCGAGCTGAATGATGGCAGCCGTACCGTGGTGGAAACAGAACACTGGCTGGCGGTGGTTCCCTACTGGGCTGCGTGGCCGTTTGAAACCTTGCTGCTGCCGAAAGCGCATGTGCAGCGCATCACCGATTTAAGTGATGAACAGCGCCGTGATTTAGCGCTGGCATTGAAAAAACTGACCAGCCGTTATGACAACCTGTTCCAGTGCTCGTTCCCCTACTCGATGGGCTGGCATGGCGCACCGTTTAACGGCGAAGAGAATGACCACTGGCAACTGCACGCGCATTTCTACCCGCCGCTGCTGCGTTCCGCCACGGTGCGTAAATTTATGGTCGGCTATGAAATGCTTGCCGAAACCCAGCGTGACCTGACGGCAGAGCAAGCCGCCGAACGCCTGCGCGCGGTCAGTGATATCCATTTTCGCGAATCCGGAGAATAACAATGAGTCTGAAAGAGAACACACAATCCTTGTTTGCTGAAAAATTCGGCTACCCTGCCACCCACACAATCCAGGCACCTGGTCGCGTGAACCTGATTGGCGAACACACCGACTATAACGACGGTTTTGTTCTGCCGTGCGCCATTGATTACCAGACGGTGATCAGTTGCGCTCCGCGTACTGATCGCATCGTTAGGGTGATCGCTGCCGATTATGACAACCAGAGCGATGAGTTCTCGCTGGATGCGCCAATTGTGACTCACGACAGCCAGCAGTGGTCGAACTACGTGCGCGGCGTGGTGAAACATCTGCAAAAACGCGATGCCAGTTTTGGCGGCGCGGATCTGGTCATCAGCGGCAATGTGCCGCAGGGCGCGGGCCTGAGCTCTTCTGCTTCGCTGGAAGTGGCTGTCGGAACCGTGTTCCAGCAGCTTTATCATCTGCCGCTGGACGGTGCGCAAATTGCTCTCAATGGCCAGGAAGCGGAAAACCAGTTTGTCGGCTGTAACTGCGGCATCATGGATCAGCTTATTTCGGCGCTGGGCAAAAAAGGCAGCGCGCTGCTGATCGATTGCCGCTCACTGGGCACCAAAGCGGTATCGATGCCGGAAGGCGTGGCGATCGTCATCATCAACAGTAACTTTAAACGCACCCTGGTTGGCAGTGAGTACAACACGCGCCGCGAGCAGTGTGAAACTGGCGCGCGCTTCTTCCAGCAAAAAGCGCTGCGCGATGTCAGCATCGACCAGTTCAATGCCGTGGCGCATGAGCTGGATCCGCTGGTCGCCAAACGCGTACGCCACGTGCTGACCGAAAACACCCGTACCGTGGAAGCCGCGGCTGCGCTGGAGAAAGGCGATCTGCAACGCATGGGCGTGCTGATGGCTGAATCCCATGCGTCTATGCGTGATGATTTTGAAATTACCGTCCCGCAGATTGATATGCTGGTCGAGATTGTCAAAGCGACAATCGGTGACCAGGGCGGTGTGCGCATGACCGGCGGCGGTTTCGGTGGCTGCATCGTCGCACTGGTGCCGGAAGCACTGGTACCGGCGGTGAAACAAGCTGTAGAAAGCCAGTACGAAGCTAAAACCGGTATCAAAGAAACCTTCTATGTTTGCAAACCTTCACAGGGAGCAGGACAGTGCTAAACGAAGCTTCTGCAGCAGCCCCGGATGGGCTGCCCTTTCGCCTGATCACCCTGCGCAATAGCGCCGGGATGGTGGTGACATTGATGGACTGGGGCGCGACGCTGTTATCCGCGCGTGTGCCGTTAAAAGATGGTTCCGTGCGTGAAGCGCTGCTGGGCTGCGCCACGCCGGAACACTACCTGCAACAGACGGCGTATCTGGGCGCGTCGGTGGGCCGTTACGCCAACCGTATCGCCAAAAGCCGTTTCACGCTGGATGGCCACACCTATACGTTGACGCCAAGCCAGGGTGAAAACCAGCTGCATGGCGGCCCGGAAGGGTTCGACAAACGGCGCTGGTTGATAGAGCGGCAGAATGATAACGAAGTGGTCTTCGTCCTGAATTCAGCGGATGGCGATCAGGGATTCCCCGGAAACGTTCATACCCGCGCGCATTTCCGCCTCGGCGACGATAACCGACTTGCCATTGAATATCGTGCAACTACCGATAAACCGTGCCCGGTCAACCTGACTAACCACGCTTATTTTAACCTGGATGGTGATCAGTCGGATGTTCGCAACCACACGTTGCAACTGCTGGCGGATGCTTACCTGCCGGTGGATGAGATGGGCATTCCGACGGACGGGTTGAAAGATGTCGAGCGGACCAGTTTTGATTTCCGCACCCCGAAAACCGTAGCGCAGGATTTTCTGGCTGAGGACGATCAGCGCGTGGTGAAAGGTTACGACCATGCGTTTTTATTGCAGGCAAAAGGCGACGTCAGTCAGCCCGCCGCGCAGTTGTGGTCTGCGGACAAACAGCTGCAAATGACGGTGTATACCAGCGCGCCTGCGCTCCAGTTCTATTCCGGTAATTATCTGGAAGGAACGCCAGCACGCGGCGGTAAAACCTATAACGCGTGGCAAGGACTGGCGCTGGAGAGCGAGTTTTTGCCCGACAGCCCGAACCGCCCGGATTTCCCGCAGCCGGACTGCTTCTTACTGCCTGGCGACGTTTATGTCAGCCTGACGGAATACCACTTTATTGCGCAGTAAATCCCCCCGCCCTCCTTATGGAGGGCTTTTTTTACCCGTTTTGCTGAAATATGCGCCACTTATCGACAAAACCATAACCCCTGATTCACAAGCACCTTACACTCAGCGGCTATTTTCGCTATGGTTATGGGTAACCGTTGCCGGGAGCACCTTCACGGCAATATAATGAGAATTGTTATCATTCAATCAGGCTCACAGGAGTAAGTGTATGGCTGTTACTAAGCTGGTTCTGGTTCGTCATGGCGAAAGCCAGTGGAACAACGAAAACCGCTTTACCGGTTGGTACGATGTTGATCTGTCCGAAAAAGGCGTTGGCGAAGCAAAAGCGGCAGGCAAACTGCTGAAAGAGGAAGGCTACACCTTCGATTTTGCTTATACCTCTGTGCTGAAACGTGCCATCCATACGCTGTGGAACGTGCTGGACGAGCTGGATCAGGCGTGGTTGCCGGTAGAGAAAAGCTGGAAACTCAACGAGCGTCATTACGGGGCGCTGCAGGGTCTGAACAAAGCTGAAACCGCTGAAAAATACGGTGACGAGCAGGTTAAACAGTGGCGTCGCGGCTTTGCTGTCACTCCGCCAGCGCTGACCAAAGATGACGAACGTTTCCCGGGCCACGATCCGCGCTACGCGAAACTGACCGATGCCGAGCTGCCGCAGACTGAAAGCCTGGCGCTGACCATCGATCGCGTCATTCCTTACTGGAACGACACCATTCTGCCGCGCCTGAAAAGCGGGGAGCGCGTGATCATCGCCGCTCACGGTAACTCCCTGCGCGCGCTGGTGAAATACCTTGATAACATGAGCGAAGAAGAGATCCTCGAGCTGAACATCCCGACTGGCGTACCGCTGGTCTATGAGTTCGACGAAAACTTCAAACCGCTGAAACACTACTACCTGGGTAACGCGGACGAGATCGCCGCGAAAGCTGCTGCGGTAGCAAACCAGGGTAAAGCGAAGTAAGTTTTCGCCCATAAAAAAAGCGTGGAACTTTCCACGCTTTTTTATTTGTGCAACCAGTTAACTGCGTCGTGCTTTTACTGCCGCCGCGAGCTGGCGTAAAAGCGTTTCGGTATCGTCCCAACCGATGCAGGCGTCGGTAACGCTTTTACCGTACACCAGCGGTTCACCGCTCTCCAGGCTCTGGTTGCCTTCCACCAGATGGCTTTCAATCATCACACCGATAATGGCTTTTTCACCCCCGGCGATCTGCTGGCACACATCCGCGCCCACTTCCATCTGTTTCTTGAACTGTTTGCTGGAGTTAGCATGACTGAAGTCGATCATCACCTGCGGCTCCAGGCCAGCTTTCTGCAGGCCGACTTTTACTTCTGCGACATGCTTCGCGCTGTAGTTTGGCTCTTTACCGCCGCGCAGGATGATGTGGCAATCACCGTTACCAGCGGTGTTCACAATGGCGGAGTGGCCCCATTTGGTGACGGACAAGAAGCAGTGCGGCGCACCTGCGGCGTTAATCGCGTCAATAGCGACTTTAATGGTGCCATCGGTGCCGTTTTTGAACCCCACCGGGCATGAGAGGCCGGAAGCCAGCTCACGATGCACCTGAGATTCCGTCGTACGCGCGCCAATCGCTCCCCAGCTCATCAGATCGGCCATGTATTGTGGGGTGATCATATCGAGGAATTCCCCCGCTGCCGGTAAACCGCTGTCATTGATTTCCAGCAGCAGCTTACGCGCAATACGCAATCCGTCGTTAATCTGGAAGCTGTTATCCATGTGCGGATCGTTAATCAGCCCTTTCCAGCCCACTGTGGTACGCGGTTTTTCAAAGTAAACGCGCATAACGATTTCTAAATCGTCTTTTAACGCTTCACGCAATGCCAGCAGACGCGCAGCGTACTCTTTTGCCGCCGCAGGATCGTGAATGGAACACGGACCGATAACCACCAGCAGACGATCATCATTACCGCGCAGGATCTTATGAATCGCTTTGCGGGCATGCGAGACCGTATTGGCGGCGGTTTCAGTGGCGGGGAATTTTTCAAGGAGTGCTACAGGAGGTAATAACTCATTGATCTCTTTAATACGTAAATCGTCGTTCTGATAATTCATGTTCGTTCCAGTCTGGCCATACTTTTTTTGATGAATGCAATCTTTCCAATCTATCTCGTCGGCGGCGAAGTGTAAACGCGATTTTACACTTTACCCGGATAATTCCTGGAATAGGGCCAAATCGCGTTAAAAAGTAGCGGGTGGCGATATCAGCACTACACTTTTTAACTGTTAACACTTTTATTTTTAGTTTTATCGCTATTCCATGCTGCCATATTGCACAAGAATGGCATCTTAAACCACTGAGCGTGATAATTCGTTCGCGCTGCTTTTACCGGCCTCAGCGGCGGTAAAACGACCGGAACAGGAGCATCATGATGAAAATGAATAAATTAGCGACTCTTTTACTGACGACGACGCTGACTTTCGCAGGTGGCGCAGCCTACGCGGCCGACGCAGCATCTTCCAGCGACAGTAACGGCGATGCCAATGCCGCAGCAGCTGCTGGTCAACCGGCACCGGACGCAAAACAGAATGTTGCGCCAAACAATGTGGATAACAGCCAGATCAACAACGGTAGCATGAATACCAACTCGACCACTCAGCACAACTCCAAGCAGCATATGAGCAAAGATCAGGTGCATAAAAACACCATGTGTAAAGATGGCCGCTGCCCGGATGTGAACAAAAAGGTTGAAACCGAAAGCGGTAACAACCATAGCGTCGATAAGAAAACCGACGGCACAACCCAGTAAAATCCGGTGCATTAATCATCAGGGAGAGCTTCGGCTCTCCTTACTTTTTTCTCTCCAGTCTCCCCCGCAAACTGAAAAATCTGCAATGATGTAAGGCGTTAAAATAATTACAAGGAAGAACCCGCCCATGGCGCATTCACACTCGCACACTCCCGCTGATGCCAACGCCCGGCGCCTGCTGCTGGCGTTTATCGTTACCGCTGTGTTTATGGTTATCGAAGTGGTCGGCGGCCTAATTTCCGGCTCTCTGGCGCTGCTTGCCGATGCCGGCCATATGCTGACGGACGCCGCCGCGCTGCTTTTTGCGTTATTAGCGGTTTACTTTGCGCGCCAGCCCCCCAGCGCTCACCGTACGTTTGGCTGGCTGCGTTTGACTACACTTGCAGCATTCATCAATGCGCTGGCGCTGGTACTGATTACCGTGTGGATTGTCTGGGAAGCTATTCAGCGTTTCACCCATCCACAGCCCGTTGCAGGCTTAACCATGATGGTAATTGCGATTGCCGGGCTTGTGGCCAATGTGCTCGCGTTCTGGTTACTGCACCGGGGGAGCGAAGAGAAAAACCTGAATGTCCGTGCCGCCGCACTGCATGTGCTGGGTGACTTACTCGGTTCTGTCGGTGCCATCGCTGCGGCACTGGTGATTTTATTCACCGGCTGGACGCCGATTGACCCGATACTCTCGGTGCTGGTTTCCGCGCTGGTGTTACGCAGCGCCTGGCGGCTAATGAAAGAGAGCGTTAACGAGCTGCTGGAAGGCGCGCCGGGCTCGATGGATATTGGCGCGTTGCAACGCCATCTGCGACGCGCTATCCCGGAGGTGCGGGATGTTCACCACGTGCATGTCTGGCTGGTTGGTGAAAAACCGCTCATGACGTTGCATGTGCAGGTGATCCCTCCGCGCGACCATGACAAGCTACTGGGCGAGATCCACCACTTTCTGTCACATCATTATGAGATTGAACATGCGACGGTGCAGATGGAGTACCAGCCCTGTAGCGGGCCAGACTGCCATCTGGGCGAGACGCAGCCTGACCATCACCATTCACACTCGCATTAATGCGAAAGCGCGTGAGAACCCCGCTCACGCGCACTGTTAATCCACATCCTGCTGCCGTTAAGGGCGATAAAGGTCAGGATCAGATACTCCAGCGACATCGCCCAGACACCCTGCAGTGCAAAGATCACCACGCTTATCACATTAATCACCACCCACAGCAGCCAGTTCTCAACGTATTTGCGCGTCATCAGGATCATCGCCACGATGGAGAGCACCATCATGCTGGAGTCCCAGAACGGGAACGCATCGGGCTGTAATTGCGGCATGACCACGTTCAGCCCCAACGCTTGCATGACGGCAACGGCGATTTTCGTCAGAAAGGCGAAGACCGGATCGATAAAGAAGGTCATCAAGCCAATCGCCACCACACATACCGCCAGCCAGCTCATCGCTTTGGGTAACGGCAGCCAGCGAATTTGCAATTCGGCTTCATTCTGTGAGGTTTGCCGCGACCAGGCATACCAGCCGTAAATGTTGGCGACAAAGAAAAACAGCTGCAACAGTAAGCTGGCATACAGCTGGATCTGGAAGAAAATAATCGCAAACAGCGTCACGTTGACCAAACCAAACGCGTAATTGCTGATTTTCTCAAGGCTGGCGAGCCAGATGCACAATAAGCCTGCCAGTGTGCCTGTGGCTTCAATCCATGAAAGATCGTACCCACCGGTGCCAATCGGGATATGCACCAGGATGTTCTGTGTACTAAAAAAATCCATTCTTTCCCCACAGCGTATTGCTACGCATTGATTATTCACTAAGAACGTAGTGTAGCCGCAAAATCGAGCATACGGTTAAGCGGCAGCAGCGCGCCTTCACGCAGCGCGGCATCAACGTGGATTTCATGCTCCGCGCCACCGTTTTCCAGGCTTTCAGCGATCGCTTTCAGACCGTTCATCGCCATCCACGGGCAGTGCGCGCAGCTGCGACACGTCGCCCCCTCACCTGCGGTAGGCGCTTCCAGCAACTTTTTTTCCGGCACGGCCTGCTGCATTTTATAAAAGATACCGCGATCGGTCGCGACGATAAGCTGCTTATTTGGCAGTGTTTTTGCTGCTGCGATAAGCTGGCTGGTTGAGCCGACAGCATCGGCCAGATTCACGACTGCCTGCGGCGATTCAGGATGCACGAGGATGGCAGCATCAGGATAGAGTGCTTTCATGCGCGTCAGTGCTTGCGTTTTGAATTCATCATGCACGATGCACGCGCCCTGCCAGCACAGCACATCCGCGCCGGTCTGTTTTTGTACATAGTTACCGAGATGGCGATCCGGAGCCCAGATAATTTTCTCGCCAAGGCTGTCGAGATGCTCAATTAACTCTACCGCGATACTTGAGGTCACAACCCAGTCGGCACGCGCTTTCACGGCCGCTGAGGTGTTGGCGTAAACCACCACGGTACGATCCGGGTGCGCATCACAAAAGGCGCTGAACTCCTCGATCGGACAGCCGAGATCAAGCGAGCATTCCGCATGCAATGTCGGCATCAGGATGGTTTTTTCCGGGCTGAGGATTTTGGCGGTTTCCCCCATAAAACGAACGCCTGCTACCAGCAGCGTTGAGGCGGAATGTCTGGCACCAAAACGCGCCATCTCCAGCGAATCAGAGATACAACCGCCCGTCTCTTCCGCCAGTTGCTGAATTTCCGGGTCGGTATAGTAGTGCGCAACCATCACCGCATCTCGCTCTTTGAGCAAGCGCTTGATTTTCTCGCGGTAAAACTGCTTCTCATGCAGGTTTAGCGGTGTGGGTTTGGGCGGGAACGGATAGATTGCGGTTTCAGGATCAAACATTACGCTCATCATGCTTACTCGTTTTGCTTGCTTAACTTAATTACCAGAACAACGCAAATGCGTGACGTCATTAGCGCACCGGTGTTTTATATACTAAACAAGATAGCTGATTGGACAAAAAATGTCGTGGGGAATTTTTGTGGAATAGCAGAAAGCAAAAAAGCGCCGCCAGCGCCGTTTTTACATTTGTGGATCGTGCAGGATGACTCGCTTTGCTCGCCCTTCGGGCCGTCGCCGCAAGCGGCTCCGTTGTCTCACTACGTTCGACCCGAACCTGCTGCAGAGTTACTCGTCTCATCCTGAGACTCGCCCTGCGGGCCAACGCTGCGCGTTGTTCAAAATTGTTCCCGACAATTTTGTCGAATCTTCAACCGGGGCAGATAGCAAAAAAGCGCCTTTAGGGCGCTTTTTTACATTGGTGGGTCGTGCAGGATTCGAACCTGCGACCAAT